>NZ_JAPDKN010000037.1 GCF_026163565.1 Chryseobacterium sp. YIM B08800
GCTGTTTTTAAGCTCGCAAAGGCGTTTGACTTCGTCTAATCTTCGATTTCACTTAGATAAGCACACAAAGATTTTTTTAATATGACAAAAAAGCGGACAATCCTTAATCGAATTTAGAAGTCATAAAAAAGAGCCTTTCAAATGAAAGACTCTTTAGTATATTTAATGTAGTTGATATTACTTTGTAGCAAGTAATTCTTTATCTGATGAAGATTTACCGTGTACTTCTTCTTCTTTTCCTGTTTTAAGGAAATCGTAAGCAATTGCCGACGCAACAAAGATGGATGAATAAGCACCAAAACCGATACCGATTAACAATGCAAACATAAATCCTCTCAAGTTGTCTCCACCAAAGATAAAGATGGCAAGAATTACAAGTAAAGTGGTAAATGTTGTGTTGAATGTTCTACCTAAAGTACTAGAAATTGCATCATCAAACAATCCTGATAAAGTAAGCGCTTTCTTCTCTCTCAAGTATTCTCTAATTCTATCGAAGATAATTACGGTATCGTTGATTGAGTAACCCAATACTGTAAGAATTGCCGCAATGAAATCCTGGTTAACCTCCATATTGAAAGGCATAACCGAATGGAATAAAGAGAACGCACCCAAGATAATGATCGCATCATGTAATAGTGCCGCAACAGCACCCAATGAAAACTGCCATTTTCTAAATCTCACCAAAATATAGATGAAAATACCTGCCAAAGCAGCAACAACTGCAAGAGTACCGTGTGTCTGAATATCATCAGCAACAGAAGGTCCTACTTTTTCAGAAGAGATAATTCCTGCGTGATCTGTATCTGCAGATTTAAATTCTTCTAAGGTCATGTTTGCAGGAAGGCTTGGTTTTAAACCTTCAAATAATTTCTGCTCAATAGTCTGGTCAGCTTTCAATGATTCGTCATTGATCAGGTAATCTGTAGAGATTTTAAGCTGATTGTTGTTACCAAAAGTTTTAGCTTCCACAGAAGAGTTTTTACCATCCTGAGTTGAGAAAACTTTAATTAAACCATTTTCAACATCTTCTGCATTTACTTCTTTATCAAATCTTACAACGTAGTTTCTACCTCCTGTAAAATCGATACCAAATTTAAATCCGTTAACGAAAATTGATCCTAAAGAGATTACCGTTAAAATTGCAGAAAGAATATATGAGTATTTTCTTTTTCCAATAAAATCGATCCAAGTATTTCTGAATAAGTTTTTCGTTGGAGGAGTCCAAACTGAAAGACTTTTACCTTTATTTAATCTATGGAAGATCATTACTCTTGAAAGTAAGATTGATGTAAACAATGTCATTACAGCACCAATCAATAACGTCAATGCAAATCCTTTGATAGGACCTGTTCCGAAGAAGAACAATACTACCGCCGTAAGAATCATCGTTAAGTGACCGTCAATAATTGCATTCAATGCATGTTTGAAACCATCTTTGTATGCTTCAAGAATGTTTTTACCTGCAAATAATTCTTCTTTCGTTCTTTCGTAAATAATTACGTTGGTATCTACCGCCATCGCCATTGAAAGTACAATACCCGCAATACCAGGAAGCGTTAAAGTAAAGTCTCCGGAATCCATAATTCCGAAAATGTAGAATAAGTTGATGATCATTGCAATTACCGCATAAACTCCCGCTAAACCGTAGTAGAAAATGATGTATGCAATAATGATTAAGAATGCGATAGAGAATGACATTACTCCCGCATCAATAGACTCCTGTCCTAAAGATGGACCTACTTGTGTAGCCTGTACTACTTTTGCACCTGCAGGTAATTTACCCGCTCCTAAAACGTCTACCAATTCTTTAGCTTCTTCCTGAGAGAAGTTACCAGAGATTTGAGTTCTACCGTTAGGAATTGCACCCTGTACATTTGGCGCAGTATAAACTCTGTTATCTAAAGTTACAGCAACTGGTTTTCCTACGTTTTTCTCAGTAAGCGTTTTCCAATCTTTAGCACCTTTAGAATCCATTTGCATATCTACCACTACTCTGCTCAATTCATCGTAACCGATGTTTGCAGTTTCTACAGCACCGTCTACCGGAGCTTTTTGGTTGATATTACCTCTTACAGCATATAGAACCAAGCTTTTTTCATCTGTAGATTCTGGTTTGTAACCCCACATAAACTGGGTATATTTAATATTTGCAGGACGTAAAGACTGCGCAATTTTACTGTTTAAGATCTTGTTTACTTTTGCAGTATCTGTCAGTTTCACACTTCCTACAGAGCTCATGCTTCCAGATTTCCCTCCTTGCATTAAGTTTAAGAAGTTAACATTTTTAGCAACTCCCATAGAGTCACCTTTTGCAGCAACTGTAGCTGTTAAAGTCTGAAAATATGGTGCAACTTCAGGAAACTGCTGTACTTCCCAAAACTGAAGTTTTGCAGAAGTCTGAAGCATTTTCTTCACCTTATCGATATCTTTCATACCCGGCATTTCTACAGAGATTCTTGCCGTTCCCGGAACTCTCTGTACGTTTGGCTGGATAGCTCCCAATTTATCAATTCTAGTTCTGATTACTTCAAAAGCTGTACCTACAGAAAGATCAATTCTTTTCTTAACGATGCTTTTTACCTGCTCATCAGTGGTGTTAAATTTAATCTCAGAAAGATTAGTATTTCCGAAGATTTCAGGATCTGCAAGTTTAAGGTTTGCACCTTTTGCTTTGTTTACGGCATCAAACTCAACAAAGAAATTGTCGATATAAGATTTAGTAGAGTTTTTCTGAGCTTCGTCTGTTCTGTTTAGAGCCTCAATAAGAATAGGATTGGTAGAATAATTTGTTAAATCATTCACCAAATCTCTCTGATTGATTTCCAAAAGAACATTGATCCCCCCTTTCAGGTCAAGACCTAGCTTCATTTCTTTGTCTTTTGCCTTAGCATAAGAAAGTTCTGTAAACCCAAGATTTAAAGTTTCATCCTTTAATCTCTGGATTTCTTTCTCGTTTCCGTTCGCAGCTTCGATTTGCGATTCAATTTTGCTGGCGTACCAGGTTGGTAATAGCTCATTTAAGCAAATTAACCCTAGTACAATAGCAACAATTGTAATAAGTCCTTTTCCTTGCATTTTGTTATAACTACGTTAAATTAAGTCGGCAAATATAATGATTTTATTGATATTTTATGAACTTTTGATAACAGAAATGGTTTATTTTCAGATATATCGGCAATCTTATTTTAATGATATTTTATTACTTATTTTATTAAATATTAAAAACAGGTAATGGTACGGAATTTTCATTTCAAACTTACAACACCTTAAATTTCAAAATATTATGAAAAAACTATTACTTTTAATACCATTATTCTCTTCCTTAACGGCACAATCTCAAGGTTTTGTTCTGGAAGAATTCGCAACCGGGCTTACAAGTCCCGTAGAAATTACCAACGCAAACGACAGCCGTCTTTTCGTAGTACAACAGAATGGAATCATTAAGATTATACAACCAAACGGAACCGTGAATGCTACAGACTTTCTCAATATAAGCAGTAAAGTTACCTTCAATGGAGAAAGAGGACTTTTAGGTTTGGCTTTTCATCCGCAGTATTTAACTAATGGATATTTTTTTGTATATTATAACAACACAGCCGGAAACATTATCGTAGCAAGATATTCTGTGGATACAGCAAATCCGAATACCGCCGATCCGAATTCTGAAAAAATTATTTTAAATATTCCAAAACCTTTTGCCAATCATAATGGCGGAAGCATCCATTTTGCTCCTGACGGAAATTTGTGGGTTGTAACAGGCGACGGCGGAAGTAGCGGTGACCCCAATAATAATGCTCAAAACAAAAATTCATTGTTAGGAAAGCTTTTAAGAATTGATATTAATTCTACAGGAGCCTACAACATCCCTTCTGGAAATCCTTTTATTGGCGTTGATGGTTCAGATGAAATTTGGTCTTACGGTTTAAGAAATGCGTGGAAGTATTCTTTTGACTTAACCAGCGGAAACGTAATGATTGCTGATGTAGGACAAGGATTATTTGAAGAAATCAACCGAATGCCAATAACACAGGCTGGAATCAATTATGGATGGAGATGTTATGAAGGAAATAATGATTACAACACAACAAGCTGCGCAGCTTCTTCAACAATGACTTTCCCGGTTGCAGTTTATGATCATTCCGGAAACAAATGTTCGATTACAGGCGGTTATGTTTATCGTGGAACACAAAATCCTTCTTTACAGGGAAAATATTTTTTCGCAGATTACTGTTCTTCGCAAATCGGTACAATGGATTCCAACAATTCAATTTCGTGGACAACACCTTTTACCGAAAATAATTTTTCAACTTTCGGACAAGACAATCTTAACGAGCTTTATGTAGGTGCTGTAAATAATGGTAAAATTTATAAGATCAAAACAACAACTTTGGGAGTTCAGGATGCTACATTCAGCCAAATCAGAGTTTACCCAAATCCCGCATCAGAAAGAATTTTTGTGGATGGATTAAAGGGTAACAACAATATTGCCGAAATTTTTAGTACGGAAGGAAGAAAAGTTTTAGACGAAACAAAATTCGATTCTGAAAACAGCATCAATATCTCAGGAATTCCTGCAGGAGTTTACTACATCAATATTAAATCGGGAGATTTTAAATCTTACAGCCAGAAAATAATTATTAAATAATCTGAACTCCTTTTATCTATATATTTAAACGCAAAGATTGATTTTAATAAAGCATACTTTAAGGAGCAAAGATTGAATCAATAAATTGATTTTATGAAGCGTTCGTTTTATTCAAGCTTCATCAGCGACTTTGTCGCCATCCTTTTGCTCCCTAAAATAATAAATTCAAAAATTAAATCTTTGCATGATAAAAAATTTGCAAATTACTTTTGATAATATTTATTGCAATTAAATGTCATATTAACGCAAAAATTGATATTAATAAAGCATTTTAAGGATTAAAGATGAATCAATGAATTGATTTTATGAAGTGTTCGTTTTATTCAAGCTTCATCAGCGACTTGTTGCTATCCTTTGCTCCTTAAAATAATAAGCTAAAAAATTAAAATCTTTGCGTGATAAAAGATTTCGTTCAACCTAATCAGTAAAAAAGCGACTCATTTCTGAATCGCTTTTCTTATTATATCGTCATTGAAAAAATTCTGGTTTCGGGTTTGTTTCTCAACATTCTGAGATCAAAAACCATGGCTACATTCCTTGTGAAAGCTCTTCCTTTTTCTGTAATTTTTATGTGATTGTGGTTAATTTCAACCAATTCATCACGTTCCATTTCCTGAAGCATATCAAAAGCATTCTCAAGCTCCGGAATGGCGTCTTTATTTTCAAAAGTAGTTTCCAACTGGCACATTAAATTTAGAATATGTCTTCTGATTGATAGATCTTCTTCGTTTAAAACATGTCCTTTCACAACAGGAATTTCACCTTCTTCAACTATTTTCTGATATTCTTCAACGGTTTTTACATTTTGAGCAAAAGCATACCAAGAATCTGAGATAGAACTCATTCCTAAACCAATCATTAGCTGAGTTTTGCTCGAAGAATATCCCATAAAATTACGGTGGATATCTCCTGAGATCATAGATTTATACAGTTCATCTTCTTCAAGAGAAAAATGATCCATCCCGACTTCTCTATATCCTAATTCTTCCAATAATTTTTTGCCATCTTCATACAATCTGCGTTTCTCTTCACCGCTTGGCAAATCGTTTTCATCAAAACCTCTTTGCCCTACTCCTTTTATCCATGGAACATGAGCGTAAGAATAATAAGCAAGACGGTCTGGTTTTAGCTCTAAAGTTTTATGAATAGTAAGAGCCATACTTTCCCAGTTAGAATGCGGTAAACCATACACCAAATCGTGAGAAATACTTGTATAACCAATTTCTCTGGCCCATTCTGTAACATTTTTCACGTTTTCGAAAGGCTGGATTCTGTTAATGGCTTTCTGAACTTTCAAATCATAATCCTGCACTCCAAAACTTGCTCTTCTAAATCCTAGATCGAATAAAGTCTGAAGATGCTCTCTTGTGGTATTATTGGGGTGACCTTCAAAAGAAAATTCAGGATGTTCTGCAATTTCAACCGTATCAAAAATTCCCTGCAATAAGGTTTTTAGATTTTCTGGAGAAAAAAATGTAGGTGTTCCACCGCCTAAATGAAGTTCTTTTAATTTCGGCTTTTCATTAAATAATTGAAGATAAAGCATCCATTCTTTTAAAACACTTTCAAGATAAGGAATCTCTACACTGTGCTGTTTTGTAATACGCTTATGGCATGCACAAAAAGTACACAATGCCTCACAAAAAGGAAGATGAATGTATATTGAAATTCCTTCTGTAGAATTACTTTCATTGAAAGATCTTATCACACTTGATTTCCATTTTTCCGGAGAAAAAGTAGATTCGTCCCAATAAGGAACAGTGGGATAAGACGTGTAACGCGGACCTGGAATATTATATTTATCGATTAACGAATTCATTTGATACTTTATATTTTTTCTAAACTCATGAAATTGGTGAATTTCATTCTGCAAAATTAACCAATACTTCTGAATTAGAGATCATGAATTATATTAGTCTTTCTTTTCGAAATTTATAATGAGTCTAAATACCTCGTCTGCAAAATTCTTTCCTAAATCGATGTAACCTGCACTGTCATAATGCCATGGATCGTTTCCGTAATTGTACTTTTGGGTAGAACGAACAATCGCTGCGTTTTTATCATCTCTTACAAATTTCTCCTGAGCATACTGTACCAACTCTCCCATCGGCCAAACTTTTCCTTTTTCATTTTTCCCCGAATCTGAAATTTTTCCAATCACAACCGGTAGATCATCGGTGTGTAAAGCAGCCCGCATCTGATTCATCAAAGTTTTCAGATGAGCGTAATAATTATTGGCAATTTCTTCGTTGTAGCTTGCGTCTCCTTCACCTTGCATCCACAATATCCCAGACATTTGTAATTCGTCTGCTTTTCCGTTTCCGTCAATATCTTTTTCATTTAAAGCGTTTTTTACGGTGCTCAGAAAATAGTCATATTGATTCAGTCCGTTTTTTCCGTGATAATCTGAATCCCAACAACCGAAACTTCCTGTCGCAAGACTGTCTATGGAAGTACCTTCTCTCGCATATTTGATTAACGCAATTTTATCATTCGGGAAAAGTTCTTTCATTCTTTTAGCGAAAGTCATTTCCAAACCAAATCGGTCTGAAAGTATATTGGTTTTTCCGTCTGTTTTAAAACCGGTTCCGTTTCCTGCTTTCAAAACATCCCACTTTCCTATTCCACCATTTTTTTCTCCGTCAGGAACAGAATTCCCCTGGAAAACATAAACGTCTTTAATGGTTTTCAAATCATTTGGAAGATCTTTATTATATCCGAAACCATTCATATTCGACTGACCCGCCAAAACGAAGACTCTTATTTTTTGAGCAGAAAAAAAGGTTGGAATTAATAAAAAGAAAAATATTTTTAAATTTTTCATTAGAAAATTTTGATCAAAGGTAATTTTAAGAAATTTCAAATCTGCTGTAATCGAAAAGATATGCTCTATCTAAAGCATTTAAAATTTTAATTTCATCAATGAGATCTTATCTTTCCCGGCAAAAACAACGGTATTTCCATCTACCCATTTGCAAACGTAAAATCCTTTTTCATCGGAAATTTTTTTCCACGTTTTTCCAAAATCTGAAGAATAACTGATGTGTTGATCACCTACAGAAATCATTTCTTTGCCTTTTGAATTAGGTTTTATTTTCACACAAGTTGTGTATCCTGCATTTTTTCCTGATGCTTGAATTTGCCAGGTTTTTCCGCCGTCATTTGTGGTTGCAATATTATTGACATTAGCTTCCTGTTTTGTATAATCTCCACCAACTGCAACTCCGAAATTCTGGTTGGCAAAATCAATAGAATACATTCCCTGAGCCGATTCTCCCTGAATGAAAGGTGTTTTATAAACGTTTGATTTTAAGGTAGTATAATCTATCTTAATAATTCTTGAGCTTTTCCCACCTGTTGCAATCCAAATATTAGTTCCCTGATGAGCAATGTTGGTGTTGCTTGCTGCAAAAGCAGCTTCACCTTCGTTAAGTTTTATACTGTTAAAGCCTTCTCTTTTGGTGAGTGTATTAAAATCTAAAACTGCATTCATTTTTGTCATAATAAAAGACAATTTTAAATTCAAATCTTTTGCTGGATCACTGAAAGTAACCGCATGCTCGTCATTTACAAAAATAAATGCATCATAAAATGCAGTTTTCAAGGTATCTGTATAAATATTTATAACCGAAAGATCTTTTTTATCTATTCTAAAAAAATGAGCAGGACTTTCAATATTAATGGCATAAAAAGCATCTTTATTTTGCGCCAAAGTTCTAAACTGTAATTTCTTTTCAGACAGTTTAATCTGTTTTTGAGTTTTATTATTTTTTAAATCAACAAAACCAAATTTAGAATCTGTTCCGCTGTACCAAACTTTATTATCGTACAATTCGATGGCTCTGATGCTTATTTTATCATTTAAAATAGTTTCAAAACTTTCGATTTTTTGAGAGAACATCAATAAACCTGACGCAGAAAATAGTAAAGTGAAAATCTTTTTCATAATAACAAAAATAAAAAATCCGCAGAAATTAAACTGCGGATTGTAAAGTATCTATTTAAAATTTATTTTTCGATAAATTCATCGTAACCACCTTGGTTCAGAACACTGTTTCGTTTACCGTACATGAAGTAAATCAATAGTCCTAAAGCCAACCAGCCAATTGCCATGTAAATTGCAGTTGCTTCAAGATTAATGATCAAGTAAATATTGATTAAAATCCCTAAAGATGCTACTACAGGAAGCATTGGTGTTTTGAAACCTCTTTTTAATTCCGGCTTTTTAACTCTTAATAACCAAACTGCAAAACAAACCATTGTAAATGCAAATAAAGTCCCGAAACTACACATATGTACCAAAGTACTGATCGGTGTAAGTGCTGCAACAGTAGCCACAATTAAACCTAAAAGGATTGTATTTTTATAAGGAGTTTTTCTTACGGGGTGAATTTCTTTGAACATTCCCGGAAGAAGACCGTCTTTTGCCATTCCCAAGAAAATTCTAGACTGTCCCAACATCATTACCAACAATACAGAAATTAATCCGATGGTTGCAGCAACGGTAATCAAAATTACAGCCCAATCCATTCCTGTCGCTTTTTCAAAAGCAATTGCAACCGGAGCAGTAAGAGCATCAGGAATAGTTCCGAAATCTTTATAATTCATCATTCCTGTTAATACAAGAGACATTAAAATATATAATGCGGTACAAACCAATAAAGAAGTAATAATTGCAAAAGGAATATCTTTTCTAGGATTTTTAGCTTCCGCAGCCTGAGTAGAAACTGCATCAAAACCGATATAAGCAAAGAATACAGCAGCTGCACCGGCAATAATACCATTGAAACCATAAGCTGGTCCCATTTTTCCATCAGATTGAATAATCATTTTTTCGTCAGGAATAAATGGTGAAAGATTATCCATATTGATAAACAAAGCTCCAACAACGATCACAAAAACTACAACTGAAGTTTTTAAAATCACAATCATGTTGTTTGCACCTGCAGCTTCTTTAGTACCCTTTACCAAGATCGCAGTAACAATCAAAACAATAATAAATGCAGGTAAATTAAACGCAAAACTAGGTTCTGTTAAACCATGTGCTACTGCATATTGTTTTGCCGTAGCAAAATCATTCGTGAGATAGTAAGGAAGTTCTACATTAATGATTTTCAAAAATTTATTAAAATATCCGGACCACGAAACCGCCACCGTCATAGAACCCATTGCGTACTCCAATACCAATCCCCAACCGATAAGCCAGGCAAAAACTTCACCTACTGTTCCGTATGCATACGCATAAGCAGAACCTTCAACAGGCAATAACGCTGCAAACTCTGCATAACAGAGTGCCGCAAATATACAGGCAATCCCTGCAACAACGAATGATAAAGCTAAAGCAGGACCCGCATGATAGTAAGCTCCGGTACCTGTAAGTACAAAAATTCCACCTCCGATAATTGCACCGATACCAATGGCTGTAAGGCTCCATTTACCAAGAACCCTCTTAAGCTCACTCTTTTTCATATCGGCCTCATAGGCTCCTAATGGTTTTGTTTTCCAAATATTTGACATATTGTTTTCTTTGTTTTAAAGATTTACGAAAATATAAAAAATTTAGAGACCTTAACATTTATTGACAAAATTTCGTCAATTTATTTTAATTCCAGACTATATAAAACTGATTTACACCTATTTTAATGTATTTTAAAATGCAATGTTTTTTGCTTATTTTTGAACCCATGAATATCTATGATCTCTTCATAAAACCTTACGAAACATACACTAATCTGCAAATTTTCCTTGAAGGTTTTGCCACTGTTCTAGGAATTATGAGCGTCTTTTTTTCGATTAAAAAAAATATTTGGGTTTATCCTACAGGAATTGTTTCTACCATCATCTATGTTTACCTTCTTTTTATCGCAGGTTTACTGGGAGATTGTATGATTAATGTCTATTATTCTGTGATGAGTGTTTATGGATGGATTTTATGGAACAAAAATTCTGAAGATCAAATTCACGTAGATGTTTCGTGGGCAAAAAAGAAAGAATGGATGATGGCAGCAATACTTTTCATCCTGAGTATTTTTTTAGTGATGATCATTTATTACTACAAACCTTACATTGATAATCATTTTTCTACAGACAATATAGAGTTTGGTTTTTATCATCTCGATTGGGCAAATTGGCTGGATGTTTTTACAACTTCAGTATTTTTGGTCGGAATGTGGTTGATGGCGAAAAGGCGCATTGAGAGTTGGTTTTTCTGGATTTTGGGAGATCTTATTTCTATCCCGATGTATATTTATAAAGGATACGGAATAACTTCGGTTCAATATTTGGTATTTACCATAATGGCGATCTTAGGATATGTCAGCTGGAAGAAAAGTTTTAAAGAAAAAAATACAGAACAATTATGAAAAATATATTAAAAATAACAGCGGGTCTTCTACTCGGTTTCAGTTTAACTTCATGTGCCGTTTATAGTGACAATTACGGTGCTTACGGAGATCCTTATTATGATAACGGGTATTATTATGCTCCTTCAGGATATTATGGTTCAGGTGGTTATTATGGTAACGACGGATATTATTACAGAAACGATATGAGATATTATTACGATAACGGAGTACCTTACTATTACGGAAATAACAGAAATAAAATCTACATACAACGTAATTCTGGAGCTGTAGGAAACGTCACAGGAACTCAGAGACCTAATAATGGAGTTGGTAACGGAAATAATTCTTACCGATACAACAACAATCAGAGAACTTATAATAATCCGCCAAGAAATAATTCCAATAATGGTGTGAGAAATCAAAGTAACTCAGGTTTCCGTAATCAAACTCAGGGAAACAGTGGCGTAAGAAATCAGCCACAGCCTTCACAAAACAGTAGCGGAAATTACAGAAACAATACGCAGACAACGCCTCAGAACAATAATAATTCTGATAACAATCCTCAAAGAAGCGGGTCAAGAAGATAATCATTCTAAATAATGAAACGGACAGCAATCGCTGTTCGTTTTTTGTTTTAATTATACTAATTTTGCAGGTTGATTTTAGACAAAAAAACTATGAAATTTTATAAATATCAGGGAACAGGAAACGACTTTGTAATGATAGATAATCGCTCAGGAGAGTGGGATAACCTTTCAATTACCAATATTCAAAAACTTTGCGACCGCCGCTTTGGAATTGGCGCAGACGGATTGATCAAGATAAACACGGCAGAAGGTGTAGATTTTGAAGTTGATTACTACAATTCTGATGGTTCCAAAAGTTTCTGTGGAAACGGAGCGCGTTGTTCGGTAGCTTTTGCTCACTTTCTTTCGATTTTTAAAAATAACAAAACTGTATTTACTGCCATCGACGGACTTCACGAAGCCGAGATCAACGGAAATATTGTAAAACTAAAAATGGGTGATGTTACAGAAATCACCAACGACGGAGAAGATTCTGTTTTAGATACAGGTTCACCTCATTATATTAAATATGTAGAAGACATTGCCAATTTCAACGTTTTTGCAGAAGGAAACAGCATCAGAAATTCTGAAAATTATAAAGAAAAAGGCATCAATGTCAATTTTGTTGAAAATATTTCTGATGATGAGATTTTCGTAAGAACCTATGAACGAGGCGTTGAGGATGAAACTTACAGTTGTGGAACAGGAGTTACAGCTTCTGCTTTAACTTTTCTAAAAAAAGGCAATCTAACCTCCATAAAAGTTAAAACGTTGGGCGGTGACCTTAAAGTTTATGCTGAAAAAGATGGAGAAGCATTCCGTCAGATTTGGCTTGAAGGTCCAGCTAAACAAGTTTTCGAAGGAAAAGTAGATCTTCTTTAAAAACATAAAAACTTTTAATCTATTTAATCATAATGAAAAAAGCTATTCTCATTATCGTACTCCTTATTCTTGCAGCAGCAGGATTTTTTGGTTTAAAATTCTACAGTAAATATTACGGAAACAACGTTTCAAAAGACGGATATGTTTTGATACCACATGGTGCGAAGTTTAATCAGATCTTAGATTCTATCAGTCCGTATGTTGATAATAAAGAATCATTTGTTGAGGTTGCAAAAGATAAAAACATGGACGAATATTTCAAGCCGGGCCGTTATCATTTTGCTAAAGGAGCCAGCAATACAAAATTGGTAAATATGATAAAAGCCGGAAATCAAACTGAAAACTCATTCAGAATTGGAGATTTTGGAGATATTTATCAAATGGTGGGAAAAGTGAGCAAAAAAACAGAGCTGGATTCATTAAAGTTCGTCAGCGATCTTGATAAAATAGCTTCTGAAAAAGGATATAAAAATGCTGAAGATTTAAAAAAATATTTCTTCATCGATACGTATAATTTTTTCTGGACGGTTACTCCAAAAGAATTTTTCAACAAATTTGAAAACCAGTACAACGAATTCTGGACCTCTGAAAGAAAGACTAAAGAACAACAATCTGGTTTAACGAGAGATCAAATTTATGCTTTGGCATCGATTGTCTACAAAGAATCGGGCGGAAAACCTGACGAAATGAAAACCATTGCCGGTTTATATTTAAACAGATATAAAAAAGGAATGAAGCTGCAATCTGATCCAACGGTAATTTATGCCATAAACAAACAGACCAACTTTAAAGAATCTATTAAAAGAGTTTTTTATAAGCACCTTTCTACTCCATCGCCTTACAATACTTATGCTAATGCAGGAATTCCTCCGGGACCGATTTGTGTGGTAGATAAAAATTCTGTGGATGCGGTTTTAAGCCCTGAAAAACACGATTATATTTTCATGTGTGCAGATCCTGAAAGATTCGGATTTCACAAATTTACGGCAAGTGCAGAACAACATGTCATCAATGCAAAAGCATATCAGGATTGGCTGAACTCGAAAAATATTAAATAATAAACATATTTAACTTTATTTTAACAAATTAATAATTAACATTTAGCTCTCAAAGGCGACATATCTATTTAAAAATAATAAACGAATCGTGAAATTGTACTTTTAAAAGCTTTAATAATTTAATAAAATTAAAACCTTTTTATTGCAATTTTATCTAAAGAATACCTTATGAATCAGACGGAAATAATCAGTATTTTCACAAAAAAAACCTTAGGACTTACTTTTGTTTTATCTGCAGCAGCTTTTGCCTTTGCTCAGGATAAAGTAGGAGTTTCAGGAACTGTGGTTGATAAAAGCAACCAACCTGTTGCTTACGCTTCTGTAACTTTTAGTAATAAAGCAAGTAAACTGTTGAGTGATGCTACTCTTACAGACGAAAAAGGAAACTATAAACTAGACCTTACTCCGGGTAACTACGATATTACAGTAGAAGCAATCGATTACAAGAAAAGCGTTATTAATAAACAAATTACTACCGCCGGAAGTATTGGTGCGCTTTCTATAGAACCAGAAGCAACAAGTACCAATCTAAAAACTCAGGATATTCAGGGAGTTGTAATCACAGCTGCTGTAAAACCTTATAAAGTTGAGCTTGATAAAAGAACTTACGATCCTTCACAAGATATTGTAAGTAAAGGAGGAAACCTTCAGGATGTTTTATCAAATGTACCATCAGTTTCTGTAGATACAGACGGAACGGTTTCGATGAGAGGGAGCTCAAACGTTCGTTTTTTAATTAACGGAAAACCTTCTGCCCTACTTGGGATTGATGACGGAGCCAATGCATTACAAAGTATTCCTGCTGATCAGATTGAGAGAATTGAAGTAATTACCAACCCTTCTTCAAAGTTTGAAGCAAGCGGAACTGCAGGTATTTTAAATATTATTTTAAAGAAATCAAAAAAGACAGGTTTCAACGGTAGTGTTACCGGAACTTTAGGATATTTACCGCAAACCAATTTAAATACGAATTTAAGCTGGAGAAAAGGTAATCTTACCTGGTTTCTAAACGGTGGCGGTGGTTACCGTGAATCTAAAAATACGAATAGAAACAACGCAACTTTCTTTAACGCTGCTAACGGCGGAAGAACTCAAACTGATCAGGAATCTATTTCTAAAAACAAAAACAATAATTATAATGTTTCTTCAGGTTTAGTTTACGATCTTTCAGATAAAACATCGGTTAACGCATCCGGAACAATAAGAACTTTTGAAAGTGATAACTTAGGAAATATTACTTACGATTATCGCTTTTTAAATGCTCCAGGCTTGTTTACAGAGAGAATCAATACAGGATCTAATAATAACTTAGCTTTTCAGGGAGATTTTGGTTTAGATCATAAGTTTGATGATAAGGGACAAAACATTTCATTGTCATTAAGTTTACAAAGCAACAGATCTTATAACGATACCGACGTTAATCAGATTACAAACAATGTTTTTGAGCTTCAGAACAGCATTAGCCAAAATACAAGAAACAAAACTTTGGTAGGTAAAGCTGATTATGAACTTCCAATAGGAGAAAACTCAAGAATTGAAGCTGGTTATAGATTAGACATCAATAATAACAATTATGACAATGATGTTTTAGAGCGTTACTCTCCTTTTGCCGATTTCCATTATTTAGACAACTTTACGTACAATGCTAACTACAAAGAAATGTTTAATGCAGGATATGTACAGTTTAAAAGTAAAATCGGAAAATTAGGTTATCAGGTTGGTGTAAGAAACGAATATTCTAATGTTGATATTCAGTATTCAAACTTAAATTCAAGTTCACAAAATATTGATAATAAGAAGAGCTATAATAATCTTTTCCCAACTGTATTCTTAAGCTACGAAATTGCAAAAGACAATCAATTTTTAGTAAATTACTCAAGAAGAATCGACAGACCAAGATCTTGGTTTTTAATTCCTAATCCGAGCTATACAGATAACCAGAACATCTTTGAAGGTAATATAGACTTGAATCCTTCTTATGTAGATTCTTATGAATTTGGTTACAGTATTTCGAAAGGTAAATTTACAATCAACCCTACTTTGTATTTAAGACATCAAAAAGATGATGTAAAAATGCTGGTTTATTCTGATGATGGAGTTTTTAAAACAAAACCAATCAATTTAGGTACAGATGACCGTTATGGTTTAGATTTAAATTTCAACTGGGATGCTACAAAATGGTTAAAATTCTTAGGAAACGTAGATTTATTCGGATATAATACAAAAGGAATTTATAACGGTCGTGAACTTGCAGGTAAAGCGCCAATGTCTTTTGAAGGATCTGGTTTCTCTACAAGAGCCAGATTGACATCAACCGTTAAGCTTGATAAAACATTCAGTTTCCAATTACAAGGTTTCTACAGAGGTGCTCAAAAAACGACAAACCAAGACAGAAACGATATGTATGCTTTAAATTTTGGAGCATCAAAAACAATCTGGAAAGGCGACGGAACAATATCATTCAACATTCAGGATATTTTTAACACCCGTGCAATGAGAAGTACAACCAATACTGCCGATTTTTCAAGAGAATCTTATATGCAGTGGCAGCCAAGACAGTTTGCGGTATCTTTAACTTACAGATTTAAGCAAGGTGAAAAGATTGAGCAGCCGAAGAAAAAGAAAGATGTAAACTCTAATGCTACAGGTGACGACCAACAAGGTGGACCAATGTAATATCATTTTACAATCAATTATAAAAAAATCCCGAAAAAATAATTTTTCGGGATTTTTTTTATGATTTTAATTTTTGCATTTCAGCTTCGTAGATTCTTTTCCTTAAATCACTTGAAGAAAAACGGTGATCTCTTTTGTTATAAAAAATCTCAATGCCCTTTTCTTCACAATATTGCTTCCCTGTGAAATCACGATCCAGATAATCGTCTCCGATAATCCTTACATCAATTACAAAAGATTTTAAAATATCTTCTAAATCTTGCTCTGTATAATAAGGAATAATTTCATCAACAGCATTCACCGCTTTCAGCTGAATATATCGCTCAACAATCGTTTGAGTGGGTTTATTCTTTGTAGGACGGTCATGTGAAGGATCAATCTGTAGACCAACAATCAGATAATCACAGACTGTTTTGGCTTCTTCCAACATTTTGATGTGACCAGCATGCAGAAGATCAAATGAGGAAAATGTAATACCTATTCTTTCAGTTTTCATATTTTTAGTGTCTAATTTTAGTTAAAATTAATTTTTTCTTGATTCTAAATATTTCTGCCATTCCCAAACCGTTTTCAAAGCCTCTTCCAAAGAAGTTTCAGATTTCCAGTTGAGTTCTCTTTCAGCTTTATCAGCATTGGCATAAGCGATTGTAATGTCACCTTCTCTCCTATCGCAGATTTGATAAGGTACAGCAACTTCATTTGCAGATTCAAAAGCTTGTACAACTTCCAAAACCGATGAACCTTTTCCTGTTCCCAAATTGTAAACATCAATTACAGTTTCTTCAGAATTTTTGTCCATCAAACTTTTCAAAGCTGCAACATGCGCTTTAGCCAAATCTACCACATAAATATAATCCCGAATCGGTGTTCCGTCTTCTGTGGGATAATCATTTCCCCAGATACTCAATTTTTCACGAATACCGGCTGCAGTCTGCATCACATAAGGAACAAGATTATTAGGAACTCCAATCGGTAACTCCCCAAGCAAAGCAGAAGGATGCGCTCCAATCGGATTAAAATATCTCAGTAAGCCAATTTTACTTTTATAAGATTTAGCAAAATCTTTTAAAATTTCCTCACCCATTTGCTTTGTCTTTCCGTAAACGCTTTCAGGCATTTTTAGCGGAGTATTTTCATCAATTGGCATTTCATCAGCCTGTCCGTAAACCGTGCAGGATGAACTGAAAATAAAGTTAGAAATATTTCTAGCTTTAAATTCCTGCAAAATATTAATTAAAGAAAATAAATTATTTTCATAATAATCGATTGGTTTTTCCTGACTTTCACCAACTGCTTTAAAAGCTGCAAAATTAATGCAACCCTCAATCTCATGAGCATCAAAAACCTGATTAAGAAGTTCTTTTCTTTTCAGGTCAAAAGGATAAAATATAGGTCGCTTCCCTGTAATCTCCTCAATATTATGTAAAATAAATTTTTCCGAATTGGATAGATCATCAACGATGATTACTTCAAAGTTGTTATTGATGAGTTCTACAACTGTGTGAGAACCGATATATCCAAGTCCGCCTGTGACCAGTATTGCCATTTTTTTGTAATTATTACTTTGTCAAAGTTGAAAATCTTTGACAAAGTTTATATTAAAACTTAAATCTTCATTTTGATGACTCTTAATAAAATTTTGGCGATCATCAAATAATTCTAGAACTTTATCTCTTTCTATACTTGTTTCAAATTCCGATATTATTGCTAAATACGACGAAAACTTATACTCTTGAAAACTATGTGGATTTTGATGAATGTAAATAATCAAATTTCTAAGATAATCTTCAGAATCAACAAGGATTCTTTTAAAAGGTGATTCAAAAACCGGACCTGATCTTTGATAAACTTTATTAAATGATTGTGTATAGCTATTAATAAATTTACTTAACATTTTGCTATAAAAACATCCTTCTGAATGCAATCCACTTTCTTTAAAGTTTGCAGAAAAATCAATTTCAGATTTAGTTTTTAAAATAAAATGAAAATGGTTCGGCATCAAACAATAAGCATAGATTTCAAAATAAGGAACAATATAAATTTTAGCTTTTTGAAGGAAAAATTTAAAATTTTCATTATTCAAAAAAGCCAACTTAGAGTTTATACCACGATTAAATATATGGTAAAATCTATCTGGTTCTAGATGGCTTTCTCTTATTTTCATCTTCGTATCTCTAAACTTTGTCAAAGATTTTCAACTTTGACAAAGTATTATCCCATAAACTCCAAAACAGCATCCGTAATATACTTCAACTGCTCTTCATCCAATTCTGTATGCATTGGAAGAGAAATTACCTGATCCAAAAGCTTGTCTGTGTTTACAAAATCAGCATCATTACTTTCCTGGTAATAGGCTTTTTGTTTTCTTAATGCAACAGGATAATAAATCATAGCCGGAATTTCCTTTTCAGTAAGGAACTTTTGTAATTCGTTACGTTTTCCGTTTAAAATTCTCAAAGTGTATTGATGAAAAACGTGAGTTGAATTTTCAGACCTTTTTGGAGTAAGAATGTTTTCATTTCCTGCAAAAGCTTCGTCATAATAATCTGCAGCTTTTCTTCTTGCATCGTTGTAAGAATCAAGATTCGGAAGTTTTTTTCTTAAAATTGCAGCCTGAATACTGTCTAATCTTGAGTTCACTCCTACCTCATCATGATAATATCTTTCATACATTCCATGGTTTACAATTCCTCTTAAACGGTGAGCAAGCTCATCATTATTTGTAAAAATCGCTCCACCATCGCCGTAACAACCTAAATTTTTAGATGGAAAAAAAGAAGTCGTTCCAACGGTAGACATTGTTCCTGCATGTCTCACTTCTCCACTAGAAAAAGTATATTGAGAACCGATTGCCTGTGCATTGTCTTCAATCACAAATAAATTATGTTCTTCAGCAATTTTTAAAATCTCCTCCATATTAGCACACTGTCCGAAAATATGAACCGGAATAATTGCCTTTGTTTTAGGAGTAATTGCTTTTTTAATCGCTTCTGTAGAGATGGTAAAAGTATCGTAATCTACATCTACCAATACAGATTTTAGTTTTAATAAATGAATAACTTCAACGGTAGCTGCAAAAGTAAAATCAGCGGTGATTACCTCGTCACCTTCCTGTAAATCTAAGCTCATTAAAGCAATCTGCAAAGCATCAGTACCGTTGGCGCAAGGAATTACGTGTTTTACATCCAGATAAGTTTCCATTTCGTTTTGGAAAGATTTTACTTCTGGTCCGTTAATAAAAGCAGCAGAATCCATTACATTTAAAACCGCATTGTCTACATCATTTTTTATTTTGTAATACTGACTTTGCAAGTCAACCATCTGTATCTTTTTCATATAAATTTTATTTTTTTAAGTTTTCTTCCATTGCTTTTAGGTTTTAGATTTTATTTTTTCCCAATAAAGCAATTTCTTAAACGAATATTTTCGTAAAAATAAGGATTTTAAAGTGCTATCAAAAATTTTATTGATTTTGTTTTATCTTTATACAAAATTATTCGATGAAAAAACTTTTACTCTTTTGTTTTTTAGCAGGTTATTCTACAACATTTGCTCAGACTGAGCTTGTTTTTGTTTATTTTACCAATAAGCCCAATAAAGCTACATTTTATGCCAATCCGCTTTCTGAGTTGAGTCAAAAATCGCTCAACAGACGTACTGCATTGGGAATTGCATTAAATGATCAGGACGCTCCCATCGAGCAATCTTATATTCAAAATTTACAAAATTTAGGATTTATCATTACCGATTATTCAAAATGGCTGAATGGTGTTGCCGTAAATGCCAATCAGGCGCAGGTTAATTTAATTAAAACACAACCTTTTGTACAGTCGGTAGAAAGTTTTGCTAAAAATTCTTCTTTAGTTTTAAAAACTCAAAACACCAATAAATGGTCGGATTTTGAATCAACTCAGAAAAACCAGACCATTTTCGATTATGGTTCAGGATCTGAACAGATTGATCAAATCAATTTAAGACCACTCCATCTTGCAGGATTTACAGGAACCGGAGTAACAATTGCCGTTATTGATACCGGATTTCCCACTGTAAATACAGGTTCGGCATTTTCCAGATTATGGACCAATAACAAAATAAAAGGCGGTTACGATTTTGTTTCTAAAAGTACAGACATCTATAATACTTCTCTCAATAATCACGGGACTGTAGTTTTAGGAGCAATTGGCGGTTACATCTCAGATACTTTTGTGGGTTCTGCTCCCGATGCAGATTTTTATCTTTACCGAAGTGAAAATTCGACCGTTGAGGTTCCAGAAGAAGAATTATACTGGATTGAAGCCGCAGAAGAAGCAGATAGAAAAGGTGTCGATATTATCACAACTTCTTTAGGATACAATAATTTTGATGATCCGAAATACAGCTACACTTACAACGATATGAACGGAACAAAATCTTTCATTGGTAGAGCCAGTGAAATTGCTGTAAACAAAGGAATTTTTGTTTTAATCGCAGCCGGAAATTCTGGTGAAGTTCCTTGGCATTATATCACAACTCCGGCAGACAATGTTAAGGTCTTCAGCATTGGTTCGGTAGATTCTGCAGGAAATGCGTCTGCATTTTCGTCTTACGGTCCCAATTCTTTAGGAATGATAAAACCCGATGCAAGTACAAGAGGAACTTCATCTGCAACAGTAGATAATAACACAATGATTTCAGTTTCGGGAACTTCTATTGCAACACCAATTGCTGCAGGTGGAGTTGCATGTTTAATTCAGGCTTTTCCGGGAATGAACAGAGATTTGATGAGAACAAATTTAAGACAGACTGCCTCATTATTTCCTGCGCACAACGATCAAATGGGATACGGAATTCTTAATTTTGGAAGTTTTTATAACTCCACACTAAACACTTCAGAACTCGTTAAAAAGAATACGATCGCAATCTTCCCAAATCCCGTAAAAAATATTTTGAATATTGCGACCGAAGCACAAATTATTTCAACTGAAGTTTACGATAATCTGGGAAGAATGATTTTAAAATCTGCTCAAAAATCCATCAAAGTAGAGGATTTTGCAAAAGGAACATATTATTTAAAAATCCAGACTAAGGATAAAATATATTATGAAAAATTTTTGAAACAATAATCAGATTATTGTTTCAAAAATTCTAAAATATCCTGATTAAGCTGATCTGAATTTTCAAAAGGGATCATGTGAGTGGCATCTTTATAGATTTTCAGTTCTGAGTTGGGTATTTGTTTAGCCAAAAACTCGGTGTGAGCTTGCGTGATAACATCTTTTTCACCAGCAATCACCAATACCTTATTCTGAATTTTATTTAACTGTTTTTCACTGATATTCGGTTCTTTCAACATCAGTTTCAAGAGTCTTCTTTCATTCAGTTTTTCAGGATTATTTTGAAGCTGTAAAACTTTATATTTAATATTAAAATTATTGAGTAATTCCTGGTCAACACCATCAGGAAAAGCGTTTGCACCTATGGTGACCAATCTATTTAAATTTTGAGGGTATTTTAAAGCAAATTCCAATCCTGTATTTCCGCCATCACTCCACCCTGCAATATTGATTTTTTGCAATCCCAAATGATCCGCTAAAGCTTTTACATCATCTGCGAAAGTTTTATAATTAAGATCGTTTTTAGTTTTATCAATGCTTTTTCCCTGTGCTCTTGTATCCATCACAATCACTTTGTATTGCTTTGAAAGCACTGGAATCTGTTGGTAAAAATCTTTTATGCTTCCTGAATTTCCGTGAAGTAGAAACAGAGGCTCACCTTCCCCGTAAACTTCATAATATAGATCTGCATTTTTAAGATTCAACACTTTTCCCACATCCAAATTTTTTCCGTACACACTTTCTTCAGAAGCGATCTGATAAGTGCTTACATCCGGAAAAAGATAAGCAACACCAGCATCGTCAATTTCTTCCTGCTGATTTTCGTTTTTAGCATTTTTATCCACTTTTACATCAATATTTATTGCAGGAGCAGCAATGGTCATTTTCTTCCATTCGTCATAAAATTTTCTTATATATCCTGTTCTGAAAAGTGCAGCACTGATATTTAGTCTGCCTTCAAATTCTTTTAAAAACTGAATTCCCACAAAAAACTTACCCTGAACCCAAATATTTTTGTCATTCACATCCAAAGTAAAAGTTCCGTCAACAATTTTATCTTTTGTTAATTCAACGGTGATTTCTTCATCCAAAATACTTTCGTTCGGCAAACCATTTTTTTCATTATAAATCGTATACCGCATAATCACAGGTCGATCTGCCGTAATACTTGCAATATTCAGGTTGATATTTTTAATTTTAGATTTTTTACTCGCTTTAAATTCTAATGCAGTCTCTCCTAAAAAATCTTCTTTTCGGAATGCCGGATTTACCGAATACATCACACTTTTAGTCTTCGTATTCACTCCCCAATTTTTATCTACTAATTTTTTAGTTTTTAAAACAACTTCCTGAATGTTTTTTACTTTTTCTTTCAGATAGATTTTCTGTTGAGTTTGCTTCACAAAATTGGCAACAGTTTCAGTAAAAGGTTCGTATCCAGCAACTTCAATTTTAATTTTGTTGGAGGTATTTGCTTTAGAAAGATCGATTGTAAAATTTCCGTTTTCATCGGTAATGACACCAATATTTTCTTTATCTACACCAATTTTCGCATAAGGAATTGATTGATTTTCATTTTTAGAAATAACAGTTCCCGATATGGTTTGTGAATAATAAACACCTGCGGTAAAAAGAAATAATGTAAAGTTGAGCTTTTTCATGATTATAATTTTGAAGCAAAAATCTCAAATCCGCCTATCAATCACTCACAAGATCTTATTAAATTTGAACTCTATTTAGTTAAAAATAATATAAATAATCACGTTAAAGTGAACGAAATTCTTAATTTATTTAAAAGGCTTTCTCTGAATCCACTCTACTTTTGGATTTAATGATGTGAAAATCTTTTTCATAAAAGGATTGATGGTTTTGTTGTTATGTTTAATTAAACCAAAAATTTCTACAGGTTCAGCACCAATTGTAGATTTTATTTCGAGCGCTGTTCTGCCGAAAACAATACGTTTAAACTGATTTGAAATTCCAAATTCGGTCATATCAAAAAGCATATTCAGGTAGATCTGTTTTTCTTTCTGAATCTCTTTATCGTATCCTAAAAAATACGTATCAATATCGTTGTTATTAAGAATTAAAGTATAAAAGCCAATCAGTTTTTCATTAAAAAAATATCCGAAGACTTTGAAATTCTCTTTCAGATTTTGTTTCATACTTTCAAAATGTTTTTCTGTGAGAAAAAAGGTATTGAAAGGAGCGTTCTCTGCAACATTCTGATACAGAATATTCATTTCATTCTGATGCTTTTTAATCGGCTGAATATCCAACTCCAATTTTTGAATTCCATCAATCTTTTTCTTTGCAGATTTCAGTCTTGCCCGGTATTTTTTAGATAGATCATTGCTATAATCTTCAAAACAATTCCATTCCGGTTTTACATTTAAAATCATATTGGGTTGTACTGAAAACCTGTAAAATGATTTAAATTTTTCGTCTTCAAAGTTTTTCAAAAATGATTTCTGATAATCTTTATAAATAACCAATGATGTTTTTCCTAATATTGCTTGAACTTTTTGTGAAGCTTCATTCAGCAAAAGAATCGCTTTTTCAGTGGAAATTTTTGAAGTATCAAAATAAAAACCGTTTTGCCCAGTCAACATATTATTTCCCAAGATCATTACGTCTTTACTCAACTGTCTAGCTAAAAAATTTCTTATGCTACACAAGACTTCGCCTTTCTGAAAGCTTTTATGCTCAATAAAACTTAGATATTGATATAAAGCGCCGCCAATTAAATTTTCATCAGAAAAGAAACCGACAAAACAATATTTCATATTCATCGGTTTTGATTCTTCCAAAACACGAAAATATTCTTCAGACAACATGATATTTTGCTGTCCGATTACGATATTCCAATTACTTGGAAGTTCTGCGGTTGAATTAAAGATTGTAAAAGTATAAGACATAAAAAAAGGCCACAAATGTAGCCTTAAAATTTATATTTAAAATTATTTTTGAGTCACCCAGTTGAATCCGTCCATTGCGTACCATCCACAAATAATTCCGCCCATTAAAGTAATGGTAATCGTCCAAAATCCGGTGTTGATAAAAACATATTTCCAAGATTTTCTTTCAAACATTGCATTGATCGCAATTAAAGGAAAAACAAAGAAAATTCCCGTCATAAAAGAATGTAATGCACCGTGACCAAATGAGCGATATGCTTTACCGTAATCATTCATAAAAGCAGAGTAAGAGGGTTTTGCTAAAGTTTCGTCACCGCCAATCATTCCCAAAGCTCCAAACTGATGAATCGTTACAAACTGAAGAAACATCCCAATCAAAAAAGATAAAATGATCGACAAAATAAAGACGACGCCCATATTTGCGCCTTTCATTTTCTCTTCAGTTAATCCGCATTCTCTCATCCAGGCCTTCCCGAAAAGTTTAGGATTATACCAAATAAATCCCATCACCAAAGGAATCAATGAGGCAAGAAGTATTGCCAGAAAGTTAATTTGTATCATAGTTTTTAGATATAGTTTAGTTTCTCAAATCTACATTAAAAAAGTTTACAAAAAACCTAGCACACAAAAAATATCCTGTCTAATGAAAAAGACATTGAATAAACTTAAAACTTTCAGAAATTCTTTCAGGATTGGTTATATAATAATAAAGAGCGTAAGGAATACCCGGTAAAATCTCTAAAATTATTGCAAATAAAGGAAGCAGTAAATAAAGAAATATCGGGAATTTTCTTTTCATCGAAAACTTTTTGATTATTGCATTCCAAATAATTTTTATTCTGTCTTTGTCGTTCCATAAAATTAGAAAACATAAAACAAAATAGTACGCAAAACGTCTTGCAAAAGCCTGTCCCATTCCTTCATTCATGAAACTTATATCCATTAAAACAATATTGGTAGCAATGGGAATAAAGAAGATAACTCCTAAAATCGCGGTAGATTCAAACAGCAGTAAAATTCCTGCAATAATTTGAAGTATTCCGACCGTTGTTTTTAAAGGTTCGTGATCAAATAAAAACCACATGACTTTAAACAAAGGCAAGTCTTTCAACGGAATCAGCAAATCACTGGATGAAACGCCAAACTGACCATCTACAAGTTTACTATAGCCATACTTTATAAAAGTAAAAGCAAGTAAAAATCTTGCTACTAAAATGAAATAATCCCAATATCTTTTTTTAGGAATCGAACGTAATTTTGCAATCATATTTTTAAGGTTTAATTTTCGTATTTTTGCGCCTCAATCGAAATTTCAAATAAAAATTCCACTCTATAATGAATTACGTTTCAGTCGAAAATCTTACCAAATCATATGGCATCAAAACTTTGTTTAAAAATGTCTCATTTCACGTTAATGAAGGTGACAAAATTGCCATAGTTGCCAAAAACGGCAGCGGAAAATCTACCCTTCTGAAAATTCTGATGGGAAAAGAGATTGCAGACAGCGGTTCTGTAGTCATTAATAAAGATATTCAGGTGGTTTTGTTTGATCAGGAAATAGATTTTGATTCAGATTTAACGATTGAAGAGTTTATGATGACTTTAGATTCTGCACCCATCAGAGCACTAAAAAACTATCACAAATCATTATTATCAGACGATCATGATTTTATGGAAAAAGCTTTGGCTGAAATGGAAATCCATAAAGCTTGGGATCTTGAGAATGAAATGACACAAATTCTTTCTCAGCTTAAAATTACTGATTTGACCGCCAAAATGGGAATGCTTTCGGGTGGACAGATCAAACGTGTTGCTTTGGCAAAACTTTTAACAGAAACCAGAGCGGAACATCGCCACACTCTTTTGATTATGGATGAGCCAACCAACCACCTTGATGTGGAAATGGTAGAATGGCTTGAAAATTATTTAAACAAAGCAAAAATCACTTTACTTCTTGTAACGCACGACCGCTACTTTCTTGATGCAGTTTGTGGAATTATCTGGGAAATGGAAGATCAGAATATGTACTTCCATAATGGTTCTTACGCAACTTATCTTGAAAATAAAATGATTCGTGAGGATAATATGAACTCTACCATCGATAAAGCGCAAAACCTTTACAGAAAGGAATTGGAATGGATGCGAAGACAACCTAAAGCAAGAACTACCAAATCGAAATCCAGACAAGATGATTTTTACGAGACTGAAAAAATAGCCAAAACAGATACCCGTAAAGAAAAATTGGAGCTTGATTTTGAAATGAAAAGATTGGGTAATAAAATCCTTGAACTTAAAGATATTTCTAAAAGCTATGGTGATAAATTATTGCTAAAAGATTTCAGTTATTCTTTTCAAAGAGGTGAGAAAGTAGGAATTGTAGGAAAAAATGGAGCCGGAAAATCTACTTTACTTAATATTATTCAAGGTTTTGAACCGAAAGATTCTGGTGAAATTGAAACGGGAGAAACCATTAAGTTCGGATATTTTTCTCAAAAAGGACTTCAGTATAAAGAAGAAGAGAGAGTAATTGACTTTATCAAAGAAATTTCTGAAAACTTCCCTTTAGCTAACGGAAGAACGATTACTGCTTCTCAGTTTTTAAGATTATTCTTATTTGATGATCAAACGCAATATTCACCGATCTCTAAACTTTCTGGTGGTGAAAAAAGAAGACTGCATTTGATGTATATTTTATATCAAAATCCTAACTTTTTGATCTTTGATGAGCCTACGAATGATCTTGACCTTCCTACTTTGACGGTTTTGGAAAATTTCCTTTTAAACTTTCAAGGCAGTTTGATTATTGTTTCTCACGACAGATATTTTATGGATCGTATTGTTGATCATATTTTAGCGTTTGAAGGTGAAGGAAAAATTAAAGATTTCATCGGAAACTTTTCAGAATACAGAGAAAATAAAAAACTGGAAGACGGAAGTCAGAAGCAAGAAGATAAAAAAGCGAAAACTGTAGCTGAAAAGGTGGTTGAAAAACCAGTTGCAGCACCCGTTTCAAAACCACAGGTTGCAAAGAAAAAACTTTCTTTCAAAGAACAACGTGAGCTGGAAACCATTGAAAAGGAAATTCCTGAATTTGAAGAAAAAAGAGCTGAAATTTTGGAACAACTGAATAATGAAACGGATTACGAAAAAATATCGAAACTTTCTGCAGACCTTGAAAGCCTTTCCGAAAAGCTGGAGAACCACGAAATGAGATGGCTTGAGCTTCAGGACTAATAAAAACAAAAAAAATAGCTGTTCAGTGATTGAGCAGCTATTTTTTCTGATTTAATAAATTATTTTTTTCTGATCAGTGTAAAAATACTGTAAAAAAGAAATGCGGTTCCCACAATAAGAAACCCATATTTTAGATAGATATTATCCTGAACTAAAGTCATTGCAATCCCTACAAACAACAAACCAATTACAGTAAAACTAGAACTTCTTTTTTGCATAATTTACTTTATAAATAGGTATGTTACTGGCTACATTTGTTACAGAAATCTATTATAATTCAACAACTTTTCCTTTTTTAGAACTTTCAAGGGCTGCTTCTATAATTTTCATATTTTGTACAACTTCATTTCCAAGAGAAGGCAAAGCATATCCGAAAACAATGTGTTCGTAGATTTGCTGATAATAGTTCATGTAATTTCCGAATTCACTTGAAGTTAAAACTCTTTCAGTTTCTGAATTTCCACTTAAATAAGTAAGAATTCCATCAGATTCTTTCAAAGGTTGCATCCATTCTTTTCCATAAGTTGGAACCGCTCCCGCAACCAATTCATTTTCCTGATTATCGGTGCGTTCTTGCAAAAAACTTCCTTTGTCGCCATGAAGTTTATAGGCAAAATGGTCTTCTTTCGTAAAAACTGAAGATTTTAATCTCACCCGCAAATCATTTTTATAATACAAAAGAATTTCAAAATAATCATTAGCATAAGCTTCTCCTTTCATTGAAAAAACATCAGCAAAAAGTTTTTCGGGAAAACCAAAAAGCTGCACCGCCTGATCAACCAAATGCGAACCTAAATCGTGCATTGAACCGGAACCGTTTTGTTCAGGGTTTTCTTTATGTTCTTTTCCGCTTGGCTCAGTTCTGAATCTGTCGAAACGAATTTCAGTTTCTCTTACATTGCCTAACTTCCCTTCAGCCAAAACTTTTTGTACCTGAAGGTAATCACGGTCGAATCTTCTGTTTTGGTAAACACTTAAAAAAAGATTTTTATTTTCAGCCAAATTCACCAATTCTTCAGCTTCTGAAACAGTAACAGTGAATGGTTTTTCTACGATCACATTTTTTCCGGCTTCCAAAGCCATTTTTACATATTCAAAATGAGTCTGAACCGGAGTATTCACTACAACGACCTCAATATCTGCATTTTTCAGCATCTCTTCTACCGAAAGGTAAATTTCTGCATCGGGATATTTTTCTTTAGAATCTTCCTTTGATCTTTCTACCACAGCAGACATAAAAAATCCGGGATGTTCTTTTAAAAACGGGGCGTGAAAAATTTTACCGCTCATTCCGAACGCACAAAGACCTACTTTTACCAATTGCATAGATTTATTTTTAACAAAGATATTTAAAAATTAAAAACATTGGAAATCCGGAAATAATTCACAAAAAACAATATGATAAAAATCAGAAAATAATTTTTAATTATTCTAAACAACAATCATACATTTGCGCATTATTTAAAACCTCTCTAAATAATCTAATGAAAAAACAAATTATCTCTTTAAGTTTACTGGTTATTTCTATAACTGTTAATGCTCAACTAAAAAATGCGGAAGCTGATACGATTAGAATCGGAACCATTGAAGATGTGAATATTCGTAAGATTGGAAACCCTAATAAGGCTACTCCAATGTCTACAAAATCGAATCTTACCGTAATGGAAACTCCACAACCCATTGCAATTGTTACTCATGATATTATTGAGCAGCAACAGGCAAAACAACTTAGTGATGTTTTGCAAAATGTAAACGGAATGTACATTACCTCGTCAAGAGGAAATTCTCAAGATAGTTTCGGAGGACGTGGTTTTGCTCTTGGTAATGATAATATTTTTAAAAACGGATCAAGAGTAAACAGTGGTGTTTTCCCGGAAGTAAGCGGATTGGAGAAAGTTGAGGTTTTAAAAGGAGCCAATGCAATGCTTTACGGAAATACGGCTGCAGGAGGTGTTATCAACATGATTACCAAAAAACCTAGATTTGATTTTGGTGGAAGTGTTGGCTTGAACGCAGGTAGCTGGAATTCTTACAAACCAACAGTTGATATTTACGGTCCGTTAACAAAAAACATAGCATTCAGAGTAAACGGAGCTTACGAATATGCTGAAAGCTTCAGAGATGTGGTACAATCAGAAAAATATTATTTCAATCCTTCGTTTTTATTTAATTTGAGCCCGAAATCTCAATTAATTGTAGAAGCTGATTATCTTAAAAATGATTTCACTCCGGATTTTGGAATTGGCGCTATTGAAAATAAAGACAAAAGCTATTCTCTGAATACAGGATTAGATAGAAGTGCATTTTTAGGAACAGATTGGCAATATCAAAACGTAGAACAGGTTTCTACCAATGTTACTTTTAACCATAAGTTTAATGACAATTGGTCGTTAAATTCTACTGCTTCTTATCAAAACTATACTAAAGATTATTTTTCTACTGAAAGAGTTCAGTGGGGCTATGCAGCAGCAAGTCCTAACCGACTTTCTTGGAACAGACCTTTGAACAGAACATATAACGAGCAAAACTATACTTCTGCACAGGTAAACTTGAATGGAGAATTCAATACCGGAAAAATCAATCATAAAGTTTTAATCGGTACAGATGCTGATTATGGTGTTGCTGATTCTTATGCTTACTATAATCCTGATAATAATAAAGCTTTTGGTACAAGTTATTATTTTGGTACAAATGGTTCATCAGGTATTAACGGTCAACCTGGAACGATTTATCTTGATGACCAGTCTACTTGGGCTTCCGGAGCGATGCCAAACTCTGCAGCATTGAATAAAACAAGAATCAATACAAGAAGAATTGGTTTCTATGCTCAAGATTTTGTTAGCTTAACAAAAGAATTTAAGGTAATCGCAGGTTTACGTTGGTCATATATTGAAAATATGCCTACTATAAAAACAGATTTTAAAAAAATAGCAACTAATAATAACGTTAATCCAAATTCTGTATATGCTAAAGGATTAGTAGATAACTCAGCATCTTCAGACCAGGCAATATCTCCAAAAGTAGGTTTTGTGTATATGCCAAATGATAATCTTTCAGCTTTTGCAACCTACACCAATTCATTTGTTGCAAACGTAGGAAAAGAAAGAAACGGAGAAGCATTAACACCTACAAACATTGATCAGTATGAAGTTGGTGTTAAAAAGAACCTTTGGAATAATGCATTGGCTGTGAATTTAACTGTCTACCAAATTCTATACAAAAATTATTATCAAAATGCTTTAGATAATAATGGAAATCCTGTAGATCCTACGGGATTAACAAAAGATTTTGCAGGACAAATGAGAAGCCGTGGTGTAGAACTTGACATTACGGGAAATCCTACCGAAAACTTATCAATTATTGGAGGGATTTCTTACAATAATTCTGTTTATTTAGATACTCCTGAAATGTTTGGATATGTAGAAAATCAAAGATTGGTAAGAACACCTGCAACTACAGCTAACGCTTCTGTTTTCTATAAATTTACAAAATTGGTTCCCGGGCTTAAAGTTGGGGCAAGTGTATATTACATCGGTGATAGATTGGCTGGATGGAATGACACAAAAACAGGAGCAAACAGTTTAGTTGCCAGAAACGGAGTGAGTAGAATTTTTGAAATAAAAGATTATACTACCGTTGCTTTATCTGCAGGGTATGAATGGAAAAAATTTATGATTCAGGCAAAAGTTGGAAACTTGTTTGATGTAGAGAACTACAACGTTCACGAAAATTATTCTGTAAACCCTATTACACCGAGAAACTTTTATTTTACGCTTACTTATAAACTTTAAATAATTTTATTAAAAATTTATATCAAAGTGGAGGTTGCAATTTTGCAGCTTCCACTTTTGCTTTTAATCATCTTACTCATTCAAATAAATCTAAATTTCTTTTATATTAAATTTAAATCCTGCTTAAAATAATATTATTTTGATTTAGAGCCTGTTTAAATTTTATTGAGTAATAATTTTATGGCAG
>NZ_JAPDKN010000038.1 GCF_026163565.1 Chryseobacterium sp. YIM B08800
ACCGTTTTCCCAGTTTAAAGTAATTAAAGTACCTTCTTCGTGAGATTTGTTGAAAGTAATTTCACCTGTTGTAGGCTTGTATTTTCCATTTAACAATGACTCAAGGATGTCAGATTTTTCTGTTGCCTCGATTGTTAATTTGATCAGTGCGTTTGACGGATCTGATGCTACTCTACCTGAAACATCTGTAGATCTTGAAACGCTGTAGTTCAGCTTTAATAATTTTTGACCTTCGCTGCCGTTGAATTTTAAGATTCCTCTTGAATTTGCTGCCATAATAAGTAAATTTTAAATCGTTAGTATTTTTGTGATTTCTATAACCCAAAGATAGAAACACCAAAAATATTTTTAAAACTTTCAACCCATTATTTCGAAAATTGTAGTAATTCTACGATTTCGTGTAGTAGAACTACGATCAATTTACAACAGCTTTAGAAATAGATTGTTAGCACTATTTAATCAATAACTTATAAAATTACAGCTTCTGCGCTATTGGTATTCATAATTTGATTAAATTTACCACCATTCCATACAAGGAATACGGATGGAAAATTAACGTTAGTCCAGAATACCTATGACAAAGAAAAATGCCACTATTTATGATATTTCAAAGAAGCTAAACGTAAGTGTGGCAACGGTTTCCAGAGCATTGAATGATAATCCGAGAATCAGCCAGGCAACGAAAGATTTGGTGGTTAAAACGGCAAAGGAAATGAACTATAAGCAAAATAACCTTGCCAAAGCTCTAAAAAGTGGGGAAACCAAAAACGTGGGAATCATCGTTCCGTACATTAATACCAACTTTTTCTCATCGGTTATTCGTGGAATTGAGGAAGAACTTTCTCTTCACGGTTATCACGTGATTATCTGCCAAAGTCATGAAGATGTTTTAACGGAAAAGAAACATTTGAACACTTTATTAAATGCCCAAGTCGACGGAATTTTCATGTCGGTTTCGCGTACTACAGTAGATACGGAACATATTCAACAAATTTTAAACACCTCAAATACACCGATTATATTTTTTGACAGAAAAAAAGATATTCCGGGAATCAGCACCGTTACCATTGATGACTACAGAGGCGGTTACATGGCGACAGAGCATCTTATTTCTGAAGGGTATAAAAATATCTGTCACTTTGCCGGAGATTTGAATCTTGAGATTTATCAAAACCGTCTGAATGGCTATAAACAAGCTTTAATTGATCACAAATTTCAGGTAAAAGAAGAAAACATCATTTCTACCGGAAGTTCGATTGAAGCAGGAATTGAAGCCATCAAAACTTTATGGAGCAGACCTTCTATTCCGGATGCTATATTTTCTTCCAGTGATTTTGCGGCGTTAGGCGCTTGTCAGGAATTAAAAAAACGTAAGATTAAAATTCCACAAGAAGTTGCTGTTATTGGCTTCTCGAATGAACCTTTTACCCAATTTATGGAACTTCCAATGAGCTCAATGGATCAAACTCCTTTGATTATGGGAAATATGGCAGGACAGGTTTTCTTGGATAATATTAAAGATAATTCTTCCGGGGTTTCTATTGAAAAAAAGGTTGTTCTTGCACCGAAGATTTGTGTAAGAAAATCTTCAAAAAGGAAGTAAGTTTTCTTTTATTAATTTTCTTTTGTCTTAAAAACAAAAGAAACAAAAGTTCAAGACTTGGAACTGAAAGGCTAAAAATAATCGATACTCTCTAAAAATTCTAAAACTTGCGCGAGTTCATAATTGTTTCTTCAATTCACAATTGGTGTCGCGCTTCGAACAGAAGAATTTTCTTAACGTTCGCATCGCTTATTTTCTTAACGCTTTCATTTCCTATGCCACTTTTACAGTTAATTAAACAGCATCTTTGTCATTCTGACGAAGGAAGAATCTCAGCTTTAATTTTATTTTGCTATTAAATCAAAGATTTCACAAATTCAAATAATAGAAATAAAACGAAAGATTAAAACTTACACGTGAAAAATTCCCCTCCAGAGGAGGGGAATTTCTGCGGTGGATAAAATTGGCAACTATTTCAGGTATTCAAAATTTTTCTTTTCATTTTAATTTTTTTCCTAACTTAGTGATTCCTCAAAATAAAAACACACGATTTTATATACATAGTATTAACCTTTAAAATCAAAAATGATGGGATTAACAAATTTGAACTCCACCCATTTGAGCAGTGCAAAGATCACTGCCGCACAGGATGCCATCGCCGCATTAGAAACAGCTCTTGCTGAGATCACAATCAACCTTTCACCTGAAGATCGCAGACGGTACGGAAGCATCAATGAACAAAACAAACTGTTTGTAAACAAAGTCTACGACTACAATCAGAACCAGTCTAACCTGAGTTCTCCCGAAGTGGATTGGGACGAATTCAACAAAGATCACAGCTCCCGAAATAGTATGGAGGGTATGATCAGCAGACTCGAAAGCTTGATTACGAGACTGAATAATGCCAAAACGCTACATGATTACGACAATTATCAGTCGGCGTTGGTTGATTATTCATACACCACCTACAAAGCGGGTACAGCATCACCGGGATTTGAAAACAAATACATAGATCTGAAACAGTTTTTTGTGAAAAATTCAACCTCTACAGCTCCAACTGAGGAGAAAAAGTAAAACAACGATAACTAACCACCCCTTCAATTATACGGAGGGGTATTTTTATGCTTCAACTTTCCATTAAACGAGTTTAGATACGTTGTGGAATACTTGGTAGACGTTTTATACTCCTCCAAACACGTTCCGCATCGGTCTGGAGACGTCTTTCAGCCATCCGGAGACGTTCTTTAATGATCGGGAGTGGTTATTGACTCCTCGGGATGCGTTCTTGATAAGTCTGGACAGATCTTTTACCGATCCGTACGTATCTTTTACCTGTTGGGATGGATGATGTAACTTGTCTGGATGTATTGAGAACCCCATCGGAGGTGTGAACAACCCCGCTGGATGTCTAATGAACGATCGGGATAGGTTTTACAACGTACCGGAACCTTTACAGAACGTATCGGGACTTCTTCGGAACGTGTCGGGATAAGTTTTGGACGTATCGGTTGGGGTTTGGAACGTGGAAATTGGGGTATGGGATTTTATGAGCTTCCTAAATGGGCACGAGCAGGATGCTCGAGCCAGCCTTGGTTTATAACGTTTCCGGATATTCATTACCCCATAGGAGGCATCAATAACCCAGCTGGGCTTCTGACGAACGTATCGGGATGGGGTTTGAAACATCAAATTTGGGTTGAGAACTTGGAGGGACAAGTTTTTATATAAATTAAAATTTGCTATCACTGTTTATTTCATTATTTTTAAAGAAATAATAGTTTGGATTAATGCGATATGTAAAGCCAAATTTAGCTATGTCTTATGAAAATACATAAAATAATAAATTTTATCATAATCCTATTCTCTTTCTTGACAGCAAACTTATTTGCCCAAACAAACTACAATGATAGTATTGAGCTTGCAAAATATTTAGAAATTGAAAATAAAATATGGGATTCAATTTGTATTGCTCAAACAAAAATCGCAAAAGAAGAAATTGGCAATGGACAACTCACATTTGTTATTCCAAAAGGAATGGTAGAAATGTATGAAAGCGACTCTGAGTTAGATTTAATTCTAAGTAGATATAACATAAAAACAATTCCTCAGGGAATTTTTTGTACAGCATCAGATAAACAATTCTGCTATGGTGATCTAATGAACAAAGAAATAGAGAGAAAATTTGGAAAATATTTTATTGAAGAGAAAAGAATCGAAGCGGAAAAAGCATATGTAAGAAAAAATATTAATAAAATATTTTCGTCATCTGACTGTGATAGAAATCATTCTATTTATCCATTCACTAAAAATCTAGATGATTTCTTAGAAAAGTATGATAAAGATTACTTTAAAACATTTCTCTATCCTCAAGATTATATTCATAGGAAAGAAAATGATTCATATTCGTGGACTACAGTAGAATTCGTATTAACGGTTAAAGGTGAATTAAGAAATCTAAGAGTAAATTCTTCTTTTAGACAACCCTACAATGAAAAATTTGCTAAAGATTTTAATACAAGAGCAATTAGCTTTGTAAAAAAAATAAAATGGATTCCAAATAAAAAGAGTGGAATAACTGTTAATAGTAATGAATCTGTTACTTTTATGTACGATCACGAAAATTGGAAAAGATAAAGGAAAAAGCTAAAGCCACTAATTTCGCAATTACTTTAAACGTGTTAAAGTCCGTTCCTATATATATTAGCTGTGTATTTATTCGTAAAAAACACGTGTATTTTTTGTGGTAAAAAAAATCACATAAACCCAAAAAAGAAAATGCTCTCTACACGATGTAGAAAGCATTTTCAACCCTAATATTTAATATAATTAACCACTACAAAGAGACACCTCGTCTCCATGGAATGAAATCATTCTGATTAAGAACGTCCGCTTTGGTTTTTACTTCGCCGCTGGCTACATTGATGATGAGCTCCAGAAGTTCATCTGCTGCTTCGGGAATGGTTTTATCTCCGCTGATTACCGTTCCTGCATTAAAATCGATAATATCCGACATCTTTTCTGACAAAACTGTGTTCGAAGAAATCTTCACGACTGGAGAAATTGGATTTCCCATCGGTGTTCCCAAACCTGTTGTGAAAAGAACTACTGTTGCACCAGACCCCACTAAAGCGGTTGTACATTCGGCATCATTTCCGGGAGTACACAGAAGATTTAATCCTGGTTTTGTAGCATATTCTGTAAAATCGAGAACTTCTACAATTGGGGCAGCTCCGCCTTTTTTGGCAGCTCCTGCAGATTTCATGGCATCAGTAATCAAACCGTCTTTGATGTTTCCGGGAGACGGATTCATATCAAATCCTGAACCAGCTGCAACTACAGAGGCTTCAAAATCTTTCATCAGTTTCAGGAACTTTACACCGTCTTCATCGTTGATGCAACGGTTGACCAACTCTTGCTCTACTCCACATAATTCTGGGAATTCTGCAAGCATGGTTGTTCCGCCAACTGCTGCCATAATATCTGAAACTTCACCCAAAACTGGGTTTGCAGAAATTCCGGAGAAACCGTCTGAACCACCACATTCCAAACCAATGTTTAGTTTGGTGATGGATGCAGGTTTTCTCACTATTTCGTTGGCTTTTTTAATACCTTCATAAGAATCTTTGATAACGCCAGTCAGCATTTCATCGATAGTTCCTGATTTTTGCTGTTCGTAAACAACGATTGGCTTTTTATTATTTGGAGCTAATGCATGCAGTGCATCCATAAAAATTTGAACCTGAAGATTCTGGCAACCTAAACTTAGAACCGTTGCGCCTGCAACATTTGGATTGTTGACATATCCTGCGAACAATCTTCCCAATGCTTCAGCATCCTGACGAATTCCGCCACAACCACCTTGATGTGTGATGAATCTTACGTCGATATTTTTAAATATTCTTGTATCCTCTTCTTTTTCTTCCTCAATAGTATCAGTCGTTCCGCCATTTAATAATGATCTTAATAACAATTGATGTTTGCTGGCTTTGTCATGAAGTAATTCTTTTTCAAAAATATCCTTCAGTGTTTCAATATTTTTGTTTTCGCAGAAGACCAATGGGAAAAATAACCAAACGTTTTCTGTTCCTACCTGTCCATCTTCACGGTGATAACCGTTGAAAGTACGGTCTTTCCATTTGTCGACATTGGGTGGAGTCCAGCCCAGAGTTTCGGTTTTACCAACCACTTTTGCACTTTGGTGCTTTACGTTTTCGGTGGTAATTACTTCGCCTTTTTTGATAGATTGGTTAGCTTTTCCAACGATTACGCCATACATCAAAATATGGTCGCCATCCTCAAAATCTACGGCAGCGAATTTATGTTTTGCTTTAATATCTTTAAGAATCGTATAATCTGTACCGTCTAGATGCACCGATTCTCCGGCAGGTAAATCCATCAACGCTACTACAACATTGTCTTTAGGATTTACTTTCAGTACTTTCTTTTGCATGATTTTTAAGAATAAAATTGAATGAAATTTTTGTAGGCAGTTTCCATGTCACTGTGGTCGATTTCGTACAATGCTTTTGCTACTGCGACTTTCAGACCTTCAACCTGTGTAAGATCGGTATCCCAAAATAGTTTTTCGCTTAAAGCCTGTTCTGAAACTACTTCATAATCTTCGTTTTTCCAGATTTCTTTAAATCTGTTTACGATCGCTTCTTCGTCATTCAGAGGAAGAGATTTTTCACCAAAACTTCCCTGATAGAATCTAATTAAACTTGCCAGAGAGAACGTTAAATTCAACGGAAGTTTGTTATTTCTTTCAACATAAGTCAGCAAACTCGGCATCACCCTTACTTTAAATTTAGAAACAAAATATAAAGCAATGCTTGCCAAATGATGTTTGATGAAAGGGTTTCTGAATCTGTCGAACACTTCTTCCGCAAATTCTTTCAACTCAGTTTCATCTAAACCTAAAGTCTGATTGACTTCATAAAAAATAGAGTCACTTAAAAATGTTCCGATAAACTGGTCATCGATCGCCTCTTTTACCAACTCTTTTCCAGATAAAATAGCAGGAGCAAGCATCAAAGTATGTCCGCCATTGAGAATTCTTACTTTTCTTAAACGGTACGGTTGAATATCATCTACGACCAAAATCTGTTCATTGATTTGATCAAAAGGAATTCTCTGTTTTAAATCTTCACCTCCCTGAATTACCCATAAAAGGAATGTTTCAGAAACCACCATCATCGGATCTTCATAATCCAGCTGGTCTTCGTAAGTTGCTGCATCATCTTTCGGATATCCCGGAACGATTCTGTCTACCAATGTATTGTGGAAATGATTGCTTTGTTCAATCCATTGCGCAAAACCTTCTTCTAAATTCCAAAGTTGGGCATATTTTAAAATAATATCTCTTAAAACAAAAGCATTATCTTCAATCAACTCGCAAGGAATAATTCTTAAACCTTTGTCTGCTGCTCCATTGAAATGCTTGTATCTTTCGTGAAGTAAAACCGCTACTTTCGCAGGGAAATTTTTGTGCGGACCTTCGTAAGAAGTTTCAGTTTCGTCGTAAGCAATTCCCGTTTCGGTCGTATTAGAAAATACAAATTCAAGCTCTTCTTCTTTTGCTAAATCTAAGAAACTGTTGTAATCTGAATAAGGATTAACCGATTTCTGAATCGCTGAAATCACACATCTTTCATCGATGATTTCTCCTTTTTTAATTCCTCTTGAGAATAAAGTGTACAAATTCCCTTGTTCTTCAAGCTTGTGAACCGAGCCATTTGGTGTAGGCTGAATGTTAACAATTCCTGCATTGAAATCTGCTTCTTTATTTAATTTTTCAATCACATAATCTGTAAATCCGCGCATGAAGTTTCCTCCACCGAACTGTACAATTTTGATTGGTAATTTTGTATCTATTCCGCTGTTTTGGCGGTTTAATTTCTGTTTTGTCTGATTTTCCATTTTTCTAATTTGAATTAAATGATGTTTTTAATTCGATTAAATCTTGATACTGTGTGTTTTTTTAACGCAAAGTCCGCAAAGATTTTTTTTTAAAACTTAATGTATATTTTTAAGCTCGCAAAGGCGTTTCACTTAGCTAAGAACTCAAAATTTTTATTTGAACCATTAAGATTTATTAAGGGTTTAAGAAAAGTTAAGAGAAATAAATTTCTTAAGCTTACTTTTAATTTGCAAGCAAATTCTTAAGCATTCTTAACTTCTTAATTCTCCTTAATGGTTTAATTTTTATTTACTAATCACTTTATATTTTGGAACCAACATTTTCATAACTGTCCATGCAATTAAATATGCGACGGCACAAACTGAGAAAATGATCATATATCCTTTGTCAATTCCGTCTACAACTACCGCTCCTGATTTTTCTAACTGCTCGAAGAAACCATCCGGTAAACGATCGTTGATGTACTGAGGATATTTTTCCAGTAAAGGTACTCCATCAACGGTTGTCCATGCTTTGTGAGCATGATCGAACAATAATCCTGAAGATTTATTAATGATGAATGAACCAATTCCTCCCGCCATTCCGCCAATTCCCGTGATGGTTGCAATGGCTTTTTTCGGGAACATATCGCCAACTGTAGAGAAAATATTTGCTGACCAAGCTTGGTGAGCTGCTCCTGCAACACCGATAATTAATACCGGAATCCAATAGGTTGCTGAACCCAAAGGTTGAGCTAAAAGCGCTAACAGAGGGAAAAATGCGAAAATTAACATTGCTTTCATTCTTCCTGTATAAGCATTCATTCCCTTCTTTTCAACAAAATATTTTGGAAGCCAACCACCGATAATTGACAGTAAGGTAATCATGTACAATACAAATAATGGCAATGCACTTTGTGTAGAATCCATTCCGTAAACCGAACTTAGATATGCCGGAGTCCAGAATAAAAAGAACCACCAAACGCCATCTGTCATGAATTTTCCAAACGCAAAAGCCCAAGTTTGTCTGTAACTGAAACATTCTCTAAACGTAAATACTTTTTCCGGAACAGAAGTATCTTCATTCGGAAGATCATCCTGATCCTGATTGATATAGTTCAGTTCGTGTTCGTTAACTCTTTTATGTAAATGAGGTTTTTTATAAACAAAAACCCAAAGTCCCATCCAAACAAATCCTAAAGCACCAATAATAATAAATGCCCATTCCCAACCCATTGATTTTGCAATAAAAGGAATCGTAACCGGTGCTGCCAAAGCTCCCACCGTTGCTCCTGCATTCCAGATACTTGTAGAAAATGCTCTATCTTTTTTAGGGAAATATTCTGCTGTCGTCTTAATTGCTGCCGGAAAATTTCCTGCTTCACCAATTGCCAAAACGAAACGAGCAAAAATAAATAAGGTAACACTGGTACTGATTACTGCTGAAACGCTTCCTACATTTCCGATGATTTCTTTAGACTCGTGAAAACCTACAAACCAGCTTCCGGTAAGAATTCCTGAGGTTGCGATTCCACAGAATGCGTGTAAAACAGCACCAATAGACCAAACTCCGATTGCCCAAAGGAAACCCTTTTTGGTATCCATCCAGTCCACAAACTTTCCTGCGAAAAGCATTCCCACGGCATAAAATATAGAAAATAATGCAGTGATGTTTCCGTAATCGTTGTTATTCCAATGAAATTCCGGTGCGATAAAATCTTTCCACGTCAATGATAAAACCTGACGATCTAAATAATTAATCGTGGTTGCAAGAAATAACAGCAAACAAATTGTCCACCTGTATTGTGTCGGTTTAAGAGATTTAACTGAACTCATATTAATTTTTAGAATTTAGTTATTATTTTAAAGTTTGGATGATATCCAATACTTTCTTAGTTTCACTTTCTATCGTTGCAAAGTCTTTCGCAAGCATCAATTCTTTGCTTACTAATTTGCTTCCCATTCCCACTGCAGAAACACCGGCTTTAAACCAGCTTTCGATACTTTCTTTTGTGGTATCAACTCCTCCGGTCGGCATAAATTTCAGGTTCGGGAAAACGTCCTTAATTGCACTCATAAATCCAGACCCTAAAGCGTTTCCGGGAAATAATTTAACAAAAGTTACGCCTGCTGCTTCCGCAGTAATAATTTCTGTCGGAGTCATACAACCCGGACTGTACAACAAATCTTTTGGAATTAAAAATGCTGCAACTTCCGCCACAAAACCGGGGCTGATAAAGAAATCTGCGCCTGCTTTGTAATATTCTTCCGCTTGTTTTATATTCTTAATTGTTCCAATTCCTAAAAGCATTTCTGGCATTTCTGCATTACGAACTTCTACCATTTTTGTGAAATTACTCAACGCAGCTTCTCCACGGCTTGTATATTCTACTGCACGAATTCCTGCTTTGTAAAGTGATCTCAATATTTCTAAAGTTACCGTTTCATCAGCATTATAATACAAAGGCAAAACTCCCTGATTAATGATGGTGTTTGTAACTAATTGAATTTTTGTCATTTTGTTTAATTATTTTGTTAAAATAATCTTTGATGAGATTTTATCCATCCTTTAGTATGCTGTATTTGCCAGACTTACGTTTTTAACGTAAAGGGTGCAAAGATTTTCTTTTTAAAACTTGATGTATATTTTAAAGTTCGCAAAGGCGCTTCACTTAAATAAGACAACAAAGTTTTTAATTTTAAGCAAGCTGCTATAAACTATCAACCAGCAACTAACAACGATCTATCTCTTAATCCTTCCTCCGGAATTTCCGTTCATTACTTCTTCAATATCTTCTGCGCTGCAATAATTGATGTCTCCTAGAATGGTGTGTTTTATAGCACAAGCTGCATTGGCAAATTTTAAGGCTTTTTCGTCATCAAAATTCAATAAACCATAAATTAAACCTGCTGCAAAAGCATCCCCCGTTCCGATTCTGTCAACTACAGGATTTACTTCTAAAAGTTCCGTTTCAAAATAATTTTCATTGACTAAAGCTCTTCCCTGCGTTTGCTGAGAACTTGCTGTAACGCCAATTCTTATTTTGTCGAAAATTTTATGGATTGATGGACATTGTTTTTTTAATTCCTCACAAGCTTCCATAAAACCTTTTTGATCCGATGAAAACTGAGTTCCAAGAATTTCATTAATTTCGTTCACACCACCAATAAAAATTGTTGAGTAAGAAACCAATTCTTTTAAAACCTCATTTCCGTTTTTACCATATTTCCAAAGATTGGAACGATAAGCAGGATCTGTAGTTATTTCAATTCCCATTTCACGAGCTGTCAACAAACCTTCTTTCAAAGTTTCGTAAGCACCTTCTGAAATTCCGGGACTGATGCCTGTCCAGTGGAAATATTGGCAACCTTCTAAAGCTTTTTTCCAGTCAACCTGTTCTGGTTTGATGTTGGCAAAAGAACCGTTTAGTCTGTTGTAAGCAATTCTGCTCGCACGAACGGATGAACCAACTTCAAGAAAATATAAACCTAAAGGATGCTCGTTTTTATTAATGAAAGATGTATTGATCCCAAAACTTTTGATGAAAGACAATGCAGATTCGCCCACAAAATCGTCAGAAACATTACTAATGTGAGTCACTTCGCAACCCATTGTCGCCAATGAAGAAGCTACGTTGAGCTCGGTTCCGCCGAAAAAAAATTCCATTTCGTGGCTCTGTCTCATCGTTTTGTTTCCGGGAGGTGAAAGTCGCATGATGATTTCACCGAAAGTAAGTATTTTGCCCATAAGTTTTTACTAACCTTAATTTTTTGAATATCTGTTTTGGTTTAACGCAAAGGTGCGTAAAGATTTTCTTTTTAAAACTTGATGTATATTTTTAAGTGCGCAAAGGCGTTTCACTTAAATAAGACCACAAAGAGTTTTAGATATTCAATTATTTTTATTTAAACCATTAAGATTTTATTAAGGAGTTTAGAAAAATTAAGTTGAGCTTCGCTTTAAGCATTTTGCTGAATGAAAATCTTTGATTTTATCTTAATCAAACTTAACTTCTTAATAATCTTAATGGTTTAAAAATATTTTTAATTTCTCGCAGATTGAGCAAATTTTGCAGATTCAAAATGATCTGCGTAATCAGCTTAATCTGCGAGAGACATTATTTTAAATTTAAAAATCGAAATAATTTTTAGCATTATGGTAACAGATATCGGAAATTGTTTTTCCAATCAGTTCCATATCATCCGGCAATTCGCCGTTTTTCATTTCTTCACCGAATAAATTACAAAGAACTCTTCTGAAATATTCATGTCTTGGGAAAGAAAGAAAACTTCTGGAATCTGTTAACATTCCCACGAAACAGCTGATTAATCCCATATTTGAAAGGGCATTCATCTGCTTAATCATTCCGTCTTTTTGGTCTAAAAACCACCATCCTGAACCGAACTGTACTTTTCCTTTAATACTGCCGTCATTAAAATTTCCGATCATTGTTGCGAAAATCTCGTTGTCGGCAGGATTTAGGTTATATAGAATAGTTTTGGTGAGTTTATCTTTTCCGTCTAAAGCGTTTAATAATTTTGATAAAGTTTCTGCCTGCACGAAATCACCAATAGAATCCCATCCTGTATCGGGACCTAAAATTCTGTGCATTCTTTCGTTGTTGTTTCTCAACGCTCCCAAGTGGAACTGCTGCACCCAACCAAATTTATGATACGTTTCGCCCAAGAACAATAAAATGGCAGTTTTGAACTGATTTACCTGTTTTTCAGCAATCACCTTTCCGGCTAATTTATCAGCAAAAATTGTTGAAACTTCTGTTTCTGAAGCTTCTTCGAAAGAAATATTGTTCAATCCGTGGTCACAAAGTCTGCATCCGTTTTCGTGGAAATATTCTACTCTTTTTAGTAAAGCATCGCACAAAGTCTGGTAAGAATTGATTTCAATTCCTGCCGACTCGCCTAATTTAGAAATATAATCTGCGAAGTTGTGATTTTCAATAAGAATAGCTTTATCCGGACGGAAAGCTGTACTTACTTTAATGGAGAAATCGCTTTTCGCCAAATCCTGATGATAATTTAAAATATCAGTCGGATCTTCCGTTGTACAAAGAGATTCTACATTCATCATTTTCAGCAAACCTCTTGTCGATTTTTCCGGAGTCTGAAGCTGAGAAGTGATATTTTCATAAATTTCTGAAGCATTGTTTTCATTCAGCAATTCATCAATTCCGAAATATCTTTTTAATTCTAAATGCGTCCAGTGATACAAAGGATTTCTTAAAGTATAAGGAACCGTTTTCGCCCAAGCCTCAAATTTTTCTTTGTCTGAAGCGTCACCTGTGATAAACTTTTCGTTTACGCCCATGGTACGCATCGCTCTCCATTTGTAATGGTCACCTGCAATCCAAACCTTTGAGATATTTTCGAAAACTGTGTCTTCTGCAATATCTTTAGGAATCAAGTGATTGTGATAATCAATAATGGGTTGCTTTTCAGCAAAATTGAAGTATAGCTCTTCAGCGTATTTATTTTGTAATAAAAAGTTATCTGTAATAAAAGATTTCATTTGTAAAGTTCTAGTGTTACTCATTAGCAGGTTTCCCGATGGTTGCCAAAATTCCTCCATCAACGTAAATAATTTGTCCGTTGATAAATTTGCTTGCGTCAGAAGCTAAGAAAATAGCCGTTCCTGCAAGATCTTCAGGATTTCCCCATCTTCCTTCCGGAGTTCTGCTGATGATAAAATCGTTAAACGGATGACCGTCTACTCTGATTGGTTCTGTTTGAGATGTTGCAAAATATCCAGGTCCAATTCCGTTTACCTGAATATTGTGTTTTGCCCATTCTGTTGCTAAATTTTTCGTAAGCATTTTTAGTCCGCCTTTTGCAGAAGCGTACGCTACTACATTGTCACGACCAAGCTCACTCATCATAGAGCAAATATTAATGATTTTACCAGATTTTCTTTTAATCATGTGTTTCCCAACTAATTTGGACATGATGAAAGGACCGGTAAGATCTACATCGATTACTTTTCTAAAGTCTTCAACATCCATCTCAATTGCCGGAATACGTTTGATGATTCCTGCGTTGTTGACCAGGATGTCTATTTTCCCATGAGTAGCCTCCATAAGAGCTACCTTCTGAGCTGCCTCACGTTCGTCTGTTACATCAAAAAGATAGCCTGTAGCACTATACCCTTTACTGTGGTAATACTCTAAAGCTTCATCTAATTTTGACGGAGTTGTACTTGTGATTGCCAGTTCAGCACCTGCGGCAGCAAGACCTTCGGCCATTGCCATTCCTAATCCGTGAGTTCCGCCTGTAACAACGGCAACTTTACCGGATAAATCGAATAAATTCATGTAGAAAAAATTACTTTAGTTCGTTAGTTTTAACAGCGTCCATATCGCCATAATCCATATTTTCTCCTGCCATTCCCCAGATAAATGTATAGTTGGAAGTACCAACTCCTGAGTGAATAGACCATTCCGGAGACAAGACCGCTTCATTGTTTTTCATAAAAATATGACGCGTCTCATTTGGCTGTCCAAGAAAATGACTTACCGCCTGACCTTCTTCCAAATCAAAATAAAAATAAGCTTCCATTCTACGGGTATGCGTGTGAGAAGGCATGGTGTTCCAAACACTTCCTTCGTGCAACTCGGTCATTCCCATTTGTAGCTGGCAGGTTTCTAATACGCTGTTTACAATCAGTTTATTAATTGTACGTCTGTTTGCATATTTTGTTTCGCCCAATTCTACAATTTCAGCTTCGTTTTTAGTGATTTTCTTTGTAGGAAAAGTGTGATGCGCAGGAGCTGAATTGAAATAGAATAAAGTCTGACCTTCATTTCCGTTTTCAAAAACAACATCTTTTGCACCTTTTCCGATGTATAAAGCTTCTTTGTTTCCAAGCTCGAAAATTTGTCCATCGACCGTTACCTTTCCTGCAGCGCCCACATTGATGATTCCCAATTCCCTTCTATCTAAGAAGTTTTGCGCTTTCAGATCATCGGTTGGTTCCAGTTTCAATGCGCTTTTTACAGGCATTACACCACCTACAATCATTCTGTCATACATAGAATACACTACATTGATCTGATCTTCATTAAATAAATCATTCATCAAAAACTCCCTTCTCAGGTCTTCAGTTGTATATTTTTTTACATCTTCAGGATGATGGGCGTAACGAAATTCTGATTTTGTCATACTCTAGATTTTAAACTTAAATTATGGTTTTAAAAAACCTGTTAAACATTGCGTAATCGATTGCATTAAATTACACTAAAATTCCACAGAAATACTTGTCGATAAATATATAGATTATATGTATTCGGTTAACAAAAAATTAATTTTAATTTATAATTATCTGAAAACCAATTAAATAAATTTAAAATCAATGACAAAAAAATGGAAATAAAGAAGTAAAAGAGCCATATTTTTTTACAAAAATGCAATGTAACAACTATAAAAAAAAAATCATGCCAAATATTTCGTTACCTCTTCACCAAATATATTATATATAAGGATAAGATTAAATTTATACATATTGTTTGTTAATTTAAGCTAAAAATTGTCATTTATAAAATACACAAGTTTTTCTGAATGAAAAAGATGATAAAAATCAGACTCAACTCTAAAAATTACAGTTTAGATATACTTTTTGGGAGTTTTTAGAAGGTCATAATGTTGTAATTTGGAGTGATTTCTTATCATTACAGTCATTAAACATCAAATTATTTTTACATTTTTTGATGATTAAAAACAAAACACAAATCAAAAACAATGGGCTGTAAATCAAATAATTAAAACTAAAAACCAATTAAATATTTTATGATTATTAACAAATTAAACAGTCAAATTAATAGAAAAATAACATTTTTTTCTTTGTGTAATGAAAAATAATATTAGTTTAGGAGCCAAGATATTTTATTAAGAACAATTACGCAATCGATTGCACTCAGAAAAGCGTACATCATTAAAATATTCCTACAAACAGAATACTTAAAAATCCACAAAAAAATTGAGAAGTTGAAGACTTCTCAAACCACACATTAAACTATATAAGGATACAATAAATGGATAAAAAGGTACAATCAATAAAGTGGTTATATTTAACTGTTTTCCTGCTTCCCGTACTTGGTATGGCTCAGGAAAAAGAAACCAAGATTGACGAGGTTGTCTTGGTAGGATATACTAAAGTTTCTAAAAAAGATGTTACTAACTCCGTATCTTCTGTAAAGGCTGAAGCAATCAAAGATATGCCTTCAACCAATGCTGCTGAAGCAATTCAGGGAAGAATGGCGGGAGTACAAGTTTCATTAAGTGAAGGCTCACCCGGAGCCGATGTAGACATTGTCATCAGAGGAGGTAATTCTATTACAGGAAGTAATGCTCCCCTTTACATCGTAGATGGAGTTCAAATGGATAATGCACTATCTATTTTATCTCCAAAAGAAATTGAATCTATTGAAGTTTTAAAAGACGCATCTTCTACCAATATCTATGGAGCCAGAGGAGCCAACGGTGTTGTTATGATTACCACAAAAGGAGGTCGTAAAAGAGCAAAAACATCAATTAATTATAATGGATTTTTAGGAGTAAGGAAAATTCAAAATACGATCGATGTATTAGATCCATATCAATATGTTCTTTATCAATATGAAGTATATAATAAAGGTGGAGTTCAGACGGATATTGATGCTTTCAAGGCAAGATATGGAACTTACGACCAGCTAAGCAAATACAAAGACGTACAAAAAAGAGACTGGCAAGACGAAGTTTTTGGAAGAGAAGCATTTAACTTCACTCATAACCTTGCTGTTACCGGAGGATCTGACAATTCATCTTTTGCATTATCTTTAAATAATGTAGAGGAAGATGGGATCATGATCGGGTCTGGTTTTAAAAGAAGCATGATCAATTTCAAATATGATTATGATATTTCGAAGAAATTAAACTTTACTTTAAACACTAGATACAGCAGACAAACCATTTTCGGAGCAGGAACTTCATCTACAGGTTCACAAAGTACCAACCGATTAAGGAATGCGGTAAGATATCAACCATTTGAAGGAGGTTCTACGGTAAACGTAGATGATTTTGATCCTTTATTTGCGAATGAAACCAATCTTGTAAATCCTATTCTTTTAGCAAACAATGAGATTAAAGAAAATGGAAGAAATGATCTATTGCTCAATGGAACGTTGGAATACAAAATAAGTAAAGATTTTACTTTCAGAAGTGTGATTGGATATTTACAGAGAGATGAATATATTAATCAGTTTTCGGGAGCCATAACTTCTGTGGCAAGACAGAATAATGATCAACCTGTAGTTGTTTTAAACAAATCTCAAACGAGAAGAATTACCAATACTAATACTTTAAATTATAGAAAGACATTTGGAAGTCATAAATTAGATTTATTAGTAGGACAGGAAATTGTAAAAACAGATGGAGAATCATTAGGAATGACTATCAAATGGTTTCCAAAATCTATAAGTGCTGAAGAAGCATTTGCTAACATTCAGTCGGCTTCTCCTCCAGGAGGATTAGTACAAGATGCTCCTAAAGCAGGAAGAAATCCTGACCGATTGGCATCATTTTTTGGTAGAGCCAACTATATCTTCAAAAACAAATACATCTTTACTGCTTCCATGAGAGCCGATGGATCAAGTGTTTTTGGAGCTGGAAACCAATGGGGATATTTCCCTGCAGCTTCTGCCGCTTGGAAAATTACTGAAGAAAATTTCTTAAAAGAGAGCCAAACAATCAGCGAATTAAAACTTCGTGCGGGATACGGTCTTTCTGGAAATAACAGAATCGGATCTTTCTTATACGATACTTTCTTTTTAACATCATCTGATTATGGATATGCTTTTGGAACCAATGTAACACCTGGTGCTACAACAGGAAACATCTTAGCAAACAAAAATGTTACTTGGGAAAAATCTGCTTCTAAAAATCTAGGTTTAGATTTTGGCCTATTTAAAGGAAGAGTATATGGTACTTTAGATGTTTATCAAACGGATACCAAAGACTTATTACTTTTAGCTCAAATTCCTAAAGACAGAGGTTACGAATATCAATATCAAAACTCTGGAAGTACAACGAATAAAGGTATTGAATTCTCTATCGGAACTAGTATCATCAACAAGGAAAACTTCACTTGGAAAATGGATGCAAATATCTCTTCTAACAGAAACACCATTAAAAGTTTAGGGAATAATGCTTCACCAAGCTCTTTTTCTTATCTGTACCCTTCAGGTTGGCAAAACAGTTTGAATGACTTCTTAGTACAGGTTGGTAAGCCAGTAGGTACTTTTTGGGGATATCAAACAGCGGGAAGATATGAAGTAAGTGATTTCGATTATAATCCAGCAACGCAGGTTTATACATTGAAAGCGGGTATTCCAAGTTCTGCAGCTGCTGCAAACGGAGCAAAACTAGTACAACCTGGAGATCTTAAACTTCAAGATCTAAACGGTGACGGTATTATTGATAATAAAGATATGACCGATCTAGGAAATGCTCAACCTAAATTCTATGGTGGTTTTAGCCAGAATTTCCGTTATAAAAACTGGGATATGAGCTTAATGTTCAACTTCTCTGTTGGAAATAAAGTGTATAATGCTAACAAAATAGAATATTCAACACAATATTTATACAAAGACAATAACATGTTAGCTGAAGTGGCTGACAGATGGAGATGGTTCGATGATGCAGGTGTAAAAGTAAATGACCCAACAGCTTTAGCTGCATTAAATGCTAATACAACAGGATGGACTCCACCTGCAGGTGCTTATTTCTTACATTCGTATGCTATTGAAGACGGATCTTTCCTAAGACTAAACAATGTAACTTTAGGGTATTCTCTTGGAAAAGATTTCGTTAAACAATTAGGACTTTCAAACTTCAGACTGTATTTCACAATGAATAATGTCTTTACCATTACTGGTTATTCAGGATATGATCCAGAAGCTAATACCAGAAGAAACCCTTTAACACCTGGTGTAGATTATGCAGCTTACCCAAGAAGCAGATTTATCTTATCAGGAGTTGACATCACTTTTTAAACCTAATATTATGAAGAAGAATAAATTTTTAACAATACTATTTGCCATTGCAGGAGTAATATCTTTAAACTCTTGTGATGATTATCTGGATGTAGAAAGCTTATCTAATACAGCCGAAAAACAACAATTTGACTCTGCTCCAGATACTTTTTCCGCTTTGGTAGGTGTTTATAACGCTACTATGGGTGACAATACTTATGGTCAGAGAATGAACTTAATCCTTACTCAATCAGGTGACGATTTAAGAACTTCAGGTGATTATAATGCCAATGACAGAAGAGGAATTAGCTGCTTTGGTGCAATTCCTACAAATACTGAGCTATTAAGACCTTTCTTAGATACTTATGCCGGAATTGAAAGAGCCAACCTTGTCATTAAAAACATCCCGCTTTCACCAGTGATGCAAACTGGCTCAGCAGCAGATAAGACATTAATGAACAGATATTTAGGTGAAGCTTTAACGCTTAGAGCTAATTTCTATTATGATCTTATTAAAAACTGGGGCGATGTGCCTTTCCAAGATGTACCTTCTGCTGATCTTCCAGATTTGTATCTTGCAAAAACAGACAGAGATGTTATTTATGATAAGATTCTTGAAGATTTGCTTAGAGCAGAGACTCTTGTACCTTGGAGATCTGAAGGAGGAACTACTGCACAAAGAATTTCAAAAGGTGCGGTAAAAGGGTTAAGAGCCAGAATTGCATTAGCAAGAGCTGGATATTCTTTAAGAAGAAATCCTCAACAAATGATGCAGGGTTCTAATCCTCAAAAATATTATCAGATTGCTTATGATGAGTGTAAAGATATTATCAATTCTGGTCAGCATCAACTTAATCCTAGCTATGAAGGATTATTCAGATCACTGCATACCAATTCTCAGGATGTAACAAATGAGGTAATATATGCAATTGGAGCTTTTGGAGGAAACTCAAGAACCGACAGTAAAATTGGTTACTATAATGGTTTAAGACATGATGATACAGATTGGAAATCTTCAGGTGGTATCAATGCAATTCCTGTTTATTTTTATGAATTTACAAAATACGATTTAAGAAGAGATGTTAACATCGCAATCTTTAGAGTAAGTACATCAAAGCAGGAAGAGCTTCAGACATCTATCAACTGGAATGACGGTAAATTCAGAAAATCTTGGACCTCAATTACAGGAACTTCTCAAAACTTAGGAATCGACTGGCCAATGCTAAGATATTCAGACATCTTATTAATGTTCGCAGAAGCTGATAACGAATTACACGGTGGTCCATCTGCCGATGCAATCAATGCAGTGATGGCAGTTAGACAAAGAGCTTATGCAGGTAATTTGGGTCAGGTAGGAACCATTCCAACTGGTAAAGCAGCTTTCTTCGATTATATCGTAAAAGAAAGACAGCTTGAATTTGGTGGTGAAGGATTAAGAAAATATGATCTTATCCGTTGGAATTTATTAGAAACTAAAATTAATGAAACAAGAGCTAAACTTACCCAGTTTATGAATGGTACCGGAGCTTATGCAAACGTTCCTGAATATATTTTCTATAAAAAACCGACCTATGTGCCAACAAAAACGGCTCAGCAAAATGTATCGGATATTGATTTTTATACAACAACCGGAGTGGCAAAAGCTGATGTTTTCTACAGCCCAAATCAGTCTGTGGCTACACCATCTGGTTATACAAAAGTAAACTGGAGATTAGCAATGACTCAGCCGTACATCAGTGGAGATCCTATCAAGAGTTATGCATATTATTTCCAGCCTAACAGGAAAGAGCTATTACCATTAGCATTAGACGTTGTAAACTCTAATTATAATCTTACCCAGGATTATGGTTATTAGTAAAAATATACATTCATATTAATTAATTTTCAGTACAGACTTCCTCCTTTTTCGGGAGAAGGTCTGTACTTTTCTTCAAAGAAAAATTCAGAAAAGATTTTTAAAAGTTGAAATTTCAGCCCATCAACTGACAACTAAAAACGATCAACAACTTATGCAGTTTTCAGGTTTAAAAAATAGTACGTTCTTCTTTATTTTTTCAGTAGTCATAATTAGTCTTCTTTCTTTCAAAGCTAATGATGAAAAAACCATCATCGTTTCGAAAGACGGAAAAGGAAATTTCACGACTATTCAACAGGCAATTGATGCCGTTGAGGAAGGAACATCGGTAAGAACAAAAATTATAATAAAATCCGGAACTTACAGAGAAAAAATTACTGTATCTGCTACAAAAAGCCCAATAATTTTAATCGGTGAAAAAGCAGATAACACGATTTTAGTTTACGGCGATTATGCTTCAAAGCAAAATGCAGAAGGCAAAAATATAGGAACTACAGGTTCATCTACTCTATTTATTTTTTCAGATAATTTTTCAGCAAAAAATATCACCTTTCAAAATGATGCAGGGCCAGTTGGGCAAGCCGTTGCTGTTCTCACCACAGGAGACAAAATTGCTTTTGAAAACTGCCGATTCTTAGGATTTCAGGATACTTTATACACCAAAGGAACTCAGGATAACCCGGATAAGAGCAAAACATCCCGAAACTATTTTAAAAACTGCTACATCGAAGGAACTACAGACTATATTTTCGGAGCCGGCACTGCCGTTTTTGAAAACTGTACGATTTATTCTAAAAAAAATGCATCTTACGTTACCGCAGCCTCTACTCCGGAAGGTGCTGAGTTTGGTTACGTATTTATTAACTGTAATTTAACAGGTGATGCATCTGCAAATTCTGTATATTTGGGAAGACCTTGGAGGCCGTTTGCAAAAACTGTTTACATCAATTGTGCAATCGATTCCACAATAAAAAAAGAAGGTTGGCATAACTGGTCTAAACCTGATGCAGAGAAGACCACTTTCTATGGAGAATATAATTCAAAAGGTGTCGGTTCAGATGTTTCAAAAAGAGTTTCCTGGTCTCATCAGCTAACGAAAAATGAAGCTAAAGAATATTCAGCAAAAAACATTCTGAAAGGAAAAGACGACTGGAACTTTACAAAAAGTTTTAAATAAATTATTTTTTCCAAGAAAAATTAAAAATTCTTTTTTTGAAGCTGTAATTAATCCCATCTGGATTTGCTGTTAATAGAAAAAAATAAATGTAAAAAAACGAAGCTCCGTAGGAGCGACCTGTTAATTTATCATATTTTAAAAATTCAATAAAATAAAATTTTAATTATTTTAAATGAAATTAAGTCTAAAACATAAAATCTTTACCTCTAGCATTTTTACAATGCTTATGTTGTCGGTTTCGGCTCAAGATAAAACCTTGAGTTTCCCTGGTGCAGAAGGTTTCGGAAGATACACAACAGGTGGCAGAGGCGGAAAAGTTTTATTCGTAACAAAATTGACAGACGACAGCTCAGAAGGAACTTTAAGATATGCTTTAGAACAAAAAGGAGCAAGATATATTGTTTTCAAAACAGCAGGAACGATCTACTTGGAATCTCCATTAAAAATAAAAGAAGGCAACGTCACCATTGCAGGGCAAACCACTCCAGGCGACGGAATTACCATTGCCAACTACGAAACTTTTGTTGCGGCAGATAACGTAATTATTCGTTTTCTACGTTTCAGAATGGGAGATCAGAAAAAATTTGAAGGCGATGCATTAGGAGCAAGATTCATGAAAGATTTAATCGTCGATCATTGTTCCATGAGCTGGTCTACCGATGAGACGGTTTCTATTTATGTGAACGAAAATACTACGCTTCAATGGTGTGTAATTTCAGAAAGTTTAAGAAACTCAGCCCATCAAAAAGGTGCTCACGGATACGGAGGAATTGCAGGTGGAAAATTCGCTTCTTTTCATCATAATTTGTATGCTCATCACGACAGTAGAAATCCAAGATTGGGAGAATATGCCGGAAGTAAATTTGCCTTGACCGATTTAACTGATTTTAGAAATAACGTCATTTACAATTGGGGACACAACAATGTCTACGGCGGTGAAGGAATGAATGTGAATATGGTTAACAATTACTATAAACCAGGTCCCGCATCGATGAACAAAAAAAGAATCGTTGCCATTGATAAAAACGAAAAACCAGAAACTGAAGTTTATAACATTTGGGGGAAATATTACATCAACGGAAATGTTTCTGAAGGAAATCCTGATGTAACCGCAGACAACTGGAATTTAGGAGTTTTTAATCAAATGAAACCTTCTTACAATTTGACAGATGCTGATAAAAATTCAATAAAAATCAACCAACCACACGATATTCAGAATAATATAAAAACAGATTCTCCGAAAGAAGCCTATGAGAAGGTTTTAAAAATAGGAGGAGCAAGTCTTATGAGAGATGCGGTAGATCTACGCATTTTAAAAGAGGTAAAAAATGGTACTTTCACGTACTACGGTTCGCTTGGAAGTAAAAACGGGATCATCGATTCACAAAATGATGTGGGAGGATTTCCAGATTTAAAACCAGGAAAAGCGCTACTCGATTCAGACAACGACGGAATGCCCGATGAATGGGAAACAAAGCACAATCTCAATCCTAAAAAAGCCAATGCAAACGGAAGAGATTTAGATAAAAATTATGATAATATTGAGGTCTACATGAATGACCTTGTGAAAAAAATAACCGAAAAACAGTAGAAAGTCACTGAACTTTTTAAATAAATGGTTATCTAAAACGAAAGTATTATGTCAATAAAATTAAATATATTCAAAATCATATTAACTGGAGCAGTTTTTGCGACCAATATGTCATTTGCTCAGCAAAATGTAATTGAAAAAATACGCAAAAATCCTAAAAAACCATTTTCATATGCTGAATTATCTGTAAAAGAAGGCGGAAAATGGCAGGGAAACGAATACATTGGCGGAACTTTTAAAAATGTTAATGAATTAACTCTTCCTGCAGAGCATACCGACCATTCTTATTACATCAGATACGAAGGAATTGGTTTAGAAAACAACCAACTCGGTTACAGATTATACTTAGACTGGAGAAATGCCACTGATATTTTTGGTAAAAAAGTAAATACTTTAGTGTTACCAGAAGTCGGTCAGGACGGTTTTGAAACGTATCACCACGACGCAGCTTGGGGACAAGACATTTTGAAATCAGGCCGTACCATCGGAATCGGGTCTTACGGAAGATATGATGAGCAAAATGATTTTGTTGAAACTTTTAAGATCGTAAAAAATACAACTGCAAAAGTTTTTAATGAAAACGATAAATCTTTTGCAACCATCGATTACAAAGGTTGGAAAACCTGGGGAAAAGCCGTTGACCTTCAATCGAAACTGACTATTTTCAACAAAGACCGTTTTGTGAAAGTTGATTTAAGTTTAGACCAAACACTTTCAGGTTTATGTACTGGAATTGTTGCATTTAAAGACATCCCGATGAAACAGGGAATCAGCAAAAACAAAAAATGGGGCTACATCGCTACTTACGGAACGCAGACTTTAGCCAAAAAAGAAGATAATCTTGGGATGGTTGTGTTCTACCCTATCGAAAGTTTTGATAAATATGTGAAAGCAAAATCTACACATATCATCGTTTTCAAGAAGACAAAAAATATTTCATATTACTTTATGGGAGCCTGGTCGCAAGAGCCGAATGGTTTAAAGACTGAAGAAGAATTCTATAAAGATTTAGATAAAAAATTAGAAATTTTAGATAATAACAATCAACTTTAAAATCGAATGACAATGAGTTTTATTAATCAAAAATTAAAAATATATGCAGTTGCAGTTTTAGGATCGGGAATGTTCTTAGCTTGCGCTCAAACAAAAACAACAGTTGCTTCAAAAGCCTCAAAAGAAACTTCACAGTCAGGAAAAGTAGTTCCTACTAATCTGAAATGGTCAGAAAGAATGATGCTTTCAGAAATGCAGAGATTTCCTGAAGCATGGATGCTTGATTTCAGCAAAAGCCCAAAGTGGACGTATCCTTCAGCAATTGTTTTAGATGGAGCCGAGCAACTTTATATTAAAACAGGTAAAAAAGAATACTACGATTACATCAGTGATTTTGGTGCAAAACTAATCAAAGAAGACGGTACAATTCTTACCTACGATATCGAAAAATACAATATCGATATGTTGAATAGCGGAAACGTATTGCTTTATCTTTATGAAAAAGAGAAAAAAGAAAAATACCTGAAAGCACTGCAAACACTTCGTTTACAAATTGACGGACAGCCAAGAACGAATGAAGGTTCTTTTTGGCATAAAAAAATATATCCTTACCAAGTTTGGTTAGATGGATTATATATGGGAATGCCTTTCTACACGCATTATACAAAAGATTTCACCAAAGGAGCAGATGCTGCAAAAGCGTATGATGATATTGTTTTCCAGTTTGATTCTGTTCAGAAAAATCTTTTAGATAAAAAGACAGGATTGCTGTATCATGCTTGGGATGAAAGCAAAAAAGAAGCTTGGGCAAACAAAGAAACCGGGCTCTCGCCAAATTTCTGGGGAAGAGCAATGGGTTGGTACGGAATGGCAATGGTAGACGTTTTGGATTATTTACCTGAAAACCATCCTGGAAGAGCAAGAATTATTTCTTACATAAAATCTTACTCTGACGCTGTTATTAAATATCAGGATAAAAAATCTGGTCTTTGGTATCAGGTTTTAGATAAGCCATTAGCAAATGGTAATTATGAAGAAGCAACGGCTTCAGCGATGTTTGTCTACACAATGATTAAATCGGTGAACAAAGGTTATCTCCCAAAATCATACAAAGCGGCGGCTAAAAAAGGCTATGACGGAATCATCAAAAACCTGATTACAGTTGATGGAAACGGTGTTGTAAATTTAAATAAATGCTGTGCGGTTGCCGGTTTAGGAGGAAAACCTTACAGAGACGGTTCTTATGAATATTATGTGAATGAAGAAATTCGTTCCAACGACGGAAAAGGAACAGGCCCTTTCATTTTGGCAAGTCTTGAGTTTGAAAAATAATTTTTTGAACCATTAAGCAGATTTAAGAAGTTAAGATTATTAAGGCTAAAGTCATAGAATTTCATTAGGTACATTCCTTAAAGTGAAGCTCAACTTAATTTATCTAAACTCCTTCATTAAATCTTAATAGTTAAATTAAAACATCAAGCCCTTGCTGAGTAAAACGCCTTTGCGATCGAAAAAATACACAGTAAGCCAATAAAAAATTCTTTGCGCTCCTTGCGTTAAAACAGAATCAAATTTTTATGACAATCAAATTTTTAAATATACTTTCAATAACCGCCTTTTCTATTGCATCAACTTATCTAAATGCACAGGAAAAACCATACGTTTCAGAAGTCTGGACTGCCGATCAGGGAAAAACTTACAGAAATCCGATTTTGTATGCAGATTATTCAGATCCTGATGTTACCCGTGTTGGTGATGATTATTATATGACCGCTTCAAGTTTTAACGAAGCTCCAGGGTTACCAATTCTTCATTCAAAAGATATGGTCAACTGGAAATTGGTCAACTATGCTTTGCCAGATGTTTTACCCGCAAAAAACTTCAGCACTCCCAAAAGAGGTGATGGAGTTTGGGCTCCTGCAATCCGTTTTCATCAAGGTGAGTTCTACATTTATTGGGGTGATCCTGATTTCGGAATTTACATGGTAAAAACCAAATATCCATTGGGAAAATGGGAAGATCCTGTTTTGGTGATGGAAGGAAAAGGCTTGATTGATTCTTGTCCGTTTTGGGATGAAGACGGAAGCGCTTACTTAGTTCACGGTTGGGCTGGAAGTCGTGCAGGAGTAAAAAGTTTGCTTTCCATCAATAAAATGAATGCTGAAGGAACAAAAGTTTTAGATAAAGGCGTTCATATTTTTGACGGACACGATGCTCATCCAACCGTAGAAGGTCCGAAAATGTATAAAAAAAATGGTTATTACTATATTTTCGCTCCTGCAGGTGGAGTTGCTACAGGTTGGCAATTGGTTTTAAGGTCTAAAAATATTTACGGGCCTTACGAAGAAAAAATAGTTCTCGAACAGGGAAAAACAAAAATAAACGGACCTCATCAAGGAGCTTGGGTTGACACACCTTCAGGGGAAGACTGGTTCTACCATTTTCAGGATGTGGATGCAGGTGGAAGAATCGTGCATCTTCAACCTATGAAATGGGAAAAAGATTGGCCTGTAATGGGAATCGACAATGATAAAAATGGAATTGGTGAACCTGTTTTAACGTATAAAAAACCAAACGTTGGTAAAACTTATCCAATCGTTACTCCGCCGGAAACGGATGAGTTTGATGGTGAAAAATTAGGTTTACAATGGCAATGGAGCGCCAATGAAAACATCGTTTGGTCTTCCAAACTTCCAGGACAGAAATTTCTGAGATTATTCTCCATGAAAATGGGTGAAAATGATAAAAACCTTTGGAATGTTCCGAATCTTTTGACCCAAAAATTCCCGGCTCCGAATTTTGTGGCTTCCACTAAAGTTAAATTAACTCCGGAAGATGCCAAAGAAGGAAAAACTGCCGGACTTTTAGTAATGGGAATGGATCATGCATCAATTGTTATTACGAACAAAACTGACGGATATTATGTTCAGTTAAGAAAAGCTGAAAAGGCTGAAAAAGGCGGTGAAGAAAAAGTGTTGTTTGAAACTAAATTAAAATCAAACGAAGTTTATTTTAAAGTGAACGTCAACGAGCCGAACGGAATTTGCACATTCAGTTACAGCGAAAACGGTAAGAATTTCATAAAAGTTGGCGAACCATTTCAGGCTAAACCAGGAAAATGGATTGGCGCTAAAGTAGGTTTATATTCTGTAAGCACACAAAAAGCAAACCGTGGTGGCTACGCAGATTTTGAATATTTCAGAGTAACAAAAAATTAATTTAATCTCTCGCAAATTTTGCTGATTTCGTAGATAATTTTAAAATAACTAAAATCTGCGTAATCTGTTTAATCTGCGAGAACTTAAAATACGAAACCTAACGTTTTTTTAAATCCGTTAGGTTTGATAAAATCATCAACAGAAAATTAAAGAATAAATATAATGAAGAAGTCGTTTAAAATCATCAGTCTTGCTGCAGTGATGCTGTTTTCGGGACAGATGTATGCTCAAAATAAAGATATTTACACAGGAATAGAGTTTAAAATGCCGCAGGTAAAAGAAACTTCTTTTCCAGCAAATACAGTTTCTATCAAAGATTTTGGAGGTGTTGCAGGAGGTAAGGTAAAAAATACAGAAGCTTTCAAAAAAGCAATCGACGCTTTGGTAAAAAAAGGAGGTGGTAAACTTGTAGTTCCAAGAGGAATGTGGTTAACCGGACCAATTGTTTTGCAAAGCAACATTAATCTTCATATTGAAGAAGGTGCTTTTGTGGTTTTCAGCAAAGATAAAAACGATTATCCTTTAGTTGATGTAAGTTTTGAAGGCTTGGAAACGATTCGTTGTCAGTCTCCTATTTCTGCAAAAAATGCTAAAAATATTGCAATTACAGGAAAAGGGGTAATCGATGGAAGTGGTGATGCATGGAGAGCCATTAAAAAAAGCAAAATGGCAGAATCTCAATGGAAAGAAATTGTAAAATCTGGCGGAATTCTTTCTGCAGACGGCAAAAACTGGTATCCTTCAGAAAGTTATAAAAAAGGATTCGAAAGCAGCTCGAGCTTCAATGTTCCTGATAAAATTTCAAAATCTGAACTGGAATCTGTAAAAGATTTTCTTCGTCCGGTAATGGTGAGCATCGTTGGTTGTGACCAGGTTTTATTGGATGGACCGACTTTCCAGAATTCTCCGGCTTGGAACTTACATCCATTGATGACTTCAAACTTGATTTTAAGAAATCTTACGGTAAGAAATCCTTGGTATTCTCAAAACGGTGATGGTGTAGATTTGGAATCTTGTAAAAATGTTTTGATTTACGACAATACTTTTGATGTTGGTGACGATGCAATTTGCATTAAATCAGGAAAAAATGAAGACGGAAGAAAAAGAGGAATGCCTACTGAAAATGTAATCATCAAAAATAATGTGGTTTATCACGGTCACGGAGGTTTCGTTATCGGAAGCGAAATGTCTGGTGGCGCTAGAAATATTCATGTTTCAGATTGTACATTTATTGGAACTGATATCGGTCTTCGTTTCAAAACAACTCGTGGAAGAGGTGGTATTGTTGAAAATATTTATGTAAAAAACATCGATATGATTAATATTCCAACTCAAACGATTGGCTTTAATATGTTCTACGAAGGAGCTTCTCCTGTTTTAGAAGACGGACAAAAAGAAGAGGGTAATAAAGCTCCAGAAAAAGTATTTCCGGTAACTGAGGAAACTCCAATTTTTAGAAATATCTATTTTAAAAACATCAATGCGGTAAATTCTGACGAAGCAATTACCATCAATGGGTTGGCTGAAATGAATATTAAAAATATCGTGATTGAAGATTCTCAGTTTGATACAAAGAAAGCATTAACGATTGTAGATGCAGACGGAATTACATTGAAAAACGTAAAACTTACGTACAGCGAAGGAACCGGAGCTGTTGTTTACAACAGTAAAAATATAGATTTATCTACCCTTCAGTTACAATCTTCTCAAAAACCAACAATTAAGGTTTTAGGAAATAAAACATCAGCGGTAAAACTTCCAAAAGAGGTAAAAGGTGAGCAATTAAATATTTCGAAAGAAGTTGCTAAAAATGCAGTGAAGTAAGTTTCGAGGTTCGAGATTCGTGTTGAGAGTTTTGTAATTCTAAATTTTAGTTTCGAGATTCGAGAATTTAAACACAGAAAAAATCTTTGATTTTTAATCTTATGTGTTCTTAAATATTTTCAAAGTTTGAAACTTAAAAGATTGTAATGTGTTAAAAAAACTTTTGTGACTTTTGTGGTTAAACAAAACACCAAATTAATTTTAAAAATGAGTTTTCACAAACTATATTTTCTTTTTGTTTTTTTTGTAGGAGCAAAAGCATTCGGTCAGACAAAGCCGAATGCTACTCCTTACACGAATGAAGCAACATACGAAAAACTGAAAAAAAAGTATCCGTTTATTACTCCTTTAAACAGACCAGTTCCATCGAATATTTTAATCGATAAAGATGTAGAATATGCCAATATCAATGGATTATCTTTAAAAGCAGATATTTATTATCCTAAAGATCAGTCTAAAAAATATTCCGGAATTGCTTTAGTTCACGGTGGTGGCTGGATTTCCGGATCTAAGGAAAACGAAAAATACATGGCTCAGGAATTGGCATCAAAAGGTTACGTTGCCATTGCAGTTGGTTATCGTTTGAGCGAAGTGGCAAAATATCCTGCAGCAATTGACGATGTAGAAAATGCTGTCAAATTTTTAAAGAAAAACAAAAAAAAGTACTCTTTAAATACAAAAAAAATGGCAATCTTAGGAGAATCTGCAGGAGCGCAAATCGCAACATTGGTAGGTGTAAAAGCTAAAAATAAAATCCAGGCAATCGTTAACGTAGACGGAATTGTATCGTTTATTCATCCCGAAGCCGAAGAAAGCACTTACGCAGCTTATTGGTTAAATGGCGACAGAAATGTGAATTTAAAAAACTGGACAGAAGCTTCACCTTTAGAATTTGTGGGTAAAAATACACCTCCTACTCTATTCATCAATTCTTCTCAGTCTCGATTTCATGCAGGAAGAGACGACATGATGAAGATTTTAAAAAGTCATAATATCTTTACCGAATATCACGAAATAAAAGATACACCGCATTCCTTTTGGTCTGCAGAACCTTGGTTCACAGAAACATTGAATCTGACGGTAGATTTTTTAGATAAAACGTTGAAATAAGTTTAGGTTTAGGTTTAGGTTTAGGTTTAGGTTTAGGCAAAATTAAAACGCAAAGATTTAACCTAAATGATGTATAATTTTAGTGAGCAAAGATGAATCAATAAATTGATTTGATTAAGCTCTTGCAATATTTTCAAGCTTAAGCGACTTGTTCGCATCCTTTGCTCCGTTAAGTAAGCGTAAAGAAAAATAAAACTTTGCGTTAAAAAAAATTAAAAATCACTCATAAAATTTGTTATGAAAAAACTTTTTTTAATACTTCTCATTTCAATAACCAATTTTTTATTGGCAGGAAATGAACCTTACATAACAATCACCGTTGCACAAGACGGAAGCGGACAATTCACCTCCATTCAAAAAGCCATCAATTCTATAAGAGATTTAGGTCCGGGTGAAGCTTTGGTTAAAATAAAAGCGGGAACGTATAACGAAAAAATCGTTATTCCTTCTTCAAAACATAAGATCACTTTACAAGGCGAAAACAAGGAAAATACCATTATTACCAACGATGATTACTCAGGAAAAACCGATGCCTTGAATGAGAAAATGACCACTTTCAATTCCTACACGCTTTTAATTATGTCTGATGATATTAAAATTTCTGATGTAACCATTCAAAACAGTTCTTGCAATAAGGGACAAGCTGTTGCTCTTCATGTGGAAGGCGACCGTTTCAGCATTAAAAATTCTAAAATTTTAGGTTGTCAGGATACTGTTTATACAGGCGGAAATCACAGCAGACAATTGTATGAAAACTGTTATATTGAAGGAACAACCGACTTTCTTTTTGGCTCGGCAACTGTAGTGTTCAAAAATTGTACGATTAAAAGTTTAGCCAATTCTTACATTACCGCTGCTTCAACAGACCAAAGTAAAGAGTTTGGATATGTATTTTTCGACTGTAAATTAATTGCGAAAGAAGGCATCAATAAAGTATTCTTGGGAAGACCTTGGAGACCGTACGCAAAAACAGTTTTTATCAATACAGAAATGGGAAATCACATCGTTCCCGAAGGTTGGAATCCCTGGAAAGGCGACAAAATGTTTCCAGACAAAGATAAAACCGCTTATTACGCAGAATTTGGAAGCAAAGGTGAAGGTGGAAAAACTGAAAATCGTGTAGCGTGGTCTCATCAATTAACAAAAAAAGAAGCTAAAAAATATACCATCAAAAATATTTTCGGAAACTGGAATCCGAGTATGAGTAATAAATAATTTGGTAATGAGTAATTATCTTAACTAATAAAGATGCTTCGACTTCGCTCAGCATGACACCGCAACAAAAAGTGCTTTTCATATAAAGCTGTTAGTATTAGAGATGTCATGCTGAGCCTGTCGAAGCATCTCACAAAAATCAATTTTAAAAATGAAAAAAATACTTTTAATTCTAAGCGTTGTAATTTCAACAGTAGTTTTAGCTCAGAAAAAACCAACCCTATTTCTGATTGGTGATTCTACAATGGCAAACAAAGACAATCCTGACAAAAATCCTGAACATGGATGGGGACAGGTTTTAGGGCAATTTATGACCACCGGAATTGAAATTCAGAATCATGCGATGAACGGAAGAAGTTCAAAAAGTTTCAGAACAGAAGGAAGATGGGATAAAGTTGAAAAACAATTGAAAAAAGGTGATTTTGTAATTATCCAATTTGGACATAACGACCAGAAATTAAAAGATTCTACAAAGTTTACCAATCCTTATACTCAGTACAGAGCCAATCTTGAAAGATACGTTAATGAAGCAAGGGCAAAAGGCGCAACACCGATTTTGATGACTTCTATAACAAGAAGAAATTTCAACGAAAATGGAGTTTTAATTGATACCCATAAAGAATATCCTTTGGTGGTAAGAATGGTTGCCAATGATATGAAAGTTCCTTTTGTTGATATGCAATTACTGACCGAGCAAATGGAAATTTCTTACGGTCCTGAAAAATCAAAATTGTTGCATCTACATTTCAAAGCAGGCGAAAATGCATATTATGATAAAGATAAAGCAGACGACACCCATCTATCAAAATTAGGCGCAGAAACCGTAGCAAAACTAGCTGTAAAATCTCTGAAAGATTTAAAAATCGGTTTAGAAAAGTATATAAAATAATTAAAACGACATAGGAAAATGGAGCGTTAAGAAAATTTAAATTCAATCCGTTAAAAAATTTCCACTGTTTGAGCGCGGCAAAAATTATGAAAACAAAACAAATATTAAATCCGCGCGAGTTTTGGAAATTTTAGGATTTAGTTTAAATTTTTAGCGGAAGTTTCCAAGTCTTGAATTTTTGATTCTTTTGTTTCAAGACAAAAGAATATAGTAAAAAATAAAATTATGAATTTCAAAAAAGAACCATTTTTCGACGGCAATTCTGAATGGGAAGATTTAGGAGGCGGAGTTTCCAGACAATTTGTAGGATACAATTCACAGGTAATGATGGTAATTGTAAAATTTGAAAAAGATGCAATTGGAGCTTTACATCAACATTTTCATTCTCAAATTACGTATGTTGCTTCTGGAAAATTTGAAGTAACCATTGATGGTGAAACCAAAATCTTACAACAAGGTGACGGATTTTTTGCCCAACCCAATATTTTTCACGGTGTAAAATGTTTGGAAGCAGGGCAATTGATTGATTCTTTCACTCCATTCAGAGAGGATTTTCTGAAAGATTAATTTACAAACATTCAAACCTAACAGGTTTTAAAAACCTGTTAGGTTTCTTTTAATACACTTTAAAGTAGAAAATTAAAATCATGAAAAAAACCTTTTTCCTCTTCATTATTTTTCTTTTTACACAAACTTTTGCACAGGAAAAAATACTATTCTGGCCAAAAGGCGAAATGCCCAATTCCAAAATTTTAGCTTCTAAAACAAAAAAGAAAAAGGTTTTAGCAGAATTGAAAGAACCTGAGCTTTTTGCTTTCCTGCCTCCAATAAAAGAAAGAAATCAAAAGTCGGTCATCATTATTCCCGGTGGTGGTTATTCAAAACTCACTTATGACGAAGGTGCTTTTCAAATCGCAAAATGGATGAATACTTTGGGAATCTCCGCTTTTGTTCTCAACTACAGATTACCAACTTCTACAGATTTAATTCAAAGAGAAATTGCTCCGCTTCAGGACGTTCAAGCTGCTATCAAATATATTAGAAAAAATGCTGAACAATGGAAGATTTCACCCAATCTTATAGGTGTTGTGGGAACTTCTGCAGGTGGACATTTGGCGACTTCGGTCAGTAATATCAGTACAGATTACACCGGATTAAAAGGCGATTTAGCAAATATTTCCACTATTCCTGACTTTGCCGTTTTGTTTTGTCCGGTCATCGATTTGGGTGAATTTGCTCACAAAGGAAGTCGCAACAGTTTGCTTGGAGAAAATGCTTCAGAGGAAAAAATCACAGAATATTCCATGCAGAATCGTGTGACCGAAAAAACACCACCAACAATTTTGTTCCATAATCAGGATGATACCGCAGTTCCGGCAATGAACAGTATTTTATATTATAAAGCCATGACAAAATATAAAGTGAAAGGTTCTTTATTTATTTTTCCTAAAGGTGGTCATCGTTTTTTTGTTACCGATAAAAATGCACTGAGCGAAAATTGGAAAAAATTGTACGCAGACTGGCTTGCGGGCATTGGTAATAAGTAATGGGTGATAAAAAGATTTGGAAGGAACTGATTTGGGCAGCTGTTCCGCCTTCCACTCCCGCTTTTTTGTTCGTCACATCCCAAGCTAAGTCCAATGGTTCCTCACAAAAAGAGCTCCGTTCAAGTCGGGCTGCAGATTTGTCTTCAAAACAAAATTTATCATCAATTAAAAGAGTATCAATCATTCAGATTTAAAAAATTACCAATGAAAAAATTCATCCTTGTATTCAGCATTTTTCTTGGAATTCAAATTTCAGCTCAACAGAAAATTACGGTTTGGCAAAAAGGAGAAATGCCCAATTCTAAAGGTTTAAAATTAAATATCATTGAGGAAAAAGAAGGCAGAATCACCCAAATTCAGGAAGCTGAACTATTTGCTTTTTTGCCTGCAAAAGAAGAAAGAAAATCAATGGCTGTCATTGTAATTCCTGGAGGTGGTTACAGACATTTAACGTATGATTTGGGTGGTTATTCTTATGCAAAATGGCTCAACACTTTAGGAATCTCGGCTTTTGTTTTGAATTACCGTTTGCCCACTTCTCCAGATTTAAAGCAAAGAGAACTTGGTCCACTTCAGGATATTCAGGCTGCGATAAAATTAATAAGAAAAAACGCTGCTCAATACGGAATTTCGCCCGACCAGATTGGAGTTTTAGGAACTTCCGCAGGTGGACATTTAGCCGCAATGGCAAGTAATATTTCTACAGATTACACCGAATTGAAAGGTGATTGGTCAACTATTTCTACAGTTCCCAATTTTGTGATTCTGGTTTCTCCGGTGATTGATTTGGGAGAATTTGCACACAAAGGAAGCCGAGACAATTTATTAGGTCAAAATGCTTCGCAGCAATTGATTTCAGAATATTCTATGCAAAACAGAGTGACTGAAAAAACTCCTCCTACAATTTTATTTCATGCTCAAAATGACAATGCCGTTCCCGTAATCAACAGTATTTTGTATTACGAAGCGATGATTAAAAATAAAGTGATAGGCGCAATGTTTATTTTCCCAAAAGGTGAACACAATATTGGAATTTCAAATAAAACTGAACTGACGGATAATTGGAAAAAACTGTGTACGAACTGGCTTGATGAGATGGGTAATAAGTAATCGGTAATGAGTAATATTAAAATTTAACGCAAAGGTTTTTATTTAAACCTCTTGTAATTTAAGGAGCAAAGGTTGCGACAAGTCGCTGATGAAGCTTGAAAATATATCCGGTTTAAGCAATTGAAATTAAAATTAAAACATCAGCTTAAAAATCAATTCATTGATTATCCTTTGCTCCTTAAATAACACATCTCAAAACAAAATCTTTGCGTTAAAAAAAATCGAATCAAATTATTATCAAAATTTATAAAATGTTAAAAAACATTCAATATAAAATCTTGCTTTTAGCTTTCGGAACTTTGGTTTCAATTTCCGTTCAGGCTCAGCAAAATTTAAAATTAACTTATAATAAACCCGCAGAAAACTGGAACGAAGCTTTGCCCATCGGAAACGGAAGATTGGGTGCAATGGTTTTTGGAGGCGCTATTAAGGAACATCTTCAGTTGAATGAAGAAACAATTTGGGCGGGTGAACCGGGAAATAATGTTCCGAAAAATACATTTGACAGCATTCAGAAAGTGCGTAGATTGATTAACGAAAATCAGTTTGAAAAAGCACAGGATTTAACCAATAAAACTTATCCCCGACAAGCTCCGAAAAACCTGAATTACGGAATGCCTTATCAAACGATGGGCGATTTATTTTTAGATTTTAAAGGTCACGAAAATTTCAAAAATTATACCCGAACTTTAGATATCGAAAAAGCAATCAGCAACGTTTCTTATGAAGTGAATAACGTTGTTTTCAAACGTGAAATCTTCTCTTCTTTTGCTGATAATGTGATAATAATTAAGCTATCTTCAAATAAAAAAGGAAGTTTAAATTTTTCTATCAATGCATCAACTCCACACAAAATCAATTCAATTTTTACAGAGAAAAACCAATTGGTTATTAACGGAACGAGTGGTTCGGTAGACAATAAAGTCGGAAAGATCAACTTTAAAACAGTCGCTTTTCCTGTTTTAAAAGGTGGAAAATTAACCTCAACCAAAGATAAACTTGAAATTTCAGGAGCTGATGAGGTGGTAATTTATGTTTCAATTGCAACCAATTTCAAAAAATACAATGACCTTTCGGGAAATCCAGACGCAAGAGTTTCAGACTATTTAAATAAAGCTTTAAGCAAAAAATATAATGATGAATTAAAAGCTCATGTCGAAAAATATCAGAAGTATTTTAAACGGGTAAGCTTAAATTTAGGAACAACCGAACAGGCTAAGAAAACAACAGAAGTAAGAATTAAGGAATTCGGAACTTCGAATGACCCCGATTTGGTGGCTTTATATTTTCAGTTTGGACGCTATCTTTTGATTTCTTCTTCGCAACAGGGAACACAACCTGCCAACTTACAAGGAATCTGGAATTATCAGCTGAATCCAGCTTGGGACAGCAAATACACGGTGAACATCAATACCGAAATGAATTATTGGCCTGCAGAAAATACCAACCTCAGCGAAATGCACGAGCCTTTGTTTGATATGATTCAGGATTTGTCGGTCACAGGACAAGAATCTGCCAAAGAAATGTATAAAGCAAGAGGCTGGAATATGCATCACAATACCGATCTGTGGAGAATTACCGGTATTGTTGACGGCGGTTTCTACGGAATGTGGCCAATGGGAGGAGCTTGGCTTACACAACATGTTTGGAATCATTATTTGTATACCGGAGATAAAGAATTTTTAAAGAAAAACTATGAAGTTTTGAAAGGTTGTGCATTGTTCTACTTAGATGTTCTTCAGCAAGACCCATCTAAAAAATATTTGGTGATTTCACCATCAATGTCGCCTGAAAATAAATACTTTAAAAATGTAAGCATCACGGCTGGAACAACGATGGATAATCAATTGGTTTTTGATGTATTTAATAATTTCATTAATGCTTCAAAAATTTTAAATCAGGATACAAATCTTTCGGAGGAAATAAAAATTGCTTTATCTAAACTTCCGCCAATGCAGATCGGGCAACACGTTCAATTACAGGAATGGTTGGCCGATATGGACAGAACCGATGACAAACACAGACATATTTCGCATTTATACGGATTGTTTCCTTCGGGGCAGATTTCTCCTTTCAGAAACCCTGATTTGGCAGAAGCAGCCAAAAATTCAATGATCTATCGTGGCGACAAATCTACAGGTTGGTCGATGGGTTGGAAAGTCAATTGGTGGGCAAGATTATTGGATGGAAATCGGGCTTTTAAATTAATTTCAGATCAATTAAGTCCTGCTCCGATGGAAATTAAAGGTCAATCGGGAGGAACTTATCCCAATCTTTTGGATGCGCATCCGCCGTTCCAAATCGACGGAAATTTTGGATGTACTTCAGGAATCGCTGAAATGTTACTTCAAAGTTATGACGGTTATATTTACCTATTACCTGCGCTTCCCGATGCTTTACCCAATGGTTCGGTGAAAGGATTAAAAGGAAAAGGTGGTTTTGAAATTGATATGGATTGGAAAAATTCTAAACTAACAAAACTAACTGTAAGATCGACTTTAGGTGGAAATGCGAGAATAAGAGTGGCGAAAGATTTAAATTTAAAATCTAAAACAAAAGTTGCCGCAGCAAAAGGAGAAAATTCAAATGAATATTATCAGGTAAATTCTATTAAAATTCCTTTAAAATCAAATACATCAGAATTAAAAGGTTTTGCTGTTCCGGATACGGAAATATTTGATTTTAAAACGAAAAAAGGAGGAGTTTACATTTTTGAAGTGAAGTAATTTTTGCCACGAATGCAAAACATTAAAAAATAACGTTTATCATTTTCATAAAATTAATTTATAATCAATGCGCAATCGGTTGAATTAAATTAATATTTAACAAATAATATTTATGGATATTTTTTAATCAATAAATTTGGTTTTTAAATAAATATTTATAATTTTACACCACTAAATAAACAAAACTTTTAACTATGAAAATCAATTTCAAGGCAACTATATCTATAGTTGCTCTCAGTACAGCTTTTGCATTAATCGGATGTAGACATGACGACATCAAAAGTGAGTTCTCTGAAAATCCTAATCAAAACAGTATTGAAAATGCATTTGCAGCGAAAACCGTCGTTCCTCTTGCGAACTGTGTTGCTCCGGGATGGGCTTCTCAGAATGGCGGAACCACAGGAGGCGGAACTGCTGCTGAAACTACCGTAACAACTTACGCTCAGCTAAAATCGGCAATTGAGAACACTGCCGTGAAGGTCATCAAAGTTACAGGAACTATCACCATCACCACCCGATTATCTCTTCAGGATCAAACCGGAAAAACAATCTACGGAATAAGCGGTGCAAAACTTGTTTCAACCAATCAGACCAAAGACGGTTCTGGAATTATCAACATTAAAAGATGTAACAATATTATCGTTAGAAACCTGATTTTTGAAGGTCCGGGAGCTTACGACACCGATGGTTGGGATAATGCCATTCTGGATGATTGCCGAAATGTCTGGATTGACCACTGCGAATTCAGAGATGGTGTAGATGGAAACTTCGACATCAAAAACAAATCAGATTATATTACGGTTTCTTATACCAAATTCCATTATTTAAAAACTCCAAAAGCGGGTGGTTCTGGTGGAACTGATGATCACAGATTTTCTAATTTAATTGGTTCCAGCGACGGTGCAACAGCCGATGCAGGAAAACTAAATGTAACTTTTGTACGTTGCTGGTGGGCTCCGGGATGCAGAGAGCGTATGCCAAGGGTAAGATTTGGTAAAATCCATATCCTAAACAGTTATTTTAACAGTTCTGTGAGCAACAAATGTATTGCAGCGGGAGTTCAGGCAAATATTCGTGTAGATGGAAATGTATTTGAAAATGTAAAAGAACCTATCAATTTAATGAGCGGATATACTGCGGTAACCGTTACTTCAAACAATACATTTACGAATGTTACGGGTAATAAAACAGGAAGTGGAACTGCATTTACCCCACCATATTCTATTCCTACTTTGTCGCTTTCTTCAGTAAAATCTGATGTTACTGCTAATGCAGGAGCCACTTTATCAGGAAATATCTGTGAGAGCTACTAAGTTCTAAATAGTACTTTTATTAATGAAAAAATCCTGATGTTTTGTGCATCAGGATTTTGTTTTTATTCGGAAATTTTATTCTTTTTCAGCCATTTCGGAAAATCATTTTCAATCAGCTTGGTTCCGGCTTCGTTGTACCAACTGTACCCCATTCTACGCTCTTCAGAAACTTCTTCATAATTGAATTTTACGCTTCCGTCACGGTCACCAAAAATTGGTTTATTGGTCGGAATATCATAAAATCTTGCCCAAACCGCCGAACCTTCTTTTTTAGATAAAACACGTACAGCATTTCCACCATCTCTGGAAACATTGTAAGTATAGCCGTCGATTTTACTTTCTTTAAACCATTGTATTGCCGATTTAATTGATTTTTCAATCTCCGGAGTTAAAGGTTGCATCATTAGAAACTTCACAATGTTTACCGATTCTCCACTTGCCAATGACATCGGTTCAAAAGCTCTTGCTTTTTCCGGTTTTAAAGTAACTTCGTTGTACTGATCAGCCCAGATTGACAATTTTCCGTTTTGCAGAACCTGAGTTTTCAAAATACAGGCAATTCCCTTTTGCAAAGCCGCTTTCGACTTATCTTTCAACTGATAATTTACGGCATCAAAACCTTCTTTGCCTTCAGAAATATTATATAAAACCGTTAAAACGTTAATCATTGCATTATCATTGTAGGTCACCTGCTTCCTATAAATCGCAGAGTTTGGGAAATACTGTGGAAAACCACCATTCTGATATTGCATCGACAGCAAATATTCGATTCCTTTTTCAGCAGATTTCAGATATGCAGGATTTTTTGTTGTACTGTATGCTTTTATCAATCCATTGATCTCTTTCGACGTTGCATTGTTGTCGATTGTTGCAAGATCATTATTTCCTGCTTTAATTATTTTTAAAAGCTGAGTATCTATTTTTTGAGTATAGTCTACATTTTTTTTATCGCTCCTATGTTTTCCCCAACCACCGTTTGGAAGCTGATAGATCATCATTTTTTCCGCCAAAGTATCTTTTACCTGCGCCGAAATCCCTGAAAATGCCAAACAAAAAACAGCAACTGAAAGTTTTGATTTAATCATTTTTAAATTTATTTAACGGTAATTAGTAATGGATTGGCAACTATTTTAGATTGCTTCTGCAAAATGTTTTCCCAATCTTTCTGAGTTTGGATCTGTCCGCTTTTCTGCCATGCAAAACCCGCATAATACGTCAGTTTTTTCTGTGGTTTTGTAACCACCAACAGATTACTCTGATCCGGCGTTTCAGATTTAAAAGCTACAGATTTTTCTACAATTTCAGGATTTACTACAATTCCTTCACCAACAAAAGCATCATCTATTTTTTCCCAGTGAAGATAATATCCGTTTTTATCATTCAGTTTAGATTCGCCTTCATTTTTATGTAATGTAATTCCAATTGTGTAATTTGGAACTTGTTTTTCTGTTTCAAAAATAGATTCAAACTTAGAAAAATTAGAACCCAAATCGAGAGAAATTCGTTTCGTTTCTTTTACATCAAAATCGCTCCACGGTGCATACGTCAATTCGAAAATAGTTCTCAACGGACCTTCAGCAATTGTTTTAGAACTTGTGAAATTTTTTGAAACCTGCAGTTTTTCATCTTTCCAGATTCCGATTCCTCCTGTTCCACGGCTGTCTCCAACGTGATAAGGATCGTAACCTTCTCCTCTCGTATCTCTGTGATAATACATAGGATCTGTAAGATAACCTTTGTACCATTCGTTGATAACTGATTTTTCAGTTCTTTTAAACCAAATATCGACTCCGCTCGAAAGCGTGCTTCCTTTTACTCCCGCTAAAGCTTCAGCCTGACCTTTCGGGCCGTAAACTCTGAATGCAATTTTATCGTTTTCCCAGGTATAATCATCAACTCTTTCAGGAACCAATCTTGAATAAGTAGTTAATTTACTTTCAGGAACTGCTGTTTTAGGATCAGCAATAATTTTATAAGAATTTGTTTTCTTCGCATCTACTTTTGCCTGAAAAAGAACCTCATCGTTTTTTCCGTCTCCATCATTATCAATCCACTGAATGGTAAGATAATTATTTTGAGCATCTTTAATCCTTAAATCTTCTGCCTTGTTTTTCCCTAAAAATACCTTCAGCTGATCAATTGAAAGAGAAACAATTTCATTTCGAGCAAAATCCTGAGTATTTTTAACCTGAATTAAAGTTTGTGCATTCATGAAATTTGTACAAATGCAAACGATTGCACAACTTAATCCGATTATTCCTTTTTTATTCATAAACATGAAATGTTATTTTATCAAAAGTAAAAATAAATCACTAAATGCAAATCATTATTCACCTTAAAACTTTCTTAAAAGATGAAAATTGATTTTTAATCTCTGAAAATTTTGTAAATTAGATTTTCTTCAAACACATGGAAAACAAATTTGAATTTACCGAAAGGCAAAGATTTACTCAATGGTGGCTTTGGTTATTACTTTCCGCAGTAATGATTTACACCATTTATAATTTTATTGAGGAACGTCTATATTTTTCTAACCTTGAATTAGCCTTATCATTTGTTATCCCAACTCTTGTCATCATTTTATTTCTTGTTATCAGATTAGAAACCAAGATTGATGCACAGGGAATTTCTGTGCGATTTTTTCCGTTTCAAATTACATTCAGATATTATCCTTGGAGGAATATTAAAAAAGCTTATGTCAGAAAATATTCACCATTAACAGAATACGGAGGTTGGGGATTGCGACAAGGTCTTTTCGGAAAAGGAAAAGCTTATAATGTAAAAGGAAATCAGGGTTTGCAAATTATTTTAAATGATGAGAAAAAGGTTTTGATTGGAACGCAGAAACAAAATGAATTGAAGCTGTATTTAGAAAATTCAAAAAAAATGTAATTCCCAACTCTTTCCAGAATCATTATCTACCTTTGTTGTATGAAAATCCTTGTTGTAGAAGATGAAAAAGAACTTTTAAGATCCATTCATGATTCTTTGATTCAGGAGCAGTTTCTTATTGAGACCGCAGAAAATTATCATTCAGCGAGCGAAAAAATTGCTTTATACACTTACGATTGTATTCTACTGGATATAATGCTTCCGGGCGGAAATGGTCTGCAACTTCTTCAACAACTTAAAGACATGGGAAAATCGGAAAATGTGATCATTATTTCAGCAAAAGATTCTCTCGACGATAAACTGACAGGATTGGAACTCGGAGCCGATGATTATTTAACCAAACCTTTTCATAATGCCGAGCTCAACGCCAGAATAAAAGCTGTTCTCCGAAGAAAAAATCAGGAAGGTAAAAACAGTATTGAGATTGCCAATATTGAGCTGGATCTTACGGAACGAACTTTTATTGTGGATGGGGAAAATATTACCCTTAACCGAAAAGAGTTTGATATTCTTCATTTTTTTCTGCTTAATAAAAAACGTTTAGTAACCAAAACAGCTTTGGCAGAACATGTTTGGGGAGATCATATTGATCAGGCAGATAATTTTGATTTTATTTATTATCAGATTAAAAATTTAAGAAAAAAACTACAGCAATCGAATGCCGAAATTGAGATCGAAGCAGTCTACGGAATCGGTTACAAATTGATAGAAAAATGAAACTGCTCAATAAATCTATTCTTCATCTGATGACCTATCTTTTGCTGATCGTAAGTTTATGGTCAGTGATTTTTTATTTCAATATGCTCGATGAAATCAAAGGAAGTGTAGATGAAGAATTAGAAAACTATAAAAGACAGATTGTTTTTAAGGCAGAAAAAGATACTACGATTTTGCAGCAAAAAACTTTTGACGAAGGTTTTTTTTCCGTTAATAAAATAAGTGAAGAAGAAGCTCTTAATTTTAAAGATACTTATGAAGACACTGAAATCTATGCACAGGATGCCGACGACGAAGCTCCGGAATTAGAACCCGTAAGAATTTTAACTACTGTTTTTGAACAAAATGGAAGCTTTTATCAACTTAAGATCTTCAACAATATGGTTGAGGAAGACGATCTTGTAAAAGAATTGCTTTGGGATGCTGCAGGATTATACGTTCTTTTGATTTTCAGTATTTTGATGATTAACAATATTGTATTACAAAGACTTTGGAAGCCTTTTTATGAACTTCTTGATGAGCTTAAAAATTACCGTTTAGGAATCAGCAAAAGTCTTCCGAATGTTGAAACAAAAACTAAAGAATTCAGTGATTTGCAGGATGCTGTGACTACGCTACTACAATACAGTGAAAAAAGTTATGAACAGCAAAAAGAATTTATCGGAAATGCTTCTCACGAACTTCAGACCCCTTTAGCAATTGCTATCAGTAAGCTTGAGCTGTTGATTGAAAAAGAAAATTTCACAGAAAATCAGGCAGAAAAAATTGCCGAGGTTATGGAAATTATCGAAAGATTGGTTCGTCTCAATAAATCGCTTCTTTTGCTTACAAAAATTGAAAACAAACAGTTTTTTGACAATCACGAAATTAAAGTCAATGATATTATTGAAAAAAATATAGAAGATCTTAGTGATATTGCTGAGTTTAAAGAAGTCGAAATCATTTTTTCTGAAAACAGCGAACTTTTGGTAAAAGCTGATGCCGCATTGATTAACATTATCGTTTCTAATTTATTGCGAAATGCTATTTTCCACAATATAAAATCCGGAAAAGTGGAGGTGAAAATTGAGGCTAAAAAATTATGTGTTCTCAATACCGGAACAGATCATTCTTTAAACCATGAAAAGATATTTACACGTTTTCAGAAATCTGAGCAACATCAATCAGGAAGCGGTTTGGGATTGGCGATTGTAAAAGCCATTGTAGAATTGTATGATTTTTCAGTTTTTTATGATTTTAAAAATGGAATGCATGAATTTTCGGTGAATTTTTAGATTTTTATAAAGTATTTCTATTCTAAATATTCGTTTAAATTTTATCATTTTTTATAAAGATAGCGCTCCTACGGAGCGCATTTTTTTATAATATCTTTTCTACAAAGGTTTTGCTCCTACGGAGCAAAATTCAAGTTTCATTTCTCAAAGTATTTTAGCTCTCGCAGATTTTGCAAATTACGCAGATCAATTAAATCTGCTAAATCTTTGTAAATCTGCGAGAGAATAAATTTAAAGCTAGCAAAAAATTAATTTTTAATTTTTAATTTTTAATTTTTAATTTTTAATTTTTAATTTTTAATTTTTAATTTTTAATTATAAAAAAATTCCCATTTCTTTCCAGATTTCTTCCCAAAATTTTCCCAATTCGTACCGTTGATTTGCTGTATGAAAACAACAAAACTAATTTTAGCAGTAGGAATTTTAAATATTTTAGGATGCTTTTCAGCATTCGCACAAACACAGTCTAAACCTGTAAAAGTATCTCATGCTGAACCTATTTTTCAGGATTTGGTGAGAGACCTTGGTGCAAGAAAAGGCGAAAAAGAATTTAATTTAGGAGCTGATTTTTCAAGTGGAAAAAATTACAGAGAAAACGGATATTTAGCCGAATATGAGTTTGCACCGATGAACAGATTAGGTTTAGAAGTAGAAACTGATTTCTCTTTTTTCAGTCCTAAAAACAATGCAACCAAAGAACAAATTCCAGGAAACCGATTAGACGGGCTCCGACTTTCTGCGCAGTACACTTTTTTTGTTTCGGAAAAATCTCAGACTTCTTTAGCTTTAGGATATACTCAGGTTATCGAATTTACAGATTTCAAAAATTATGGAAAAGGGAAATTTATTACAGGTTTAGTGTACAGTCCGTTTTTTATAGCAGCTAAAAAGTGGGGTTCTCATATTCACACTTTGGTTTACACCTATCCGATGATTCAGCATCAAATGGGAGAAAATAGCACTCCGGTCGATTGGCAGATCAATAGTTCGGTGATGTATTCTTTACCCAATTCAGGTTATTTTATTGGGATGGAGGTCAATAAAGAAATCAGTCACGGAAAAATGTTGGTAACGCTTCGTCCGCAAGTCAAAATTAAGCTTGATTCTCATTTTGCTGTAGGAATCGTGACGGGAATTCCTGTTTCTCATGATAAAGAAAATATTTCTTCGTTTTTCAGATTGGTTTATGAACTTTAATTTTATAACTTCAGCCTTATAATTCGTAAGAATTTTATCAAAAAATCAAGTTTAAACTCTCGTAGATTTTGCAAATAATCCGCACGAGAGATTATCGCAAATCCTTTTTAATAACCAAATATTTTAAATCAGTCGTTCCGGCATTGCTGATTCCATGCTCTGAATTTGGCGGACAATACAAACTCGTATTTGGACCGACTGTTTTTGTTTTTCCATCAAGATAGAAAGCTGCTTTTCCTTCGAGAATATAGAAAAATTCTTCTTCGGGGTGACGGTGGGGAGCATGTGTAGATTTTCCCGGTTCTACAATACTCATTTTTAAAGTATTTTCTTCCGTGAAATTTTTATCTCCAAAATAATATTGATAACCAACTTTTGTCTTTGTAGCTTTCGATACATCAAATTCGTTGACACAATTTTCAATGGTATAATTGATAGGTTCTTTAGTTTTTTGAGCGACTACAATCTGTTGAAACAGAATACAAACCAATATTGCTGTAATAAATTTTAATCTTTCCATATTCTGTAATGATATGAAAAAAATTGCTTAGACGCAAAGTCGCAAAAATTTTCTTTATCAATTCAAACTTTAAGGCGCAAGAATTTTATCAAAGATAAAATATTAACTCTCGCAGATTTTGCTGATAAAACGGATTTTATTAATCTGCTTAATCAGCGAGAGATAAATTATCAAGAAGCTTATTTTCCTAAACTCGACTTAACAACTTAATAAATCTTAATGATTAAAAATCTAGATTCACTTTAGTTTTATTCCCAAATGTTTCCAGAATCGTGTCGGAAATTAGCAGTATAAATATTTACATTATGAAAAATTTAATTTTAACAATCAGCATTTTAGGTTTAAGTATTACCAATATTTCAGCGCAGGATATTCATCAGAGCGAAGTTCCTTCGGTGATTTTAAATCATTTCCAAAAATCATTTCCAAAAGCAGCCGATATCGACTGGGAAATTAAAGGCAACCTTTATGAAGTAGAATTTGAAACCGGGCTTTTAGGTGATGACCATAAAGTTTTGTATTCCAAAGACGGAAAACTGGTAAGACATGAAGAAGAAATCTCAAAAAGTAATCTTCCAAAAACGATTTTAGCTTCAATTAAAAGATCATTTAATGGCTACAGAACAGATGATATTAAAAAAATTACAGAGGGTGGAAAAGTAATTTACAACGTAGAATTGAAAAATTATTCTCAGGAATGGAAAGTAATTTTTGATGCGCAAGGAAGAATTTTGCAGAAGAGAGAAGATTAATTTTTAACCCGCTATTTATATTTCATCTTAAATCTATTTCTATAAGCTAAACTGTTTTGTGATTATCTGTTTTATTTTTAAATTGCATTATCTCCCGAAAAAGAGAGTGACAATCACAAAAAACATTTATGGAGCAGATTATTCCGTTTGAATTACAGATACAGCACAATCCTTATTTCAATTATACTTTTTGTTTAAACCAATATCCTTTTCTGCAAAGCATTGCTTTCAGAGAAGTAAGTGAAGATTTTGAAAATCTCAATCTTCAGATTACCTCATCTTTGGGTTTATTTGAAAAATACGATATCTATATTGATAAAATAAGGCAAAATGCACTGTATAAAATTTCTCTTTTCAACTTTGTTTTTAATAATGCTTTGTTGAAAAGGCTTACGGAAAAAGATTTAGACCAGATAAAAATTCAGGTTTTTAAAGACGGAGAATCTATTTACGAAAAAAGTTTCAGCATAGAAGTTCTCCCGATGGATTATTTTGGCGGATTGCAATCGTATCCGCAACTTTTGGCTTCGTATGTTCTTTCAAACAATACTTCTTTATACAAAATCAAAGCTGATGCGATCGATATTTTAGCGAGAAATAAACTTACGCCTTCGTTTGAAGGATATCAGCACAAAAGCAAGGAAAGAGTTTTGCAGATGGTTTCGGCCATTTACAAATCTATCCAAAATCTGGAACTGATTTACAGCGCAATGCCACCAAGTTTTGAAAAAAACGGACAAAGAATCAGGCTTATAGACACGGTTTTAGAAACAAAGTTTGGAAACTGCATCGATATTTCTCTGCTTTTTGCAGCGTGTCTTGAAGCAATTGATTTAAATCCGTTGATTGTTGTAACGGAAGGTCATGCTTTCGTAGGAGTTTGGTTGGATGATCATAGATTTGATGGAATGGTCAATTTTGATCAGGCTGCAATTTCTAAAAGAATTGCCTCCGGAATTAAAGAAATTGCCTTAATTGAATCGACCAATCTGTGCAAAGGAAGCAACATTTCATTCAAAGATGCAATGAATTCTGCAGAAACTCAATTGATGGATTCTTCAAAATTTCTGCTTTCATTAGACATCAAAAATGCAAGATCGGCTGGAGTTTCTCCTCTCCCACTTTTGAAAAATGAAAATAATTTGACAGAAGATTTAAAACCTGTTCAAAACTCTGCAAAATTTGATCAATATTTTGATTTGGGAACACAATATGATGATCTCGAGCTGACCGATTTTTCAAATCTCACCAAACAGAAAGTCTGGGAAAGAAAACTGCTCGATCTTTCGCTTAGAAATAATCTTCTGAATCTGCGGTTTACCAAAAGTATGCTTCAGTTGGTTGATTCTAAAATTAATGTGCTTGAAGACAGTTTAGCCGACGGAAAATCATTTACAATTCTTCCCGACAATAATCAGACTATTCTCAGAAAATATAATCTTTACGGTGAGCCTTTACATCAGTCGCAACCGCTTTTCAAACTGGCGGAAGATGAGTTTAAATACAACAGACTTTTAACGTATTATCATCAGAACGACCTCGATAATATTCTTACCAATCTTTACAGAAGTGCAAAATTAGCCGAAGAAGAAAACGGAAAAAGTACATTGTATTTAGGAATCGGGTTATTGAAATGGTTTGAACCAAAAAATAAAGAAGTTCCAAGACTGGCTCCGATTTTATTGATTCCGGTCGAACTGTTGAGAAGATCTGTGAATTCTAAATTTACGCTTCGAAGCCGTGAAGAAGAAACAATGATCAACATTACCTTGCTTGAATATCTAAAACAGGAATTCAAACTCAACATCAACAGTCTCGAAAATCTTCCGATGGACGAATCGGGCGTTGATGTTCCGAAAGTTTTGGCAATCATCAGAAATGCAGTTCTCAATCTTGAAGGTTGGGATGTTTTGGAACAATTGGTTTTGGGAATTTTTTCCTTTAATAAATTGATCCTTTGGCAGGATATTTCAAAATATTCGGAAGAAATTCAGAAAAGTTCGATTGTAAAAAGTCTGATTGACGGCAAACTTACGGGAACTTTGGAAAGCGTAGAAAATGACGCTCAAAGTTTAGAAAATATTTCAGCTTCAGAATTGGTATTGCCAATTTCAACTGACAATTCTCAGCTGAATGCAGTGAAAAATGCCAATCTCAATAAAAGTTTTATTCTTCATGGACCTCCAGGAACGGGAAAGTCGCAGACAATTACCAACATTATTGCCGATGCTTTGGCGAATGATAAAAAAGTACTTTTTGTTGCAGCGAAAAAAGCAGCTTTGGACGTGGTTCATCACCGATTGGAAAACATTGGTTTGGGTGCATTTTGTCTCGAATTGCATTCTAATAAATCTAAAAAATCGGATGTTTTAAAACAATTTGAAAGAACACTTGAAGTTCCGAAATATAAAATCAATGCCGATTATCACGAAGAGGCAAAACGTCTCGACGAACGCAGAAAAGAACTTGGGAAATATGTAAATGAATTGCACAAAAAATTCCCGATCGGTTGGAGTTTATTTGATACCATTGCCTTTTTGGAAACCAATCATGTACAACCTGATGAACGTTTTCATATCAATTTTCCTTTGGAAAGCGCCGATGTTTTCAATTGGAATCAGTGGAAAGACTGGTTGATCCCTTTTGCTTCAATTGTGCAGAAAATCGGACAACCTTCGCTTCATGCTTTAAGACCAATTAAAACATCAAGCCATCAGTTTGAAAATAAAAATCTGATTCTTTCGGCAATTTCTCAATTTAATGAAAAGAAAAATTCGGCTGAACAAGTAAAAAGCCAGTTCAAATTGGATGAAGTTTCCAATTCTGACAGCATTGAAATTCTTGAATATTTAAAAGAAAATCCGGTAAAAGCTGGTTTGGTCGACCTTGTTTTCAATGAAGGTCAGTTGAATTTATTTAAAAACTGGATGACTCAGCAAACGCAGTTTCAACAAATTGAAAATCAAATTACTTCAAGTTTTAATTCTTCTATTTTAAATGTAGATTTCGCCTCATTAAAATTGTTGTGGAATCAGGCGAAACATACCTGGTTTATTCCGAAATGGTTTAAACAAAGAAAAGTAAAGCAACAACTGAACGGTTATGCAAAATCAGGAATAGAATCTGATGTGCAGATTGACGGACTTTTTGAAAAGCTCGAAAATTATCAGCAACTTAAAAATCAATTAAACAATCTGCATTACAATGCACTTTCTTCGGTTACGAATCTTTATTTTAATGGAAATTCATTTGATATTTCGGCGATTGAGAAAGATTTAAAAACCATTGAAAATGCAAAAGATTTAGCACAAAAAATTTCAATTCCAAATTTCCCGGAATGGTTAAAAGATATTTCATCAAAACAAAATAATAGTCAGCACATTTCTGAAGTTCTGGAAACTTTGAAAGATTTCCATAATGCAGAAATTCAACTTTTGGAATATGTGGATGAAATTCCAAACGATACAGAACTGCAAACTGTTGTACAAAATATTCATCAGTTGGAAGACTGGATCAATTTTAATGTTTTAAAGGAAAAAGCACAAGACTTAAACCTAAACTGGTTTATCAATTTCCTTGAAAAAGGCTGGCTCGATACAGAATCTATTGAGCTTGAATTTGAAAAAATCATTCATCTGAATTTATTTATTAAAACCATTTACAGCTCGGGAACTTTGAATGGTTTTGATGCGAATATTTACGAATCTCAGATCCAACAATATAAAAATCTTCACAAAGAATTTACTGAACTGACCAAAAATCAGCTGACGATGAAACTCAGTGATAGAATTCCGAATTTTTCTCAGGAAGCTGTTCAAAGTTCAGAAATCGGGATTCTGCAAAAAGCAATTAGAAATAAAGGACGTGGTTTGTCGATCAGAAAACTATTTGATCAGATTCCAACTTTAATTCCGAGGCTGAAACCTTGTATGTTGATGAGCCCGATTTCGGTAGCTCAGTATTTTGATGTGAATGAAGAGCATTTTGACATTGTGATCTTCGATGAAGCTTCGCAATTGCCGACTTCTGAAGCAGTAAGTGCTTTGGCGAGAGCAAAACAGGCGATTATTGTTGGAGATCCGAAACAAATGCCACCGACAAGCTTTTTTGCTTCCCAAAAAGTGGATGAAGAAAATTTTGAATTGGAAGATCTGGAAAGTATTTTGGATGATTGTTTGGCGCTTTCAATTCCTTCAAATTATTTATTAAGACATTACCGAAGCAAGCATGAAAGTTTGATTTCTTTCTCAAACGCTCATTTTTACGATAATAAACTTCTTACTTTCCCGTCTCCGGATGATTTAAACAGAAAAGTAACGTTCGAATTTATTGATGGGTTTTACGATAAAGGAAAAACGAGAACCAATAAAAATGAAGCTGAAGCAATCATTGAATACATCAGAATTCACCTCGAAAATAAAAATAAAAAATCGATTGGTGTGGTGACTTTCAGCCAGACTCAACAAAGTCTGATTGAAGATTTACTGCAGAAATTATTTCAGGAAAACCCGCATTTGGAAGAATTCGCTATCAATTCTGAAGAGCCTATTTTCATTAAAAATCTTGAAAATGTACAGGGCGACGAAAGAGATATTATCCTGTTTTCGATTGGTTACGGTCCTGATGAAGACGGTAAAGTTTCGATGAATTTTGGTCCGCTCAACCGTGATGGAGGTTGGAGAAGATTGAATGTTGCCGTAACAAGAGCGCGTTACGAAATGAAAGTTTTTTCTTCTTTAAAAGGCGACCAAATCGATATGAACAGAACGAGTTCGGAAGGTGTTTTAGGGTTAAAAAACTTTTTGAATTTTTCTGAAAAAGGTTTGATTTATCACAATTCAAATCCAACACAGAATCAGCAGAAAGTGATGGTGAATTCGATTGCGAAACATTTGGAGGAAAGCGGTCTGAAAATAAAAACCAATATTGGAACTTCAGAATATAAAATTGATATCGGTGTGATTGATCCTGAAAATGAAAGCGAATATCTGATGGCGGTTTTGCTGGATAGTGAAAATTATTTCAATATCAATACGACCAATGACCGAGAATTGCTTGTTCCGAATGTTTTGAAAGGTTTGGGCTGGAATGTTTTCAGAATCTGGACTCTGGATTGGATTAAAAACAAAGAAAAAATTATTGAAAAAATTCAGGCTGAAATTGAGAAAATAAAAGTTAAGGTAAAAGAAAAAAAGGAAGAAATCATTGAACTAAAAACTTCTGAGAAAGTCTACCTGAGTGAAGTTTCGAAAACTGAAATATCTTCGAAAATGATTCCTTATGTTGCAGCAGAATTGAGTCCGGAAATTAATGCCAACTCAGAATCGATTTATCTTTTTGAAAATAAATCCGTTCTTCTAAATCAGATTAAAACGATTATTGATACCGAATCACCGATTAGTCAGAATGCTTTATTCAGGAAGATCCTTAAGCTTTGGAATACTTCAAGAGCAGGTACAAAAATGAACAACTATCTTTTGGAAACTTTGAATTCTATCCCGAATTTACAAACCACAGAAAGTTATCAGAAATTTTACTGGAGCGAAAATTTACAGCCTCAAAATCTTGATGTTTACCGAGACAATTCTGTAGAAAAAAGACTGATTGATGAGATTGCTCCTGAAGAAATTTCGGTTGCTATTATGGAATTGATGCATTCGAGTTTGAGTTTAAATAAAGATGAATTGATTCGTGCGGTTTGTAAAACTTTTGGTTTTGCAAAAGTGGGTTCTCAGATTGATGCAGTGGTGAAATTTTGTGTGGAAGATTTGATTGGAAAAGTTTTTTTAAAAGAAGTTGATGGGAGGATTGTTTTTAAGTAAAGAATAAATAAAAATATAATGCAAAAAGAATTATTAGTAGAAGCTATTATTTTATTTAACAAAACAGCCAAAGAACTGATTGAACTTTTAGCAGAAAAATATAATCTAGATCTAAACTCTTCTACACCATTTACAAAACTCTTAACAAGAAGTAATGATTTGTGGCGTGGAAATGTAAATAAAGAATGGAAGTATTGGTTTCACGGAGGGCATTGCGAGTTTGAAAATATCAACTCTAAACAGTACCTTCATGTAAATATTACGAGATGTATTTATGAGGTAATCGACTATTTTTATCTGTATAAATTTGTACAAACAACAGAATCTTTAAAGCATATTTTAAAAATTTTCACTTCAGAAAAAATGTTCTATGAAACAATTGATAAATTATTTGAGGATGGAATTTTAGTAAACCTTGAAGAACTCCCCTCAAAAATGTTAGTGTTAAATGATAAACCTGTTTAAGTATTGATCTTTATAAAAGAAACTAAATCATGAAAAAAATAATAGTTTTGATTTTCGTTTTCTTCTCAGTATTTATTTTTTCTCAGGAAACTCATTTTATAGATATTGAAGAATCAAAATGTCTTGACAAAAAAGAAATTTCGAATGCTCAAATGTTAGAATGCAGTATAAAAGCTGGACAATCTTGGGACAAAGAACTGAATAAATATTACAATCTTCTTGCATCCAAACTTCCAAAAGACGCTTTTGAAATCCTGAAAACGTCTCAAAAAGAATGGATTATTTACCGGGATAAAGAATTCAAATTTATTTCTAAACTTTATTATGAAGTAAAAGAGGGAACAATGTGGTACATCATCGCCGAAAATAAGAAAAAGGAAATTGTAAAAAGCAGAACACTCGAATTGCAGATGTTTTTGGAAGATTTAGAGTATTAATTTCAATTGATTTTGATAATAAAAAAACAATTTATTGTGAGAAAAACCTACTATCTATTTTTCTTTTTGCTTTCAATACATTCATTTTCCCAACATAAAATCTCTGGAGTTTATCAAAACGAATTGGGTGAAAAACAAATTTACTATTATGGAAATTGATGTAAAACTAAAGAATCTACGCGTTCAATTAAGACGTAACTCAAAGAATATTATCAATGATGTTATAAATCGTAATGTTTCGAGAAGTCGAGACAACATTAAATTTAAAAAAGAAATATGTGTTTTTTGTGGGACAATATTAAATTTAACTAAAGAACATGTAATTCCACGTTGGGTATTTGAAAACTGTACTAAGAAATTCTTTATAACCAACATGAATGGCATTGAACAGACTTATAATAAAACAACTATTCCAGCTTGTGCAAATTGCAATAATAATCTATTAGCTAACATAGAAAATGAAATTAATTCCATTCTAACTAATACTAATTTAGCTGATTCATTTTATAGTTTAGAACAAATACAAAACATAATTCGCTGGCTAGAAATTATTGAATATAAATTCCAACTTTTAGAGTTTAGAAGAATCTTTAAGAAAGCAAAATCAGCTGAATTTATTGAATTTTTAAAAGATATTCCTCTAGCAATAATGAGAGAAGAAATCGAATTTTCTCCTGTAAAAGCAATTACTCAACTGAGAAATGCACAAAAAAGAGTTACTATAAAATCTAAAATTAAGAACTTAAATTCTTTAGTAATTTTTAAAACTAAAAATAAAAGTTTTCATTTTTTCCATAATATAAATGATTTTATTTTTATTGAATTGCCAAAATTTGAGGTTGCGCTATTTTATTTTTATTCACTTAATTTTGAAAATATTGAACAAGCGAAGAATGAGGCAACAAAAATAATTGCAAAAGTTTACAACTAATCTTTTAAACAATCTAATAAATCAGTCAAATATGCCCGACAAAACAGAAAAAGCAAGACGCAAACAAATCCAAAGAGAATTACAGGAAAAAGCACGAATTAAATTCGAACAAAGCCTTCCGACTTCCCGCGAACTCTTTCAAAATTTGTTTGATTTTTTGGATGAAAAACTCAAGAAAAATCATTGTGATGACAGTTTAAAATTAACAAAACAATTCCTAGAATCCTGCAAAATTCAGAACATAGAAGTAGTTATAAATTGGTTAAAAGAAAACGGTGGTTTTTGCGACTGTTAAGTGCTTTATAATGTCGAGGAACTCTTTGAAGAATAAATTTAAGTAATACAAAAAAACAAATGTCATCTGTAATAAAAATGAAGAAGATTATAAGCATTGTTGTATTGCTGTTTAGCATCGTACAACTTTGCGCACAAGTTCCTGATTTAGAAAAGGCAAAACGAAAATATTTTCAAGCCAATGTAATCAGCTATAAAACCACCGCTTATTATCCTAATCCTGAAACGGGTGCAACTTCTGCTTTCAGTGTTTTATACACAGTTTATAAACCTCAAAATAAAGATTTTGAATTCTACAGCAAGAACGAAACTTCGGAAGAATTTTACAAAAACAATTTTTATTACGAAGTCAATCACGCCGAAAAAACCATATACGAATACGAAAATAAAGAAAATCAAAACGTTGCAATTACATCTTCCCGGCTCAGACAATTTGGACCAACCACATTGCTAAAACAGAAATGGAGCTTTATTGATGAAACCCAAATCGACGGGAAAATTCACAGTCATTATTCAAATATTGAGAGCATCAGTCATTACGAAGGAAAAGAAATAAAAGTAGAATTTCACATTTATATTTCAGGAAATTTTACGATTTCAAAATTTGAAAGAAAAAGTTTTGTCGATGGGAAATTGGGACAAACTGTAACCTATTTATTTAGTAATTATATTTTCCTTGATAAAACAACCAATTTTAAAGTACTTCTTCCTAAAAATTACGCTTTAAAATATTACGAAAGACAAGATTCTTTACAACCTTTAGCAAAAAACACTGTAGTTCAACCTTTTGAAGCAATCGATATTAACGGTCATGAATTTTCTTTCAATCAAAAAAAAGAAAAGCAAACTCTTCTACTCTTTTCTTCGACCAATTGTGGCTATTCAAAAATGATTTCTGATTATGTTCTAAATTCAGGTTTTAATTTAAATCCAAAAATTGAACTCGTTAATATCTTCGGTTCAGATTCTAAAGTAAATGTAAAGAAATACTTCGTCAATAAAGAAGTCAGATTTACTATAATTTCCGACCGAAAAGACCTTGAAAAACAATTTGGAATTAATGGTTATCCCATTCTTTATTTAATCGATGAGAATGGGATTATTACCGAAACATTGGATGGTTCATCACAAGTTTTATTATTTCTGAAAAGCCTAATTATCAAATAAATGAACTAAATTATTATTCTAAATTTCTCTAACAATGAACAATATCTACGAACCAAAATTTGTAAAACAGCTATTCAATCAAATGTCTGGTTCGTATGAAAGGATGAACTACATTACTTCGTTTGGCTTTTCAATTCGGTGGAGAAAACAATTTTTAAACAAACTGGGGAAATCTGATGAAAATTTAAATGTAATTGATCTGCTTTCCGGATTAGGTGAAAACTGGACTTATCTAAAACAAAATTTCCCCAACTCTAGTTTTTCGGCTTTAGATTTTTCTGAAGAAATGATTTCACAATCAAAAAACAAAGGAAATAAAGTCTTTAAAAATCAACTGAATCTTCTTTGTGAAGATATTTTACAGAGTAATTTAGAAACAAATTCTTTCGATATCATTTCCTGTGCTTATGGTTTGAAAACGTTTAACGAAGAGCAATTGGAAGTTTTAGCAAAAGAAATTTCCAGAATTCTTAAACCGAATGGTAAATTTAGTTTTGTAGAAGTTTCAAAACCTAAAAACAAGTTTTTGTATTATCCTTACAAACTGTATTTAAGTAAGATCATTCCTATTTTGGGTAAATTATTTTTAGGAAATCCGAGTGACTATAAAATGCTTTGGATCTACACTGAGAATTTTGGAAACTGCGACGGTGTAAAAGAAATATTTAGCAAATATAATCTGAATGTAAACTCAGAAAATTATTTCTACGGTTGCGCAACCGGAATTTACGGTACAAAATTATAATCCCATAAATTTAATAATCACAAATACGAGAAAAGTAAATCTATTTTTCTTACCTTAGTTTTACAAATAATCATCGATGAAATCATTTCTATATCTTATTTTTTTGTTTGCCTCTCACTTCATTTTTGCTCAAAATGAAAAACTCAAACAAGATTCAACAAATATTCAGAATAATTTTTCTAAAAATATGATTGCGAATATTGATAAAAAAAACTCATCAGATAAAAAATCAAACACCGAAAAATCTAAAATCGCACAAAATATTAATATCGTGCAGGAAATTAATACGGTATTAAATTATAGAGTTAACCGAATTTGGCGGGAAGATTTGTACTGTCTGGTTTGTATGAAAAATTACAATTCGGAACGAGTTGCATAAATAGTGAATAACAAACAATTTTCGTTAAAAGATAATAACTAAAATATGCCATGTTTAAAAAATTCACTAAGAACGTGTTTAAATTTTTATTAAATGTTTTTCTATTTCCTTTTGTCTTAATTTTGACTACGTCGAAATAGCATTCATCGACTGAAAGGAGATAATCTTCGATTTCTAAATTAAAATAAACTTTGTTTATTCTAATTTTAACATTAAGGCATTTATTGATTTAAGCAGAAAATGATTAAGAAATCAACACGTTGATTTTGTATTAAGTTTTTTAAGGCGATAATCTTAATTTCTTAATGTTAAAAATAAATATCAAATTTAAACAGCCTCTAAATTATGATAAAATTTAGCTCATGAAATTATATTTAAATATCCTTTTCATTTTATGTTCCGTTTTACTTTCTGCTCAAAATAAAGAATTTATTTATGAGTATCAATTCATTCCTGATTCTACAAACCAGAAAAGTATAAATACCGAAATCATGATTCTGAATATCGGTAATAAAAAGTCTCATTACTACAGTTTAGACAAATACATTTCAGATTCTACACTAATTGCCGACTCCAAAAAAGGGTTGATGACAATGCCACCAAACAAGCAAATGATTAACGAAATCATTTACAAAGTTCCTGCTGAAAGGAAAGTTACATTTGAAACGAAAGTTGCATATTCGAGATACAATGTCAATCAAAATGTAAATTTGAAATGGAATCTGATCAATGAATTTGACGAAATATTAAATCATAAAGTTCAAAAAGCCACCACCAAATTTGGCGGAAGAACTTGGACGGCATGGTTTGCAAAAGACATCCCGATTCAGGATGGGCCTTATAAATTTTATGGTTTGCCCGGATTAATTCTTAAAATTGAAGATAAAAGTTTAAGTCACAGATTCTTATTGAAAGGCATTAAAAATAAAGCATCACTTTTTGAATACCCAGATCGTAAAGATTATTCTGGTGAAGCAAAAGTAGATTTCAAAGATTATGTAAAAGCATTTCTTCAAAACAGACTGGATCCTACGGCACAACTGATTGGTAAAATTCCTGATCAGACCGATTCTGAAGGAAATTTCAAAACAGGCGAACAAATCATCCGTGAACAGAAAAAACTTATGCTTGAACACATCAGCAAAGACAATAATATTATAGAGATTGATATTTTGAAAAACAAGTCAAAAAAATAGTATTCATGTCTATTTTAATACTTTATTTTTTTTAACTCAACCTTAAAAAAATCGTAGAATATTACTAAAAAAGCACTTCCAAGACGAAAGTGCTTTTCTTTAATAAAATTTATTTCAAATAAGTTTCATATAAATCTGATCTTCTGTCTTTCAGAATCTGAACCGATCCATTATAATGTAAATCTTTCAGTAAATTTAAATCGACATCTACAATCAGCGTCATTTCTGTATTCGGGGTCGCCTCACCTTTTACCGCATTCGAAGGAAATGCGAAATCTGAAGGCGTGAAAACCGCAGCCTGACCAAACTGAATATCCATATTATTTACTCCGGGTAAATTTCCGACGCAGCCTGCAATTGCGACATAACATTCGTTTTCAATAGCTCTTGCCGCAGCACAATGACGAACTCTCATGTAAGCATTTTGAGTATCGGTAAGATAAGGAACAAACAAAATTTTCATCCCTTGGTCGGCAAGAATTCTTGGCAGTTCAGGAAATTCTACATCATAACAAATGACCAAACCTATTTTTCCGCAGTCGGTATCAAAAGCTTTAATCTCATTTCCGCCTTTCATTCCGTAATACTTTCTTTCATTCGGTGTGATATGAATTTTTCTGTATTCGTCAATTCTACCGTCACGGTGAAGAAGATAACTTACGTTATACAAATCGTTATTTTCAAAAATCGGCATACTTCCGGAAATAATATTCACGTTATAACTGATTGCCAATTCTGAAATTTTCGCTTTAATTTCTTCCGTAATTTTTGCCAGCTCAATCATACTGTCGCGCTCAGAAAGATTATTGAATGGAGCCAGTAAAGGTGTGTTGAATAATTCCGGGAAAAGCACAAAATCTGATTTGTAATCTCCCATCACATTTACAAAAAATTCTACCTGCTCATAAAAAGCATGAATATCTTTAAATTGTCTCATTTGCCACTGTACCAATCCCAAACGAATAACGCTGTCCTGCATTGTATTTGGTTTTTTACTGTAATAAATATTATTCCATTGAAGCAAAACTGCATTTTCATGGGAAGCTTCGTCTTCGGGAAGATATTTTTTAAGCACTTTTATCGGCAAAAAATTATTGGAAAGCTGGAAAGAAAGTACAGGATCATAAATTTCTTTATCTCTTACTCTTCTGATATATTCTCTAGGCGAAATCTCGTTGCTGTATTTGTGATAATGCGGAATTCTTCCACCCAAAATAATAGATTTCAGGTTTAATAATTCACAAAGTTCTTTTCGGGCATCGTATAACCTTCTTCCCAGTCTCAATTTACGGTATTCGGGATCAACAAAAATTTCGATTCCGTACAAAACATTTCCGGTTGAAATATGGGTATTGAAAGAATAGTTTCCGGTGATATCACTATATGTATGATCATCACCAAACTCATCATAGTTAACAATAATCGACAATGCAACAGCCGCAATTTTCCCGTCTACAGTGATGCAGATTTGTCCGGCTTCAAAAATTTTATTCAGCTTGGCAATGCTTTTTTTTGACCAGACGTATTCTGACATTTGAGGATACGCTCTGCGCATGGTTTCTACCAACTCTTCATAATCATCTACTTTCAGGGTACGTGTTTCTATCTGCATAAATGTGTATTTTTCTTAAAGTTACGCAAAAACTCTGCAAACCTTCTGCCATCTAAATAAAAAACTTAAACAGATAGTTTTATAAAATATTCTCTCTGTAGTTGATTTCACTTTTACTACTTGCTTAAACCACACTATTTAGATGTTTAAAACTCTCATTAAGGTCTCTAATTTCTTTCTAGTTTAAATTATATAAAAAAGAAACACCCGCATTTCTACAGGTGTCTCAAGTACGAAAAAAAATAATCTATTGTTTTTGAATTTTATAGAGTCTTCCTGCATCTGTTACCGCATACAATGCATTATCGCTTCCTTGCGTAATATCTCTGAAACGCTGTCCTTCATTGACCAGCAAACGTTCTTCTCCTGCAACTTTATTATCTTTAATAACAAGTCTTACAATGTGAGTTCCGCTTAACGAACCTATAAATAAATTATTTTGCCATTCAGGAATATTGTTTCCTTTGTAAAATGTCATTCCGCTTGGTGAAATCACAGGATCCCAATAATAAACAGGTTGTTCCATCCCGCTTTGCTGTTGAATTCCGCTACCAATTACTGCACCGCTGTATTCAATTCCGTAAGTAATGGTTGGCCAACCATAATTTTTCGCTGGTAATACACGATTAATTTCGTCTCCGCCACGAGGTCCGTGCTCGCTTTGCCATAATTCTCCTGTTGTAGGATGAATAGCAATTCCCTGCGGATTTCTATGACCGATACTGTACAATTCCGGCAAAGCTCCGGACTGAGTAAAGGTCGGATTTCCCGGAGCCGGAGCGCCATCTTTTGTTATTCTTAAAATTTTCCCGATCGCCGCCGTAACCGATTGCGCCAAAGGTCTTGTGGAAAGGTCAGAACGCTCACCTACACTTACCATTAGATTTCCGGTGGAATCAAACAAAATCCTTCCTCCATAATGCAGATTCCCTGCAGAAGAAGACGGGTTTGCTCTGTAAATAACCGTAGCATTTTCAATGGCTGTTTCGGAAGCTGAAAGTTTTCCCTTTGCCACCGAAGTTTGCGTTCCTCCTCCAACATTTTCAGAGAAAACCCAGTAAATCATTCTATTTGTAGAGAATTGGGGATCAATACAAAGACCTAACAAACCTCCTTGTCCGTTAGAATTGACTGTAGGAATTCCTGTTATTGAATTGCCTAAAGCTCCTGTATTGGTAGCGATTCTCATTGTTCCGCCTTTTTGAGTGATCAACAATCTTCCATCTGGTAGAGCTGTAATTCCCCAAGGAGCGGTTAATGATGAACTTAAAACCGTACTGCTGTAAGGCGTTTGTGTTCTCACACCATTTACCCTTGTTTGTCCGGCAAAAGCAGGAGAATACGTTGTATTTGCAGGATTGGTTTCTACAGGTGGATAAATCGCCTCGTTTCCTGGTTCTTCGATAGGTTGTTCTTCGATATCGTCTGAACAATTTGCCAAAAACATCGCCGATGCAATCAGCATGTAATGTACTTTAAATTTCATATTATTAAGATTTGGTGAGTTGGTTTCTGAAAATGATAATTTAAAGTTTGGAAAGCATCAAAGTTTACGCCAATAACTCAATATTATTGAAAATAATTCACTTTTAACATATCATATTAAAGCAGTAATTAAAAAATATGGCTTGTAAATTATTTACAAAAAACCCTTCCATTTAGAGTGGAGGATTTAATATTATTTGAAATCATTTTTTTAATTTAAAATCTCATTCATCTGTGTTAAAATAATAGGTTTTCCGTCGGTAATCAAAATGGTATGCTCGTGTTGTGCCATGTATCCACCTTTGTTTCCTACCATCGTCCAACCATCATTCAGTTCTACCGCAATCGTTGAATCGGTCGAAATAAATGTTTCAATAGCCACAACAGAGTTTTTCTTAAACCTTCTGGAGTCAAAACGGTTTCTGTAATTCATCAATTCATCCGGTTCTTCGTGAAGACTCCTTCCTACACCGTGACCGCCAAGATTTCTAATGACTTTAAATCCTCTTTTTTTGGCTTCAGTTTCCATTAAAAAACCAATATCTGCGATTTTTACACCGCCTTTTATATTGTTAATTGTTTTTTCTAAAATTTCCTTAGATGCATCGACCAACTTCTGATGTTGATTGATATCTTTTCCAATTACAAAAGAACCTCCATTATCTGCCCAAAACCCATTAAGTTCTGCAGAAACATCAATATTAATTAAATCTCCTTCTTTCAAAACTCTTTCAGAACTAGGAATTCCGTGACAGAACTCATTGTCTACACTAATACAAGACCAACCCGGAAAACCATACGTAAGATAAGGTGCAGACTTTGCCCCAAAATCCGAAAGAATTTTTGCTCCGTATTCATCAAGTTCTTTTGTTGTCATTCCCACTTGTGCATAATTTATCATTTCTTTCAAAGTAAAAGCTACAGCTTCACTTACTTTCTGCATTCCGATTAATTCCTGTTCGTTTGTTATAGACATAATTATGATTTTGAAACAATAAAGTTAGGGAATAAAAAATATTGATTAGAAATAAAAAAACACTTACTGTAACAGTAAGTGTTCTGTGGTCCCACCTGGGCTCGAACCAGGGACCACCTGATTATGAGTCAGGTGCTCTAACCAACTGAGCTATAGGACCTCAAAATTTGGTTAAATTTTGTGTTTGCAAAAATAGTAAAATTTCTTTCACTACAAAATTTTTTATGGCTTTTCTTGACAAAGTTCTACCAAGACACCATTGGTCGATTTGGGATGTAAGAAGACAACTAATTTGTTATCAGCACCTTCTTTAGGTTCTTCAGAGATAAACTGAAATCCTTCTTTTTTTAATCTTTCTACTTCATTCAGGATATTTTCTACACCAAAAGCCAAATGATGAATTCCCTCTCCTTTTTTATCAATGAATTTTGAAATTGGACTTTCAGGATTACTGGCTTCCAAAAGTTCAATTTTGCTTTCTCCTGTTTCATAAAATGACGTCACTACGCCTTCTCTTTCTACCGTCTCTTTTTTGTAAGATTCTTTTCCTAAAAGTTTTGTAAAAAGTTCATCAGAGATGCCCAAAGATTTTACCGCAATACCAATATGTTCTAATTTCATAAATCTAAAATATATTTTTTTGACAGCTAATCAATTTTCAAATTAGCAATTCAAACAAAAGTACTAAATTTGCATAAATTATGGAAAGCAACAGACAAAGAAAAGTAGCACAGATTATACAGGAAGATTTCGCAGAACTTTTCCGCAAACAGGCATCAGAAAGTAAACAAAGCATTCTTGTTTCCGTTTCCGATGTTAAAGTAACTCCGGATTTAGGAATCGCTAAAATTTATTTAAGTATTTTCCCGCAAGAACATCGCTCTTCAATCATGAAAGAAATTGAAGAAAACAAGGCACAATACAGAAACTTTATCGGTCAGAAAATGGCAAAGCAAGTACGTATTATTCCACAATTGAGCTTTTATCTTGATACTACGCTTGATGATGTAGAAAAAATAGAAAGAGAACTGAGAGGTGAAGGCGACAATCCTGTTTTATAAGAAACATTGAAAAACATTGCATTTTACATTGCATCGCGCTACCTTTTATCTAAAAAAGGAAGCACTGCTGTAACATTTATTACCTGGCTTGCTGCTGTGGCTATGAGTGTTGCTGTGGCTGCAATGTTTGTCATTATTTCTGTTTTTTCCGGGCTTGAGGATTTCAACAAAGCTTTAATCTCTAATCTTCATGCTGATTTAACGATAAAAAGCACATCCGGAAAAACATTGAAAAATTTTGAGAAAATAAATACTGTTTTAAAAAACAACAAAGAGATCTCAAGTTTTTCAAGAATTATAGAAGAAAAAACGTACATCAATTATAACGGGAGGGGCGACATCGCCTATCTTCGAGGAGTTGACTCAGCTTACATTAAAGTAAATCCGGTAGATAAAACTATATTTTTCGGAAGCTATCCTTCATTCGAGTATACCAATGAAGTGATTATGGAGCATTCACTTCAAAACAGATTGGGAATTCCTGTAGATTCAAATACGGATTTTTCAACACTTTTTATGCCTAAACCCGGAACGGGAATCATCAATAAAGAAGAAGATATTTATAATAAAAAAGAAATTATTGTTTGTGGTGTCTTTCCAGGGAATGAGCAGCTTAATAATTACATTATTGCTCCGGTAGAATTGGCAGAAGAATTATTAAATCTTCCAAAAAACTCAGCTTATCAAATTGTTATTAAGCTTAAAAATCCTGAAAATATAGATTCTGTAAAACAAGATCTTCTTAACACTTTAGGAAAAGATATCGAAATTAAAACGAAAGAAGAGGAAAATGCAGCATTCTGGAAAATGATCAACACCGAAAAGCTGTTTATCTATCTAATTTTTGCTTTGGTTATCTTCATCACAACTTTCAATTTAGCAGGCGCTATCATTATTTTACAGCTTGATAAAAAACAACAGGCAAAATCTCTTATATCTCTAGGATTTCCTTTATCACATCTTAGAATGACCTATTTCTACACCGGAATTCTAATTGTTATCTTGGGAGTAATTTCGGGTCTTATTTTGGGAACTGCTTTATGTTATTTCCAGATTTACACAGAACTGTTTAAGGCAGTAGAAGATTTACCGTTTCCTGTAAAAATTGTTGGTGAAAATTATTTAATTGTTGCAGCCATCGCTTCTGTCTTTGGTATCGCTATTTCTTGGTTCTTTTCTAAAATCAGCAAAGACTATATTACTAAAAATTAATATTTTATATTTCTTTTTATTTGTAAATTTGCCTCCCAATTTAGAAAAAATGAGACGAATTTTACATTCTTTCTTGCTAAGTCTGATCACTATCAGTGCTTTAGCACAGGCTCCGGCCAATTATTACAGTACAGCCACCGGAACAGGCGCCACGCTTAAAACTCAGCTTAAGGCAATTATTACAAGCGGACATATTGACCATGGTTACAATGGTCTTTGGACAGGATATCAAACGACCGACAGAGATTATTATTATGAAAATGATGGTACTATTTTAGATATTTATTCTGAAAGACCTACTGCAGCAGATCCTTATAATTTCACATATAATACCAATCAGTGTGGAAATTATAGTAATGAAGGTGACTGTTACAATAGAGAGCACATCGTTCCTCAAAGTCTTTTTAATGAGGCTTCACCCATGAAAAACGACATCCATTTCATTAGAGCAACAGATGGAAAAGTAAATGGAGTGAGATCAAATTATCCTTTCGGAAAAGTAGGAACAGCTTCTTTCACTTCTTTAAACGGTTCAAAATTAGGAAATTCAGTTTCAGCAGGATATGGCGGAACAGTTTTCGAGCCAATTGATGAGTTTAAAGGTGATGTTGCAAGAATGATTTTTTATTTTGTAACAAGATATGAAACTCAACTTTCAGGATTTAGTTCGGGTGATATGTTAGGAGGATCTGCATATCCAGGATTACAAACTTGGGAACTTGATCAGCTTATCGCTTGGCACAATTTAGACCCAGTTTCACCTGCGGAAATCGGAAGAAACAATGCTTCTTACACTTATCAGGGAAACAGAAACCCTTACATTGACAATCCTAATTATGTAAATCTAGTTTGGGGAACACCAACTACAGACACACAAGCTCCAACTACTCCAACAAACTTAGTAGCAAACAATCCTACCTCAAGTACCGTTGCATTAAGCTGGACTGCATCTACAGATAATGTAGGAGTTACAGGATATGATGTTTATGCGAATAATGTTTTAAAAGCTACCGTTACAGGAACTTCAACAACTGTTCAGGCTTTGGCTTCTTCAACGACTTATAATTTCTACGTTATTGCTAAAGATGCAGCAGGAAATTTATCTCCTCAAAGTAATACAGCGACAGAAACTACACTTGCAGGATCTGGCGGTGGAACAGGAACTTGCGGAACTGAAGATTTCGAAAACATTACAGGAACAGGAAACGGATATGCTACAAGAACTTGGACAAATAACAGTATAACTTGGACAGCAACAGATGCTAGAGTGGATGAAACCATTAATGGAAAAGCAATCACGCTAAGAATTGGTAACTTAACAAGTTCTACTATTTCAGGAGGAATTCAAAACTTAACATTAACTACTGCTTTAAAATATGGAACCGGACCTGGTGTTTTAAATGTTGAAATCAACGGAACTCAGGTAGGTACTATTCCTTATAGCGCAACAACAGGTGCAACAACGACAACGACAATTTCGAACATCAATGTAAGTGGGAATGTTATTATTAAAATTACAAACCCAATTACAGCTACAAATGGACCAAGAGTAGCAATCGATGATCTTACTTGGACTTGCGCAGGGTCTTTATCAACGGTTGAAAATTCAAAAGAAAAAACGTTCAGCATTTATCCAAACCCGGTTAAAAATCACGAATTATTTGTAAAAGGTGAAAACCTGAACAAAGTTTTGAAAGCTGAAATCTATGATCTTTCAGGAAAACTGATTAAGAACATTGCAAACCCTTTCAAAAATTCAAACAAAATCAATCTTCACGGATTAACGAAGGGAGTTTACATTCTGAAAACAGACAACAACACTACAAAATTCATTGTAGACTAAGACAACAAATATTTTCAATACGAAAGACCGATTTTTATCGGTCTTTTTTTTATTTTTGATGTATGGATTCCAGCAACAAATTAGGACTGATCGGAAAAAACATCTCCTACTCTTTTTCAAAAAAATATTTTGAAGATAAATTTAAAAAGAAAAAGCTCAACGATTTTTCATACGAAATTTTCGATTTACAGGAAATCAATGAAGTTGAAGAACTTCTTTTAAAACCTAATCTTTTAGGCTTTAATGTAACGATTCCTTACAAAGAGAAAGTGATAGATTATCTGGATGAATTGAGTGATGAAGCCCAAAAAATAGGCGCTGTAAACTGTGTTTTAATTGAAGACGGAAAAAAAACGGGTTATAATACAGACGCTTTTGGTTTTGAAAAAACATTAATTGCTCACAAAAAGCCACATCACGAATCGGCTTTGGTTTTAGGAAACGGCGGTGCTGCAAAAGCTGTGCAATATGTTTTAGACAAACATCAGATTCCATATCAGACGATTTCCAGAAAATCAGAAATTAATTTTGAAAATTTAGACTCAGAGACAGTTTCAAAAAATAAGTTAATTATTCAGTGTACTCCGGTCGGAACTTTTCCGAATACAGAAGATTGCCTGAATTTTCCTTTTGAATCGCTTACAAATCAACATTTGGTGATTGATCTGATTTACAATCCGGAATACAGCAAATTCATTATAAACTCATCTCAAAACGGAGCAAAAACCGTTAACGGATATTATATGCTGGAACAACAGGCAGAAAAAGCTTGGGAAATTTGGTCGTTTAAAAAAAAATAACATAAATTAGTAACTTAATTGGCTTATATTAGCTCGCTTTAAGAAATTAACGCCATTATTCATAAAAGATTTGCTATGACAACAGAAAATAATCTTTCTGAAAACGAAGAACACAAAACTTCTACAGAACATCAGGAAACAGTCGAAAACGTTCAGAACGCTGAAGAAAACCATCACGAAGAAGATCATGATGCTTCTCACCACGATTCTATTGCCGATCTGTCTTTAGCTGATGCACTGAAGGAAATGGAAAAAATTATCAATTCTAATAATGCCGGTGAACGATACAGAGAGTTTAACGCATTAAAAGAAAAAGCAAATCATACGATTCACGACGAAATCGAAGATAAAAAGCATGAATATACCGACGCTGGAAATGCAATCGAAAATTTCAGCTATGAGCATCCTTCTCAATCTAGGCTTTCAGGTCTGATTCATATTTTCAGAGAAAAACATGATAATTTCCAGAAAAATCAGGAAGAAGAGCAGAAGAAAAACTTAGACCAACGTCAAAGCATTATTGAAAGACTTAAAAATCTTTATACTAATTCTGAACCTGGAGTCAATCTTTTCAAATCAATCAGAGAGATTAAAGAGGAATGGTCAAACGCTGGTCAGGTTGCAAAATCTGAATTTAAAATTTTAAATAACAATTATTTCCATCATTTGAATCAGTTTTATCAGATGTTGGATTTAAATAAAGAATTCCTTGAGCAGGAATACAGCCACAACTTAGAAAAAAGGCAGCACATTATTGCAAGAGCAAAAGAGCTGGAAAACGAACCGGTTGTACAAAAAGCTTTAAACGAACTTCAATATCTTCACAAGCTTTGGAAAGAAGAAGCAGAGCCTGTTTCTGAAGAATTTCGTGAGAAAACCTGGGAAGAGTTCAAAGAAATTTCAAATAAAATTCACGAAAGAAAAACTGAGCTTTCTGCAGCTATTGAAACAGAGCAAAACGCAAATCTTGAGAAGAAAAACGAAATCATCGCTGAAATCAAGAAACTTTCTGAGCCAAAAGACAATCCTAATCATACGTATTGGCAAAACTCAATTAAGAGAGTTGAAGAACTGCGTTCTGAATTTTTGAAAACAGGAAGTGTTCCGAGAAAATTATCCAACAACAACTGGAATGATTTCAAATCTACCTTAAGAGGTTTCAACACGACAAAAAACAATTACTATAAATCTCTGAAAGGTTCTCAACAGCAGAATCTTGATGAGAAAATGAAGCTGATTCAGACTGCGAAAGACAATATGCATTCTGAAGATTGGGATATTGCGGTTGCCTTATTCAAAAAACTTCAGGAAGACTGGAAGAAAATCGGTCACGTTCCGAAAAGTATGACCAATAAAATCTGGGACGAATTCCGTGATGCATGCAACACTTTCTTTAATAATTACAGAGAAAAAAGCAGCGCTTCTACCGATAACTGGAAAGAAAACTACAAGCTTAAAAAAGATATTCTTGAGGAGTTGAAAACCATTTCAAACGACGAAGGAAGTATAGAAAAAATAGAAGCGATAAAAACATCTTGGAATAATATTGGAAAAGTTCCGAGAGATAAGATGGCAATAAACTCTGAGTTTAACAAAACGCTTAGAGAAAAGCTGAAGCTGAATAAGATTAACGAACTTGAGCTGAAAGAAGATGGTTTATCTGAAAATCAATTAACAGACAAAGCAAGAAAAATTAAGAGCCAAATCTCAGATCTTGAAGCTGAAATCGTTAAACTTGAAAATAACCTTTCATTCTTCAAAAATCCATCAAGAGAAAACCCTCTTTTACGAGATACTTACAATACGATTGATGACAAAAAAGCTCACCTTGAGACTTTAAAGCAGAATCTTCACAGTATTATCGCTGGAGAATAAATTAAAATTAAAGTAAAATCTATAGAGCGAAACAAAGAAATTTGTATTCGCTTTTTTTATCTTATGCAAGACGAATTTTACATCAGAAGATGCATTGAGCTCGCTCAGAAAGCCATCGGAAACACCTACCCCAATCCATTGGTCGGAAGTGTGATTGTTCACAACGGTAAAATAATCGGTGAAGGTTACCATCATAAAGCGGGCGAAAATCATGCGGAAATTAACGCTATTAATTCCGTTGAAGATAAAAGCCTGATTCCTGAATCTACGATTTATGTTTCTTTGGAACCTTGTGCCCATTTCGGAAAAACTCCGCCTTGTGCTTTAAAGATTGTTGAACTTGGCTTTAAAAAAGTCGTTATCGGCGCAATGGATTCTCATGATAAAGTTAACGGAAAAGGTAAAAAAATCATTCAGGACGCAGGAATTGAAGTTGTTTCCGGAGTTCTGGAAAAAGAATGTATTGATTTAAATAAAAGATTTTTTACTTATCACGAAAAGAGAAGACCTTTTATTGTTTTAAAATGGGCAGAATCCGGAGATCGTTTTATGGATAAAGATTTTAAGCCAACCCAGATCAGTAATTCTTTAACAAAACAATTCGTCCATCAATTAAGAAACAACGAGCATTCGATTCTGATCGGAACAATGACCGCTTTGAGGGACAACCCAAGTCTTACCACAAGAGAAATTGTAGGCAGAAACCCGATCAGGATTTTGATTGATATTGATTTAAAAGTTCCAACCGATTTTAATATTTACAATAATGAAGCGGAAACTTTGGTTTTCAATTCTGTAAAAGAAGGCGAAGAAGGAAATATAAAATTCATTAAAACTTCAAGAGAAAATTTCATAGAAAATATGTTGAAGAAACTACACGAACTTCAGATACAGTCCATCATTGTGGAAGGCGGAAGTTTAGTTCTTCAACAATTTATTGACGCAGGTTTGTGGGATGAGACGATTATTATTAAAAATAAAAATTTAGTGTTAGAAAACGGAACGAAAGCTCCAAGATTTAGCGAAACCCTGATCGATACTCAGGATTTTCGAGACAATGTTATTGAATTTTATAAAAATTCGCACTAAGAAGCCTACCAATGCTGCACGAATATAAAACCATAGAAAAACCTGTAGAAAACACTTTGCTTAAAGAAAAAGGGAGCAAATTCATCGGTTTTGCTTTTCCGGTTAATAATGAAGCTGAACTTAAAAATGCTTTAGAGAAAATAAGAACAGAGCATCCGAAAGCTACGCATCATTGTTATGCTTTCAGAATGGGTTTAAATGGTGAAAACTACCGTGCAAACGATGATGGAGAACCATCCGGAAGTGCAGGCTTACCTATTTATAACCAACTTTTGGCTAACGAAATAACCAATGTTTTAGTGATAAGCGTTCGTTATTATGGTGGAACAAAATTAGGTGTTTCAGGTTTGGTAAAAGCTTATAAAGAATCTGCTAAAATTACTTTAGAAGAAGCCCAAATCATTACAAAAGAATTGGAAACTGAGATAGAAATTCAGTTTCAGTTTAATCAGCAAAATCTTATTTTCACTTTGCTCTCAAAATTTGATGCAAAAGTTTTGAATTTTGATTCGCAGCAAACAGCTATTATTTCTGCGAGGATAAAAGTTAAACATAAAGATGCTATCATTGAGTCTTTGAACAATATTCAGTATGTTGTCTGTAAAATAATTGAATAATAATCTAGCGCTCTACTATTTTTTGATTTTCAGAATTATAGATTATTATTTTAACATTATTTTTTCCGTATCTTTTTTTTATCTCGTCACTGATTCTCAGATAAATTTCCATCTCAGGAATAGGCATGGCTTTCGTTTCCTTCATTGCCCAATTTTGAAGATTGACACATGGTAAATCATCATAATTGATGACCTTTCCAAACTCGGGTTGAATTTTCTCTTTTGATGAAAAACAAATATACATTTGCTTTCCTTTTCCGGAATATAAATTGAAAGAAAAGTATTGATACCATTTTCCAAAAAAACTTAAAACCGGCATTAAAAACCATAAAACCAGCCAATAGAAATGATTTAACGAAAAAGATTTTACACTTTCTATTTCAACAGGTTTCTGATAAGTAATGAGCAAAACAAAGATGAGCGCTAAATTCCAAAACCAAACGATTGAATTATAACCAAGACCAAAAGGCCCTAAAATTATTAAAATACTTAAGTGAATAAAGATAAAAAAATAGCTGATTCTCCTCTTGTTTTTAGAGAAAACCAATAATCCTGCAAGTAGTATTTCACAAAAAGGAATAATAAGCCCGATGAAAAAAAGTTTATATTTTAAAATTGTTTCAAGAGAAAATCCAAAAAAATCAACCAGAATTGTATTCATCCAGACAGAAGAAAGAAAACTACGATTTAATTTATGCAGGCCGCTAAAAAAATACATTGACACCAAAAAAAGATGCATCAATACAATGACATTTTTTGGTCTGTGAAAATTAATGATAAAAACTAAAAAAGCAGACAGATACATATATTCCCATGGTTGCCATCTTACAGTATCAAGCAGACAACTAAATAATTCTATCACAAAAAATGAAATCAGAAAAGCAATATTTTTTTTACCAAATACAATAAGTAATAATAAGATTAAAGAAATTACAAAAAGTATAATATGTAAATAATTGGGAATATATTTAAAGAAACCAAAAACCGGAATCACAGGATATAAACGATCTGCAATCCACATTTTATAGCTCCAAATCTTTGTAACAAACCAAAATAAAGCAATAATTCTGATTAAAATGTTTACTTGTTGGCTTGTTGATTCAACCTTCCAGTTTATATTTTTCATATAATCCAAAAGTATCAAAATTGAATGAAATTTTTATTATGTACAAAAAAACATCTCAGAAAACTATCTGAGATGCAATATATTTTTTTTGAATTTAAAGATTAAATCAATCTCTTCTGCCTCCCATTAAAAGAGAAGCAAAATATATCAACTGTGCTAAAGATCCTAAAGCTGCCACCAAATACGTTCGTGCAGCCCAGGTAAGACTGTCTTTTACTCCAACAAATTCTTCTGCAGTTACTGTTCCTGTATCTTTCAGCCATTTCATGGCTCTGTTACTTGCGTCATACTCTACAGGAAGTGTTACAAATGCAAATAATGTAGTAAGAGCAAACATAATTACTCCGATTAACAGAACTAATTTATTGCCACTCATTGCCATAACAACGATACCTCCCATCAATACAAATTGCATTAAATTTGAACTGATGCTTACAACAGGAACCAGTTTTGATCTCAGCTGTAACATTGAATATCCTACTGCGTGTTGAACGGCATGACCACATTCGTGAGCTGCAACCGCAGCTGCAGCTGCGTTTCTTTGCATATAAACTCCTTCTGAAAGATTCACCGTTTTATCTGCAGGATTATAATGATCTGTCAATTGCCCTGGAACTGAAATTACCTGAACATCATGAATATTGTTATCTCTCAACATTTTTTCGGCAACTTCTTTACCCGACATTCCGTTTCTGAGATGTACGTTTGAATAATATTCGAATTTAGATTTTAATCTTGAGGAAACAAACCAGCTTATCAGCATCGCAAGTCCTATAATAAGATAATAACCTGTCATTTTATTTAAATTTAGTATATAATAATTCTTGTAATTGATGTAAAAATTGTGCCAAAGTTTTAGGTTTTATTAATTATATTTGTGGTTCTATTTACCCGAAAACTATGTCAAAAGTTTCCATTCTTGAAGTAAAAACTCCCGAAGATTTAAAGCAATTTGTAAAATTCCCAATGAATTTATACAAAAACAATCCCTATTATGTTCCTTCATTTATAAAAGACGAAATTAACGTATGGAATCCTCAGGAAAACCCTGCCTTGCAATATTCTGAAGCAAAGCAGTTTTTAGCATGGAAAGACAATAAAGTAGTGGGAAGAATTGCCGTAATCATCAATCATAAAGAAGAAAAAGAACTGGGTATAAAAAAAGTTCGTTTCGGATGGATTGATTTTATTGATGACACAGAAGTTTCAAAAGCGCTGATTGACACCGCAGTAAATTATGCTAAAGAGCATCAAATCGACAATATTGAAGGACCGATGGGCTTTACCAATCTTGATAAAGCAGGAATGCTGACTTTCGGATTTGAGAAAATCGCTACGATGATTGGTATTTACAACCATGAATATTATCCGAAACACATTGAAAACCTTGGTCTTGTAAAAGAAAAAGAATGGGTGGAATTTGAAATGAATTTCCCAAAAGTACTTCCTCCAAAAGTAGAAAAATTCAGCTCATTGATTGCTGAAAAATATAACTTAAGAGTTTTAGACTTCAAAAGTAAGGAAGAGATTTTACCTTATGTAAAGCCAATGTTTAAGCTACTTGACGAGACTTATAAACATCTTTCGACCTACACTCCGATTTCTGAAGAACAAATCAAGACATACAAAGAAAAATTTTTCCCAATGATTGCCAAAAACTACGTCATCTGCGTAGTTGACGAGCATGATGAGTTGGTTTCTTTTGCCGTTACGATGCCTTCTTACTCTAAAGCGTTACAAAAATCTAAAGGAAAACTTTTTCCTTTCGGTTGGTGGCATTTTTTACAGGCTCAAAAGAAAAACGACCGCGCTAATTTTTACTTAATCGGAATTCATCCCGAATACCAAAGACGTGGTGTAACTGCTATTATTTTCAAAGAAATTTTCGTACGATTCAATAATATGGGAATCGATTTTGCGGAAACCAATCCTGAGTTGGAAGAAAACAAAAGTGTACAATTACTTTGGCAAGATTACAATCCTGTAAATCATAAAAGAAGAAGAACCTATTCTTTAAAATTCTAATATGAAACCACATCTTATCATTTTCGCTATTTTGATTGCAGGATTCGCTGTTTATAATATTTTCTTCGCCTTAGCGGATGACAGAATGAATACGCTTGTAAACATCGTTTATGCAAGTGTACTTTTTGGTTATATTTCATTTATGGCATTTACAGTACTTAAAAAAATGAAGAAATAGCATTATTTTTATTGATTCTAAATTATCGGTTTTCTCCATTTTCATCAGACTTTTAAGTTGATTAATTTCATGCTTTATTGTTTATTGACTAAATTTGCAACTTGAGATAATAATGTAAAAATGAATTTACCTGAAAGTTATATTCCGATCCTTATACAAGCCGGTGTTGCCATAGGTTTTGTAGCCGTTTCTTTGCTTGGAGCTCATTTTCTGGGACCAAAGCAGAAAAAAGGAAATTCTGTAAAAAACCAAAGCTGGGAATGCGGTGTACCTGTTGAAGGAAATGCAAGAACTCCATTCTCAATTAAGTATTTCTTAACTGCGGTATTGTTTGTATTATTCGATATCGAAATCGTATTTTTTTATCCGTACGCTGTAAACTTCAGAGAATTTGGTCTTGAAGGCTTCTTTGCAGTTCTTACATTCGTTGCTATTTTCTTCCTTGCATTTTTCTATGTCTGGAAACGTGGAGCATTAGACTGGGATAAATAAACTTTTAACATTAAAAGATTTAATTTATTTAAATAATTAAAAGATTGTGAAGCTCGTAATTTTTGAATTTTTAAATTCTTCAATCTTTAAATAATTAACAAAAAATGTCAGATCAAAAACCAATTATAAGAACAGATGCACCAGCTCCGGAAGGATTTGAAGGAGAAGGGTTTTTCGCAACCAAGTTGAGCAGCGTTATCGGGATGGCTAGAAAGTTTTCACTTTGGCCTTTACCTTTCGCTACTTCTTGTTGCGGTATCGAGTTCATGGCTACTCTAAACCCAACGTATGATGCATCAAGATTTGGTATGGAAAGAAACTCTTTCTCGCCAAGACAAGCAGATATGTTGATGGTTTGCGGAACTATTTCTAAAAAATTAGGTCCCGTTTTAAAAGAAGTTTACACTCAGATGGCAGAACCAAAATGGGTAGTTGCTGTTGGAGCTTGTGCTTCAAGTGGAGGTATTTTTGATACGTATTCAGTTTTACAGGGAATTGATAAAATAATTCCGGTAGACGTTTACGTTCCTGGTTGTCCTCCAAGACCAGAGCAGATTATTGAAGGTGTAATGCAGGTGCAGGCTTTGGCAGAAAGCGAAAGCATCAGAAGAAGAGATATGCCGGAATACCAAGCATTGCTTGATTCTTATAATATTAGCAATTAATTGATACGGAAATGACAAACGAATTTGTATTAGAAGCGATAACGAGAGAGTTTCCGGAATCTGTAATTTCCAGCTCAGAGCCTTATGGAATGCTGACTGTAGAAATTAAAAAAGAGGACATCAAAAAAGTAATTCATTATCTTAAAGATTCATCATTGGAAATTAATTTCCTTACAGATGTTTGTGGAATCCATTACCCTGAATTTCCAGAGAAAGAAATCGGCGTTGTGTATCACTTGCATAATATGATGACGAATTTCAGAATCCGTATAAAGGCTTTTATGTCAAGAGAGAATGTTGAAGTAGATTCTTTAACAGAGCTTTATGCAGGAGCCAACTGGATGGAAAGAGAAACTTTTGATTTTTATGGAATTAAATTTAAAGGACACCCAGATTTAAGACCTATCCTGAATATGGAAGACCTTGGTTATCATCCAATGCTGAAAGAATATCGTCTTGAAGATGGTACAAGAACAGATAAGAACGACACCATGTTTGGTAGATAAAAATATAATGCAATAAGCAGTAAGCAGTAAGCAATAAGCTTAAAGCCTAAAGCCTAAAGCCTAAAGCATTTAAATTATGAAAGACAACTCATTATCTAATATACTTAACCAGCACAATAGTAACGAACAGATTGACGGGCAATTGTACACCCTGAATTTGGGACCTACTCACCCTGCCACGCACGGAATCTTTCAAAACGTTCTTACAATGGACGGTGAAAGAATTCTTCACGCAGAGCAAACTGTTGGTTATATCCACAGAGCTTTTGAAAAAATTTCTGAAAGAAGAAATTATGCTCAAATTACTACGCTTACAGACCGTATGAACTACTGTTCTGCGCCAATCAACAATCTTGGATGGCACATGACGGTAGAGAAACTGATTGGTGTAAAAGTTCCAAAACGTGTAGATTATATGCGTGTTATTTTAATGGAATTGGCAAGAATCGGTGACCACTTAATCTGTAACGGGGTAACTGGAATGGATGCAGGTGCAATTACAGGTCTTACCTACATGTTCATCGAAAGAGAGCGTATTTACGATATGTACGAGCAGATTTGTGGAGCTAGAATGACAACCAATATGGGAAGAATCGGAGGTTTTGAAAGAGATTTCACTCCAAAATTCCATGAGTTGTTGAAAGATTTCTTAAAAACATTCCCACCAAGATTCCAGGAATTCTGTAATTTATTGGAGAGAAACAGGATATTTATGGACAGAACGATTGGTGCAGGTGCAATTTCAGCAGAAAGAGCATTAAGCTATGGTTTCACAGGTCCTAATTTACGTGCTTGTGGTGTAGATTACGATGTAAGAGTAGCACAACCTTATTCTTCTTATGAAGATTTCGATTTTATCATTCCTGTAGGAACTTCTGGTGATACTTACGACCGATTCATGGTTCGTCAGCAAGAAGTTTGGGAATCTATTAAAATCATTAAACAAGCATACGAAAACCTTCCTGAAGGTCCTTTCCATGCAGATGTTCCAGAATTTTATCTTCCTGAAAAAGCTGACGTTTACAAAAAAATGGAAGCCTTGATTTACCATTTCAAAATCGTAATGGGAGAAACTGACGTACCAAAAGGCGAAGTTTATCACGCTGTAGAAGGTGGAAACGGAGAATTAGGATTCTATTTGGTAAGTGATGGTGGAAGAAGCCCTTACAGACTGCACTTCAGAAGACCTTGTTTCATTTATTATCAGGCTTATCCTGAAATGATTACAGGTTCTGTAATTTCAGATGCTATCGTTACGATGTGTAGTATGAACGTGATTGCGGGAGAATTAGACGCATAAAAGAAATTATAGATTTTGGATTATAAATTTTAAATTAATCTAAACTCTTTAAATATAAATTAATATCAAAATTGATAGGATTTTTAGAACTAAGGTTTTCATCTAAAATCTAAAATCTAAAATCTAAAATCTTTAAATATGAGCGAAACAATAGCTTTTAAACCGGAAAGTTTAGAACAGGTACACAAAATTATCGCAAGATATCCTGAAGGAAGACAAAAGTCTGCCCTTCTTCCTGTTTTACATTTAGCGCAGAAAGAATTTGGAGGATGGTTAGACGTTCCTGTGATGGATTATGTTGCTGAATTATTGAGTATTAAACCAATTGAAGTATATGAAGTTGCTACTTTTTATACCATGTTTAATATGAAACCGGTGGGTAAATATGTTTTGGAAGTTTGCAGAACCGGACCTTGTATGGTTCGTGGAAGTGAAAAAATTCTGGACCATATCAGAACGAAATTGAATATAAAAGACGGACAAACCACTGAAGATGGAATGTTCACTTTAAAACCAGCTGAATGTCTTGGAGCTTGCGGATACGCACCCATGATGCAGCTAGGAAAGTTCTTTCACGAAAATTTAACGATAGAAAAAGTTGACGAAATCCTTGAGCTTTGCAGAGAAGGACAAGTTGATTTGGGCTAATAGAAATTTTAAATTCTAAATTTTAGATTTTAAATTATTCACTTAACGTTTAATACTAATTAATGCAAAAAGCCAAAAGCTGATTGCAATAAGCAAATAAAAATGAGTAAAAAACTTTTACTTAAAGACGCACACGTAGAAGGAATACGCTACTTTGAAACTTACCGAAAACAAGGAGGTTACGGAGCTGCAGAAAAAGCCTTGAAAATGACACCGGATGAAATTTTGGAAGAAGTAAAAGCTTCCGGACTTCGTGGTCGTGGTGGTGCAGGTTTCCCAACAGGAATGAAGTGGAGCTTTCTGGCAAAACCGGAAGGTGTGCCAAGACACTTGGTAGTGAATGCTGATGAATCTGAACCGGGAACTTTCAAAGACAGATATTTAATGGAATTTCTTCCTCATTTATTGATTGAAGGAATGCTTATCTCATCTTACTGTTTAGGTTCAAATGTTTCTTATATCTACATCCGTGGAGAATATTCTTGGATTCCGGATATTTTGGAAGAAGCGATTGAAGAAGCTAAAGCTGCAGGATTTTTAGGTAAAAACATCCTAGGAACTGGTTTCGATTGCGAAATATATGTTCAAAGAGGTGGTGGAGCTTATATCTGCGGTGAAGAAACTGCTTTGCTTGAATCTCTTGAAGGAAAAAGAGGAAACCCAAGATTAAAACCACCTTTCCCGGCTGTAAAAGGACTTTGGGAAAGGCCAACGGTTGTAAATAACGTTGAATCTATTGCTGCAATTGTTCCGATTATCGATATTACTGGTGCAGAATATGCTAAAATCGGTGTTGGTCGTTCAACGGGTACAAAATTAATTTCTGCTTGCGGAAATATCAATAAACCCGGAGTTTATGAAATCGATATGACCATCACGGTTGAAGAATTTATTTATTCTGATGAATATTGTGGTGGAATTCCAAATGGTAAAAAGCTAAAGGCTTGTATTCCTGGAGGAAGTTCGGTTCCGATTGTTCCGGCAAACTTATTATTAAAAACCGTAAACGGTGAACCAAGATATATGAATTATGAATCTCTTGCTGATGGTGGTTTTGCTACCGGAACTATGATGGGTTCAGGAGGATTTATTGTTTTGGATGAAGACCAATGCGTTGTAGAACATACCATGACTTTAGCGAGATTTTATAATCACGAAAGTTGCGGACAATGTACACCTTGCCGTGAAGGAACGGGATGGATGTACAAAATTTTGAAAAAAATTGAGAAAGGAGAAGGAAAAATGGAAGACATCGATTTGCTTTGGGATATCCAGAGAAAAATTGAAGGAAACACAATTTGTCCTTTAGGTGATGCGGCAGCTTGGCCAGTTGCAGCAGCGATCCGTCATTTCAGAGATGAATTCGAGTGGCATATTAAAAACCCGGAATTATCTCAGACACAGAATTATGGTTTGGCTCATTATGCAGATCCTATTCCGGCTGCAGCAAGTAATTAATAGAGGTTGAAATTTTGAAAAAGTTTATTGCTGTAGGTCTTTTGTTGTCGAATTTTGTTTTTGGACAGGTTACTACAGAAAAAAAAGAAGTTAATCCCTTCAAAAAAGGATCTGTAATGGTATTCTGGGGTTGGAATAATGCAAAATATTCAAAATCAGATATTCATTTTAAAGGAGACGGTTATGATTTTCAATTGGATAAAGTTGTTGCCAATGACAGACAAACAAAGTTTGATTGGGGTACTTATTTTAATCCTGGAAACATCACAATTCCGCAGGTAAATTATAGAATTACCTATTTCCCGAAAGATAATTTCGGAATTACCATCGGAATGGATCACATGAAATATGTGATGGATCAAAATCAGACTGTAGATTTTAAAGGATATATTGATGATCCTAAATATGCAGCCATGGTAAATAATGGTAAAGTAGACTTAAGTGGAAACGATTTTTTAACGTTCGAACACACCGACGGTCTTAATTATATCAACATTGGAGCTCAGAAATATCACAATGTTTTAGACAAAAAAAATATTGATGTTTTTTTGAGTTACGGAGCAGGTTTAGGCGCATTATTGCCGAAATCTAATGTTCAGCTGATGGGAAATGAAAGAAGCGACAGATTCCATCTTGCAGGTTTTGGTCTGGATGCAAGAGCTGCAGTAAGCGTGGTTGCCTTAAGACATATTGTACTTCAGGCAGAAGGAAAGTTAGGCTACATTAATATGCCCGACATCAAAACTACACTGAACAACAAGCCAGACAAAGCTTCACAGGATTTTGTGTTTGCACAATTCAATTTCGGAATCGGCTACACATTCAATACAAAAAAGTATAATTAATATAGAGCTTAAAAGCTTTTTAACAGCATAAGCGAAAAGCATAGAATATGAGCGAAGAGGTTAAAAAATTCAAAATAACGATAGACGGACAAACCGCTGAAGTTTTGCCCGGGACTTCTATTTTGGAAGCTGCAAGACAAATCGGTGGAAAATCTGTTCCTCCAGCAATGTGTTACTACAGCAAATTGGAAACCAGCGGTGGAAGATGTAGAACATGTTTGGTAGAAGTTTCTAAAGGTTCAGAAGCAGATCCGCGTCCTATGCCAAAATTGGTTGCAAGCTGCAGAACCAATGTGATGGACGGAATGGAAGTGAAAAACCTTTCTTCTGAAAAAGCTCAGGAAGGTAGAAAAGCGGTTACTGAATTCTTGTTGGTAAACCACCCATTAGATTGCCCGGTTTGTGATCAGGCAGGTGAATGTCACCTTCAGGATCTAGGGTACGAGCACGGAAATCTTGAAACCAGAACTGAATTTGAAAGAAATACATACGAAGCAGACGACTTAGGTCCACATATCAAATTGAATATGAATCGTTGTATCTTGTGTGCAAGATGCGTTTTAGCGGCTAATCAATTGACAGGTGAACGTGAGCACGGAATTCTTTTTAGAGGAGATCATGCTGAAATTTCTACTTATTTAAATAAAGCTTTAGATAACGACTTCATCGGAAACGTGATCGACGTGTGCCCGGTTGGAGCATTAACAGACAGAACAGCTCGTTTCGCAAGCAGAGTGTGGTTTACAAAGCCAATGAACGCTTCTTGCAAATGTGATAAATGTTCTGGAAAAGCTACGGTTTACATGAAAGGTGACGAAATCGTAAGAGTTACTGCAAGAAAAGATCAGTGGGGAGAAGTTGAAGAATTTATCTGTGATACTTGTCGTTTCGAAAGAAAAAACCTTAGCGATTGGAACATCGAAGGACCAAGACATATCGACAGACATTCAGTTATTTCATTAAACCATTACGAGAAACCTAAAGACGAATTGAGAGTTTTAGACAATCCAATGGCTAAAGAAATCAGCGAAAAAGACGAAAAATAATGAGATTGGAAGTTTGAAGCTGGGTGATGGAAGTTTAAAACTAAACACTTTTATCCAAATTCAAACATTAAAACTTAAAAGATAAAATTTGATCAAGATGATGAGTTAGTGCGACGAATTGCAAAACTTCCAGCTCCCCGCTCCCATCTTCAAACATTTAAATAAAACAATGGATTTAATTACATTTAAATTAATACTTGTACTTGCACTTTTCCTGCTTTCATTAACGATCGCAGCCTACTCAACCTGGGCAGAAAGAAAAGTTGCAGCCATTATGCAGGATAGAATCGGGCCAAACAGATCAGGGCCTTTCGGTTTACTGCAGCCTCTTGCAGATGGTGGTAAATTTTTCTTTAAAGAAGACTTTACACCTGCCAATGCAGAAAAGTTTCTTTTCGTATTGGGACCTGCGCTGGTGATGTTTATTTCATTAATTACCGGAGCGGTGATTCCTTGGGGAAAAACGTTAAACTTAGGCGGAGTTTCTTATGATTTACAAGTTGCTAACATTGATGTTGGTGTACTTTTCATCATCGGAATGGCTTCTATCGGAGTTTACGGAATTATGATCGGAGGTTGGGCTTCCAACAACAAGTATTCATTATTAGGTGCGATCCGTGCTTCTTCGCAGATGATTTCTTACGAATTGGCGATGGGTCTTGCATTACTTTCTATCATTATGATGACAGGAAGTTTAGATTTAAAAGTAATTACTGAAAATCAAACTGAAGGAAAACTTTGGGGAATTATCCCTATCGGTTCTGGAATGAACTGGAATATTTTTTACCAACCATTGGCATTCTTAATTTTCTTTGTGGCAGCTTTGGCAGAAACCAACCGTCACCCTTTCGATTTACCTGAATGTGAATCTGAATTGGTAACAGGATATACAACTGAATATTCTTCAATGAAATTAGGTTTATACATGTTTGGTGAATATGTGAATATGTTTATTTCTAATGCTTTCATGGTAGTGCTTTTCTTCGGAGGGTACAACTATCCGGGAATTGACTGGGTTACTGAAAACTGGGGAGAAAATGTAGCAGGTATTTTGAGTATCGTAGCATTTTTATCTAAAACGGTAATCGGAATTTTGATCTTTATGTGGATCAGATGGACGCTTCCAAGATTCAGATACGATCAGTTGATGCACCTTGGATGGAAAACTTTAATTCCATTGGCATTGGTCAACCTTATGATTACAGGAGCGGTGATTCTTGCTTTCGGTAATTAATTTGAAAATGAGATAATTTGAGAATTTGAAAATGGAATAATTCCAAGTCAAATTCTAAGAAATATAATTTTGAAAATGAGCTGATGAGAAAGCAGCGATGAGATAACTTCCATCACCCAGCTTCCATCTTCCAACATTTAAACAATAAAAAATGAAATTAACCAACAGATCAAAAGTTGTTTCAAATAAAGAGATGACCTTTTCTGAGAAAATCTACTTACCGGCGATTTTCAAGGGAATGGGGATTACTTTTAAGCATGCTGTGAGAACCGTTGTAAAACGTGCTCCCAATGTTTATTCTTATCCAGAAGTACAAAAGCCTAGAGCTGATATCTGGAGAGGTCAACATGTTTTGAAAAGAGATGAAGAAGGCAGAGAAAGATGTACAGCGTGTGGATTGTGCGCAGTAGCATGTCCTGCAGAAGCCATCACAATGACTGCTGCTGAAAGAACCAGAGAAGAAAAAGATCTTTACAGAGAAGAAAAATATGCATCGGTATATGAAATCAATATGCTAAGATGTATTTTCTGCGGTATGTGTGAAGAAGCTTGTCCGAAATCTGCAATTTATCTTACAGACAGATTAGTAGATGTAGAAACCAACAGAGGTTCTTTCATCTATGGTAAAGATAAATTAGTTGAAAAAATAAATGAAAGGATTGATATCACAGAAAGACAATCCGAGAAACAAAAAAATGCGGTAAAATAATGGATCAGTTTTTATTTTTCTTGGTGGCGTTTTTAGCAGTGTCAAGTGCGGTTTACTTCGTGTTTGCAAAAAATCCTTTATATGCTATTTTGTCATTAATTGTTACAATGTTTTCTATTGCGGGTATGTATATTCTTCTGAATGCACAGTTCCTTGCCATCATCCAGATCATCGTTTACGCAGGTGCTATCATGGTACTTTTCCTTTATATCTTAATGATGCTTAACCTTAATAAGCAAGACGAAAGTAAGAAGAACAATACTTTAAAGTTTGTTGGAGTTTTTACAGCAGGTCTTCTTTTGATTGGTGTTTTAGGTGTTTTCAGAGGAGTACAGGATAATCATGTAGTGGTTGAAAACGTAGATAAAGGTGTAGGTCTTACAAAGAATCTGGGAAGACTTTTATTTAATGAATATGTTTTGCCGTTTGAGCTTGCTTCCATCCTGATTTTGGCAGGTATTGTAGGTGCGGTACTAATCGGTAAAAAAGATTTATAAAATTATGGGAGAAGTAAATACATTTATGCAAAGCATCCCTCTGGAATATTTCATTACTCTTTGTTCAGTTTTGTTCTGTCTTGGAGTGTGTGGGGTATTGCTTAGAAAAAATGCGATTGTAATTTTAGGTTGTGTAGAGCTTATGCTTAATTCTGTAAACCTTTTATTGGCTGCATTTGCGGCATACAACGGGAACAGCGACGGACAGCTTTTGGTATTCTTCATCATGGTAGTTGCAGCAGCCGAAGTAGCGGTTGGTTTGGCAATTATTGCGATGTTATATAGAAACACCCGTTCTGTAGATGTAGGTATATTTAATAAATTAAAAGGATAAGAATGGAGAATTTAATATATGCAATAGTACTTTTACCACTTATAGGCTTTCTTATCAACGGACTTTTCGGAAAAAATCTTCCAAAGATTGTAGTCGGAAGTTTGGCAACAGCTGCAGTTTTTGCATCTTTTTGTATTGCGGTAAGCTTATTTTTAAAATTTGACTCTGAAAGTCCTGCGGTTGTTGTAAAAGCATTCGAATGGTTCAGAGTAAACGGAATTCAAATCAACTTCGGTTTCCAGATTGATCAGTTATCATTAATGATGGTGATGATTATCACAGGGATTGGATCTTTAATTCACCTGTATTCTATCGGATACATGAGCCACGATAAAGGTTTTTATAAGTTTTTTACTTACTTAAATCTTTTCATCTTCTCAATGTTACTTTTGGTAATGGGAAGCAACTATATGATTTTATTCATCGGTTGGGAAGGTGTAGGTCTTTGTTCTTATCTATTGATCGGATTCTGGTACACCAACGAAGAATATGGTAAAGCAGCAAGAAAAGCTTTCATCATGAACAGAATTGGTGACCTTGGTTTATTGATCGGTATTTTCATGATCGCATCTCAGACTAACTCTGTAGATTATATTTCAGTGGCACAAAATGCTTCTAAATTTGAATTAGACGGTACGATCATCATCTTTATCACAGCAAGTTTATTTATCGGTGCTGTTGGTAAATCTGCGCAGGTTCCTTTATATACTTGGTTACCCGATGCGATGGCCGGTCCAACTCCTGTTTCAGCATTGATTCACGCGGCAACGATGGTTACTGCAGGTATTTATTTGGTGGTAAGATCAAACTTCTTATTCACTTTAGCTCCAACCGTTCAGGGCGGAATTTTATTAATAGGATTCTTAACGGCAGCTTTGGCTGGTTTCTACGCACTGCGTCAGAACGACATCAAAAAAGTTTTGGCATATTCTACAGTTTCACAGCTTGGTTTTATGTTCATCGCTTTAGGTTTGGGAGCTTATTCTACCGCAATGTTCCACGTAATGACACACGCTTTCTTCAAAGCATTGTTATTCTTAGGAGCAGGTTCTGTGATTCACGCAATGAGCAACGAGCAGGATATGCGTTTTATGGGAGGTTTAAAAAAATACATTCCAATTACGCACATCACTTTCCTGATTGGAACATTGGCAATCTCAGGTTTCCCTTTACTTTCAGGGATGATCTCTAAAGACGAAATTTTGGTTGCAGCATTTGCTAAAAACCCTATTTACTGGGTAATGTTATTCATTTTAGCAGCAACAACCGCAGCATATATGTTCAGACTGTATTATTTAACTTTCCACGGAGAATTCAGAGGTACAGAAGAGCAAAAACACCATTTACACGAAAGCCCGATGAATATGACGTTACCGTTAATCGTTCTGGCAATTCTTTCAGTAATCGGAGGTTTTATTAATTTACCACACTTTATCGGTCACGGTCATTATGCTAAATTAATGGAATGGCTGAAACCGGTATTGACACCGGAAAGCTTTAAGCAAATGGAAATGACTCTTTCGGGAGTAGATTTCAATACAGAAATGATTCTTTTGGGAGCAACCATCTTAATGTTCTTTACGGTTTGGTTCATTGTGAAAAACATGTATGTGAACAAAAAGAAAATGGCTCTTGCCGAAGAAGAATATACAGGCTGGGAAAAACTTTCTGCTAAAAAGTTATATGTTGATGAGCTTTACAATGCATTAATTGTAAAAACTTTCGAAGGACTTGGACGTGGCGGAAAAATGTTTGACAAAGGCGTTTTAGACCGTTTTGTAGACTACATAGGTGAAGGTGCTGAAGACAGCGGAAAATCTATGAAGCGTATTCAAAACGGGAATGTTGAGAACTATGTTCTTATCATGACTTTGGCTGTGGGAATTATACTGATTGTTAACTTTATATTACAATAATGTCTTATTTACTATTAACATTATTACTTTTACCTCTTGTAGGTTCGGGATTAACCTTTGCATGGAAGAATACTTCCAGCAAATATTTGGCGCTGGGAATTGCTTTGATTCAGATGTTGCTTACATTTTACATCCTTTCGGATTTCAATTTTGAACCGACGGTTGACAGTGTTTTGCAATACGAGATCAATTATCCTTGGTCGCAGTTTATAAAAAGTAACCTTCATTTCGGAATTGACGGAATGAGTTTGCTTCTTTTATTGCTGACCAATATTCTTTCGCCTCTAATTATTTTATCATCATTTAACGAAAACGTAAGCTACAAAAACTCTTTCTACGGACTTATTTTGCTGATGCAGTTTGGTCTTGTAGGAGTATTTACGGCTTTAGACGGTTTGTTATTCTATATTTTCTGGGAAGTAACGCTTATTCCAATTTGGTTTATTGCGGCTCTTTGGGGACAGGAAAACAAAAGAATGGAATTCACAACAAAATTCTTCGTGTATACCTTCGTAGGATCTTTGTTTATGTTGGCTGGTTTAATCTATGTTTACACGCATTCAGCATCTTTCGCTCTTACAGATTTGTATAATGCAGATTTGGGTGAAACGCAGCAGATTGTTGTATTCTGGTTTATTTTCTTTGCATTTGCAGTGAAACTTCCGGTTTTCCCTTTCCACACTTGGCAACCCGATACGTATACTTATTCTCCAACTCAAGGATCAATGCTTTTATCAGGAATTATGCTGAAAATGGCAATCTACGGAGTAATCAGATATCTATTACCAATTACACCGACCGCTATTTTCGGAATTTCAGGGCAGATTGTGATCATCCTTGCTATTATCGGAATTGTACACGGTGCTTTAATTGCGATCATTCAGACTGATATGAAGAGAATTATTGCATATTCTTCTTTCTCACACGTTGGATTAATGGTTGCAGGTATTTTCTCTTCAGCGGTTCTTACTTTAAGAGGAACTTTAACGATTGAAGGAGCTGAAGGAGCTTTAATTCAGACTTTCGCTCACGGTATCAACGTTGCAGGTTTGTTCTATTGTGCAGATATTTTATACAAAAGATTCAAAACAAGAGACATCAGACAAATGGGAGGTTTGGCAAAAGTAGCACCTAAGTTTGCGGTATTGTTCTTACTGATTATTTTAGGTTCAATGGGAGTTCCATTGACGAATGGTTTCATTGGTGAATTTATCCTTATTAAATCTATCTTTGATTTTAATGTATTGGCTTCAGTTATTGCTGGTTTAACGATCATTCTTTGTGCAGTTTATCTATTGAGATTTTACGGTAAGGCAATGTTTGGTGAAGGTAATGCTGCGGTTTTGAGCACAGCAAAAGATTTATCGGCAGTAGAATTTTCAGTATTGGCAAGTATTGCAGTATTTGTGATCTTGTTAGGAATTTTCCCTCAACCGATTATCGATATGGTGGGAAGTTCATTGAAGTTTGTGTATTCATCGATGATCAATTAGGATTATAGGATTTAAAAATATAAAGATTTAAAAATTGAGAAATTAGAAATTGAGAAATTAGAAGTACAATTTGAGGCATCTCAAATCTCGTATCTTTGATCTCGCATCTATTATCTCGCATCTCAAAAATAAATTATGAGTGTTTTAATTATTGTTTTCCTGACAGCAGTTGCTGCATTATTCTCGGGAGTTTTTGAAAAAGGAAAATTCGCAAGATACATTGGGATTTTTGGGTTAATCGTTGCATTGTATGTAAGCTTTTTACCTGAAGCGTCTTTCTTCGAAAAATACAGATTAATGTATGAGTACGGACAAAATACAGCTTTGTTTACAAAAATTTCTATTGTAACGACTTTGCTTTTATTCTTCCTAGGAGGTTTTGCATTCAGCAATCACAGAAACCATCAGTCAGAATTGTATGCATTGATGCTTTTTGCATTGTGCGGAGGTTTTGTATTGTTCGGATACCAAAACTTGGTGACTTTGTTCTTAGGAGTTGAAATTTTGTCTATTCCGTTATATGTAATGGCGGGCTCAAACAAAACAGATCTTAGATCAAACGAAGCATCTTTGAAATATTTCCTGATGGGAGCATTTGCAACAGGTTTCTTATTATTAGGAATTGCATTTATCTACGGAAGCACAGGAACATTTGATTTATACAGAATTCATGATTTCAGCACGGTAAATCCAACCAACGGAATGTTTATTCTTGGAGTTGTATTGATGCTTTGTGCGATGGCATTTAAAGTAGCTTTAGCACCTTTCCACATGTGGAGCCCGGATGTTTACCAGGGTTCACCTTCATTGATCACCGCTTTCATGGCGAGTGTTGTAAAAATCTCAGGATTTTATGCATTATTCAGATTAATGACAATTGGATTCTCTGGAGTTACTCACGAATGGATCAATATTTTAGGCGTATTCTTAATCATTACTTTACTATTGGCAAACGCAATGGGTCTTGCTCAGACGAATGCTAAAAGAATGTTGGCGTACTCTTCAGTTTCGCACGCAGGATATATCGGGTTAGTATTCTTCGGAATGAATGCTCTTTCAACATATACATTAGCGTTTTATTTATTCGCTTATTCATTGTCTACAGTGGGAGTATTTATGTGTTTAATTTGGGTTGAAAAACTAAAAAGAGAAACGTCTTACGGAGCTTTCAAAGGTTTGGCTAAATCTGAACCATTATTGGCAACCGTTGCAACCATCTCTTTGCTTTCAATGGCAGGAATTCCTTTAACGGCAGGTTTTATGGGTAAATTTTCATTATTTGCACAGGCTTTAACGAAAGACAATAATACCTTCTTGGTCATTGTAGCGGTTTTAGGTTCCGCAATCTCAATCGCCTATTATTTAAGACTGATTATCGCAATGTTTTTCTTTAAAGAAACAACCTTCAAAACATCAGAAAGAGTAACGGTAACGTACAATATTGTCGCAGTATTCATTATTGCATCGATTATTGCACTGGGCGTTTTCCCTGATTTATTTGCAAAGCAATTCGGATTGTAATTTGAATCAAGATATTTAAAAATTAAACCTTTCAATTTTTTGGAAGGTTTTTTTGTGAAATTAATAATCTTTGTAGGTATGCTCCTAATTAAACTATAATTTCTGAATATTATTTAAATTGAATTTGGAATATGGGCAACTTCTAAGTTTCGCTCCTACGGAGCTCATGCTTTTTCCAATAATTTTCTACAGAGGTTTTGCTCTTAAGGAGCAAATCGTCTTATCGTATTCTAATATTGACACTCTGAAATTTAATCTTTCTGTTGAGAAATGTTATCTGACAGCATTGCAAAACCATCTGTCTGCTTCGGAATAAAATCTGTCTGTTACGGAATGTCATCTTACTGTTTTGCAAACCATCTGTCCGTTTCGAAAAATCATCTGTCAGTTTCGTAAAACTATCTCACCACTTCGGAATAAGATCTGTCTGTTACGGAAAATTATATAACACTTGAGAAATACAATCTGTCTGTTGCGAAATATCATCTAATCGCTGCAGAATAGTAGCTTACTTTATTTTGTACCAAAAAAATTCAAAAACTATCTACATTATTTTACTACTAAAAGAATAAAAAATACGTCAAGTTCTGTCGTAACATTAATTTAGCTTTACATCACAAATGACGTATTTATAAGAGTTGTATCAATCATTTGTGATATGTATTAAAAAATGTTAAATTAGCAAAAAATATTAACTAAAAACGCAAATCATGAAAAAGCTCTACACGAGTGCATTTTTCGTATGCACAATTGCTGTACTCTATGCTCAAGATGTGGTATGGCAAAAGGATATTAAATCCTCTACTCAGGATTTTCTTTCACAAGTCACCACAACAGTAGATCAGCAATATCTTGTAACAGGTAGTAGTATTCAAGCAGGAAGCGGGAAGCTGGGTGCCGGAAGTTTACCTTCTCAGGGTAAAGGAAATCAAAACAACGGTTACGATTTTCATCTTGTTAAATTAAATCAACAGGGAGAAGAAGTCTGGGAAAAGTATTTCTCAGGACAAAATCACGACTTTTTATCGGCAACGGTTGCTACGCAGGAAGGAGGATTTCTTTTAGCAGGAACTTCTTTTTCAGGAAAAGGGTTAGACAAAAAAGATGCT
>NZ_JAPDKN010000039.1 GCF_026163565.1 Chryseobacterium sp. YIM B08800
AAATCAACAGGGAGAAGAAGTCTGGGAAAAGTATTTCTCAGGACAAAATCACGACTTTTTATCGGCAACGGTTGCTACGCAGGAAGGAGGATTTCTTTTAGCAGGAACTTCTTTTTCAGGAAAAGGGTTAGACAAAAAAGATGCTTCGAAAGGAGGGTCTGATATCTGGTTGATTAGAATCAACGAATTCGGAGATGAATTATGGCAAAAAACTTTAGGAACCTCACAGGATGAAGAAGCAAGATCTGTGATTCAGACTGCTGATTTTGGTTTTATGGTCGTTGGAAATGTTCAGAATGCAGCCAACGGATTCGGTTCGAAAGATGTAACGGTAACAAGACTTGACAAAAACGGAAAAGTTCTT
>NZ_JAPDKN010000004.1 GCF_026163565.1 Chryseobacterium sp. YIM B08800
TTTGCACAACTTTTATTCAATCTAAACCAAATGCACTACGGGTAAAAATTAGTAAAATTTAGTCTCTTAAAATACTAAAAATTAAAATTGTCAAACAGCAAAGCTAAATTTGAATTTTGTAGAAATTTTGAATTTTTATATTTATCTCTAATCTTTTATTAAAAAAAATAAAAACCAAACAATAAACACCTAAATATCAAACAAATAAATTGACACACATCATTGACAAATTATTAGAAAAAAAATAATAAAAACACAGATGTATTCTATGTTTTTGTTAAATATTTAAAATCTTCAAATTAACCAAATGTTACGTCGAGGAGAAGTTTTATGACTAGCGACTGATAAAACGTTTACATTATTTTAATGCAAACAATATCGTTCCAATGATTATCAATACTGCTCCCATTGCGGTTTTCAGAGTCAAAGTTTCTTTAAAAAACAATACTGCAAAAATGATGGCTATAGCAACGCTTAATTTATCAACAGCCACAACCTGCGAAACTTTTCCGATTTGAAGCGCTTTAAAATAAAACAACCAAGATAATCCTGTTGCAGCACCCGATAATACAAGAAAAATTAGATTAAATTTTGATAACGAACCAATATCTTTTGCTTCTCCTTTGATGAAAACAACGCTCCAAACTAATATCAGGATAATAATCGTTCGGATTCCTGTCGCAAGATTAGAATTGATATTGGAGACTCCAATTTTAGCAAAAATAGCCGTGAATGCAGCAAAAAGCGCTGACAACAATGCATAATAAAACCACATTATTCAAACTTTAAAAATTTTTAACAAAACCTATTCCCACACTTTTATTTTGGTAATAAGGCATAATCATCGTTGCCGAATTTTTGTTCTTACCTCCCAAAAGATTATTGATTTTTGGATACAGCCAATATGCCAATTCTGTAGAAAGAATCCCGAAACCAGCACCTCCCACTACATCTCCAAACCAATGCTTGTCATTCATCATTCTGTAAACTCCTGTAAATACTGCAAATGAATAACCCGAGATTCCCAACAGAAAATTTGTGTCTTTATATTCTCTGAACATAAATTGCGCAGATGCAAAAGCAAGCGCCGTGTGTCCCGACGGAAATGAAAGTTTATTAGATTGGTCGGGCCTTTCCTCTTTTACAATATGTTTCAGTGGCATTACAAATGATGAAGTAATTAAAACTGAAGTTCCATAGATGATCGTTCTGTCTCTGAAATTGTGTTTTCCTTCAACTCCGAATGCATTTAATCCGTAAACCAAAGCTGCAGGAGCAAATTGCGTGTAGTTGTCTAACCTGATGTGATCTGGTTTATGCTCATTGATTTCATCTCTGGTCGAGAAATTCAATTTTTTTAAACCATCAACACTTAAACTTGCCACTCCGTATCCTATAAACGCAGTTGGAATGATCAATTTTTTATAGCTTAAAGTATTTTTTTCTGTATTTAAGACAACGACGCTGTCTTTTTTGACTTCCTGAGTCTGGATTGAATCATTATTCTGAGCAGATAATTTCCCGCAAGCTGATAGTAAAATGAAAAAGCCGATGGCTACTTTATGACGATAATTTGACATTTCTTTTGGGGTATTAAAATTTGTTAGAAGAATTCATCAACTGAATATTTACATCTTTAAATTTTTCAAGAACATCTTGTCCGTAAGATGTGAAATAGTGTTGATGTTGTAAAAAAATATGGTTCTTCATTTGCCATTCTTCATCGGTAAAAATTAGTCCGAGAAATTTTTCGAACTCAAGTCTTAAAGCTTTTTCATATTGATGATAATTAGTTTTTGTTAAATGAAACATATCTGCATCACAAAGGATTTTATCGATTTCTGAAGTCGGATTTTGAGGATATTTGGTTGAATCGATACATTTTAAAACCTTATCAATGAAGAAGGCATCGCAATTAGAATTCTCCAAAAAATTCTTGGCAATTCTTTTACTTTCATCTTCGTGACCTTTGTAAGTAAAAGCATATCCGCAATCGTGAAACCAAGCCGAAATCTCCAAAGCATAAAAATCTTCATCAGAAAGTTTATTTTCTTTAGCAATTTCGCGAGTTGCAGAAACCACTTCGTAAGTGTGGGTTATATTGTGAAAAGTCAGCTGCTGAGTAAGATTTTCCGTTAGAAATAATATAACATAATCTCTTACTGACTGTAATAAATTATCCATTATAATTTGTATTAAAACTTATAACTATACCCTAATCGTATCACTTGTGTTTCGTAGTAATCATCGCTTGTATAGCGGAAACCAACACCTTGAATCTGTTTTTTGATGACCATCGTGTTCAACAAATCTGTAGCATTAAAGAATAGTTCTCCTTTACCATTTTGTATCGATTTTTTCACACCCAAATCCATTGAAAACCTCGACCCGATTTTCCCTTGCGGAATAATATCCGGAGCAAGATAAACAGCCGTCAACTGCGCATCAAATCCGTTAGAAAACTTGAAAGTATTGTTGAATTTCACATTTCCTGATATCACTTTCTCCATTTCTGCTGAAAAAGTATTCGGAGTTGGATAAAGATTGGTTACCGTAAAAGCATCAATCTGATTTCTGTAAAGATTTCCATTAATATTAAATGAATATAATTTTGAAATTTTTTGATTCAAAATCATTTCAAGTCCTGAATTATAACTTTTCCCTGCGTTTTGAAAAACCGCATAAACCAAAGTACTTCCCGGAACAATACTGGAAATTCTTGTAATCGTTCCATTAGAAAAACGGTGATACAATGCAGAGTACAAATAGCCATTATCCCAATTATACTTGTGCCCCAATTCCACCGAATTGGTAAATTGTGGACGCAGTTCAGGATTACCAACTTTGATAATTTCTGCGTCATCATATTTTGGGAAAATCCTGATATCTACTTCATTCGGACGGTCTACCCTTCTGTTATAGAAAATCGAAAATTTATTTCTATCATTGAGTTTATATGCTAATCTAAGATTTGGAAACGGTTGTGTATAGTTGTAGCTATCACTTTTGTAAGTCGGATGATTCGGGTTGACATCATATTGGATTTTAACATATTCTAATCTCACGCCCAACTCAGCTTCCCATTTTGGAGTTTCAAATATATAATTGGCATAAGCTGCAGGAATCAATTCTTTGTAAGTTGCCCAACCTCCTGCATTTATATCTAAAACAGAGTTTGCTCCAAGAAGAAAGTTCATATTGGTAGGAATACTTCTGTTTCTAAGCTTGATTCCGGTTTCCAATCGTCCGTATTTTAAAGGTTTTATATAATCAACATTGAAATCATAAACCTGTTCATCCGATAACAATTTGAAAGCGTCTGTTCCCGTGGAAATTGGTAAATAGTTGTCGTAAAAATATTTTTCATCTTCTCTGTGAAAAGTATAGTTGAAACCTACATTCAGCAAATGCCCTGCTTCTTTGAATTTATGCTGATAACTTGCCGTTCCCATAATTGTGGTTTTCAATTCATCTTCCAAAAACTGCCACAAACGAAGTCTTTCCGAGATATCTCCATTAAAAAAAGGCTGGTCTCCGCGGTCGATTATTTTTTCACTTCCGTACATTCCGGAAATAGTTAATGAGTTTTGAGAGTCTATATTCCAGTCGAGACCTGCTTTTGTGGTAAGGAAATTGGTATTTCTGTTTCGTTTTAACTGAGAATTAATCACAGTTCCGTCATCATAAGTTCTTGTAACAAATTCATTTTTATTTAATGTTTGCGTGTAAAGATTATCTGCCTGTAGAAAGAGATTGACTTTATTTTTTCTGTAATTAAGAGACAACGAAGGATTGATTTTCGGTGTGAAAGTATATTGAGGTCTTATCGTTGGAAGATTTTCTTTTCTTTCCCAAAGCGAACCCGTTCCATAGGTAAATCCTATTTTACCGTTCCAGCCGTTTTGTTTGTTTTTCTTCATAATAACATTGATGATTCCCGCATTTCCGTTGGCATCATATTTTGATGAAGGATTGTTGATGATTTCAATTCTGTCAATCGACGAAGCCGGAATATTATCCAATCCGGTTTGGCTTCCGAAACCTGTAAGAGCGGTTTGTTTTCCATCAATCAAGACAGTCACTTTATCATTTCCACGAAGTTGAACTTTCCCGTCCTGAACCGTAACTCCGGGAAGATTTTGCATCGATTGAAGTACAGAACCTCCACTTTGGCTGATGTTATCTGCAACAGAATACGTTTTTTTATCAAGCTGATTGCTAATTTCATTTTTCTTTGAAGCCGTTAAAACAACCTCATCGATTTTTGTTTCCTTTACAGAAGAATTTTCCAATTCGATAGCCGGTATTTCAATAAATTCTAAAAGACTTCCTACAAATAAATCCTGCTTTTTCAGACTGTATCCGGAAATGGTTGCTTCCAAATAATATTGGTCAGGTTTTATTCCTTCAAGAGAAAATCTGCCTTCTTCATTGGAAATGGTTCCTGCCACAAAAGTATCATCGCTTGATTTTTTTAAAACGATATTGGTATAAGCCAGAGTTTTTTTGTCAGCTTTATCTTTTACAATTCCGGATATCGTAACATTAGAAAATTGCGCTTTGATAAAACTCGTTGTGATTAAAAAAAACAGGAGAAACAAATTCTTCAGCATTGTGATACTCATTTAAAGATTATTGCACAAAAATGAGATTCGATTTAGAAGAAATTTTGAATTATATTGTAACCCTGTCATTTATTTTAAAAAAAAGAAGCGACTATATCCAATAGTCACTCCCACTCAAAAAATAGCTTTATAATTGTCTTTTGTTATTTTTGCAATTAAATTTCAAATTAGTTTAAACACACATTAAATTATAAATTCTAGCTATCACAATCATTCTAAAATTGTGCATAGATTTATCCGTAAAAAATAAAAACTTTAGAATTTAGAATTATTTGTAGATTTAAAATTTTACGGAAAAAACGTGAGAATTATCTTGAAAATTATAGCCAATCTCCCATTTTTGAAATCTGCAAATTTCTTTGATAATTGCAAGTCCGAGACCGCTTCCACTGCTATCATTTGAAAATCTTGAAAATCGTTTAAATATTAAATCAGAATTTAGCCCCTCGAATCCAGAATTTGATATTCTTAAATATTGTTTTGACAGTTCTATCCTAATATTTCCATCGATATCAGTGTGTCGTATTGCGTTAATAAGAAGATTGTTAATTAAGACATCTGTTAAGGAAATATTTCCCAGAGATTTTACATTTTCCTCAATATTTGTAGAAAGGCTAATATTTTTTTGATCAATATGCTCTTCAAGATTACTGATACTATGCTTTACCTGCTCATCAATTTCAATTTCAACAATGTCAAACTGGCTATTTTCGATTTTTGCCAGTAATAAGAGATTTTTATTAATCCTTGAACTTCTGGTTAAAGCCATATTTATCTCCTCAACAATCTCATAATGTTGATCTGTTAAATCTTTGCTCTGTAAAAGTATATCCAATTTATTTTTTATAATAGCCAATGGAGTCTGTAGCTCGTGAGATGCATTCTCTGTAAATTCTTTCTGACCTTTATATACTGCAATACTATGATCAATCAACCTGCTTAGAGAATCATTAAGCTCTTCAAACTCTTTGGTATCTGTTTTAATAAAGTTTATCTTGTTTTGATTATTCAGATTGAATTTTTTTAACTGATTAAGAGTATCGTTGAAAGGTGCCCAAATAATTTTCGAAAGTCTTCTGTTTAGAACAACAAGTCCAATAACAATTAAAGTAAAGAAAAAGAATGTAATAAAGCTTATGATCATTATTGTACTTTCTGTCTCTTCAATATTTGTCTCAATTGTAAAAAGATAGGGTGAATTTTTTATGAAAACAATTTTTCTCAAAGATCTGTAGCGCTCTATTGTAGGATCTGCAGAAAACGGTTTATATTTCTCTTCCGTAAAAATTGAATCTTTGGGAAGTTTCTTAGATGAAATTTTTTCAATATTTGTACCTGGCTGAATTTGGTTCCACAATGCAATATTTTTCTGTAAATCTTCAGCAGAAATGTTTAATCTATTAAGTTCGTGTGCTGTTTTTTCAGCAACGATTTCATTGTGTTCATCCAACTCATCTTGCCAGATTACATCGATTACGTAATAATAAACGGGAATACTAATCGTAAGAACAATTAATAAAAAGATGACAAACGGTTTGGTTGTTTTGCTTAGAAGAGGTTTCATTGCTTGTGTTTTTAGCTTTCCCATTTATAGCCTGTTCCATACACCGTTTTTAAATAATGATCACAACCTGCATCGTATAGTTTCTTTTTCAGATTTTTCACATGGGCATACACAAAATCATGATTATCGAGCATATCTGCAAAATCACCGGACAAATGCTCTGCTAATGTACTTTTAGAGATTACTTTATTTTTATTTCCGATAAAATAAATAAGAAGGTCAAATTCTTTTTTAGTTAAAAAAACAAGTTCTTTATTTATTGTTACTGTTTTTGACAAAAGATCAATTTGCAATGCATTTTGATGAATGACATTCGAATTTTCAAATTGTTTCCTACGAATAATAGAAAAAATACGGGCCATCAATTCAGACAAATGGAAAGGTTTGGTCAAATAATCATCAGCCCCAAGTTTTAATCCGCTCACTTTATCATCTATAGCATTTTTGGCCGAAACAATGATAACACCATCCTGCTTGTTTTGCTTTTTAAGTTCTTTTAATATTTCTAATCCGTTTCCATCGGGTAGCATTATATCTAAGATAATACAATCATATTCATGATTCTGAATCTTGTCCATTGCTTCGAGGTAAGATGAGGCAAATGAGCACAAGTAGTTCTCTTCAGAAAGATATTCTGAAATACTTTTAGCCAATTCTGTCTCATCTTCTATTATTAAAATTTTCATTTTGCTAATTTAAAGTTGAATTTAGAAAAAATTTAGAACTTAAACTAATGTTATAAAAAACTATATTTAGTTAAATGGACAGTAGTGAAAAGCTCTGCGTTACCAATTTTTTTCAACCATAATTTTAAGTTGTAATTCAAAAAAATAATTGTTTATGTAATAAAACTTTTTAGTAAATTGTACAATAATATGAAGATTTTCGCCAAGGTGTGAATTTCGTATCAATATCTCAATAGAATAGATAAGGCATTGAGCTTCGGCTCGATCTGCTTACAAAAAATCTCTTCAGCTTCGTATTTATTTTTGGCTTATGGGAATTTTTGAATCAAAAACATTGGGATTTTGTGTTGTATTAAAAAAACTAAAACTAACCATCAAATAAAAATTATGAACAAAGAGAATAATATCAATCAGATTATTGAAAATCTGATTCTATTAGTAACATCTAAAAATCCACCAAACGAATATCAATTAATTACCCAAACAGTTCTAGCTGCAATACAAAATAAAAACAGCTTAATCACTGATATTAAAGCAATAAAAACATCAGACAATAAAGTTTTTTTATCTACTATAAAATCAAAAATTGATGTCGACACAGAGTATTACGACCAGATAGTAGAACTTATAGGGAATGCGCTGAATCTTATTTTGAATGCTTTATTATACTCAGATGGGGATAAAATAGGCAATCTTATAAATACAATTAGGAATAGTATTTTAGTTCTTATTGGTGATTTTAGAAAAAGTCAGGATTATATACAGACACCCACTTCTTATTCTCTTGTTAATCCTGAGCAGGATTTTTGGTTTTTACGTTCAGATACCAATGGTTTACATACGTTCAATACAGATAATAATTATCTTAAAAACACGATCCCGAATGCTTCTGAATCTATATACTCGAATGCTGAAATATATAACAATCCTTACACAAATCTGTCGCCCAAATGTGTGATCGCTACTCCTTTTCCGGCTGAGAAAATTATTAATGAAAACGAACTGCAAAATTATATAGCCGATCTTTTTATGAATGTACCTTTTGCGGCTTCCCATAAAGTCATTTTTGAAGCTCAGATAAAAGTTGAAAACTTAGAAGGTGGATCTAGAGGATGGGGATTCTGGAACACAGATGCTTTACCTGTATTGGGAATGAAAGTAGCATGGTTTATACAGCAACAGAATCAATCAACAAAAGAAAATCAATTCCAAATTTGGACGTTCAATGGTGTAACGATAGATATATATAACATCCCAGTTCCTTTAGATGAAGAATGGCATTCCTATAAAATATCAATGGATAAAAACTTAGTATCTTATTACATGGATAATAATTTAATACATCAGGTAAATACAACCTTCCAAGGTCCGATGGCTTTTCATAATTGGGTAGATAATGGTTTTTTCGACATGGAAAATGGGGGAAATAAAGTACTTCAAAATAGTAGCTCTGCCAGAACAAATTATACAAAGGAAATGACAATTCATACGAAATGATCAACAGTATAAGTGCTTTCTATAATAATATAGAAAATTATTTTGGGAAACTCAATCACATCATTTTTATTTAGGATACAACCCAGTACAATTAGGTATTTTTTATGATTGTTAATACATCAAAGCATAACTTAAATGCTATTTAATATCTTCAAAATATTATCTATATCTGCTAATAAATGGTTTCGATAGAGTCCTATAAAGTACACCAAAAGCCAAATGGCGCCAACTAAATACAGTTGGTGCTATTTTTTTATTCTAACTAAAAAACATCATTTACAATAATTACCATTGTTGTTCAAAAATTACAATAAAACATCAAATATTTTAATTGGGTAAGAATTAAATTTGTATTTCTATTAAAAACTATGGACAAATACAGCTTTTTGGAAATAGCAGCATTTACAGGAATATTTTTGGTGCTGCTTCTTGCCTTATTTTTATTAACTGTAAAAACTAAACACAAACTTGCCAATTGGCTTCTTGCTTTTTTTCTGTTTACCAATGCTGTAGATGCTTGTAAATTTTTGATGCGTGATTTTCCTGTTAATTTCATCAACCTCGAGGCTTTTCGTTGGAGTATCAATTATTTGGTTCCGGCATCTTTTTATCTCTATGTATTGTCCGTTTGTTTTTCCAAATTCAGATTAAAACCAAAACATTTATGGCATACCATTCCGTTTATTGCTTTCAATCTGTATATGGCGTATGGGATTTATTTTGAAGACAGAACTTCAAAAGTGAGTTTCATCAATGCTTTGAGCGAGTCACCTGTCATGCAATTTTTTCATATTCTTTTCGAAGTTCTATTCCAGGTTTATTTTATTGCTTCATTTTTGGTGATCAGAAAGTCTAAAACGGTCTACCTCGAGAATTATACAAATCCAAATATCTCTATCTTAAATGCACTTTATAAAATAACAATCCTATATTATGTCTTACATTTTTTAGTATTGATAAGATGGTTGGTTACTTTCATCTTTGGTTTGGGAGAAATCAGACAATGGATTGTAACTCTTGATGGGTTTGCTTTTTTCTTTTGTACGTGTTGGTATCTATTTGTTGCCTTAAACAAACCTGAATTTTTCAGAGGTGTTAATTCTCAATTGAAACCTATCGTTGAGCTAATTCCGAAACAAAAACCTTCTTCAGCGATTGACGACGAAAAAAATAAACAAATCTTAGCTTTAAAAGAATTTATGATTGAAAAAGAACCTTATCTCGATTCTTCATTAACGATTCAGGATTTGGCAGAACAATTAAAAATGCCCGCCAAAGATTTATCGGCTTTGATTAATCTGTATATGAATAAACATTTTTTTGATTTCATTAATGAATATCGGATCGAAAAAGCCAAAGAAATACTGAAAGATTCTTCACAAAAAGATGTTACAATTTTAGAGATTCTTTATCAAGTGGGTTTCAATTCCAAATCGTCGTTCAGTACTTCATTTAAAAAATATACAGGAACCACTCCAACAGATTTCAGGAAAAATTCAAAATAATTTGTTTTTTTTCTAAGAAATGGGTTCGACTTTTTTTAATCGGTCGCGTACTGAAGCGTTTTAAAGCATCTTTGCAGAAAGTTTTAGACCATTAATCAAATCTATTTCAGAAAAAATTAATTAAAATGAAGAACCGATTTTTCTTATTATTAACAACAGTTTTAATTATAAATTTTCTTTCTGCTCAAGAATCAAGTCATTCTCAAAAAGCAAAGAGCAGAAATCAAAAATCAATTGAACAAAAATTAGAAATCAATCAAATTGATTCTTTAATGACAAAATCCTACGAGAGAGATTTGTTCAATGGAAATGTTCTTATTGCTAAAAATAATAAAATCATCTACCAAAAATCATTTGGTTTTACGGATGAAACGAAACAAACTAAATTAAATAACAAATCGATATTCAACATTGGTTCTATTGCAAAAGAATTTAATGCTGTTGCCATCATGATTTTGGTGGAACGTGGGCTTCTTAATCTTGATGATCCGATTTCTAAATATAATTTGGACTTACCGAAATGGTCAGAAAAAGTAACGACAAGACACTTGATTAATTACGCAAGTGGAATTCCGAAAATAGAAAATAAACTAATAGTTCCAAAAAATGATGAAGAAGCCTGGAAAATATTGAGAAACAATGACACCTTACTGTTTGAACCAGGAACCAGTTATATGTATGATAATGGCAATGTATTTTTGCAAAGAAGGATTATTGAAAAGGTAACCGGAATGTCTTTTCAGCAATTTGTTACTAAAAACATTATCAAGCCTTTGAAAATGAACAATTCGGTATTTGATCCGAAATTGGATTATAAAAATAGAACGTCTTGTTATGATATGGATAATATAAAATGTCCGGAAATGGAATTTATAAGTGGATGGCTTTGGGTAGACATCAATGACTTCTATCAATGGATTGAAGCGATGAATTCTAATAGATTAATCTCCAAGGAATCCTTTCAAACTCTTTTGAATAATCCATACGCAAAAGATGAAGGCGGATCTCTTGGCAGATACTTTGATAAAGATGAGTTGCAGAGGCACAATGGGGTATCGTATAAATTTGAATCCATCTTTTTAAATGATTTTAAAAATGATATTACGATAATTCTCGTGTCCAATAATTTAAATAGAGTTTGGGATTTAGGACACATTATTCACAACTTAATGTTAGGAAAAGAGTACGAAATTCCTAAAAAATCTGTTTATCAAAAGTTAAGAAAGGAAGCTTTTATCGACGTAAATAAAGCGATAGAAACTTACTATTTACTCAAAAAAAAATCTGAAAAAGAATACAGTTTTGAGAACTCAAGTGAACTGAATAAATTAGGCTACGAATTATTAAGACTCGGAAAAATCAATGAATCCATAACGGTATTTAAATTGGCTACAAAAGAGTTTCCTAAAAATGCGAATCTTTTCGATAGCTTAGGAGAAGCTTATTTTACAGATAAACAATACGATTTAGCATTGGAGAGTTACAAAAAAGCAATCAGCCTTGGCGGAACCAACGGTAATGCTGAAAAAATGATCGATAAAATAGAGAAAGAAACAAGGAAGTAAAATTTCCAAATTAAAATTATAAACAAAAAAATCCCGGGTTAACCGGGATTCTAATTTCTTATCCAAATTTATTTGATCTCTACAGGAACCGAGATTTTATCCCAATCCATTGTAAATCCATTTTTATTTATTTTATAAACCAAAGCTTCCTGTGTTGCTGGCAAAGCCTTTGTTTTTACATCTACACGCAAAGCATCTTTAGCTTGTTCATATTTATAAGCACCCCATTGTTTTGGCTCTTTGTTAAAAATTGCAGTCCAGGTTCCGCTTTGTTTTGGGATCAAGAAAAAGCTGTATTTACCTGCAGGAAGTTTTTTCCCCTGAACGGTAATGTCTTTATCTGTTTCGAAAGTAGTTGCTTCATTTGCACCTGCACGCCAAACTTTATCATAAGCTTCCAGACCGCCCCAGATTGTACGTCCTTTAACAGAAGGACTGCTGTAGGCAATTGTAATATTTGCATCTTTAATTTTTCCTGTAGCAGTTGCAGGAGGACTTGCCGGTTTTTTAGCTTCCTGTGCAAAGGCATTAAAAGAGATTGTCATACTCGCAACAAGAACTGTAGCAGATTTAATGATCGTTTTCATAAGATTTTTGTTAATTTATTCGTTTACGAATTTACTTCTTTTGCCTTATAAAACAGCAAACCAATTGCAGAAAATATAATGACCGCTGCTGCCCCGATTACATTTAACCAAAGGAAAGAAATGATATCTAACTGATAAACGGCAATCACCGTAATTTCCGATAAAATGGCAGAAATAAACACATTTTTCCCACCGATTTTTTTTAAGTAAAATGCAACAAGAAAAATCCCTAATATCGGACCATAAAAAAGTGAACCCAAGACATTCACCGCTTCAATAAGAGAACCCATTTGAGTGGCAAACATCGCAACACCGATTGAAAAAATGCCCCAAGCTAAAGTATGCAAGCGACTATACTTCAATTCGGTTGCATCATCTGGAATTTCTTTTTTAAATATCAAATGAACATCTTTTAATGAACAAGCAGCAAGAGAATTTAATGCTGCCGAAATTGAGCCCCAACTTGCCAGAAATATGACAGCAAACAGCAAACCTATCATTCCGACAGGCAAAGTATTTTTTACGAAATACAGGAAAATGTAATTCGTATCTGTTTTCTCTGCATTAAAGTTGGATTTATTAATGGCTTCCTCTACCCTTCCGTGAAGTGCCTTTACCTCAGTCTGTGTTTGTTTAAAATCCTGAATCGTTTTATTTAGTTGAGGAGAATTGTTTTCTTTTAACTTTAAAATTTCTTTGGATTCTGCATTAAATTTTATTTGTAAATCCTGATGCTCTTTTTCAAAAACCGCTGCCTGTTCCGGTTGTTTTTCCTTTAAATTCTGATAAGAACGTTCGTTAAAATAAATCGGAGCTGGTTTCAAAGAAAAGAATGCAAAAAGTAAAGCACCAATCAAAAGAATAGCAAACTGCATCGGAATTTTAACCAATCCGTTCAATAACAAACCCATTTTTGCATTGGTATTATCTTTCGCAGTAATATATCTCCCAACTTGACTTTGATCTGTACCGAAGTAAGAAAGTGCCAGAAAAAAACCTCCAATTAATCCGCTCCAAATATTGTATTTATCTTTCCAGTCGAATTCTGTGGTGATGACATTTAGTTTTCCAGATTTCCCTGCTAAATAAAGTGCATCATTAAAACCAATTCCATTCGGCATATTTTCAATCAAAAGATAACCTGCAAAAGCCATTGTTCCTAAAATAATCAAAAACTGTAATTTTTGAGTATGAGCGATTGCTTTTGCTCCGCCAACATAGGTATAAATCAACAAAATTCCACCCGTTAAAACATTCGTCAGATAAATATTCCAGTTTAAAACGCTTGATAAGATGATACTCGGCGCATAAATACTGATTCCTGTTGATAAACCTCTGGAAAAAAGGAAAAGTAGTGAAGTGAGTACCCTTGTTTTTTTATCAAAACGGTTTTCTAAATATTCATAAGCTGTGTAAACATTCAACCGCTGAAAAATCGGGATGAAGGTAATACAGATCACGATCATCGCCAAAGGCAAACCAAAGTAATACTGAACGAAACGCATCCCGTCTGTATAAGCCTGTCCCGGTGCTGAAAGAAAGGTAATGGCACTCGCCTGAGTTGCCATAATTCCTATCAACACAATGTACCAAGGCATTTTATTATCTGCTTTCAGGTAAGATTCGTTGCTTTTCTGCCCACGACCGATGAATACGCCGTAAACCACCACTGCAACCAGTGTAAAAATAAGAACTGTCCAATCTATCGTACTCATGCCCAAAATTTAGTAAACAAATAATAAAATACGATCTGTGCTACTAATGCAAATGCTAAAAGCAGGTACCAAATATTCCAATTTTTAAGTTGATTATTCATTAGTTTTTCTGTGCAGATAAAAAGTTTAAAAATAAACGTGCCGCACCCACATTTCCCGCAGGTAACTGTCTGAAAAATGCCAATGGTGTATAAATAAAATTACCTTTCCCGTATTTAGCATATAAAGTTGAGCCTTGCAAAGGTTCTTCATTGGTATCATGCATTTCAAAAAGCGGTTCGTACGCTGCATCCCATTGATCGGGGAAATAAGCGCCACGTTCCTGTACCCAGCCTTTAAAATCATTTGCAGTAATTTTATTTGGGAAATTGAGTAATTTATGATTTGGATTTAAAAATTTAACCTCAGCATTTTCTTCGGTAACACGCTTGTTGGCAATCGTAAAATTGAACATTCCCAATTGGTCAACCGTTGTATCTTGATTGGTGTTGTACTGCATCACCAAATTACCTCCGGCTTTTACATAAGACCATAAAAATGGCATCCAACGACCCAGTTTTTTCTCTGTATTGTTTGCACGAACACCAAATACAATGGCATCATATTGAGAAAGTTTATTTTGGTTTCTGCTAGATTCATCTAAGTTGCCATAAAAATCTTCGTCTTTCAGGACAACTACCTGAATTCCTGCAATACGTAAAAACTCAGGAATAAAATCTCCTGCACCTTGTACATAACCAACCTTTTTAACCTTTGTTTGAATATCTCCTTTCATCACAACAACCGTCGCAGGTGTAAAATATTGTAAGGAAGGTAAATGAGGATATTGAATCAATACCTGTTTTTTATTATAAGTTACTCCATCAGCAACAAAATTTGCATCTAATTGTAACTGATTTGATTTTATTGAAGCAAGTTGGGCTTTTGGAATGACATAATCGACGGTAACATCTTTTCCATTGATTGATTTTAAATCACCACCGCCTAATCTTTCTCCGTTAAACATCAGATTTACTTTTCCATTAGTAAATTGTTTATTTGAATTAATCTTGAAATTTAAACTCAAATGTAAATCTTCATTTTCTTTAACTAAATAAAGTGGTTGTGTAAATTTCAATTCCAATGCAGGAACAATACGCAGAGCTTCAACCACATCACCACGAACTGGGTCTAATTTTTTGAAAGATAAAGGAAGTTTAACCTGAAACTTTTCAGAGCCAATTTTTAAATTAAGCAAAACATTCAGTGGCGATTCTGCTTCAGGTAAACCGACTAAAGTATCATTTGGAACAGAGAAAGTTGCCGCATTTACAGCTGGTTTTGCCAACCAATAAGGTTCTGTAAGTGTTGCATCTGCAGGAATCTGAATATCATGCTGAATGGTAATTAAAGAATCTTTTGATAGTTTTCTGTTGAAACTTTCTGACTGATTTAACCATTTTACATCTTCTAAAACAACAGGATTCTCAGCTCTTGAAATCAGATTTAGTCTAAAATTGTAATGATCTCCGGCAACAGCTTCAGCCTGATTGGTCACCACCTCGCCCATAAATCCGGCACAGCTTAAAATGATTTGATCCAGAGATTTAAGTTTGTCATTTTTCAAATCTGAATCTTTTAATGCCAAAACTTTTTTTCGCAAAACAAGCAAATCAGGCAAGCTGAGATCAGGATTATTGAAATTGAAATCTGAAATAATTTTATCTAATGATTGTTCAATATCAGTGTTTCCTTGTGAAGTCCAGGTTTTAGCTATTCCGTCAAAAAGTGTTGACTTTGCAGGCTCGCCATCAACATGGGAAAAATATTCAGTTTTAATCCCGGCTACAGACTGTGTTCCTGCACCTTGACTTTTATGTAAACTTCTGCTTAATCCCGCCAATTCACCGTAGCCCATTCCCAATTGTGCATCGTATTGCCCAACTGTGACTTTCAGTTGATTTTCTGCGGTCGTATTGTTGTTACCAAATCGGAAGGTGTTCCACAATACGCGTTTTGGTTGCCAAACATTAACGTATTTTAATTGATTTGGGAAGGCCGTTTTATCGCCTGCCAACTTAAAAGCTTTTTCCGCAACCACAGCCGAGGCCGCATGTTGTCCGTGACCTGCCGCAGCAGTTGGAGGAAAACGACAAATAATAACATCCGGACGGAATTTTCGAATGACCCAAACTACATCAGCAACAATACTGTTTTTATCCCATTGTTTAAAGGTATCGGTCGTATTTTTAGAAAAACCGAAATCAATCGCACGGGTAAAAAACTGTTGAGCACCATCTAACTTTCTCGCCTCTAAAAGCTCATGCGTTCTGATTAATCCCAATGCTGCACCTTGCTCTGTACCTAATAAGTTCTGACCGCCATCACCTCTTGTTAAAGACAAATAACCCGTTTCTACATTTTGATCATTGATTAACCAGGAGAGTAATCCTGTGTTTTCATCATCGGGATGAGCCGCAAGATATAAAACTTTAGGTAGTTGTTTAAGGGTTTTAAGTTCACGATAAATTTCAGATGATTTTGAAGGCCGAACCTGTTGGGCTGAAAAAACCGTATAGAAACTAAGAATACATGCAGTGATTACTTTTTTGAACATTTGAATTTGCTTTGCGGGACAAATATAAGTAAATGGTTTTTCTTTCAGCTTTGGAAGATAAAGCAATTAAAGACTCTAGCCTTTGTTTTAAATTTTTTCTACGTTGAATCTTCGATTTCTAAATTAAAATAAACTTTTTTTATTCTTATTTTAACATTAAGGTATTTAGAAATCAACACGTTGATTTTGTATTAAGTTTTTTAAGACGATGATCTTAATTTCTGAATGTTAAAATAAATATCAAATTTAAACAGCCTCTTAAAAAAGTTTTTTCTACTATTTTAATGTTATTTCCTGTAATGAGTTTTGAATTTTCGCATACGATTCATCACTCAAACCCGAAACCTTAAATTTAAAACAAACCACCCTCCTCTTTTCTCTAAGCAAAATCTCAATTCTTAAGATATCCTGTCCTATTAATTTTTTTTCGATTTTAAATCCTGTAATACTACTGATGGGAAACTCAACATACGGAAATATCATTCGTTTATTAAGCGGATGATAATATTTAATAGTGAATGTAGATCCTGTATTTTCAAATTGAAATACTTTTAATCTTCTAATCTGGTAAAATATTAAGATGCTCACGATTATCATTGCCATAAATAGCGGCCATCTTAAATAATGTACAATTAAGTCTTTAAGAACAAACCCTATAAGAGCCGTACTCAAAATTAGCATAAGAAATACAAAAAGAAAATTCTTTGTTCCAACTATTTTATTTTTATTATTTACGATTATCATAAATCTTTAAAATTTTTAGTTAAACTTAGATTCAGACTTAAAAAAACAGTTTGAATAATTAACTGAAGCGCATTTTTCATAATAGTATCATTGCAATAGAAAACAGCTATAATTATTTTGATAGTTTTTCTTTATAAAAACGATCAAATCTTTAGCTTTTGAAGGGTTTATAAAAATTTTCGAATCTATTTTATTAAACAGTTGCTGAGTATCTGACACGTGCTGTGCAGATAGTTGATGAAAGAATAATCCAAAAAAAACAGCAAGAAAAATTCTCATAGCATTCAAAACCTGTTTAAACCTTTATTTGTTGATAATTTCACAGCAGATAATTTGACGATATCACGAAGAATTTTATGGTAGCTTTTTTTATTTTTGAGAATAATCAGTTTCATAATATTTCAAAAATAATATAAAAACTTAACACATTAGTAAAAACATGTAAAATTTAATATTTTACTATTATAAAAACAAATTTCAAGAAAAAAATAATAAAGTTTATCTCAAATAACTAAATTTTAATCTATAAATCCTCAAGACACCCATAAAATAAAACCATTTACATTTCATTTAAAATTAATTAAAACTCATCAATTATAAATTATGAAAAAAGAATGCATAAATATAAATAAATCTTATCGTTCTGCTTTAGAGTTTTATAGATCCACGATAACAAAACTGAAAATCAAATGGTATGAGGTATAGAGATAATTCAGTAAATCTTTCTAAGAATAAGTAAGGACTGATAAAAAAATCAACAAAGGGAAGAAAAGTTTTGTCATATAAATAAATATTAATTATTGATATGACAAAACTAATTGATTGGAGATATAAAAGTTGGTAACAAAAGTCACCTGTAAAATTGTTTTTTTTCTTAATTACTAAATAAAAAAAACATCAGATTGAGCTAACGTATTCTAAATCAAACACAAGTATTCCATCTTTACTTTGTAAAATTTCTCCTTCGTTTTCTATTTTTTTCATAACCCTGCTTATTACCTCTCTTGATGTGCCCAGATTAGAAGCAATCTCTTTGTGCATTAGCTTAATAGGATTTTCACCTTTAATAGAAACTTGTGTTTTTATAAAATTAAGCACCCGTTTATCCAGTTTATGAAATACCGCTTCGTTTACCATGTGCATTACATCAGAAAAACGCTTGTCATATTCTTTAAAAAAAGAAATACTGATATCCGGAAAACGAATTAACCAATCATGCATCACAGATACCGGAACAAGCAAAACGTCGGAATCTACTTCTGTTACAGCATAAATACGACTTATATAATTAGAAAATATAGACGAAAAAGTCATCATACAACAATCATTTTCTTTTACATAATAATAGATCAGCTCTCTTCCGTCATTTAAAGTAAAAACCCGAACTACCCCATTAATAACAAATGGAACAAACGCATTTCTTTGCCCTACTGTAGCTATTTCCGTTTTAGCTTTAATACTTTTGAAAATTGCTTTTTCATGAAATTCTGCAATAAAAGCCTCATCAGAAAACCCAAACTTTTCAATAATAAATTGATTGTTTAACATATTTTAATTGTAAAATTTTAAAATACAAAAGTATTTTATTTGGCTAATTATTATCTGTTTTTTGATACTCTAATGATACTCCAAATTTATTTTTTTTAGCTTGAAGATAAGAAACCCAACATTCATTTTTAATCTTCCTTAATCGAAGCAAATCATCTATAAAAATTTTTGAAGACAGTTTTTATTTAAAGTAACAAACACACGAAAGGTTCCATTTCAAATTAAAATAGAACCTTTTTATATTATTCAATTGCTTAGCTTTTATGATTAACAAACTTTATTACTATCATTTTTACAAAATTTTGTAATTAAAGTAAAACCATCATCCTTTCCTTAAATTTCTTCTTAAAATACGCATTTTTAAAGACAGTTGAGTTTGCGCTTTTTTGTGGCATTCTTTATATTTTTTTATGCTTTTTTCAAGCTGGTTTTATTTTTGAGATATTCTTCATAAAGATTACCCAATTCAGAAACTTCATCAATATCAAAGGAGTAATTAGAATCAGTATCTTTTTGTGATTACAGAAAAATCTTTTACCGGAAAATGATAATTGGGTTTTGGCGACATATAATCTGCCCAATAACAATATCGTCTCATGCTGTCTTGTACCCAAACATTCACAGACTCGGTGCTTCCTTCGGGAAAATTCGGTACCTCATCATCTGTACGGTTGCAGGAAACTATCAAAAAAGATAATATAATTAAATTTTTTGCCTTCTATTTAGGTTATTTTTAAACCTAGTTTAGGTTGTTTGTATAGATATTCGTTAGCTAATTTTACACTATCACTTGTCAGTTTAATGAATTTATCTGCTTCAGCATTATATTCTTTTCCAAAATGGGCATTTTCATTTTTGAGATACAGTTCGATATCAGAAAATTTCTGATCGGTTATATACAAACGCAGGGTATTGTTGATATTTGTGATATAATGAAAATCATTGCTTTTATTTAATTCTACTACAAGATGCGGCCAATTTTTAATGGTTTGTGATTGAAGTAAAATACCGTAATAAGGTTTATTATAATCAAATATATTATGAAGAGTTTTGTTCTTTAAAATATATTTTTCAAAGTCCTTCATACTTAGTTTTGGTCCGGCACTAAAAACTCCATACAAGAAAGATAAAATCCAGGAATTATCAATTTTAAAATATTTAATACTTTCTTCCGTACTTAAATCTGCATGAGGAAGCAGGTAATAAACGGGAAAACTTCTCAACTGAATCAATTCTGTAACGTAATTCAGTAACAAATCAGAAATATCAGGAACCTGAGTCATTAAATTGGGGAGATGGCTATATCGGTTTTGCTCTTGCAGTAAATTATGCAATTCCAATTCATTCTTCCATTTTTTCAATTCCTGAAGAACTTTGTTGTCATTCATAATCATTAATCTCCCTAATTGCCATGCAGCGGAATAGGTCATATCGTACATCTTCGTATCATCATTAAAAATGTTTAAATAATCCTGATGATCGGGAATATCTGCCCAATTTTTCTCTTGTAGCAAATTTTCCAGATTAAAGGAGTAATTCCAATTAGTAAAAGGCCCTTGATACCACGAAACTATTTTACCGCCACCTTTTAGCTGATGTTCTAATGGCACTTTAGCAATATCTACCAACTTGATTACAGCCTCATTTTTAATATTAATTTGCGTTTTAAAAGGTTGAAGATTTAATTCACTTAAATAGCCTTTCAGGTTTTTACCGTTGTATTTTAAATATTCAAGAATGTAATTATTTTCCTGCTTAAAGTTAATTTCTTCTGCACGCTCAAAATCATCAACAGATTTGGGTTCAGGCAATTTTGCCCATCTTAATGCACGTTCTTTTAAATAGGTTTCATTGATTGAAATTAACTTGGCAAGTTCAGCATTTGCTTTTGTTTTTACTTCTTCTAAAGTTAAAATTTCAGAGTCGACTAAATCTTTTTGGAATGTACTAAACTCCGAATGTTTTTTCAATCTATTGGTATCAATCTGATATAATTGAGTACTAATACTTTCAAAAGACCATTCGGATAAAATTACGCACGTTTTTGTGCTTTGATACTCATTTTTTTCGTGAGAATTATTTAATTGATACTTATCTTTTCCTTTAATAACCTCAGCAGAATAATAGCAAACAAAAGCTCTATACTTTGTATTAGGTTCTACTCTACGATGAGAAATTAAAATACTTGTTTCTTTGGGAAGATTCAAATCTTTCAATTCTATATGTTCCTGCACTCTGACATGGGCTAATTGAGACACAAAATCTATGGAAGGAAAAAGCTCTTTATCACCTTTTACAATATTGAGAATTTTTAACGGTTTGGGTTCTGTAGTGTCTTCTAACGAATCTTTTAATTCATTGGTATTGGTTTCTAATATTTCAAAATCTTTGGCAACCAACTCCTCTTCCTTGAGTAAAACCAAGAAAATATAGGGAATTCTTTTTCCTTTTGATTCACAATTAAACTCCCAAGGCAAAGTACTTCTTCTGAATTGTATATGCGGAAAAGTTCCGGCAAAGTCGCCTGTATGCTCCATTGGAGGATACATTGCCAATACTTCATTTTGAGGAATCGTATAATTATAACCGGCAACATAAAAAACAACCTCCTGCCCCAGAACATTACTCAGGTTATTTTGCAAGTTTGCTTTAATTTCATATTTTCCAGATACGATTGTGGGTATATGCGACGGAGCAATTCCTATTTCTTCGTTTGCCATTTTTAAGCTATTTGATATTTTCCTAAAGATTTTTTCTTGTATTTATATACATCAGTAGAGTTTTCTAAATCTGTAAAATCTATTTCATCTTCATTCAAAATTTCTAAAATACTCATTACGCTATTATTTAGTTTAACCGAACTATCCTTATGCTCTATTTTGTTGGTCATAAAGCTATCCTGATAATTTTTAACACAAGTATCATATAAGGAAATAATTACCGGATCAATCTTAGATTCTATTTTTGAAAATTCTAAACGAATACCCTTACATACATCTTTCAATAATTTAGGATTTGATAAAACCTCATCATCGCTTGCTATTGCATTCGTATTATTCCATATCGATTTAGGAACTGATTTTAAAATAGGAGAACCTTCAAATGAATGAAAATCATTTACAGCACCTTTAATCGATAGATTCAGTTTATTCTTTAGCTGAACAGGTTCTTTATATACCGGAAAAATATTTTCAGTGCTTTTATTTCCGGTAATCAACTCATTTCCATCAATTTCAGTGATTGGGATTTCTGAATAAATTTCTAAAGCAAAAGTTTTTGGATTCACTACTATAGATTCAACCCCGTTTGTATTCTTTACTTTTTTTATTATTCCTGATGTTATATTGTATGTAAGTATTTTGGTTGCATCTGGTAAGAAAGCAGATATGAATTCTTCTTTATTTAATGATTTATTGAGAGGCTTATTATGATTACCAAATTTTACTTCCAATTGATAACCAACAACCTTAAAAGTTGCAATCCCTCTAAAATCAGGTCCTTCTAATTGTAATTTAGCCGTTAAATTAAAAGATTGATTGATGCTGAACAGCCATACATCTACGACAATTTTAGCATAAATCTGAACAAATACCTCTGCTTTATAATAAAATGGCTTCCATGAAATAATGAAATCTGCGCTAAAGAGAACTCCAATTTCTGCATACACTACACCTGCATCTAACACAAGATTTAAACCTCCTGCTAAACCTGCCATTATACAACTCGGCGTGAGAGCAAAATAAGCTTTTCCGTAAAACTGAACCGAACCTAATTTAAAACTATACCCCAAACGTGGTACATTATTGGGATAATGAACAGGAACTTTGAAATTAGGATGATAACCACCCAAAGTAAATACAAAATCACCCGCTGTATCGCCTTTCAACCACATTCCTAAGGCGAAACCACCTGTTAATTTTAACTGCGGCAATAATACAAAAGTGTTATCTGTCAACTGACCCTGAGCCAAAAAAGTGCCTTCTTCTAAATCTGCACGCATAGAAAATGCAAATTCAAAATTATAAACTCCTTCCTGCTTCATCGTTGAGAGGCCTAAAAGATTGATAGATGTTTTATTCCCAAAAGCAATAGCCAATATTCCGGTGGTAAAAATCATTTTATAGGAATCAAATTTAATTCCTGCGATAATTACATAACTATTTTCACTCGCAGGTAAATAACGATTTAAATCGTGAAAGATTTTCTGAATATTATCTCCTTGCTTTAAACCTCCCTGATGAACGATTTTGATGAGAGGAAAATCCGGGATTTCGGTAATATTAGGCATTATAAAACTTCTGTTTAGCCCAAATCCTAATGCAAATCCGTGGATGTAAAAAGCAGGATCTATAGGAATCGGAATCCCTAAATACCCAAATGCAAATAATGAAGAGTAGCTTGGTGTTTTAATATAAGAGCCAATGGCAATGATTTCTATTTTACCGAGCCTGAAAGTGAGCAAACCATTGTATTCTTCTGTTCCGTTATTTGTTTCTCTCAAAAATGCACCTGCGATTGAAAGCGTAGGTGTATCATAAATAATCGCCAAACCTTTTAAAGAAAATTGAATTTCTTTCCATAATTTTTCAAGACTGAAGTTTTGAAAAACCGTAAAAGGCACCTGAATTCCCATGCCGACAAGCTGTAAACCAAAAGGACCAATATTGAAATCTGCTGATATTGCAATATTTATTTTTTGGTTTTCAATGGATGGTTTTACTTCATTAATTTTTACTAATGAATGTTTTTTGTTTTCTTCTTTTTGAATATTGCCTGAAGTACTTTTGTTCTCTTTTTTTGCTGAATTTTTATCAGGAACAGGTAAACCGGGAATTTTTATACCATTTAGATCAAAGCCGGGAAAGGTGATTTTTTGCTCTTCATTTCCATTTTTCAAAATCATTCCTGCGTTGAATCCTGTAGAAAGAGAAAGCTTTTCTTTGTTCAGCCAGATTTTATTATCAACAAAATATTTTTTAGAATTACTAATTAATTTTAGCCGTTCATCTGTTAATGATTTGTCTTTTTCTTGTTGAGAAACATACACCAATTCTATGGAAGGAATAGAATAATCTTTAAGATACTCTCCCACCAAAGGCATTTTCTCAAAATTGATTTCTTCAGCAATAGCTACCGAAAATAGTTTGAATTCTTTAGCAAAAACACCTTTAAGCTTGGCTTTTGAATACCTAACTCCTAACTGAAAAGCCGATAAACTTTCTTTTTCATTTGAGATTTTAAAAATCCCGAAGTTGAGCTCATTAGGTACAAAAGGAATAATACTATCTTTTATATCACCTTCATCCTCCAAAAGTTTAGAGATATTATTTGAAACATCAGGAAGTTTACCAACAAGCGATGTTACTGAGATATCATCATTTAATTTGATCGTATTCCCTGTAATTTTGAAGTCAACTTTTTTTATTGTGACGTCGAGTTCGAGCTGGATATTGGTATTTTGCATTAGTCGATTTATTATTACTTCACCTTGATGATATAAACCATTTTTATACTTGGAGGAAGAATATCAATTGCAGTAGGTTTTGCATGCCCAATTCTGGTGTATGAATCACGTATCATCCCTTTAAAATCCTCATAATAAGAAGGATTTGTGTTACCTGAAACTGATGAAGTTAAATAAGTAATACTTTCGTCAGATCCTCCTCTACCGGCTTTCCATTTATACAAGTTATAATAAACCTGTAATTGATTTTCATGAATGTTTTCGTTTTTTATAGTAATCTGTTCTGTTCCAAATGCTGTAAAGTCATTTTTTTGGCTACCCATTATATATTTTCTAATTAAATTAGGAGTATTATTCCCAATAATAGAACGTGCTTCGGTATATTTTTCTGAAATAACAAGTCCGTCACATAATAGCCAACCATCAGGAACATTTTTTCCGGCAAAAGCGATAACAGTACCTATCGGTAAAGAAACCAACTCATTCTTAACATATAAATCATTTTTGATTTCTGTTTTATCTGAAGTTATTTTTACCAGTTCTTTAGAACCTTTTATAATTTTAAGTTCTTCACTTAATAATTCTATCTGATTTTTAAGTTTAATAAAATCTGCTGTTAACGTATTGATTGTAACATTTTGTGAATCTAAAGTATTGATTGTAGCAGTCTTCGAAGTTAACTTATCAATTTTCCCCTGATTGGCTTCAAATTCATTTATATTTAGCGTTTCTGACATATTTTTAAAACTTATAGTGAATAAAAAATCTTACCTGTTTTGATATAGAATTTTGCTTTTCCGTTTCTATAACCCGGAATATTTTTGTATTCTAAGTAGAAAGGATATGATCCGGACGGGTTTGTAAAGGCGGGTTGCTTAGCTTTTAATCCTGAAATTTCTAAAATGACAGACTCAGCATTAGCTAATACATATTCGTTTTGATAATATAAAAAATCATTGCCCGTTGATCTCGGTTTAGTAGGAATATCATTGAAAGAATGAAATTGTTTCAATTTTAAATTGCCGGTTTGCTGCACATCATTCTCGAGGATATGAAGAAAATTACTCATTACTCTAAAAGCACTATCATCTGAAAATTTCAGTTCTTTATCTGATATATTGTTGATTAACAGATTTACAGCTTGAATGTTATTTCCTACACCGTTATACAAAGTATCATTTCCTAAAATAAATACTTCAAACGGGCATTCATTAGCACCTCTTAAATCTATTACTTCAAATACCTTATCTATAATAAGAGGCTGAAATTTGGTATAAGTTGTAGAAAATTCGTCTTTAGTGAGTGTTAGATTATAAATTTCCAGCTGAACCAAAACTCTTTCCTGCTCTAAACTATTAATGATAGATACACCATCTAATATTGCCTTTAAATTTGTGGTATTTGTTTGTTGGTCAAAACTAAAAGATATATCTATTTCATCAGACTCTTCTATCTCTTTATTTTCCGCAGCTTGATATTTAAAAAATCCTTTTTTAACCTTCAATTTTGCTACACAATCAGCATACTTTTCAAGAGCCATGTCTCCCTGCAAAAACTCGAAGGATAGAGGTTGCTGTTTATTTTCAATAACTAATTTATCATATTCTGCGCTGTTATTCAAATTAAAGCTTACGGTATCAATTAAAGTAGATTTTGATAAAAGAATAAGACGTTGCGCTATAGATTTATTAATTATATTTTCTACTTCATCTTTGGTCACATCGCTGTAAACAGACAGATCTGCAATTCTAAGCTGATCACCTTCTTTATTTCCACCGATGATAATATTTTGATGCTCATCAGAATTATTAACAGAGATAATGGGTTTTCTGTTTAACAAAAATTTTTCGTCGGTTATATAGATATCCAGATTGCCGTTTTCATCAAAGTATATAGAACCGTTAAACCATGCATTTTCTCTTATTTTAAAATCTATATCATTTACTTTAATACTATTTTTAAAAGAAAGAGCGTTTTTTTTATTCGATTTTAAGACACTTAATATTTTATCCCCAATCGCAAGAAGGTTTATCGTGTCATTATTGTTTTTTTTATCGTAATTAAAAAAGAAATTAAGTAAAGTTGCTCCTTTATTTATATTTTTTTTGAAGGTTAATTCTAGCTTACTTCCATCTCTAAAGTTGAGATAAGAACCTTTGTATTGATCAAAATCAACTTCTATAGTATTATTTTCTAAGGCAGATTGCACCTGAGATTTATAGTTATTAATAATATCATCATTAACTAAATTATCTAAAGGAAAGTAATATGATAGTTTTGCCATAATGTTTAAAATTTAGTCGATTTTATAGACAGCCACCCTTCTTTTAAAACCAGAGTAGGAATAATGCCGGAATTGGTATTAAAATCGGTGATTTCCAGAATTGCTTTAGATTTATTGTTGATCAGCTTTAATAACATCTTTTCATATTCATCTAAATCATCTTTTATTTTAATCTTTTCTAATTCGCCGATGTCTACAAAATAAATGTGCTCATCAGGATAAAAAGGATCTTGCTGAATGATTTTTTTAGAAATTAGAGATTGCTTAAAACCGTCATTAATGATCAGAAAAGCATTTTCTCTCGTGAAAACATATAGTTTTTTTAATATTCCTTTGAGGTTTATTACTTTATTAGAGGTCTTCAGTGATAATAAACTCATTATATCTTTCTCGAAATCGTTTAAAGAAGATTCTTTTTTTGCTTGCAGTATTTTTATGTTGCTGAAGTCAATAAAGTAAACTTCGTCATTTAACAGGCTGGTTTTAGAGTGAATGACATATCCTTCTCTGATGAGAAATTCTTTAAGGGAAACCAGTTTTTTAGTTTTAAATTGATTAAAATCAAATGCTACTTTTTTTGATCTGATATTTTCTTCTTTACCTAATAGATTGGTAATTGTATCGTTAATAAACCCAAGTTTTATTTGATCTTTACCTGCTTCATTTTTCTTTTCAAACTCTTCTTTATCAATAAAATAAATCTTATCATTCGGGAAAAATGCCATTAACTCGTTTACTAAAAGGTCATCATTTTTTAAATCTGACAATAAAGCCTGTAAATAAGTTTCTGTTTCAAAATCTTTATTAAAATCTATTGCCAAATTTTGGGTAATCCGTTTTTTGGTGGGCGGATTTGTAGCAGATAAAGGTTCTTTTTTATTTTTCTTTTCTAATTCTACCCACGACCATTCATAGCGTTTATCTTTAGCTAAAGATAATTGAAGGTTTTCTTTAGGAGTTAAAACAGGCGCCGTTAATAATGTAAGTTCAATTCTTTTTAAGGCATTTTTTATTTTATTGTAGGGTAATTTTATGCTTTTTTCCGGCAAAATTCCGGTTTTAATGTGTAGATTACCTTTAGGATGCATAAGAACATATCTTTGGCATGCATTTAAGGTTTCATTTAATGCCAAATAACTTTCTTTATCCTGAGTTTTATAGTTAATGGCAGAACTGCTCATAAGCTTACCTTCAATTTCGCTCCATTTTTCTTTGCCGTCAAAAGGGTTTTCTTTCAGAAAATTATTGATAGAATAAGGATGATTGTCTATCTTCTTCGTTACATCATTATTGAAATAAATTTTACTTTCTAAATATTTTAAACCTAATTTTTCGTCAGGTTTTTCCTCTTCCTTTTTTAGATTGTAATGCCAGTAAGCCAAAACGCCATCATTGTACTGGTTTAAATCACCAATAGACATCGGGATTTTAACTTTATCATATTTTCTTTGATTGTCGTAGGTATTAATACTAATATTCTCAGAATAATTAATATCATAAAGCGACTCACCTTTCGTAAATAAATTAATATTAACCAAAGTAATAGCTATCGGGACAGAAGATATTGTTTCTAATAAGGAAGGATTTACGTAATCTTCAGGTGAGATGTGCTCCATCGTTTTTTGTAACTCCTTTATAAACTCATCTTTTTTATTAGGCTTACAAATTTTTTCTATGATCCAATGTATAATCCTCTTAAGATGCGGATTTTTTACAACAGATTTATACTCAGAATTTTCTTGAGCGATGCTTATATCAAAAGGGGAAGACTCCCACTGATCTTCTGTATCTATTGCTCCTAAATGCTTACCGTCAGCGTCAAAAAATTCTAATCGTTGATTAAGATAAACGGGAACCATCCACCCTATTACAGGAGATTTTCTTTTATTGGTTATCGTTCTGCTAAATCTTGTACTCATCGCAGCAGACTGCAGATATCTAGGTGGCAATGCTACCCAATTATCTTTATTTTCGATTTTTTGCACATGAGTGGTTATTATTTTTTGAGGCTCTATTATTTTACTCCTTCCAAAAGAATCTATCACTCTGAGTCTGCTCATTTTAAAAGCTCCATTTCTAAACGGATTAAAAATAGATAAGCGATTAGGCGTTAAAAGATTTAAGTTATTAAAGTATTCTTTACATAAACTTTTTATACTTTGCGCCAGTTTTTTGTGATCTTTAAATCCGTTTGGGATTAACGGCAATACAGATAAACCATTACTCCTCTGCAACATCAGATTATTGAAGTCTGAAAGCGTTAATTCGAATAAAGCAGTACCTTCCAATGTTTGCAAAAAACCTTTCATTTGCTCTATTAACTGAGCATTATCTGCTTCATCAATATGAGTAAGGTTTTTCTCTAATTTTTCTTTTACATATTCCTGAACCGTATTGCTTACAAAAGATTGCCCATAATAAACATTAGGATTGGGCATATAAGCAATATCATTTAATGCATATTTTTTTATTAAATCTGCATTAAGCTCATCTAAAGTATAAGAATCTTGTAAAAAACTTTCATTAAACTTTTTATCTGTAGCCAGATAATGACCTTCTTTTTTAGGTAAAAATAAACTTTCCCATTCTACTTTATATGTATGCCAATCATTAACAATAACTCCCTGAAAATCAGAAATTTTAGTCAAAACATTTTTAAAACTATCTTTCTGCTTAGCATCGAATGAAATAATGCTGTTTACTTCTTTTGGAGTTTCTGGGTTGGTAAACAGGTTAAATATGGTATCCTTTTTTGGGGAAGAAATAATTATACTTGGAGGTAACGCATTATAATAATCTGTTCTGCTTTTTTTTGATAAGATTATTTGAGTTTTATGCCTCTGGTTAAGTAAATTTTGAAGTTCTTTTTGATCAATGGCATCATGCGAATGTTGTGCTCTTACTAGAAATTTAATGATTGCAAAATCACTGTATTTACTGTAATAACCGGATATTTTATCAGAAAATAATCGTTGTAAATTAGCGACATTAATTTCTGATTTTTTAAGCTTTTCTTTTAATATATTAATCTGAGAAATCAATAGTTTTAAATCATCTTTAAGCTTATTGATGTTCTTATTTTTATTTAAGAATAAAGCACTTAAATAAGTAGACCAGTGCAGATATAGACTTTCAATTTTGGTATGCAGCCTGAAGTTGTCCAGTTCGTAATTGTTTAATATCCTATTCAGAGCGTCTAATTCATCTTCCAAAGATTCATTAAAAGAAATATTGGTGAGATCTGATAAATTTATTCCTTCAGAAATAGCGAGAATATTTTCCTCTGACGGAGATTCATATAGAGCTTTTAATTTTGTTTGTAAATTTCCATATTCATCAGCGATACTTTTACTCCACTCAAAATCTAAAAGATTAATATCAAAATCATATTCTTGAATTAAATCTTCATCATCGAAATCAACAATATTCAGTACGTATTTGGTAGTACCTGATGTTTTATTAAATTGTTGCTCATGCTGTTTGTTTCTCAATCTGGAAATCCAGTCTAAGTTCAAACCTTTTAATTCATCAAAATTGATAATTGAAGCAATCTGTTCTTCTTGCTTTTGCAAATCCTGCTTTGATATGGTAGGATTATTCGTATTTATAATTAATGCAGAAAGGGTTTCTGGTAAAGTATTCGCAATGGCTATATCAAATGATGCTTCATTTTCAGTTGTGGCACTTAATTTCAACTTAAATTTACCTGCAACAATGTTTTCATTAAGAATATTTTGTCCATAAGTTTCTACCCAACCAACAATAGAATAGGTGTCATCTTTTGTTCCCTTTTCATCGTAAAAGCCAAATACACTCCTACAATTCGGGTAATGTATATCAAATGAAAAACTGCCCCATCCTAAAGCACTGAGATTGTTTAAATAATGATTGTTAGCATTACTTTTAGTAATCCATTCATCCAGTTTGTATTTTCTTCCTATATATTTAAACCGGAAATTATCTCCCACTTCTTCTACATAGGTACAAGTAGCATATTTATTCAGTTCCGGATCGTTAACATTCCATATATAGTCGCTTTCTACAATCCATTCTTCGCCGTCTCTTTCTCTTTTTATATACCAACGATTTGGTGCTTTAGGAAGATTTCCCTGATCATCAAATTTTTTAAAGTATGAAGGCAACACAAAATGAATATGTACACCCTTATCCAAATAAATGGCATTATCATGAGAAAAAGGTCTTGGAATAATAGAATTGGTTTCTAAAGGGACATTGGGATTTTCGAACACATCTTTCTCTGTATTCATCCAAGGAACATTTTCAAAACGGATATCCTGACCGATTACTTCTTCAGGTGATTCAAGATATAAAGCATTTATTTGGAGCGGAAGCAGGTTTGGCATATTTATTTGCTAGATTCTTCCAACTGTTTAAAGATATCATCAGTTGATCCTAAAGTCATCATTTTCTTCACCACATCACGGTTTGTATTCCAGATAGAAAAACTTATCGAGTTAATCGACATTGTACTAAGTTCTGAAAAGAAATCTTTGCTGTCTATGCTGATTGACAATGCATATTCCCATTTTGCAGGTTCATCAGTATCTTTTAGCACTTCACCTTTACTATTACACTCTTTATCTACAGTTCCATCTTTTGTATAGTATGTTTTTTTATATAAATAGGCGGTTTTTAGGTGAAATTTAATATTGTCAACATTAAAACTATTACCTACACTACTATTTTCCTTCAACTTAGTTTCAATTTTATCTGTAGCTTCCTGAGAATCTGTAGAACCTGTACCAAATATTTTATCAAAATCATTTTTTAATTCAGTGAATGTTACGGAAACTTCTGATGATGGAAGTTTGGTTGGAATAAGCAGATATTCTTTAATCGTAATATCTTTGTTTTCTGGATTCTTAAGTTTCGTATTTTGAATAACTACAGCTAAATCTCTTTTTAAAAAAGTTAAGGACATTGCTAATTGAAATTCACTCATGATGTAATTTTTTTTAAAATTCCCTACTCATATGGCTTTTCGGTTTACGCCCCGTTTGCAATGGTTTCTGGTCTCCGTGGTTATTGTTTTGTATGAAATAACAAGCTTATTATTTCTAATTTTTAAATATAATCGAAATATGATTAAAAATAGTTAGCTAAATAACAAATTTATAAGAAATTAATGTAAATTATTTCAGTATAAATACCTGTTTTCTTTTAAAAACTAAAATTCTATTTGATAAGTTTTTAAAGAGTAGTGATAACACATCTACAATTGAATAAAATAGGACATTTTAGAATGGAACTACATTCATTTTAAGCCAAAATCCATAAAATATTGATTAATTTTACCAATCAAAATAATGCTATGCGATTATATTTCACCCTTTTTCTATTTTTCTGTTGGCTATTTAAAACTTCGGCTCAAACCAATACAAATATTTATCAAAAAATTATTGACTCTGTTTATCAAAAAAACCCTGATATGATCGGTGTTTTAGCATATATCGAATCCCCAAAAATCTCATGGGGTTATGCAACAGGTTTCGATGGAAAAAATTTAAAAAAAGAACTGAACGAACAACAGCCGATGTTGATTGCGAGTACTACAAAAACCTTTATGTCGGCAACAATTCTTCGCTTGGCAGAAAAAGGTAAACTGAATATCAATCAAAACATAAAAAATTTAATCACAGAATCGTCAAGAAATCAATTGATAAAAGCAGGATACAATTTAGATTCTATTACCATACTTCATTTGCTTTCTCACACTTCGGGAATCAGAGATTATGTTGATGAAAGTTATTTCAGTTTTATTAATGAAAATAAACAATACCAATGGACAAGAGAAAAGCAGATTGAAAGGGCTTCAAAATTGGGTTTACCATTAGGAAAACCCGGAGCAATATTTCGTTATGCAGACATCAATTACGTTTTGCTTTCGGAAATTATTGAACATTTTACCAAAGAGCCATTTTATACTTCTGTACGAAGATTATTGAAATTTAAAAAAAATCATTTGCAAAACACCTGGTTTATTCAATTGGAGAAACAGCCTAAAAATACTTTACCACTGCTCAATCAATATTGGAGTCATTTTAATTGGAATATTAAAGACTTAAATCCTTCCTGGGATTTGTACGGCGGCGGCGGATTGGCTTCTACTGTAGAAGATATGGCACATTTTTATCAATTGCTTTTTAATGGAAAAATTATTAAAAATAAAGATATTTTGAAACTAATATCTACTGACGTTCCACCTGATCTTACAACTAATTATTGCTTGGGAATTCGGAAAATTAAAGTGGGAAACATTACAGGCTATAACCACGGAGGAGGTTTAGGTACAGATGCAACTTACTTCCCGGAATTGAATACCACTATTTCTATAGCTTCTGTTGAAGCTGATAAAAGAGTGATTGCTTTACAGATTCGAGATCTTTTGATTGCGAAACTGAAGAAAGATGCTATAAAAAAACGCTGAGTAATACAATATGATATTTTATAAAAAAGTTTTATAGGGATTAATACCAACTGCTTTATTAATACAAAACCCACAATTAGAAGACTTTCATTTTCTAACTGTGGGTTTTATTTTATGTAAAATTAATTATTGTGAAATTTTTTTGATAACGCTTCTTAATTCTTATCCCCAAACAAATTCACATGGTTGTTGTCTTTCAGCAATTACCTTTAATGATTTGGTTACATACAATCTAAGGAAACCACGTGCATTAACATTGGCTATGGTTTTACCTTGTATTTTAACTACCATCGTACCACCATTTTGATCAAAATTATAAATAACAATCTGTTGTTTTGGATAAACTTTTTTAAAATCAACAGTCATTTTAATCTGCTCCCCAATAACATGGATTAGCCTGTTTCTGTCATCGATACCAATAGAACCAGAAGAATCAATCTCATATTCGTGTGGATTTAATCTGATTGCATAATCAGATTGATCATTCACAATTTCATCCTTGAGACTTGCTAATTCACCATTAGGGATAAATAATGTATCTGGTTTTTCTCCTTCAGATTTAAAGTTTTTAATGGCTTTTACAGATCCTTCTACGGTTAACTTATCAATATCATTAGCTTCTCTTCCTAAACCAAATTTTTGTTTCTTGTATTCGTAGTTTAAGCCTTCAAATCCCTGAATACTACTACCATATTTGTAGTAAGACCCTCTTTTTGCAGAGACAAGATTTTTTTCATTTAAATCGGTTAATCCAGATTCACTATCAATACCATCATCTGTTATAGCCATCCCAGAGCTCATGTTTACAGAAAATGTTTCGTTTACTTTCAATCCGTATTGATAAGCATAGTTCCACTGCTGAATATTTGCTACAGTAAAATCCTGGGTAGTCCAAATTTGTGCCCAATCTGACCAGTTACCTCCATTCATAGTCCTTTGGTAAGTTACATTGGGTATATTACCTGAACCAAATGAAGTTGCTTTTTGTGTAACCCAAGTAGCATCATGGGTTTCAATGGTGACATACCACCAACCATTATTATTAAAAGGTGCATTGATTAATCCAACTCCTCTATAAAAACCTGTTTTAAGATAATTATTTAGATTAGACCCGGATATTACAATAGAGGTACCATTCGGTGTACTTAAAAAGTTGGTCTGTACATAAGACTGTGTTGCCAATGCTACATATAATCCTGAATTATGATACATGTAAGGATACGAACCTCCATCTGTAGTCGGTATATTTCCAGACGAAAAACCAACTGCTGTAGCATTTTCCTGCCCATTAGCTTTTGTATTTAGCTGGTTTACATTGACTGCGTGAGCATCAAGTGTACCATTTGGAATAATGGGACTTTTTGAAAATGTGTTTGTATTGGTAAAAGTCTGATTGCTTGTTAGTTTAGCATAACCAGCTCCTGCGTGATTCCCCCAGTCAAATGCAGTTTGCCCATTAATAATTCTTGAATCATTACCTTGTGCAGATGTTCCTGCTGTTGTTCCATAATTTACACTAAATGTAGCACCAGTAAGACTTAAACCTGTACCATTTGCATAGGTATTATTTGTATCAGACCAAGGCACATTTACAACAGCTTGACCTGCGGAGTTTAATTGAATACCATAAGTTCTATTTACGGTAGCTGTAACGGCATTTGATGCAACAGTTTGTACAGCATCACTAAATATTTCAACACCTCCTTTAACAGTACTTGTAGCTGTAGGTAATGTGTAAATAGTATCGGTGAACAATGCACCAGCAGGTACATTTGTTAAAACCTGAGAATCGTCTACTTTACCATCTAATGCATTTTGTAATCCTGTTACTTGAGCAATAGCATGTGTGTGATTAACTGATGATGCACCGACATCTGAATATGTTAAATTAACAACACCAGTTTGACCATTTACACTTTGAACAGCACCTGATGAAATTTCAATAAAAACATTACCACTCCATCTATAAGATTTATTGGTATCTGTCGTGACATATATTTTACCCGTTTGTTTTTCATTTGCCGGCAATGCATTGATTGCTGCTAAACTTGCACCTTCTATAACATCATCAACATAACTTGGTAACTGGGTTGATGGAATTAAACCAGATCCATCCAATGTAGCGACACCATTAGCTGAGCCTTTTTGATTTAATGGAATAGCATCAGTAATGCTGTAACCATCCAAAGTAGTAGGTTTATCTGTAATTGAATCAAACGTATGTGAGTGGTTTAATAGTGAAAATTTACCATCAGACCATTCTCTTGATGCAAACATTTCCCAATTGGAATCTGTTGTTGAACCTGAGAATGTTTTGAAATATATTTGCCCTGAGTTACCTCCCGAAAAAATATCAAAACCTCTTTGGTCAGTTGCTGATGAATAACGCTCATTTCTAATACCAATACCAAATGTAGAAGGATAGTTAACAGAACCCGCATTAGTAACATAAGAACTTAGTTCATTTCTTAACACTCTAACATTAGCATCTTGTCTTGTTGATGGTAATAAATTTCTTAAATATACTGTATTACCTCCCGAAATATCAACACCACCTGCGTTTGTTGCGTTATTTATTAATATTTGTGATGATGGAATTGCTTGTGTACTTAATGTACCAACTGAATTAGCTGTTACCATTCTAACACCTGTTCCTGCAAGTGAGGTCGCTTTCAATTCATCATTATCCCCAGTCCAACCAAAAAAACCATCTTTACCATTTACAGTTCTATTGTTTAACCATTTGTACATTCCCCATTCAGACATTGAACCAGCAGTTGCTGAACCTGTACCACCAATTCCAAAAGTTTGATTATTAGCTGTCCATACATGACGTAAAATCATTTCAGCTTTACTCGCATTTGTTGCAGTATTGATGGTAAATCCGCCTAAATCTTTTGAAGTTAGCGTCGAACCTCCGATTTGCCCGGGTGCATTAACTGAATTTGTTGCGAAATCAATCCAGAATTTTCTGTTGGGTGTAGATAATAAATTAGCGTTATTACCAATAGCAAAATTACCAGCATCAGCCATTCCAGCATACATTGAAGGTGTATCGAAACCAAATGCTATTGAATTGTTTGATGTATTACCTAATCTTTGAAGTGTAATAGGATTTGCATTTACTCCACTAAAATTCCATGCACCTGAAGTTGTTTTGTTACCATATAAACCAATTTGATTCGTTGTTGTAGTTATTCCAGATTCTATCCAAGTAGACCAAGTTGAACCATTATAACTTCTTTTATATGTTGTTAAGTTAGTAAATTCTGTATATTCTTGAACTACTCTGTTAGTACTAACTCTATACACATTTAAATAGCCAATTACAGTAGTTGGATAATTGTTTGCAATTGTAGCATTTGATGTTGAAAGTTGTTGATAAAATCCAGCCGTAAGTACCGTGTTTAAATCTAATGTACCTAAAGATGATGAGGATTTAGGAATTGAACCCATTAGGTTTGTGTCCATAAATGTTCTTGTAGCAACAATTTCTGGAACTATATTTACTAAAGATTGATAAGTGTCAAGAACTACTGGTGCTACAGTTTCCGTAGTTTGTGACCAACCTTTTGACCAATCAGCATTTACACCAGAATATGAAGTTTGTACTCTTTCAATTTCAAAATGTGCATAAGTACCCCAATTAGTTGTTATTTCACCTAAATTTATACAAACATTTCCAGCTAAATCAATCCCTATATTAATTATTGTAGATGGTAAATTGTCTGTAGCTTCCCATAATGCTGCTCTACCAGAAGTATGTAATATTGCAGCAGTTTGTTTATAAAAAGCAACTCTCAATTTACCTAAACTTCTACTATTATACTCATGGTAATTTATATCTACAGTAAACATTGTTGCTGAGGTAGTTGCTTGTGGAAATTTAAAACTTATAATTCCTATTTGAGCAACATTTGAGTACGTTTTATGAAATACTTTATTGAAAACACGTAATCCATTTTCAAATTTGGAAAGTGAACCTGTAGTTAGATTTAAGTTTTTATCAGCAAGAGTTAAATCAGATGTAGCACCTGCATAAGGAACAAAAGATGTGACTGTATCACTGGTTATTATCTCTTTCCAATCAGTCCAAGTTGTACCATTATATCTATTTCTAATAAAAATCTTTGATGCATTGGTTATAGGTCTAAATTCTTGAGCTATCCAATCTTGTGAATATCTTTTAATTGTTACAGTAGATATTGTATTATATCCTACTGGATTATTTACCCATAAATTACCATAATAAACACCCTCTAATATCAACGTATTAAGGTCGGTAGTTATAGTTACAACGTTTGTTTTGGGAAAATACTTCGCATCTGCCTGTGTAGTTGTAGGATAAGTTGACCTCAACACACTTCCTCCTCCTGCAGTCAAGAAAGAGTTATCATCTGACCCGTCTTTTTTAAATCCTTGTGCAAAAATAAATTTTGACGCAGTGTCATTTGAGTTTCTAAATCTAAAATCGTTAAGTCCGTCATAGTTGACTACCCCAACATCGACACCTGTTTTATAGAAGGTAAGCCCAGGATTTGAACCATCATTAGAAGTCACTCTTAATGCATTATTAGCCCAGCCACTACCTCCGCTAGTAATAAATGATTTTACAGCTGTGATATTTTGAATAGTATCGGTGGTTAAATAACTACTATTATCTAACGAACCATCTGCCTTTAAAAAATGGGCGGCAGTACCGCCCACAACTCTATAGCCTTTAGAAGTGCTATAATAAGCATATTTTGTATCCATATTAAATATCTTTACGAGTTACTGTTATCGCTACAGTATTAGGTAAAGCAGAATCAAATTCAATATCTATTTTATTAGGATCAGTTAATTTTATCCTGCCTTCAATTTTGTAAAATGTTACCGTATCATACATGGCAACATCTACATTTCTTGTCCCTAAATTGTGTGCTACACTTGCTGTTCCTACGATAGAAGTAGTGTATGATTTGACAGTATTACTACCTGCGGTTACTCTACCTTTAGCATCTACCGTCACCTCATCATAAGTTCCGGCTGCTACTCCTGTTGTAGCTAATGTTAAAGCTGAAGAAACGTTTACCGATCCATCAAAAGTTGTTGACCAAGTAGCATCACCTGAAGCAGTAATTGTTCTTGGTGTCGTTAATTTTGCGGCCGATCCTGTTGTATTAATTGCTGCAGTTCCTGTTAATAATGTCGCAGGAACAGCGGTAATAGGGATTGTTACATTTGCAGAACCGTCAATTGTTTGTACTGTTGCAGTAACTCCGGAAAGTGTAATCGTTCTCGGTGAAGTCCATTTTGTAGCGGAAAGAACACTTTTCGCCGCATCTGCGGTATTATCTACGTTATTTAAACCGACATGAGATTTATTTAAAATCACAACACCAGTTAACCCATTTACGGAATCTACTGCTCCGGAGGTGATGTAAACGAAGGTTGTTCCGGTCCATCTGTAGGTTTTATTGGTATCAAGAGATACATAAATTTTACCTGTTTCTCCAGCGATTAGATTTGTATAAGCTGCTTCTTTGTAGAATTTTCCGTCTGCAGTTTTGTAATAGCCTTCCAAAACATCATCTACGTAAGATGGCAACTGAGATGCGGGAACCTGACCCGATCCGTCTAGTGAAGCAACCCCATTCGCAGCTCCTTTTTGTGATAACGGAACATAATTAGCCAAATCTGTTGAGGTAGGCATAGAGCCAAGATTCACCGTAATTCCGTTGGCGGTTTGAGTAATTCCTGTAACCACGTTTCCTGTACCTGAAGTAGTAACCGGTAATGAAAATGAAGTTCCCGACAATGTTAAACCATTACCTGCGCTGTACGTTGTATCTGCAGAAACTAATGTAATTGTACTTCCGGCTTGGTTAATCGTCATATTAGCTCCTGCAGCAAGTGTAACGTCTCCAGATACAAAAATTCCTGATGCGCCTCCTTTTAGACGGGTAATGGTATCGGTTGTTGTAATTACTCTGTTTGCTGACAGATCATAAGGTGTACCGTTAATAGTTAAAGTTCGTGTTTTTGGCACAAAATCTAATGGATCTAAATTTCCATTATGCCAAAAAGAATTGATTGCTCTTGTGCTACCTCCGGCTGTTAAAATGTCATTGTCTGTTTTTCCTTCGATTTTGTATCCAACAGAACTTCTGTAATAAGCGTACTTAATGTCCATAATTATATTTTTTTAATTGTTAACTGAATGATATTGGGTGGTAAAGAATCAAATAACACTTCAATATTATTGGTGTCTATTCGTCTCACCTTGAGGGGTACTGTAAACATGGTAACGGTGTCGTAAGCATCAATCACAAAGCTTAAAGTATCAAGATCATGTCTTATCATAGAGTCTCCCCTCACTCTCTCTTCATATTTATTTTTTTCGGGACTGGCTGCATCTTCTATATTTTTAATCTTATTATATACCAGATCATTAAACTGATTTTGATAAGTAATTGCACCCCAGTTTGAATAAATTCCAGCGAGGTTGATTTTGTCATCAGAAATGTTTCTGGCAATAGATTCTTTAAGCCATTCTATCTGTTTCCTGTTTTCTTTGATGTAGTCTACGATCTTCTGAAGCTCATCAAGGTCTACATCATTAGAATCTAGTATTTTGTTAATTTTTGCAATATGTTCAAGCATTTCATCATCTTTTGCCTGAAGTATATTTACAATTTCTACAATTTGCTCTTTTGTGTAGACATTTCCGGTGTCTTCGTCATCGTCTATTGTGGCTGCTAATTTGATTTTTAATTTTTCTTTCCATTCTTCTACATTCGCAGCAGTAAGATTGGATGCATTAAGTTTTGCGAGCACTAAATCGTGTGCGTTTTCATCTTCCAGATGATTTGTAAAAGTTGTGGTAGGCAGTTTTTTTTGAAAGGTTTCATTTAAACCCATCACTTCATCCATCTTGATTTTTTCATCTAAATGACGGAATGAAGAAAAGACCTGTTGAAATTGAGATTCTGTAGGAACGTCACCTTTTTCAAACCAACTGAAAATTATATTTAATGGTGTACTCATTTTGATTATTGAAAATTAATTTTGATACGATTTGATAACTAGGAAAGGTTTCTATTCTTCATAGATTGATTGCCCTTCAATAAAAATCTCTTGAATGATTTTTGATTTTATCCCTACTTTATCATGCTATTAGTTAGTGAACTGTTGATATGATTATTGCCTTAGAAAAACATATATTCTGTCAATGATTTTTGTAATATTTTTCTGAATTCAATGATTATTCACATTCTTTAGAGGTCAAATTTCCTGTTTTTATGGCTTTTATAAAAGTTTTTTGACCTTGCCATTCTGTAGTTGCAGTAACATGTATTTTTCTTAAAAAAATTGTTTCATTCAAAATGGGATAATCTATCTTATCGTGATCGCATACAAAACCCACAATCAGAAGATTGATGTCTTCTAACTATGGGCTTTATGATAAATTATAGAGAGTTTTTACTTTTTAATTAGATGTCATACTGCTTTGTATCAACAGGTTTTGCATCAAATTTAAATCCTTTATTAGCTGCTATACCTGTGACTTTACAAAAACCAGGAATCTTAAACATTGTACCCACATTACTATGAGTTACTTCTATATAACTGTCACTATCATTAAAGATCTCAATTCTTTGTCCTAATATTGGTTTGTCTGGTAAGCTTACAGGATTTCTTGTTACAATATAAATATGAGCATTTCTCGAACGTCTTACATCGCCGTCTGTATTATACAGAGGATTAAGGATCAACTGCCTAGAATTGTGATCAAAGTCAATAGTATCTACTGACAGATCTCCGGCTAATTGAACTTTATCTTCATCATTCGCTATCTCTCTTCCTATACCAAGCAACTGTGCATCAAAATGCATATTTAATCCTTCGAACCCATCAATTGATGAACCATATTTAAGGTATTCATTTATTCTACCAGCATAAAACCTTTTATTACTTGTATCTACTAATCCTATTTCTCCTCCAATATAGCCTTCTTCCAAAGCTAATAAACCATAGCCTAAGATATCCATTAACCTAATACTACTAAACTCTGGAGCTTGACCAGTCCCTAAATATTGGTCTATATTATTTAGATAAAACAAATTGGAATGAGTATGTGAACTTCCTCCTCCTCCTGCTGCATTCCATGAATTAATATTAGCTTGAGTTATATTAAATACAGGATGTGACTTAGGAATGTAATTACTATCTACCCATGTTTGTGTTGCATAATTCCCTGCCGGAATTCCGCCTAAATTATCCGCATTTCTTGCACTGTCTACTCTGACACCATAAGTTCCGGAACCATTTCCGCCTACTAATGTTGGATAACTCGGGTTCCAAGGCTGTTCTGCATCAACATTTGATTTTGAAGCGCCCCAAGGAGTTGTCCCACTTGAAATATCAAATATAGTATGGCCATTTCCATAATTATTCCAGGTCATTTCTCTTAAAACCCGTCTATTAGTAATCGCCGGCTGACCTACATAGTTCCAATGATAAGGTGGTGCTATATCTAATAACTGATTTAAGTTAACTGCATGATTTCCTAATGTACCATTTGGAATTACAGGACTTTGATTAAATGTATTGGTATTATTAAATGTCTGTACACCATTTAATGTCGCATAATTACCTAACTGGCTATTTAAAGAAGATTGTGTTACATATCCATTCAAATTAGCTGAAGTTAAAAATCCTTGATTGTTTACCCAACTCTGTGTTGATAATGTATAAATTGCGATCTTTACTTGCTTCGTTCCTGCTGGTTCAGGTGAGTTATCAATTGAAGTTACACGATTAATAGTTGTAATATCACCACCACCAGTTGCTATAACTTTTACCGAAAACCCTTGCCAATACCATAATCTTGGAAACCAGAAACATAGATTTCCATTGATATTCATTGCAATGATACCGGTAAGATCTGCATACGTTGAATATCCCGCTTGGTTGATGATCGTATCTGCATAGATGTAACCCTGAACTTTGGTGTCCATAGGCATGCCACCTCCGTACATATTCCCCTTGATTTCTAAAAGAAAAGAGTCACCTTGAGATTGTGAATAATCAATACTTGTTGTGATTAATGTACCGTCAGGAAAATCTCTATGTGAATTTACATACGAATCATCCTTACTATATTTCGTAAGCTGACCTCCTCCTCCCATAAGGAAGTAATCATCGGATGAATTATTTTTAATAAAACCATTTGAAGCAACATAACCATTAACATCTAATTCGGTTGCAGGATTTTCTTTATTTACACCAACAAAATTATTTACTCTACTTGCTGATAAAATGGGTGCTGAATTGTTTAATCCATGATTCAGACCATGTAATGTTAATAATCCTGTATTGGTATCTGTAAAGAAATTAAATCCATAAGAATCTAAGAAAGTAGGTTCTGCCAAATGAAGAACTCTTTGTTTGCCAATATTAGTGTTACCAATAAGTAATGCTCCGGTCATGGTATCACCAGACTTATTTACTTTAGAATCAGGATTAAAATTACCATTATGCCATACATCATATCCTTTGTATCTAAAATAATCTGTTGCAACACTTAATGAGTTTTGTGGAGTCCAAGGATATGGACCCCATCCCATATAAACTCCATGCAGAGTATCTCCTGTTGTTAAAGCTCCAATACCTGCTAAATGATCATTATCATTCATTGTTTCCCAAAAAACACCTGTGGCATTATAGGTAGAGGCTTGTTGAATTGTAATACTACCGAATTGGTCAATTTTACCACCACCTGTAAGTCCACCACCTGTTAAAGGAAGATATCCGGCAACTTTAGTATTAAGTTGATCCAAATTCACAGCATGACCTGATAAAGAAGCATTAGGTATTACAGGACTTTGCAGAAAAGTATTGGTATTTGTAAAAGTCTGAACACCGTTTAAAGTTGCATAATTACCAAGCTGATTATTTAAAACTGATTGCAATACATAAGCATCAGGATTAAAATTTTGGTTATCCCAAACCCTCCTCCAGGTTGCACCGGCGGCTCCGTTAGGAATATAGAAATTTTTAAACCATAAATTGCCATTATGAGCATGTGCAAAATCTGTTATAAAACTGTTGGCTCTAAAGCGCATAAAAGTACCGTAGTCATGAAACGGGAAATTAGTATTTCCTGATCCGTTTGGTAATTCTATTGATATAATTTCAGTTCCTTGAGATATTTGGTCAGCATCAACATTTGAAGTAAAAGTTGCTCCTCTATTCATTAAAGCGGACTGGGAAGTATTTTGCCATTGAGAAGAGTTCCCATGATTGGTCGTATTTATTTGACCATTCGCCTGAATCGTTCCGCTGCTGCTTGATAGAATTAAATCACCACCTCCTGCAGAAGTTATTACAAAATTATCTCCCGTACCTCCGTTACCTATTGCTGAGCCACCATCAGCTCCAATATAGGCTATGGCTTTTGAACCGTCATATTTTAACCAGGATAAATAATTACCTGTCTGAGTAGTGCCTCTCCAATCCCCAATTTTATGGTTTGAGGCTATATTTAAAGCTCCAGACATGATATCTCCAGACCTATTTACTTTATCATTTACCTGAGAAGTTGAAGCAAAGTTTGCCGGAGTGAAATTTCCAGAGTCCCAGATTGTTTTCTCTGGTCCCCAAGTATCATCATCTATGGCAGTTCTTCTTTTTAAATTATCTCCGGTAAACAATAGCTGTTCCTGTCTATGAGAAGGGTCAAAATTGCTCCATTTAGCCACGGTTAAAACGCCTTGCCAAGCATCACCAGTGACTTGTGTATCATTCCCATGTTGAAAATCCCATTGAGCAAATCTGTCATCATAAAACGACGGAGGTCTTACTGCGCCTCTTGAATCTGTTATAAAATTTCTGTCATTATAATAGAGTTGCCCCAAATTCACAGCATGGCTATTTATCGTTCCGTCAGGTATTACCGGACTTTGCAAAAAAGTATTGGTACTCGTAAAAGTCTGAACACCATTTAAAGTTGCATAACTTCCGAGTTGAGAATTTAAAGCAGATTGAGTGAGATATCCGGCATAGGCATGATTTCCCCAGCTGAATGCCTGGTTCCAATTAGAAATATCGGTAAGGCTAAAATGACCTGTATCCCAGAAACCACGCATTTCTGTCCATACATCAGTTCCATAATTATATCGTCTATACTTTATAAAATCTCCGCCATACTGATTTGAATATGGGGTGTATAATTGTAATGTACCACCTCCTCCATCGTATGTTTTAATATTTAATAAAGAACCATAACTTGGATAAACGGAGTCAGCCTGCACAAAATAGGAAGCTATACCATGAGGTAATGAATTGACTGATGTATTAGAATCAATAGTGTACAGTCCTGTATTTCCTAAATATTGTCCTGTATTTATTTCTTTGTGATTTCCCCAATTATAGGCTGTTTTCCATTCTGCTGAGTTACCGTGAGAACCAGTAGTTATCTGACCTTTTACATAGGCACCATTAGCTGGAACATTCCCTTCATCCTGATAAGCATCAGAAACCAGCAGCCCACCCATGTAAACTTTTTGCGCATATCCATTATTTAAAACTGAAAACGGTGTATTTGCATTAATACCCACATATCCGGCTGTGCTTGATTTGCGCCAATAATTACTTTGATCATTAAAAGTATTATTCCAATTGTCTATGTCTTGTTGGCTAAAGTTATTTGAATGCCAATAATCAACAAATTTAGAATATGCATTAGTTTCTTGAAACAAACCTTGATATTGTCTAATGCCAAAAACAGATTTATTTATTACTATAAGGTTTTGATTTCCTCCAGATGCATCCTGATATCCACCAAAATGAAGATAATCGGCATATACAGACTCATTGTTTTGATTATTCCAAGAAGTAAACCCAAATTGTAATTTTTGTGTAGATAAATGTTCCGGTTTAATGATTCGAGTATCAGAATAACCTAAATAACCTAACCAATTATTTATATTATTATTTGAAATAGTATAAGATGGGTGAGATGTTGGAATATAATTATTCGGATTAAAATTTTGTGCAGTCCAGATATCATAAACTCCCGCAGGTGTTGAATGATATAAACCTCCGTTTGTTTGCAAATATGTCGAAACAGATTGATTTGATACATACAATGCAGTCCCCGCTGTTGTTAATAACTGACCACCATTAAGATTTGATGATTTTATATTGGGTACATTTAGATCACCAGTCATGGTATCCCCAGACTTATTTACATAATTACCTTGATTATTAAAAGCCGAGTTCCAATTATTAATATCTCCTTGTGTAAAATTTCCTGAATGCCAGATCCACTTAGCATCATTCCAAACTCCGGCATCACCATTTTTGGTTCTAACTCCAATAGCATTACCGCTTAAATAATCTGAAAAAATCTCTGTTGAATAATTTCCATTTAGTCCGGAAAAATTAATCACTGAACCCTTGCCTCCAGTTCCTGCCCAATCATAATCAAACCAAGTTTTATTTGTGTGGTTATTTGAACCATTAGTAATACTGCCCGTGAAATCAATATTGTGATAATATCCTAATTCTGAAGATTTCGCATAATTTGCACTATCTAAACTTCCATCTGCTTTTAAAAACTGAGTTGAATTACCTCCTATTACTTGATATTCTCGCCCCTTAATTCTTCCATAATTACAATCAATACTTACTTGAGCTACACCAGCAGATGCAAAATGAATTTGGTGAACATTAGCAAAACTTGAACCTCCTACATCAATATAACTATAAGCAATACCGTATTGGTTACCCAAATCGGTTGTCGAGCCATTGCTGTTAACATTAAAAGATTCACCTATGCTCCAAATACCTTGTGTTTGAGTATAATCATAAGCTCCAAAAAATCCTTCTCTTGATGAAACTACCCTGCTATTTGATTGAATATTACCTTTCGACCAAATTCCATTCGCTGGAACAAAAGTTTCATTTGAATAACTGTCAGATACAAGTAATCCTCCTACATTAATTTTTTTAGCAATATTAGCATCATTAGTCAAAAAAGAAAAGTTTCTTGGGTCATTGGAATTAATACCTAACCAACCACTATTATATTTTTCCCAATAATTATCCGGATTAAAATTCCCTGAATGATAAGCTTCAAACCAATTTGTACTTCCTAGGTTATTCTTTGTTCTAAACCATAATCTGTGTGTATCCGGAGTATTGTGTCCATTATTGTAATATAATTCTAAATTATTAAAATCATTATTACCATCAGAAAACTTGATGTAACCTCCGTAAGAGGCATTAATAGGTCTGTCTGAACCTCCCCAGGAAGAAGTATTATAACTTGATATAAAACCTCCTTGCGGTAAATAAGCATCTAAAGATACAGGAACAGAGGAAATTGTTTCTGATCTAATTCTATTTCTATTAAAAAAAGTCTCATTACTTGCCGTAACCAGACCTAAATCGGTTGCTATTTCTGCATGCGTTCTTCTACTAATTTTTTTTGTAGTAGGGTTCCAAACCAATACAAAACCAGCATCGTTTGGAACACTTTTTATGATAATCTCGCCTTCAACGGAGACGTGATTATTAAAGTATTCTGGAGCAATCATTAGTCTAATCTTGCGGTTAAGGTTATTCTGTATTCATTCGGGGTTAAAGGTGCCAAAACATCTATCTGTACATCATTTTCTGTAATGGGTACACAGCTTACATTGATTCTTCTGTTATCTGTATTTCTGTAGCATGTATAATCAATATTTCTGGTTTCCCAATTGTGCGTTAATGGAAAAGTTACAGACGATCCGTCACCTATTTGCCATGTTCTGCTTTTAATTTTTGCATCCAAAACAGCTTTCGTAGACTTTGGGGTCATTGCTTTATTGTCATTCATTCCAATAATAGCCTCAACATCTGTAGCGATTTGAATAAGCCCTTTCACCGTTTCTGTAGCATCTACAATGTCAGGAATCCCTTTTTCTATAATTTGATAATTTGCAGGAACATTGGTAGCATTATCAATATTGGCAATAAGATGGTCGCCAACAGAAACAGGCTCATCACCAACCCATCCATTTGCTGTAATCACCCAGACCATACCTGTTTTAATAGCGGCAGATGTAATTGGCGACGGAGCGATCATTGCACCTTTAGTAGTTGAAGGAATATAACCTCCCGGCTGATAGATTAATGCTCCTGTAAGGCTTTGTCCTATAAAGTTTTCGACATACGTTTTGATCTTATTTGATGACCACGTAAATGTATTAGACTGAGTGGCATCATTCAAGAAAATAGAGACAATATCTGCATTGGTAAGATTTCGGCCTGCTACTTTAATCACATGCCCTGAACTATTGGTCAGGATCTGACTCAGCAACAAAAGTCCACTTGTCTGATCTGTCTGAAATGGATTATTGGTAAGCGGATAATCTGGATGTACGTAATTTTGAGACAAATCAATCCATTCGGTTCCGTTCCATTGATGCAACTGACGTTTATAATCAATGATCCAACCTGCAGGTACATTACTCGTACTCGGAAGTGTATCAAAATATTGAAAACGGGTATGTCTTAACTCTCCAAAAAAATTATCCTGATGTGCGTTATTACTAATTATTGCGTTGTTATTCATGGTTTTTTATTTTTTTATGGTTTAACTTTTAAAATGAGAATGTTAATTGGGTTAAGAATATTTCCCAACATATTGATCTCTATGGTTTGATTGGTTGCGTAATCGTCGATATTTATTTTTTTACCCGTTACACTATCCCGAGCCTGAATGATTACATTTTCTGTTTCAAGAGTATTTGGAAATACGGTACTTTCTGAGATTTGTACCACTGCGCTTGTAGGCGTCTGTGAGATCAACAAAACTTTATCATAGATATGCTTATTAAATTCCTGTTGATTTTTCGGGCTTTGTAACCAATCGTAGTCAAGTAATAGCTTTACTTTATTCTCTCTTGATTCCCCTATCGGAATAGCTTTTAAAGCTTCAATATCCTCACGGCTTTTTTTAATGTAACCGACTATTTTCTGAAGCTCATCCAAAGACAGATCATCAGATAACAGTTTCTTTTTAATACCCTCTATCTCCAATTCAAATGATTGAAAAACTTCTTTAAGTCCTTCGATATTTTCCTTAGGAATTAAGTATTCTTTATGGTAAAACGATAGAAATGTTTCTTTAAACTGTGTTTGTGTCGGAAAATCCCCAGTTTCAAACCAACTGAAGATCGTATTTAATGGTGTACTCATTTGATGATTGAAAATTAGTTTTGATACAATTAAAGCTTTATGCTTTTGATAGGTTAATTTGTAAGCGTACTTCAGTAATTCTTTTTATATCTACAGCAATATTTACATTTCTTTCAACAGTATCATCCATTTAATTCCTTAGTGTTATTTTTTTATTCAATTAATTATTAACATTCTTTAGAACGCAAATTTCATTTTACTTTAACACATATAAAAGTTTTTGGACCTCTCTATTCTATAGTTGCAGTAGACTTATCTTTCTTAAACAGAATGATACTACTTGGTAATTTCAATGTTCAAAATTCATTTTTTTTTAACTCCTGTGAAAGTTTTTGAGCCTCTCAATCCAGTAGTTGCAGTAAACTCAATTTCTAAAATTGAATTAAAACTTTTATAATATCTTTAAAATAACATCAAAAAATGATAAGCTTATTTTTCAACTATTTTCAAAATTCGAAATTGAAGCTGAAAATTTCACAAATTGACGCCATGAAATAAACAGACAATTCTGTCTATTTATTATTTATCTTTGACTAGCTATGGTTTACAAAACTGAAGCTATCGTTCAAGACAGCAAGCAAAATACAATCTGCAAAAAAAATCATTGAAAAGCTTATCTGAAACATTACAGACACTAAGCAAAAATTATCATAACAAAATGGAAAATCAGGAACAGTTGAACTATAAAGATATTCTCTCGCCTGTCGGATTAATCAGGGCAATTGCTTCTGATAAAGGTCTTGTGGCAATTATCTGGGAAGGTGAAGATTATAAAAGAACCAAACTTTCTGTACCTGTGCAAGAAAATAATCATCCGATACTTTTGCAGACTGAAAAGCAATTAAGCGAATATTTCGAGAATAAAAGAACAACTTTTGAAATTCCTCTTGATTTTAAAGGAACTGAATTTCAGGTAAAAGTTTGGGAGGCTTTATTGAAAATTCCATACGGAGCCACCAAAACTTATGGTGACTTGGCAAAAATTCTTGGCGATATAAAAGCAGTTCGCGCTGTTGGAGGAGCTTTAAATAAAAATCCAATCTCGATTATTGTTCCGTGTCACAGAGTTGTGGGAGCATCAGGAAAATTGGTCGGTTTTGCGGGTGGCCTGGAAAACAAATCTATTCTTCTCGATTTGGAGTGTGGTTTTACTATCCCAAGTTTATTTTAAAACAACATTTAAGCTGTGAAGAAAAGCACAAATAGTATAGTTTTAAAGGAAATTGAAACCTTCCATCCTGATAATTTTCAGGATTTATGTAAGCATTTGGCAAGTCAGGATCAGGATTTAAAGCTAATTTTGGAAAATCATGGTTATCCTCCAATGTGGACGCGTGAAAATACTTTTGAAACCCTCGTTCATATCATTTTAGAACAGCAGGTTTCTTTGGCTTCTGCTTTGGCAGCTTTAAATAAATTAAAAGAAAAATTGACAGAAATTACTCCTGAAAAAATTCTTCAGTTAAATGATGAAGAAATGAGAGAATGCTATGTCAGTCGTCAGAAAAACATTTATATCAAAGGCTTGGCAAATGCAATTGTAAATGGTGAAATTGACCTTGAAAAACTTTCGAAGATGTCAAATGATGAGTTACGAAAAGAATTAGTCAACTTAAAAGGAATCGGAAATTGGACTGTTGACGTCTATTTAATGTTTACTCTTCAAAGAACAGATATTTTCCCGATCGGTGATCTGGCTGCAGTAAATGCTTTAAAACGCCTGAAACAAATTCCTACAAAATCTACTAAAGAGGAAATTCTTGAAATCAGTGAAAGGTGGAAACCTTTCCGATCGATAGCTTCAATGATGCTTTGGCATTACTATCTTTCTGCTCCAAAAAAACCAAAGAATCCTTAATTTAAATTCTGCACATCATATTATTTGTGATATGCCTTAATTAAAAAAAATCAATCGGTTTAATTGGGAATATGAAATGTGAAACAAGTCTGCTCATCGGTGGAATCTACAGACAGTTTTCCGTTGTGCGCTTTAGCAATTTCACTGGCAATATACAATCCCAAACCTAATCCTTCCTGTCCTTGATGTACTTTTCCTCGGGAAAATGGCATAAAGAGATGTTTTTTTGCTTCGCTGGATATTTTATTTCCTTTATTGATTACGCACAGTTCAAAATGATCAGATTCTGTTTTTGCACTTACAATGATAGGAGTTCCTTGTTCTCCGTGAGTGATTGCGTTGCCCAATAAATTTGAAAAAAGCTGGGCAATACGTTTATGATCTCCTTTAATTTCCTTATTTAAATCAAGATCCGTAAGAATCAATCTATCAGGATAGACTACTCTCAGTTCATTGATCACCTGATTAAGAACATCTTCCAAACTGTCATTATTTTCATAATTTAGTTTAATTCCTCCTCCAAGACGTCCGCTTGCAAAATCAAGCATATTGTCAATAAGACCTTTTGTACGGATTGTAGAATCCTGAATAATCTTTACGAGCTTCATATTTCGTTCGTCCATAGAACTTCTCAACAAAACCTGAGCAGAAATAGAAATCGCATTGACAGGATTACGCAAATCGTGACCCAACATTGCAATAAACTGTTCTCTGATTTCCGCATCTTTTTGTTCCTCCAGCAATTTGTTTTTGGTCTCACTCAGCGTCTGAATAGAATCTAGGTTAAACGCAATCAATTCAGCGAAAAGCTTAAACATATTGATTGTTTTTTCGTTGTTCACCAAGGCAGGTCTTGGATCTATTGCGCAAAGAGTACCGAAGAAATCTCCATTTTTCAGAATCAAAGGAATTGAAATGTAACTTTGAAGACCATACATTTTGGGAGTATGATGATCAGAATAAAGAGGATCTTTGTCTACATAATCTATCGCAACTGTTTCCTGAAATTCTCTTACCTGATGACACAGCGTAGTTTCTACCTTAAGTTCGCCACCTATTCCTAATCCGAAGTTGATTTTATCATTGACGGCACAGGCAATCCAACGGTTTTCTGTCACTCTTGCAACCACTGCATAGCCCATTCCCGTTGTACTGCAGATCACTTCCAATATATTTGCAACAGCCGGAATCTGGTTAACCTGTTCAATATCTTTTTCAAAATCGCTTTCAATTGTACGAGATTCCATATAATTCTTCGGTCTTAATTAGTTTAGAAGGCATTTTCTTAAAGCTTTCCCAATTGATAAAGGTAAGAATAAATCCACGACATTTACAACGATTTTAGATCTTGGAAAAACGTAAACAATAATTCCTATTACTTGTCTTCTTTATTTTGCTAAAATATTTTGAGAATAATCTTGTTGAAATCATACCAATAAAAAAGCACCAATTAAGAAAATCAGTGCCCTTTTATTTACATCATTTGTGAATTTTAAAATCACATTACTCAGCTTTATTTTTAAGCAACATCAAAAGACTGTAAGCTCCTTTCTGAACTATTTTCTTATCCTTTAAATGATCTGCTTTTAAAATTTCGGTGAATTTATCATCATAAATCCCTGTGTTTACAGGAATCATTTTGTATTTTTTGTTTCCTAAATCTTCAAAAATGTAGTTTTTATTTTCAAAAGAAACCACAGATTCGCTTGGTAAACCAAGTGTGTATCTGCTGTTGACCGAAACTTCTCCATTAATGTACATTCCTTTAATAAAATCAGGATTTGAAGCTGAAAGTTTGGCAATCGCATCTGAAGAACCTCCGTTTTCAATACTCGGAACAAGGCTGATAATTTTTGCTTTCGATTTTTTCTCCGGGTTTTGATTGTTGTACACCAAAATTTCCTGTCCGATTTTCACATCATTGATATCATTTTCAAAAACTTTTAATTCAAGCAATAAACCTGTTGGATTAATCAGTTCAAATAAAGTGTCTGAAGGATTAATATACTGTCCGTTATTCACTAAAATTTTGCTTACAAAACCGCTAAAAGGCGCATAAACATTTATTCGGCTTCTGATATTTGACGAATTCAATCCTTTTGCATTGATCCCGATGATTCTTAGTTTTTCTTCTAAACCTTTTAAAGTCGCATTCAATGTAGAATAATCTGCCTGTGCAGTTTGCAGGGTTTTATCACTACTCGCTTTGCTGGTATTCAAATCCTTTTGACGGTTTAGATTCAGTCTCGCTGACTCCATTTGTGCTTTTGTCACCAGATAATCCTGTTGCAGCTGAATAAATTGAGAGTCTTCAACAACTGCCAAAACCTGACCTTTGCTGAAACGGCTTCCGTTAATCACATTAATCGATTTGATATGACCGCCCATAATACTTGAAACCGAACTGATATGAGACGGAGCAATATCAACGGTACCATTCAGACGAACCAGTTTTTCCATTGTTTTATTTTCAAGAACTGTGGTCGTTAAACCCACAGATTTTATTTGCTGGTCTGTTAACTGTACCGTATTCTGGTCTTTTTCTTTGAATTTTGTGTTTTCATATACTGTTTTTTCCTCTTCTTTTTTTCCTGAACAAGAAGATAAAATGAGGGCTAAACTTAAACTGTAGATAGATATATTTTTAAAAGACATTTTGCTGTTATTTTGATAATAAGAAATTAAGTTCCGATCCGATTTGGTTGAGTCTTTCCAGATTTTCGATGTATTCCACCTTTGTTTTTACCGCCTGATTGGTTAGAATTACCCAATCTAAATAATCAATTTCACCCACTTCCATTTGCTTTTGAACGGTTTTTAAAATCGTTTCAGATTTTGGCAACTGCTTTTGCTCGTAGCTTTCAACAACTTTCAGTTGATTCGTGTAATTATTTACTTGCTGAACAAATCTGTTTTTCAGTTCAATTTCTTTTCGTTGATATTCGTTTTCAGAAATGGCAACTTTTGCTTTTGTCGCTTTTGCCAATGCTCGCTGACCTTTCGTAAACAAAGGAATTCCAACGCCGACCTGAACTGCATTAAAACGATTGTTATTCAGATTTTTCATGCTTTGATTCATGTATCCAACCATCAATTCGGGTAAAAGCTTAGATTTTTCAAGCTGAGCTTCAGCTTCATTCACTTTTATTTGCTGATTTAAATACTGCAATTCAGGATGTTGCTGAATCATTTCTTCGGAAACCTGAAGATTAACATTCATCATTGGTTGATCTGAAACCGGTTGATAAGACTCATCAGACTGAAGCAATAACTGAAGCTGAAGTTTGGCGATATTCAGATCATTTTCAAGCATATTCAACTGTGTTTTTGCCTGTTCGTTCTGAATTTCGGCAGTCGATTCCTCCAAAATATTAGCTTCTCCTTTTTTGAGTCTTAAACTCGCTTTATCTGCGAAACTGCTGTACAATTTGCTGATATATTCTATCACTTTTTTCTTTTCCTGAAGCGTAAGAATTCGGTAAAAAACATCAGAAACTTCTTTTTTTAATTGTGCTTTTGTCAGGTTTTGATTAATCACACTTGCATTCCATTCTGCATCAAGCATTTTTTTTCTTTTGGTATAAACCGTAGGAAAACTAAAACGTTGAGAAATGGAAAAAGTATTATCTGTTTCTACACCTTGAAGCTGCCCGATTTGCGCACCGAATTCAGTTTGCGGAATATCCAGATAACTTGCTTTTAGTTTTTCCTGATATTCGGAAATTAATTTTGAATTTTTTAAAGTTCCGTTTTGCTGAAAAGCTTTTTCTAAAGCCTGTTCGTAGGTAATATTTTCCTGCGCATTTATTGCTCCGAAAGAAATCAGAAATAATAATGCGGTGAGTTTTTTATGATTGTTTGAAAATTTCATTTTATTTATTTTAAAGACTTTTTTATTTAAAAAATGGTCTTTCGATTTTAAGTGAAACGCCTTTGTATATCTTAATTATTAAATTTTATTTTAAATAAATCTTTGCATCTCTTTGCGTTTAAATTATCGCAAGGTTAAACAAAGATTATTTATAGGATTCTTTTTTAAGATAAACAATGCCACTTCGTTTATTGAAGAAAAACAAGGATGAATTCTAAGTTACTTTATCCAGATATTTTTAACTGTTTTTTTTTTAATCTTATTAAACTTTTTCTTTTTACTGACTCTTTCAAATAAGACATAAAGAATCGGCAAAACGAATAAAGTTAAAAGCGTTGCGAGCATTAAGCCTCCGATAACAACTGTTGCCAAAGGTCTTTGAACTTCCGCTCCGGCTCCGTTGCTGATCGCCATTGGTAAAAATCCTAATGATGCCACAAAAGCAGTCATTAAAACCGGACGAAGACGGATTCTGGTTCCCATTAATACAATTCTGCTCGTATTTCTTATTCCGTCTTTTTTAAGTCGGTTAAATTCTGAAATGAGTACAATTCCGTTCAAAACCGCAACACCAAAAAGGGCGATAAAACCGATTCCTGCACTGATGCTGAAAGGCATCCCACGTAATGCTAAGAAATAAATTCCGCCAATTGCCGATAAAGGAATTGCTGTGTAAATCAATAAACTATGTTTTACAGAACCGAAAGCGAAGAATAATAAAAGGAAAATCATCACCAAAGAAATAGGAACGGCAATTCCTAATCTTGCTTTAGCTTCATTTAAATTTTCAAAAGCTCCGCCATAAGAAATCGTGTAGCCTGCAGATAATTTCAAATCTTTGTTAACCTTCTGCTGAAGCTCTTCTACAATACTCTGAACGTCTCTGCCACGAACATTGAAGCCCACAACAATTCTTCGTTTTGTATCTTCCCGCTGAATCTGATTCGGACTTTCCTTTAACTCAACCTTTGCCAATTGATGCAACGGAACCTGTCCTCCATTCGGAGTGGGAACCAAAAGATTCTGAATGCTTACAATATCTTTTTTATGTTCCTGATCCATTCTTACAACGACATCAAATTTTCTTTCGCCTTCATACAAAGCACCCGCAGTTTGCCCTGCAAAAGCCATATTGATAACTCTATTGACTTCTGCAACCGAAATATTGTGACGAGAAAGCTGAGCACGATCGTAACCAATCACAACTTGTGGAGCGCCAACAACGGGTTCTAAATACAAATCCTGAGCGCCTTTTACTGTGGTAATAATTCCGCCTAATTTTTTAGCGTAAACCGCCAAACTGTCTAAATCTTCACCATAAATTTTACAAACAACATCCTGTCTTGCGCCCGTCATTAATTCATTAAAACGCATCTGAACCGGAAACTGAAAACCTGTCGTTAATCCCGGAATAACTTTTAAAGCGGTACTCATTTTTTCTGAAAGCTCAGGAAATGATGATGCTGAAGTCCATTCTTTTTTAGGTTTCAAAACAATAATCATGTCTCCTGCATCCATTGGCATTGGCTCTGTTGGTATTTCGGCACTTCCGATTTTGGTGACGACTTTTTGAACTTCCGGAAATTGTTTTAGAAGAATTTGTGCAGCCTGCGTTGTTACCTTTTTGGTTTCTTCGATATTGCTTCCCTGAAGAATGCGCATTTCAACAGCAAAGTCGCCTTCCTCTAAAGATGGAATAAACTCCCCTCCCATTCTTGAAAGTACGAAAACGGCTCCTGCAAACAGAATTACAACTGTGAGTAGAATTGTTTTTCTGAATTTTAAAGCTTTCATCAACAGCTTCTGATGACCTGTTTCGATTTTAGTCATCACTTTATCAGAAATATTGTCTTTTGTTTTTTTCTTTCGACTCAAAACTAAAGAACTCATCATCGGAATGTAAGTTAAAGACAGTAAAAATGCTCCAATCAATGCGAAAGCAACCGTTTGAGCCATTGGTTTAAACATTTTACCTTCAATTCCCTGAAGCGTAAAAATTGGTAAATACACAATTAAAATAATGATCTGCCCGAAAACCGCACTGTTCACCATTTTCGTTGCTGAACTTGAAACCTGGCTGTCCATTTCAGCTTTTGAAAGCATATTGTCTTTTCCGAAATGTTTTTTGTGGGCTAATTGATGTAAGACAGCTTCCACAATAATGACGGCACCGTCGACAATCAATCCGAAATCTAAAGCTCCGAGGCTCATTAAGTTTCCTCCGACTCCGAAAATATTCATCATAATAATGGCAAAAAGCATCGCTAAAGGAATTACAGAAGCGACCAATAAACCGGCTCTGAAATTTCCGAGGAATAAAACCAAGATGAAAACGACAATTAATGCGCCTTCCATCAAATTAGTTTTTACGGTACTGATTGTATTATTCACCATTTTCGCTCTATCTAAAAATGGCTCAATCACAACACCTTCCGGTAAAGATTCCTGGATTTTATCTAATCTTTGTTTAATATTTCCAATGACTTCATTGGCATTTTCACCTTTTAGCATCAAAACAATTGCTCCTGAAACTTCGCCTGTATCGTTGAAAGTCATTGCACCATATCTTGTTGCGAAACCAATTTTCACTTTTGCGACATCCTTGATATGAACCGGAATCCCTTCTTTTGTAACGGAAACCTGAATATTTCCTATGTCTTCCGAGCTTCCTAAAAGACCTTCACTTCTGATGAAAAGAACTGTTTCTTTCTTTTCTATATAAGCTCCGCCTGTGTTTTGGTTGTTTTTTTCCAGCGCATCAAAAACATCATTGATATTGATATCAAAAGCCTGAAGCTGATTAGGATTAATCGCAATTTCGTATTGCTTTAATTTACCTCCGAAACTACTGACATCAGCAACGCCTTTTGTTCCTAATAACTGTCTGCGGATTACCCAATCCTGAATGGTTCTGAGTTCTGTTTCGTCATAAACGTGTTCGTACCCTTTTTTGGCTCTTACAACATATTGGAAAATTTCTCCTAACCCAGAAGAAATAGGACCTAATTCCGGTTTTCCGATTCCTTCAGGAATATTTTCCTGAACCAATTGCAAGCGTTCCTGAACCTGTTGACGAGCCCAATACACATCGGTATCATCATCAAAAACAACAGTCACCAATGACAATCCAAAACGTGAAAAACTACGGATTTCGGTTATTCCGCTGATATTGCTTGTTGCCTGTTCGATAGGAAAAGTTATCAACCGTTCGATATCTGCAGCGCCATAAGAAGATGCAACAGTGATAACCTGAACCTGATTATTGGTAATATCCGGTTGTGCATCGATAGGAAGTTTTGTGGTTTCATAGATCCCAAAAAGGATGAGCCCAATGGTAAAAAGAGCGATAATGAGTTTATTCTTTACAGAAAACTCAATAATTTTATTTAACATGAAAAAATTATTAATTGAATTAACAAGAAATCGACTGCTTTAAGGAAAATCTTAAAGCATTGATATTTAGATTAAAAATCAATTAACAAAAGCGCGGTGGCTGGAAAATTCGTGAAAGATAAAGATCCGAAAAGCCCTTATCGTGATAAATGAGGATTTTTGATGAGGTCACCATCTCCGGTAATTTCTCAATATGAAATATAGTTTCGGGAATCTGCGCATGAACCATCAAAACAGATGGCGGATTGATAAACGGAAGCTGTTGATCTGTAGCCCAGTCTTCATCTTCCTCATGATTATCATAATGTTCCAAAAGAAATTCTGCAAAACTCCCTTGATATTCCATCGCATGTTCTATAAATACGGGCATTTTTAAAACTTCAGCCAATGAAGTTGTAGCCAGTACATACATTACAGAACAAAAGATGGATACCCATTTTATCATGGCTGCAAAGATAAGTCTTTTATCATTTTAAAACTTATGGGTGTGTTAATAAATTTTTAATAGTAGTTAGAGGTTTGAGGAGATGATTTTAATTCTAAGCGATTCCACAAAATAGAACAATTCTAAATTAAATAAAAAAGAATAACAAAAATCATTCTTCAAAAAAGCTTTTTTATAATAATTACAAATACCACACGCATGCATCATTACAGTAAAAATACTGAATTTCAAAAAACAAAAACTCAATAAATTTGGGCAACTAAAACTATTAACCATGTCTAACTTAAAAAAACTTTGCAAAATTTCTATGCGGTCTGATCAGGACTAAAATATCACAATTTTTATTTTTCAATTGTATTAATGTCTTCCTAAAATGATAAGAAGACAAGTTATAGTAACACCAAATTCCAACGAAATGATTATCCAAAAAATCTTCAACGTCGACGATTATTATTACGACGTGTTCATGGCTATCTCAGAATCTCTCACCGGGTTTTCCGTGAACGAACTGCAGGCTACAGGCTTAGCCGAGACTTATTACACGCATATTCTTCATCAGATAGAAGCTGTAACTTTTACAGAATTTCTGAATATTTCTAAAGATATTCTTGAAAATTCTACTACACAAAACCAACTGAATAACGCTATTTCTTCTGACATTCTTGCCAATCCTGCGACTCAGGATATTGCCAACAGCATTATCACGCTTTGGTACCTTGGAACCTGGGAAGGCGCTTACGTCAACGATTTATCTTACAAAGAAGGATTGGTCTGGAATGTAATGCAAGCTCATCCACCCGGAGCAAAACAACCTGGCTTTAAATCTTGGGGCATAAAACCTGTAAACAGCAACTCATGAATCAAAAAGAAAAATTACAGCAGAAAAAAGATGTAATCATTGTGGGAACCGGAATTGCCGGATCTCTGATTGCAAAACTTTTAACCGATCATGTTTTTGATACAGAAAAAGGAAAAATGATCCATCGTTCTGAAATGAACGATTCAAAAACATATAAAGAATTATCTATTCTCATGTACGAAGCCGGTTTAGAAGCCGGAATAGAACTGGATTCCGCAACTTCTATGACGACTTACAACGATTACATCCGTAAATTTTACATGGAAGAAGCTAAAGTTCCGAACTCGCCTTATCCGAATCTGAAACAGGCACCTTCACCCAATGTTTTAGATATGGAACCCATCATTCCGCCGTTTCCTGATAAAAAAGGATATTTGGTTCAGTTTGGTCCGATGCCTTTTGCGAGTGATGCGATAAGAGTTGGAGGCGGTACTACCCTTCACTGGTTGGGAACTACACCGAGAATGCTTCCGAATGACTTTAGATTAAAAGAAAAATACGGCAGAGCAATGGACTGGCCGATTGATTATGAAACGCTGAAGCCTTATTATGAAATGGCTGAGTTTGAAATAGGAGTTTCAGGAAATGTTTCTGCTCAGGAATATCCAATCAAGGAAAGTATGGAAGAATATTATGGTAAAGATTATGTTTTTCCGATGGATGAAATTCCGCAAAGTTATATGGATCAGCAGATTATTAGCGGATTAGCAGGAACTTCGGTTCAGTTGAATTTTAAGAATATTCCGTTGATGATGGTTCCTTCTCCGCAGGGAAGAAATTCTACTCCGAATATTGCTTATGGAAAAGCAAAATTAATCAAAGCAAATTCTTCAGATTCAGGATATAAATTATCATTAAATAATATCGAACACGAAGATTACAAAGCATTGGGCGCAGTCTGGAATCCTTACATGGGAGAACGTTGCGAAGGAAATGCTTCTTGTGTTCCGATCTGTCCGGTTCAGGCAAAATACAACGCTTTGAAAACCCTGAAAAAAGCACTTTATAAAGTCAATAAAAACGAAAACCTGCAGAGAAATCCTCATATTCAGATTCAGGCGCAGAGTGTAGTTTACAGATTAAGTGTGGATCAGGCTAATCAGGAAAAAATTTCAAAAGTTCATATAAGAAGGTACACTTCCAGAGAAAAAACAGATTTTATTGAAGAAGAAATCGACACTACAAATTCTGTTGTCATTCTTGCAGCCAATGCTTTTGAAAATCCTAAAATTCTTTTAAATTCAAAATACACCGTTATCGAAAACGGACAAAAAGTTGAAAAAACAGTTGCCAACAGAAGCGATCAGGTAGGAAGAAACCTCATGGATCACATGGTGATGCTTACTTGGGGATTGTTCCCGGATCCGGTTTACTCTTACAGAGGTCCCGGTTCTACCACCAACATTTCATCTTTCCGCGACGGAGATTTCAGAAGCGAATTTTCTGCGTGGATTTCTCCACTGGATAATTGGGGATGGAGTTGGCCTGCTTTTTCACCGGGATCTGATCTTTCAGAATTTTTGGGACAGGGACTTTTCGGCGAAGAATTAAAAGAAGCGTTAACCTACAGACTTTCGAGACAGGTTTTATTCCATTTTGAAATAGAACAGCTTCCAAATCCTAACAACAGAGTTACCATTAATGATCAATATCTTGATGCATTGGGAATTCCGCGTCCTGTTATCAATTATGAACTGAATGAATATGAAATGAGAGCAATGGAACAGGCAAAATTGGCTTCTGATCAAATGTTTGCAAGATTGAATATTGAAGATTTCACAAAGTATAACGCAACAGATAACAATACTTTCGTGTACAACAATGTGAGATATTCTTACAACGGAGCCGGTCATATCGTGGGAACTCACAGAATGGGCGACACGCCGGATGATTCTGTAACCAACAGCTATTGTAAATCTTGGGATCACCCGAATTTATACATCGTCGGTGCAGGAAACATGACCACTTTAGGAACTTCAAATCCTACATTAACCTTATCAGCATTCACAATACGTTCGGTAGAATCTATATTGAAGGATCTGGAAACAATTTTAAAATAGAAAGAAATGAGACAAAGACTTATCAATAAAACAGAACCTCAGGAAAGTAATATTAACATATCTTCAAGAAGTTCTTTAGCCCAAAATACAATCGAAGCAGAGGCAATTTCGCTTCAGTCCTTATTATTTGATTCAACAATAAATAAACAAGACTGGATTGAAGGTTTAAAATACCACAGCAAAACGCTTACAAATCTGCTATTAAATAATCAGATCAAAGAATTTAATGACTATTTAAGTTCACAATTTTCCGGTAAAATTTCAAATTTACAACCTTCTGCAGAGCTTTCGAAAGGACAACTTTCTGAAGTAAAAAAAGGATTAACAGAATTAGACTATCGCCCTATTTTACAGGATCTTTTGCAAACAGCAATTTTAATCGAGCATTCTACGATTCCACCTTATCTTACGGCTTTATATTCCATTAAAGACGGCACCAATATTTTAGCATCACAAATTATCAGAAGTGTTGCTGTGGAAGAAATGCTTCACATGATTATGGTTTGTAATGTAATGAATGCGGTAAGTATTCAGCCATCGGTAAACAGACCTCAGAACTACCCTAATTATCCGATGAAATTGCCGATGAATGTTGATTTTTTTGTTGGTCTGGAAACTTTTTCTACAAACAGTATTGCTACTTTTATTGCGATTGAAAGTCCAAGTAATCCTTTGGTAAAAGCTCCGAAATATACTCCTGAAGCAGAAAATTCGGCTTTATATTCTAAAAGTGCGGTTCAGGAAAATAATCTGTGGACGCTGGAAAACATGAAAGATTTTATGATGCAGAATGTTCATACCATTGGTGAATATTATGACGTTTTATTCTTTTACATCGTTGTTTTCCAAATCATTGCTTATTACAAAACGAACGGAAAGCTTCCGCAAAATTTTGAGGAATTAAACACAGGTGGAATTTTCACTGGAGATCCTACAAAACAAATTCGTCCGGAACAGTATTACGGAAGCGGAGGAAAACTACATCCTGTAGAAGCTTTGGATGGAGTAATTGCTGTTTTTCAAGAAATTAAAGGACAAGGTGAAGGTGCAGACGATTCTATTTTTGATGTAGATCCTTCGCAGTTTGAGGAAGGTGCAGAATTGGCGCATTATTTCAGATTTAAAGAAGTTTTTCATGAGCATTTTTATCTTGGAGGAGATTACAGACCTTTCACCGATGAAAACGGAATGATGCCTGTAACCACTCCACCTGTAGGAAAAGAATTACCGGTTGACTGGAATGCAGCTTATCCGATGAAGCCCAACCCGAAAATGAGCGATTACCAATCGAATCCGCAATTGTACGCACAGGGAAAAGCATTTAACCAAACGTATAAAAACCTTTTGGATGCCATTCAGGCTGCAGTAGAAGGTAATGCGAAAGAATTGGAAAAATCAATTATGTATATGTATGCGTTGAAAGAACAGGCCATCGGATTGATGAGTCAGCCTTTAAATTCGACTCAAAATGCAGGGCCTACTTTTGAATATCCTGCAAATTAAATTTAAAACTAAACCATCAAAAACTAATACCATGTTAAAAAGAAATAAAGAAAGTTTCGGACAGGAAAACCAGTTTCTAAGAACTGCTGCTCCAAATCAGGATCAGGGCACGAAAGATTATTTAGCAAACCTTATGAAGGATTACTCTAAGCTTTTGATCGATGATCCGGTGAGACCTTTTAGTGAAGAAAATCTTCAGGAAATTGCAAATAATGTAGATTATGGTGTTTTGGAAGCACTGAATGGAACTTGGGTAAGTTATAATGCCAATTACAATACAAACATAGGCAGACCTTCTCTGGGAAGCGGAATACATACGACCATTATGCCTTCTCCGGGTACGAATCCGAGTACAATTCCCGGAAAATTCAGCTTTGATACTGAAGAATATATTGAAAAATTAACTTTCGAAATCGTTCCCGGAGGTGTTCGTAACCGTGGTGGTGCAACCGAATTATTTTGCGGTGCTGTAAAATATGACCAAACCATTAAAAGTGTAAATAAAGTAGAAGGAAATTCAGAGTTGCAATACGCCGGAATTCATGAAGAAAACGGAATGTATCTTTGGCTAAGTGATGTCTACAATTATGCTGCAACGAAAGAAACCATAGAAAAAGATCGTGGAATTCACGCATTTTCTACTGAAGATTTTGAAAAATACGGATACAAAGGCGAATACAGAAATGAGCCATTGGTCGAAGTAAAAGACGAAAACGGTAATTCTTCATACATTCTTTTGAGCCAGTTGAAAGAAGGTCAAAAATATTACGAAATTATTCCTGCACAGGAAATTAAACCAATGGATGGAATTTCAGGACCTTATTTTATCCCTGATTATTCTATCTCAAGAAGTGGCGTTATTCCGCATGGAAGCACGATTACCGTTTTGGGAGATATTACCCCGGAAAGTGTTGATAACAAAACATTCTATCTTAGAAAAGGTGCTCCAAAATTTCCTACCGGTATTGCAACTTGGGATCCTCCTCACCTTGCAATTTCACCTACAATGGGTGGTGCAGGAGGTGCGATTAACCTTGACGAACCAGCTCCGGCTTGGGTTCACGAAACATTAAACGATGAAAATGATAAGGGTTCAAACAAAATTTATACGCAGAGAATATTGGCCGATGAATTGTACCCTTACTGTGTAAGACCGGATATGCGATTAAGAGATACGTTGAGCGGGCAAACTGTTGCCAATTACGTCCTTATCCAAATGTCATCCAAAATGGCAACCGGTGCACAAGGCGGTATTTTAAACGTTCCTTTTGTTAATCGTTTTGTACCCACTGTAGAAATAGAATTTAACTTGTGGATTGAAACCGTGATTGAAGACGGAAAAGAAATTCTTCAGCTGCAGTACGAGCAAATTATATTTTTCGAATTCGATTTTGGAAATGACGGCGGTACAACAAGCTGGCCTCATATTCAGGTAAATACGCTTCGAAAAATTGAGGATATTCCTGCAGATCAAAGAAAAGTAATTGAAGAGCAGTTCTTCAACGCTCCTTCTGCAATGAGTATGACAACACCTGCTTCAGTTACCGAACGTGTTGCAAATGCTCCTTCAGGTTGCCCTTATCACAAAAGTTAACATAAGAAAATTTGGAAAAAAATATTTTTTTTCTGAGTATCAGTCACTTTTCATTCCTCATTTAAGGATAAATTAATAATTAGAAAAAATAAACATTTCAATATTGAAATGTTTATTTTTTTATGGTTTTAAACAAATTCAAAAGAATTTAACCCAAACTAAGAACCTGTTTAATTTTTTATTAAATGTTTTCTATTGCCTTTGTCTTAATTGTCTAAATTAAAGTATTTAGTTATTTAAGCAGGATATGATTAAGAAATCAACACATTGATTTTGTATTAAGTTTTTAAGACAATGATCTTAATTTCTTAATGTTAAAAATAAATATCAAATTTAAATAACCTCTAATTATAAATATATATTTTTAAAGGCAATTTAGCACCTCCAAAATATTCTCATAAATGAAATTTAATTCATCTGAACTGATACAATAAGGTGGAACCAAATACATGACATTTCCTAATGGACGCATGACAATTCCTCGAGATAAAAATTCATCATACAGCTTCTTACCTATCTCGTTAAAATAAGAAGTTTTATGGTCATTTTTAATTTCCCAAGCTAAAATAGTTCCGGTTTGTCGTACGTTTTCAACTTTTGAATGCTCTTTTAAAATATTCAAAAAATGAAAATGTTGCTCCGAAATTCGCTGGATATTTTTTTGTGTTTCATCATTCAACAAAAGCTCCATACTTGCCAAAGCAGCAGTACAAGCTAACGGATTTGCTGTAAAAGAATGCCCGTGAAACAACGTTTTATATTTATCATCAGACAAAAATGCTTCGAAAATTTCATTAGTAGATGTTGTAATTCCCATTGGCATCGTACCACCTGTCAAACCTTTAGAAAAACACATAATATCTGGTTTTTCTGAAAGATAATTAGCTGCAAACAATTTTCCTGTTCGTCCAAAACCTGTGAAAACCTCATCCTGAATCATCAAAATTCCATTTGCTCTGCAGAATTTCATTAAGTTATCCAAATCTTCAGCATTGTACATCAACATTCCTGCTGCTCCCTGAATGAGCGGTTCGTAAATGAAACAAACAACTTCATCCTGATACGCTGAAATTTGGGCTTTGAGATCTTCAATATTTTCAGAAGTAGGAGTATCAATAAAAATGACTTCAAATAACATTTCTCCGAAAGGTTTTGTCCAAACACTTCTTCCGCTTACCGACATTGCCCCGAAAGTATCGCCGTGATAAGCGTTTTTAAATGCTAAAATTTTCGTCTTTTCCTTTCCCTGATTGTAAGCATGTTGAATACATATTTTCAAAGCGACTTCCACGGCGGTCGATCCGTTATCAGAATAGAAAACTTTCTGCTGATTTTGAGGAAGAAGTTTTAGTAAATTTTCAGAAAGTTGTATCGCTGGCTCATGAGTAAAACCCGCAAAAATAACCTGCTCTAAAGTATTCAACTGTTCAGAAACCCGTTGTGCAATGTAAGGATGCGCATGACCGTGAAGCGTAACCCACCATGAAGAAACGGCGTCAATGTATTTGTTTCCTTTATCATCAAAAAGGTAAACTCCTTTTCCTTTAACGATAGGAATTGCATCATCTGCAGTTTTCATTTGCGTGTAAGGATGCCAATTGACGGCTCTGTCTCGCTCTTGTAAATTCATAGATTATAGAGATTAGAAACTAGAAGTTAGCTTTCCAGGTTTCAAATTGATCTATTACTTTTTCAGCTTGTCTTTTCATCGGTTTCAATCCTAAGGTCTGCAGCATTTGCATATCTTCAGAAACTCCTGGATTTGGAGTTACCAATAAAGTTTCTCTTTCCCCTGTAAAAATTGAGTTTGCTCCTGCCATAAAACACCACCCTTGTTCAAATTCTGTCATTTCAATCCTTCCTGCGCTCAGACGAACCATCGATGAAGGCATTACAATTCTTGCGGTAGCGATCATTCTTACCATTTCCCAAGTGTCAGTTTTTTCATTATTTTCAAGAGGTGTTCCTGCAACTCTTGCCAATGCGTTGATAGGAACAGATTCAGGATGTTTTGGCATCGTTGATAATGTCAACAACATTGAAATTCTGTCTGCATGCGTTTCGCCCAAACCGATAATTCCGCCTGAACAAACTGTAATTCCTGCTTTTCTGACGTTGTTGATGGTATTAATTCTATTATCAAAAGTTCTTGTGGAAATAATTTCTTCATAATATTGCTCTGAAGTGTCCAAATTGTGATTGTACGCATACAAACCAGCTTGTTCAAGACGAACAGCTTGTTCTTCTGTCAACATTCCGAGCGTACAGCACACTTCAAGTCCGAGTTCATTCACTCCTTTTACCATGTCAATTACACGATCAAAATCACGGTTATTTCGTACTTCTCGCCAAGCTGCAGCCATACAGAAACGGGAAGAGCCGTTGTCTTTTGCTTTTTGAGCATGTTCGATTACTTTTTCAGTTGGCAATAAAGCCTGAACTTTAATATTGGTGTGATAACGTGCAGCCTGTCCGCAATACGAACAATCTTCTACGCAACCACCAGTTTTTATAGATAATAGAGTTGACATTTGTACCTCTTCCGGATCATGCCATTCTCTGTGAACGGTTGCTGCTTTATAAATCAATTCGAGAAGAGGAAGATTGTAAATCTTTTCGATCTCTTCTTTTGTCCAATCATTTCTCAATTTTGTTTTATCTATCATATTTTCTCTAATTGTTTTGTAATACGTTCTATATTTTCTTTTGTTATTTTCTCTATGTCGGGAATTATTATAATTTTGGTTTCCTCCTGAATATTTTTACAAATCACTCTTTCTGTATCTTCAGGGAAATCTCCATTTAAGATCAAATACTCAAGCTTAATATTTTTTTGCTCTAAAGCCATCAGTGATAATAAAGTATGATTGATGCATCCTAAATAATTTCTCACAACCAAAGCAACGGGAAGGTTTAGTTTTTCAATTAAATCAATAATGAATTCCTCATCAGAAATTGGAACCATCAATCCTCCCGCTCCTTCTACAATTAAATTATTTTGAGTTTCAGGAAGTTTAAAATCATCACTGTTAATTAAAACTCCTTCTTCCAAAGCCGACTGATGAGGTGATGCCGCAAGTTGCAATCGATATTTTTCAGGATGAATGAGCACATTTTCACCCACCCATTCTTTAATTTTCATGCTGTCTGAAAAATGTAGATCTCCAGACTGAATGGGTTTCCAGTAATCAGCATTAAAGTATTTTGTGAGAATTGATGAACAAACAGTTTTTCCGACTTCGGTTCCGATTCCGGTTACAAATAATTTCATTTAAATAAATCTTTTAATAATTTCACTAAGTGTTACAATTTCTTCTTCTGTATTGAAGCTGTGAAGGCAGATCCTCAATCTTTCTGTTCCTTCTTTTACCGTCGGACTAAAAACAGCATAGGTTAAAAATCCTTCATGCAATAAAGTTTCCTGCAAATCTTTCAACCGATGATTATCTGATATTAAAACTGCCTGAATCGGACTATTTTCAGAAGATGGCGTTTTTATATTTTGCTGATGAAAAATTTTAATGTTTTCTTGTAAGCTGGAAGATAAATTGGAATTTATTTTTAAAAATTCATATCCGGTTTTTACACTTCTCCACTGAATATCCTGAGTGGCGGTAGTGTAAATAAATGGTGATGCAAAATTCACAAGATAAGATTTGATAACCTCATCACATAAAATTGCCGCACCATGTGAACCGAGCGCTTTTCCGTAAGTAATTACCGTTGCCAAAACCTTTGTTTGCAATTGGTATTTTTCAACCAAACCGTATCCAAAAACACCAAAAGAATGAGCTTCATCTACAATCAAAAAAGCATTATATTTTTTAGTGATTTCTACAATTTCACGAATTGGCGCAAAATCTCCATCCATCGAGTACAGACTTTCTATTGCAACGTAACAATTCCCGTTTTGTCTTTTTAAAACTTGTTCCAAATCGCCAACATCATTATGCTTAAATTTTAATTTTTTAGCATGCGACATTTTACAGGCATCATGTATGGATCTGTGAATTTTTTCATCAACAATAATCGTATCATGACGGTTCGGAAGTGTAGAAAACAGAGCTAAATTGGCATTGTATCCGGAAGAAAAAAGCAATGCAGATTCATTTTGATGCTCTTTTGAAATAAAGTTTTCTGTTTCGATAACCTCTGTACTATTTCCGCTGATCAATCTCGAACCAGTACTTCCTGAAAGCAAATGAGGATGATCATTAATTTGTTTTAATAATAAATTTCGTAACTCTTCATTTCTTGCCAATCCCAAATAATCATTAGAATAAAAATCGATACCTTCTAATTTGGGTTTTAATATTCTTAAAGTTTGATCTGCTTTTCTTTTATCCAGAGCCTCCTGAAAATAATGAAGATGATTAAGCATAATCCGGTTTCATCACTTCTTCAGTTATCGCATTCACCCAGTCGGTGTGCAAATCTTTTTCAATTTCTATAATTTTCTCTGCGTGTGGTTTCCAGTACTCAGAAAATTCATCCAATTGATGGATCATTTCTTCCAAATGTCCTTCTTCTTCCAATATAATCGATTTCACCATCACTTTTGAATTGGTTTTGGTAAGAACTTCCTGATATACAGGATATAATTCATCAGCACGAACTTCAATTGCATACGTCACGAAAAGATAAGCCGCATATTTTAATTCTTCTTTTGTCAAATCGAAATGAGCAAGAAGATACTTACACGCTTTAACATCCAGAGCATGAAGATATTGTCGTGTTGCGATCGGTGCTAAAAGCTCGTTGCCTTCATAAGTTTTACATAATTCAGGATTTATTTTCCCAATTTGTTTTTTAAGATAATATGCATGACGATGCTCTTCACAAGCATGTTTCAACTGTATTAAATTTACTTTTGTAGGATGTTCGCAAGCAGAAATTTTTCTTGCTCCCGCATTTTCCATAAAAGACAGCGTATTGAGCCATTTTGAATGAGCTTCATTATCGCTTACGATTTTATCAATAAGATTATAAAATTCCATTTGTTTTTATTTTGTTTCAAAAGTAGTATATTACCGGATGGTTAGATAGTACCAGTTTTAACATTATGAATAGTCCGGCTGAATTTCCTTACGAGAGTTTTATTTTAATCAATAGAAATTCAGAGATTTCTATCTACATGCAAATCTCCAATCAATTAATTAATGCGATACAAAGAGGCGTTCTTCCTTTTGGCATAAAACTTCCGGGAACAAGGGCTTTAAGCATCATTTTGCAGGTTCACAGAAATACAATTGTTGCTGCTTATGACGAATTGTTTGCACAAGGCTGGGTAGAAAGCCTTCCTAATAAAGGAACTTTTGTGATTGGAAAAAATCAGGAAAAACCATTTCAAATTAAAGATTTTGAGAAGAACAACCTTGAACATTATCCCAAATCAACAGGTTTTTCATTTAAAACTTCAAATATTTTAGATAATCCGTTTGAGTATTCTGATTGCGAATATATTTTCAATGACGGCGTTCCGGATATTCGTTTAACGCAAATTGACCATCATTCCCGAATTTACAGTTCCATTTTAAAAAGAAAAGCTCATAAAATAGGACAATACAATCAGGATGGAAGTGAATTTTTCAAAAAAAACCTCTCACAATTTTTAAATCTATCAAGAGGCTTACCGATCTCAAAAAACAATCTTTTGATTACGAGAAGTACGGAAATGAGTATTTATATTGTTTCTGAAATTTTACTTTCGGCAGGAGATGTTGTTTTGGTCGGAGAATTAAGCTATTTCTCAGTCAATATGATCTTCCAAAAAGCAGGAGTAAAAATTCAACCCATTTCAATTGATGAAGAAGGAATTAATGTAGAAGAAGTAAGAGAAGCTTGTAAAAAGCAGAAAATAAGAATGCTTTATCTCACACCGCATCACCACTATCCTACTACAGTCACCCTGAGTGCAAAACGAAGGTTGGAGTTACTTAATCTTGCCAATGAATTTGGTTTTATCATTCTGGAAGACGATTACGATTATGATTTCCATTATGATAAAAGTCCTATTCTTCCTTTGGCGAGCGCAGATACCAACGGAATGGTTATTTATATTGGATCTTTCGGAAAATCTTTGGTTCCCGGTTTCCGAACGGGATTTATTGTTGCGCCAGAAAATCTGATGATCGAAATGAGAAAATATTTGGGAATTATAGACCGACAGGGCGACGTTCTGATGGAACACGTTTTGGGAGAAATGATTGCTGAAGGTGAAATTAACCGATATTTAAAAAAATCATTAAAAACTTATCAGGAAAGAAGAGATTATTTCGTTTCTCTTTTAGAAAAAAACTTGGGAGACTACATCGATTTTCAAAAACCTTCAGGAGGTTTAGCAGTGTGGATGAAGTGGAAAATCCCTGTAAATCTAATGCAGCTCAGTAGAAACTGTACTAAAAACAATCTTTTCATTCCTAAAACCCTGCTTTATCAGAACAAAGATCTTACAGCAATGCGATTGGGTTTTGGAAATTTAAATCTGACAGAAATGGATAAAAGCATTAAGATTTTATCTGAAAACATCAAATTATTATCCTGATTTCAAAAAAAATAAGAATATTTTTCACCGCAAAAGTATCAAAAGAAATGATGAAAAAAGAGAAATTCAAAAGCTTACAAAGCAACAACCATAGTACTCATTTTCTTTAAAAATATTTCAAAAAAAAACTTGTCAAGGTTAATAAATATGTGAATTATTAACCTTGACAAGGTTGAGCTTACAATAGATAAAAAATCAGCGAAAAATTATTTGCATGATGTTAAAATTCAGATTGAAGAACCTTCAATAATTCGACTTGCTGATTGACATCATTTTTGCTGCTTATTAAATTATAATTCGCCTGAAGCCAGTTATTCCTCACCACAAAAAACGTATAAGCATCCATTAAACCTTCTTTATATTTTTCTTCAGATTTCTGAAAAGACAGTTTTTGATTTTCGAAATTAAGTTCCAAAAGACTGTATTTTTCCTGCGCATTCAGAAACTGAGCTTTTATAGAATTGATCGATTTTGTTAAATCATTAATGATTAAATCTTTGCTGTAATTGAAATTGATAACGTTTAGTTTTGCTATTTCTACGTTATTTTTTATTTGGAATTTATTAAAAATCGGAATATTTAAACCAAAAGAAATCGACTGGTTTTTATTCTGACTAAACTGATCAGAAAAATTTGCATTGGAAAGAGCATTGCTGCCCAAAGATTTATTATAAAAAGTAGACCAACTGTAATTTCCAGTCAATGTTGGAAGATAGTAAGATTTTTCAATATCTATATTTTTTTCCTGTGCCCTGATTTCAGCAATAACCGTTTTGTAAGCTGGGTTATTTTCTATTAATTTATTGGTAAAATCTGCAGTATTAAAATCTTCCTGAACTAAAGATTCATTGTCATCCATCACAAAATCTATAGAATCCTGTGTAATACTCAGTGCATTCAGAAGATTTATTTTTGCCAGATCACGTTGGTTTTTTGCTGAAACCCACTGCTCCTGTAAAGTTCCCAAATTGGCTTTAATATCATAAATATCACTTTTTGAGCGACTTCCTATTTCCACTTCTTTTTCAGTACGTTTAATTTGTTCTTCGATTCCTGCAATCTGTGTTTCTAAAACTTCCAGCCAGCTTTTGCTGTTTTGATACATGAAAAAATTCTGAATTACAGTAAGTTTTACTTCATTCTGAGCTTGTTTAAGCCTATATGTACTCGCATTTTTATTCAATTTAGACAAAGAAATATTCAAATAATTCCTCCAATTAAACAATTCAACATTTGCCTGAGCAATCACCTGATCATACTGTGTATTAAGCGCCTCTCTTTGATTACTCGACTGATTGATTGACGAACCCAAACTATAACTGTGATTGACACCAGCATTGACAGACGGAAGCAACATTCCTTTTGAAGCTGCAATCTGTCGGTCATTTTTTTGAATATTTACGGTTGCCTGTTTTACCAACGGATGATTTTTTGAAGCATAATCGAGACATTCTTTGAGCGTCCAACTTTGTTGAGCCGGGAAAAGATTTATTATAAAAATGAAGACTATTTTTTTCATTGTAGATTTTTTTGAATGGAAGATGGATGACAGAAGCCGAAAGTGAATATTGGGATATCAAAGACATCCAACTTCCATCATCTAACTTCAAACATTATTCGTATTTCAAATGTTTAACAAGATTTATTTTCGTTGCACGATACGCTTTGAAGCTTACAACAAAAAACGTTAAGAGCAAAAGCAAGATCATGCTTAGAACATACGGCCAAACCGGCATATCAATTCGGTAAGAGAAATCTTTCAGCCATTCGTTCATTGCAAAATATCCAAACGGGATGCTTATTAAAACAGCGATTATACAAATCAGTAAAAATCTTTTGGTCAAATCCCAGACAATTGTTTTTTCGTCTGCTCCTAAAGTTTTTTTAATGGCAACATCTTTCAGTTTCTGCTCAATAAGAAGTGATGACAATGCAAATAATCCTAATAATGCAATCACCAAAACAACAATATTAAGCGTTGTAAAAAGAGTCTGTTGCTTCTGAAATCGTTCAAAAGTTTTAGCAAATTGTTTATCCACAAATTCGTATTCAAAAGGATAACCCGGTTCTGTTTTTGTGAGCCAGAATTCTTTAATTTGCTCCAAAGTTCCGTTGATATCATCACCTGAAAGCTTTATTTGCAGATTAGACATATTATTTTTAACCCAGGTTCTGTCATAATTGAAAAAAACCACAGGTTCAATTGGTTTATCAACACCGTTATAGTAAAAATCTTTTACTACACCCAGAATCTTATATTTCTTACGGTCGTCCCAACCTGTTAAAATCTCTTTTCCCAAGGCGCTTTTTGAATTGTAGCCCAACTTCTTTGCAAAAGTTTCGTTTACAACCGCTCCGTTAATTGTATCTGAAGCTATTTTCCAATTTAAATCTCGCCCCGATAAAAACTGTATTTTGTAAAAACGAAGATAGTTCTCGTCAATTGCTCCAAGACCTGTACCTTCTACTGTTTTGGTACTATCTCGTGCATCCTTAGCAACAGAAGTATTGGCAGCACCTCTTCCTATGGATTGTATAGAACCTGTAATATCCGCAACACCTTTTATTCTGGCAATTTCACTCTTTAGAAGTTGATATTTTTTCGCATTATAATTATTCTCCCAACTTGTTTTTTTAAAATCAATTTGAACCACCTGATTCCCTTTAAATCCTAAATCTTTATTCATCATATATTTAACCTGAGTATGAATAATTAAAGAACAGATAATAAAAAATGAAGAAATAATTAACTGTAAAGTAAGAATGGAGTTTCTTAACCAAATACCATGTCTGCTTCTGGCAAAATTTCCTTTCAAGGTATTGATTGGTTTAAAATTTGACAGATAAAGTGCAGGAATCAACCCTGAAACCAGAGAAAAAATAATCAGTAACAAAGCTGTATAAATAAAGAGACTTATGTTTTTTAGCTGAATATCTTTATTCAAAAATTTATTGTACGAAGGAAGCAAAAGCTCAACCATAGCAAAAGCTAAAATATAAGCTACGAAACAAATAATAAAAGTTTCCATTAAAAACTGAAAAACCAGTTTTGATTTTGAACTTCCTATCACTTTCTTTACCCCAACTTCTTTTGCTCTTTGAGCCGCCTGAGCGGTTTTTAAATTAATTAAATTAATCCCCGATAAAAGCAATATCAAAGCAGATATTCCAAGCAAAATCATTATCGATTTTTTATCTCCTTTATTTATCCCGTCACTTTTTGCATCAAGCTTTATGGTTTCTAGTGGTGAGAGATACACTTTTAAAGGATTTTTTTTATCTGTTTCGTAACCCCATTTTTTTGCAGAAATCTCATCTTGTTCCCGCATTTTTCTTGCTATTTTATCTTCAAGGGCTTTAATATCAGAACCCGGTTTTATTTTAAAAAAACCATTATAGCTGTAGTTCGTCCACTGTGTTTTATTGCCTTCCATATAAGGATTCATAATAACAAAGTCAGGTTTAAAAACTGTATTGGCAACAGGTATTTTATAAATTGCTGTTACAATATAGTTTTTGTCATCAACTTCAATTTTAACAGCTTTCCCAATTGAGTTCAAATAATCATCCTCAAAAAGCAATTTTGCCGTTTCTTCTGATAAAGCAACTTTACTTACATCGGATAAAGCATCTTTAAAGTTTCCGGCAACTTTTTCAAAAGGAAAAAAATTAAAAAAAGAATTTACCGTAGCTCCGGCAGAAACATACGCTGAATTATTTCCGAAGCTCACTTTTTTTCTTCCCCAATCATTAAATATTGTAGCATCCTCAATCTCCGAAAACATTTCTTTTGATCCGAATATCTCGGGATAACTTGAAACAGGCATTGTTCCAAAAGAGGAATTAAAATTTTCTACCAGATAAATATTATCTTTATTAGGATTCCATTGTTCGTATGTTTTCTCATCCTGCCAATGAATAAAAATCAACAGAAAGACACACAAACCAACGCTCAATCCTAAAACATTGATCATCGTGGAAAGCCAGTTTTTTCTATAGTTGACAAATGCTATTTTGAGACAGTTTTTAAGCATAGTTGGTGGTTTTTGGTTGTTAGTTAATAGTTGTCAGTTGATGGTTTCAAAACTCTCTATCAACTGAGAACCAATAACTATTAACTAATTTTATTCGTATTTTAAATATTTCACAAGATTCACTTTTGTGGCTTGGTATGCTTTAATACTTACCACCGCAAATGTTAAAACTAATAATAAAATCATACTCAGAATGAATGGAAAAATTGGCATATCAATTCGGTAAGCAAAATCTTTCAGCCATTCGTTCATCAGATAATAACTGATCGGAATACTTACAACAACCGCAATAAAAGTAATCCACAGAAACTGTTTCGTCAATCCTACGATCAAAGTTCCGTCTGATGCACCTAATGTTTTTTTGATGGCTACATCTTTTAATTTTTGCTCAATCATTAATGAAGACAAAGCGAATAATCCGAGTAATGCCACCATTAAAACCATTGCATTTAAAATTGTGAAAAGCGTCTGTTGTTTCTGATACGTTTCAAAAGTTTTCGCAAATTGTTTATCAATAAAATAAGACTTGAATGGGTAACCCGGTTCTACATTATTTTGCCAATACGTTTTTAGCCTTTTCACAGTTCCATCGATATCGTCTGCTTTTAATTTCAATTCAATATTACCTACGTTATATCGTTTCCAGGTAGTTTCTCTATAGTGGAAAAAAATCATGGGTTCCACTTCGCTCTTCAAACTTCTGATGTTGAAATCTTTTGTAATTCCTACAATATGATAAGCTTTATCGTCGAATCCTGGTCTTACTTCTCTTTTCATTGCCTGTTCATCTGTCCATCCAAATTTTCTTACAAAAGCTTCGTTCACCAATGCATTGTTAATTGTATCTGAGGATAATTTTGGATCTAGCCAGCGTCCTTTAAGCAATTTAACACCCATAAACTGAAGATAATTATAATCCATAGAGCCATGACGAGCCTGAATACTTGTATTCAGATAATCTACATTTGAACTGCTCTGGCCATTTGTTCCGGGAGGCGCTTCTGTAAAAGAAATGCTTTCTACACCAGGAATTTTTGCCATTTCAGTTTTCAGTCTTTCATATTTTAGCCAAGGTTTTCCGTTGTTATCTTCATTAAAATTAATTTGAAAAACCTGTTTCCCGTTAAAGCCCAAATCTTTATTCATCATGTGTTTTACCTGCTGATTTACAATCAAACCACCGATAATGAAAAAAGAAGAGATAATAAGTTGTAAAGTCAGAATTCCGTTTCTCAGCCAAACACCATTTTTACTTCTGGCAAAATTTCCTTTTAAAGTTTCTATCGCTTTGAAATTAGATAAATATAAAGCCGGAATGAGCCCGGAAACAACCGTAACCAAAGCTACCATCGCAAATGAATAAAAATAAACTCTCCAATCGCTCATCACAATTTCTTTGTTATAAAACTTGTTGAGACTTGGCAAAAGAAGCTCTGTTAAAGCCAAAGACAAAAGATAAGAAGCAAAACAAATTAAAAAAGTTTCCATCAGGAATTGAAGAACCAAACTAGATTTTGTGCTTCCAATCGCTTTTCTTACCCCGATTTCTTTAGCTCTTTGAGAAGCTTGTGCTGTTTTTAAATTAATAAAATTGATGGCTGATAAAATCACAATTAAAACAGAAAGTGCGAACAAAATCATTAATGATTTGAAATCCGGTTTCCCAAACCAAGTCATTTCTGAATGCAGTTTTATTTTATCCAGCGGTGTAAGTAATGAATCCGTTGGTCCATACGTATCAATATATTGTTGAGGTGTTATTCCTGCACCTTCAGAATTTATTTTTGCTCGCAACATAATGACATCTAGAAATTTTTTCTCAAAACTTCTTGGGTCTGCACCTTTTTTTAACAGAAAAAAGCATCCATAATTGAAATTCCCCCAAGCTTCTTTATCCTCTTTCAAACGTTCTGCAGGTTTAAAAATAAAATCAGGCTTTATCTGGCTGTTTTCTTTTGGTAATTCGTAAACTGCTGTAACGATGTAATCTGTCTTGTTAATTTTAATTGTTTCTCCCGTAACGTCGGTTTTTCCAAAAAGATTTTTTGCAACAACATTGGAAATAGCAATATTGTTATCGTTTTTAAAAACATTTTTATAGCTTCCTGCCACCAATTTGAATGGGAACACATTGAAAAAATTCTCAGACGCCGCCATACCACCCTCCTGATAAGCTGTTTTATTTTTCGTGGTCATTTTGTAGGCGATATCTGTACCGCTCATCAAAGCATAATCCTGAACTTCAGAGATTCGCTTTAATGCATTTTCGGCTAAAGGTATCGAAATAGCACCGCCATAAATATTATCTTTTTTGTAGTACGTTTGAAAGTAATAAATATTATCTTTCTTGGGATTCCATTTTTCGTAAGATTCTTCATCATTCCAATGCATTAGAATGAGCATAAATCCTGTCAATCCAATCGTCAATCCAAATAAATTAATTATCGTGGAAAGCCAGTTTTTTTTATAATTGATGAAGGCAATTTTGAGCCAGTTTTGTAGCATAATTGTTGATTTTGGGGATTGTTGTTAGTTGATTGTTGTTAGTTTTGAGAATTCCCATCAACTAACAACCGACAACTATCAACTAAAGTTTTTAGCATCTGCTTTTTCGAAAACATCTTTTCTTTGAGAAGAATGTTCTTCCGAGAAAATTTCGCCGTCTTTCATATTTACGATTCTTGAGGCATAACCCGCATCGTAAGAAGAGTGTGTTACCATCGCAATTGTAGAACCTTCGCGGTGAAGTTCTGCCAAAAGATTCATCACTTCATTTCCGTTGGAAGAATCGAGATTTCCCGTTGGTTCATCGGCAAGAATTAGTTTTGGTTTTGTAACCAAGGCTCTCGCAACGGCAGCTCTTTGCTGCTGACCTCCGGAAAGTTGCTGTGGATAATGTTTTGCGCGATGAGCAATATTTATTTTCTCCATAATTTCTTCTACTCGTTTTTTTCTTTCCGAGGAAGAAATACCGTTGTAAATTAATGGTAATTCTATGTTTTCATAAACCGTTAATTCATCAATCAGATTAAAATTTTGGAAGATAAAGCCGATATTTTTCTTTCTGATCTCAGATTTTTTCTTTTCACTAAGACTTTGTGTTTCGGTTTCAGCAAATTTGTACGAACCGGAAGAAGCGCTGTCGAGCAATCCGATAATATTCAGGAAAGTAGATTTTCCGCAACCTGAAGGTCCCATTATTGCAACAAATTCACCTTCTTTTATGCGTAAACTTACGTTATTGAGTGCGTTGGTTTGTACGTCTTCGGTTTTATATACTTTTGAAAGGTTTGTAATGTTTATCATAATTAGTTATTTGTAATTAGTTGTTAGTTGATTGTTTTTGGTAGGTGACAAATTAGTATTTGAATTAAATGATTTTTATCTAAAATTTTGTGTATTGTGTCTTGAATCTATCAGTCTATTTTCCAGCGTCTAATCTCTCATATTTCTTGAGTTTAGAATAATCGGAAAATTATTTTGTCTTAAATTTTATCACCGTTTGTTTTAGAGGATATCCTTCTTTCGATTTAAAGCTTTGATCGGTCAATACAAACTCATATTCTGTATTAGGTTTCATATCTGTCAAGAGCTTTAGTCCTTTGTGACCATTGACAAAACCTTCCAATTTCTGCAGCGGGAAATGCTCTTTACCAGATTCTCCCATATTTATAGAAACTTTTTCAATCATTTCTCTGTCAAAATTAATCGTGATTTCTTTGATTGTAGGATCTACATCATTTTTGTTCCAGATATCGGGAGAAATAGACAATACTTTAGGTCGATTTTTCTCATAAATAATCATTTTTGGAGCTAACTGATTATAGAAAGAAATAATTTCAGGATAAAAACTTTCCAGCGTTGGATATTGTTTTCTGTTATTATCAAATTTCTCTAACAATTCCACCAAATCTTTTATCCATAAAAATTTTCTTTTTTCTTGGATGGAAATTTCTTCATCGATGTCTTTTTGCGAATATTTATTATCCATCATATAGTGAATGACAGCAGCTCGTACCAAACTTTCATTAATCATCGTTTCCCAATTTCCGTATGCTTGAGATTCCATATCTTCTTTCACCAATTCGTAAATAATTTTGCCCGAATTTTCTAATTTTGATTTGTTATCGTCCATCTCCAAAATGTAATTGATAAACGAATGGTTAAATTCGTGAATCAGTAAAGGCTGAAACTCGTTTTTATCAAATATTGTACTTCCATCCTTATCAAATGACCATATTCCAACTACTGCATTTACGTTTTCTTTTTGGTTTTTCGGATGAGTTTTAATTCCATAGTTTCCACCACCATTTCCGTAGCCTAAAATAATGTTGTAATCTTCATTGGCTTTTTTACCATAAAATTTAGAATACCAATCTTGATTAAAATCAGACAGAATAGTTGTTTGATATTTGTCTTCTGCATTTTTATAATCTGCTGAATGATTATTAAAAAACTGCTGAAAATTTGTGTTTTTGTAAAATTGATTCAACAAAGAAACAAACTGCTTTTTATCTACTTTTTCCCATCTTTTATCTAAAGAATTTACTTTTTCTTTTATCTGGCTGAATTTTCCGTTTTTAAAAGATAAATGAAGCGCCATCGACATCACAGCATCATATCCTAAACCGTTTTTGTTTCTGTTTTCTTTAATAAATTCAACAATTTCTGAGTTTTTATAGGCATCAAAATAAGTATTGATATCTGCCACATATTTTTTATTGTAATCTTGGCTATATTCTTTCGCTCCCGCCAATCGAAAAACAATGCTTACAATCTCTACTCTTTCATCTACTTTAGGAATTAATTTTTCCTGCGAAAAGTTTAAAACTGAAATAAAAAGAACAATTAACGTCCAAAGTTTTTTAATCCAAATCATGCTTATTTTATTTTTTTATATCTAATATTTCGTATTTCTTCAATTCAGAATAATCTGAAGTAATCACGGTTTCTCCGGCTTTCAAACCTGAAACGACTTCGTAATACATTGGATTTTCTCTTCCCAAACTGATATTTCTTTTCTCAGCTTTATTATTTTTCAGAACGAAAATCCATTTTCCATTCGTGTCTTTGTAGAAATTTCCTTTCGGAATCATCATACTTTGCGTATCGGCAGAAAGTTTCAGCTTCACTCCGAAAGTCATCCCGATTTTTAAGTTTTCAATTTTTGCATCAATGAAATTTAGTTCCACAGAAAACTGTCCGTCTTTTACTTCGGGAAGAATTTTTGAAATAATCACTTCATACTGTTTAGCATTACTTTCCAGACTTCCTTTGATACCGACTTGAAGTTTATTAATGTAATATTCATCCACTTTTGCAATCAGTTTGTAACCGCCCATCAAATCTATTTTTCCGATACTTTCACCGGTTGTCAGATTCTGCCCAAGCGAAATATTAAATGAAGACAATCTTCCGGAAACCGGCGCCATAATTAGGAAATTATTTTTATTAGAACGCAAAATATTCAAGCTTTTTTCCATTTGATTGATCGAATTATTAATGGCTGCGAACTGAGAATTTCTGGATGTTTTTTCATTGGCACTTCCTTTTTCAACAATTTGTTTTCTTTGTTTTTGATAATTCAGATTTTGTAAAGCCATATCATAATCGGTTTTCTTTCCGATTTCTGCATCGTACAATCTTTTCTGAAGATTATAAGTCTGCAAAGCCGTATTGTAATCATTCTGAGACTGCAATAATTCTTTATCCTGGTTAAATTCCTGATTTTTCAATTCTAAAAGCGAGCTTCTCATTTGGCTGATTTGCTGCATAATCCCCGTTTCCTGATTCAAATAATTAAATTCCGTATTTGGATTATAAACTCTCGCAATAGGTTCTCCTTTCGTCAGCATTTGTCCGTCTTCTGCAAAAATTTCTTTCACAGCACCACCTTCCAAAACATTCACCAAAGAAGAGTTAAGAGATTGTGTTTGTGCCGTTACCATCAACATATCTTCGAATTTTCCTTTCGTCACTTCATCAGTCGTAATATCTTCTAACTTTACATTAAATGTTTTTTTCTGATTCAGAAAGTACCATCCAAAAACCCAAACCGCCAAAGCTGAAACAATGATGATTAATATTAATTTTAGTTTAGACTTCTTTTTTACTATTTTCGTATCCATATTTGAGATAACTATTTCACTTACAGATAATTACACAATATAAATACCACAAATTTATAATCTTGTAACTCTCTGTAAATGTGATTAAATATATTTTAATTAATTTTAAGACTGTTCATTATCGGACACTTTTTGTGCGAAAACGGACATAATAATTATTAATGATGAATTATAATTGATAAATGATGATTTCATTCGACAAAATTTACAAATGATGAATACAAAATATGGCTAAAAAATTAAAAAACACAGAATCTCCCGATAATCAAATAGCATTTTCAAACGAAAAACTATTTGTGGATTTATCCCAATTAATTGAGCAAAGTCGTCAACAGGTTGCGATGCAGGCAAATAGTACGCTTACCATTTTATTTTGGCAGGTTGGAAAACGTATCAATGACGACATCCTCCAAAATCAGCGTGCAGAATACGGAAAGCAAATTGTATCGACAGTATCGGCACAATTGGAAACTTCTTACGGAAGAAATTTTGCTGAAAAAAACGTCCGGAGAATGATGCAGTTTGCAGAGGTATTTTCCGAAATGCAAATTGTCGTTCCACTGGCACGACAATTAAGCTGGTCACATTTTTTAATTCTAATTCCCTTAAAATCAGTGGAGCAAAGATTATTTTATGCAGAATTAACAATCGAAGGAACACTTGGAAAAAGAGAACTTCGTAAACAAATTGCCAGCAAAGCTTTTGAAAGAACTGAAATTGCCAATCTACAATCGTCACAGAACGAAAATTTTCCAATAAATACATTCAAAGACCCATATTTATTAGATTTCCTTGGCTTGCAAAACGATTATCTTGAAAAAGATATTGAAACAGCAATTCTTCACGAACTGGAAAAATTTATTTTAGAATTAGGAAAAGGATTTGCTTTTGTTGAACGCCAAAAAAGGATGATTATCGATGGAGAAGATTTTTATCTCGACCTTCTGTTTTATCATCGTTCACTTAAAAGATTGATAGCAATTGAATTGAAATTAGGAAAATTTCAAGCCAAATATAAAGGACAAATGGAATTATATTTGAAATGGCTCAACAAAAATGAAAGACAAGAAGGCGAAGAAACACCAATAGGATTAATACTTTGTGCAGAAAGCAGTAAAGAACAAGTCGAACTTTTGGAAATGCACAAAGACGGAATTATGGTTGCAGAATACTGGACGGAATTACCATCGAAAAAAGAACTCGAACGAAAATTACATTTGGCTCTAATTGAAGCAAAAGAACGTTTCGAACGTAAAAAATTGCTGTAATTCTTGTTTATTATTAAATTCAAAAAATGCGAAAAAAAGATGCTCATATTTTAATTGTAGATGATGACGAAGATATTTTGTTTTCGGCGAGAGTGTGGTTGAAGAAATTTTTCACGGAAGTGAGCTGTCTCAGTCAGCCAAAAAATATTTTGAAGTTTTTAACCGAGCAACAGGTTGATGCTGTTCTTCTTGATATGAATTTCAGGAAAGGTTTTGAAAGCGGAAAAGACGGTTTGTATTGGATGCAGGAAATTAAAACTTTAGAACCGCAACTTCCCATCATTCTGATGACCGCTTATGGTGAAGTGGAATTGGCAGTTGAAGCTTTGAAAAACGGGGCTTCTGATTTTATTTTAAAACCCTGGAATAACGAAAAGTTATTCGCTTCCGTTAATCTCGCTGTCGATATTTCCCGAAAAAACAAAAAGCTCAATCAATGGGAAAATGTAAGCATCAAAACCAATCAATATCAACTGAAAACGCAGTCTTTTGCAATGCAGGAAGTGATGGATCATATCGCAAGAGTTGCGCCAACTGATGCTAATATTTTACTTTTAGGAGAAAATGGAACCGGAAAATATGTTTTAGCGGAACACATTCACGAATTGTCTGAAAGAAAAAATCAGCCTTTTGTACACATCGATTTAGGAAGTCTTTCAGAAAGTTTGTTTGAGGCCGAATTGTTTGGTTATAAAAAAGGAGCTTTTACAGATGCTAATCAGGATTATTCCGGAAAAATTGAAAATGCTCAAAATGGAACGGTTTTCCTTGATGAGATTGGAAATCTTCCGCTTCATCTTCAAACTAAATTATTAAGTTTGATTCAGAACCGAAAATTATCGAGAATCGGAGAAAGTAAAGAGAGATTATTGGACGTGAGATTTATTTTTGCAACTAACGAAAATCTTAAAAAAGCAGTTTCAGAAAACCGTTTCCGGAAAGATTTGTATTACAGAATCAATACCGTTGAATTGCAAATTCCGAGTCTGAGAGAGCGATTGGAAGATATTTCGACTTTAGCCAATTATTTTTTAGATAAGTATAAACAGAAATATCACAAACCTGATTTAGCTTTAAACGAATCTTTGATTAACGAATTAACCACTTATTCCTGGCCTGGAAACATTCGCGAACTCGACCATTGCATTGAGCGAAGCGTGATTCTTTCTAATGAGAAAAATCTGAAATTATTGATGCCTCAAGATGAAGAATCAGAAAAAACTATTGTGAATCTCAACATCGAAGAAATGGAAGAAATCCTCATTAAAAAAGCGTTGAAAAAACACCGTGGAAATATTTCTTTGGCTGCAGAAGATTTGGGATTGTCGAGAGCGGCATTGTACAGAAGAATGGAAAAATTTGAGTTGTAAAAGCTGGAAGCTGGAAGTTAGAAGACAAATTTCCCAGAAAAAAATACATCAGAGTTCCGAAGGAACGATTTAACAAAGGGTAGGATAAAATCCTATCAATGAACATTGAAAAAACAATGAAAAAGCAACAGTTTTTTTGGTTATTATTTATTCTGCTTGCAATTGTCAGCGGAATTTTTGCCTTTGATTTTTATTCGGAAAACAGGTGGATTAATTGTTTTCTGTTTTCTTCAATAAGCTTGGTTTGCGTTGTTTTGGCGCAGACTTCGGCTTTATCTTACATCCAAAAAACTGAAAAATTGCTTTTGGCAATTCAGAAAAAAGATTTTTCATTATTTCCTGAAACCGACGGAAACAGTTTGGTTGAAAATGCTGTAAAACTTTATTACCAAAGCAAAGAAGAGCACCTTTCTCATTCTTCTTATAAGCTTTTATATGAAGAAATTTTGAATCAACTCGAAATTGGATTGATGATTCTCTCTGAGAAAAATAATGAATGGGAAGTTTTTTATGTGAATCCTGTTTTTCTGGAAATTCTGGAAATTCCGAAATATAATTATTGGAATCTTTACAAAAATAAAACACCCAATTTTTACAATATCATTGAACAAACGCAATACGAAAATTCACAGGAATTTTTTGATATTTCTATTAATGAAAATACAAAACAGTCATTTTCTCTCAGAACCAAAAAAGTTGAAAATGTACAAAACCGATTTTGTATTATCAGCTTAGAATCTGTTCAGAAAATTATTGAGCAAAAGGAAAAATTAGCTTGGAACAATCTGATGAAAGTGATTTCACACGAACTTTTAAATACTTTAACGCCTGTTAATAGCTTAATTCAAAATCTTGAATATATTGCCAATCAGGAAATTATTGAAAAAGAAGACCAGCAAGATATGAAAGAAAGTCTGATGATTATCAACAACAAATCAAAACAATTGTTGAATTTCGTGGACGATTACAGACAGGTTGCAGAACTACCAAAGCCTGTTTTCAAAACAATTTCATTGACGAATATTGTAGAATCTGCGCTTAATTTTTTAAAGCCGGAATTTGAGAAAAATAATATCACGATTGTTAATTCATTAGAAAATCAGGTGGTTTTTGCAGATGAAAAAATGATTGAACGTTGTTTGATTAATCTTTATCTCAATGCGATTTTTGCAGTTTCTAATACAAACGAAAGAATCATCAAAACAGAAATAAAGACCCTTAACAAACGTATTATTTTAAGCGTAGAAGATAGTGGAATCGGGATTCAGAAGGAAATTCAGGATAAGATTTTTCTTCCCTTTTTTACAACAAGAAATGGCGGTTCGGGAATTGGATTGACACTCAGCAAAAGTATTATTGAAGCGCATAAAGGTTATCTTAATTATAAAGCATTAGATCGAGGAAGTAGATTTGAAATTTGGTTTTTGAATTGAATTCTTGCTAAATTCTTTAAAAAAAGTGATTATGATTAATGATAAATCAAATTTAAATTTTATCAAATTGGTATTGAAAATTGTATATTTTTATACTTTTTCTATTTTTTAAATAATATTTAAATCGTTTTTAAAACTACATAATCCAAACATTTCACCTTTGAGAGCTTCCTGTCATTAATACAACTAATTGACTTTAAGTAACATAAGTTATAAATCGAGAAAAAAGCTATTTGCAGATTTCTACAATTAATTCATAAGCTGTTTATGTAATATTAAATTTTAATTAAAATTCAACCTAGAAAAACCAGTTCATAAAACCCTGTATTTAAAGGCATTAAAACGACTTATCAATAAACAAATCCAATTTTAAATTAATCATTTTGGTTGAAAAATTATATTTCAAGAAAATAAAAACCATCTTAGACAAACAACTAAAAACATTTCATAATCTATTGAAAATCTACATAATAAACTAATTATTCTATCTAACTAATGTGGAAAAAATATTCCAAACCGGTAGAATAAAATAAATTTCAAAATTATTTTCTACACTATAATATTACGATTTGCATAATATTCAAAAAAAGACAAATTAAAAAAAAGCATTATTTTTGCTTAACAAAAAGAAATGGTAATTCTAATTTTATCTGTAAATTAGCATTACCAACCAAAATATTAAATTTACAATAGCATGAAAAAAATAATTTTACTCCTCACCTTATTTTCCGGAATATCTGCATTCTCACAGATCAGGGTTCTGAAAAATGAAACATTAGTCGAAATAGGAAAAGATAATTCTGTTGGTTTATACAAAAAGGAAAATAAATTTACTTTTAATTATCAGGATATCAATACGAGTAACTTAAACACATTCAGATCATTTTCATTTAATGATATGAATGGTGATGTACAAGAGCTTTATAAAATGATTACTGATGGATTTATTGATCAGCCCAGTGGAAATATTTCTTTAGAGCTTCCCAACGATATTATTGAGTTACAATACGAGAAAAACTACGGTCAGCCAACGGTACAGATTATTCAATACATCAACAAGAATAAAAAGTATGTGGGTAAATCTCAGTTTTTAAATAAAAAACAGATTGATAAAATCTTCGGTATCGGAACTCCAAAAGCTGCACTGTATACCAAATCTGCAGTAAAACAAACTCCGGTAAACGCTATGAATAACACACAAAATCATTCAAATACCTCTCAAACAAATACTCAAAAAACAACGGAAAAATCTCCAAAAAAAAGAAAATAAATCCGTTTTTTTCAATATATATCAACTCATTCTTCCCGAATGAGTTTTTTTATTTCTATTTTTGTCAAAATATTTCATTGTACTATGTCTCTTCAGGTAATTAATCTAACAAAGAAATTTGGTGAGCAGACTGCTCTAAACAATATTAACATCAACATTGATAAAAGTGAAATCATCGGTCTTTTGGGTCCTAACGGAGCCGGAAAATCTACTTTGATGAAATCTATTGTCGGTGCATTGAAAATTGATGAAGGTGAAATTATCTTTAACGGAAAAAATATTTCAGAGTACGAAATTGAAAGCAAAAAAAATATAGGATTTCTTCCTGAAAACAATCCGCTTTACCTTGAAATGTATGTAAAAGAATATCTGCAGTTTGTTGCCAATATTCATAAAATTTCTGAAGCTAGAGTGGATGAGGTGATAGAATTGGTTGGAATTACTCCCGAAAAATCTAAAAAAATCGGTCAGCTTTCTAAAGGTTATAAACAGAGAGTTGGTTTGGCGCAGGCAATTATTCATCAACCTGATTTATTGATTTTAGATGAGCCAACGAATGGTTTAGATCCCAATCAGATTTTAGAAATCAGAAATGTGGTGAAAGAAATTGGTAAAGAAAAAACAGTTTTACTTTCTACACACATTATGCAGGAAGTTGAGGCGCTTTGTACAAGAGTAATTCTTATTCATCAGGGAAATATTATTCAGGATTGTAATATTGAAGAATTTAAGGGGAAATTTGAGAGTTTAGAAGATGCTTTTGCGAGTTATACGCAGGATTTTAAGGTTGAAGTTGAGACTAAGGCTTAAAAAGTAATTAAAAAGTAAAAACTTTTTAGATAATTTATTGGCTTTAAATTTGATTCCCAACTTATAATTAAAACAAAAATCAACATGATTAAGAAATTATTATTGGGAACTTTATGCATCGCTCAGTTTTCTCTCATTGCAGCTCACGATTTAAAACAAACTTCAAATTTTAGGGAGGATAACGGAACAGGATATTTTCAAAATGTACCTAAAACGGTTATTATTAAAACCAAAAAATTCAAAGTAAGAATTGATAAACAACCGAATGGAAATTATCTGTATCAATCTTGGGGAGCCAATACAAAAATTACAGCAAAACCGAGTATGATTATCAGTAACGGAGAATTAATTCCGGACGGATCCGGAGGTAATTATTATTTCGAATTCAATAACAACGGAACTCTTTATCAGGTATGGAGAAATTACTTAACAGACTCTCCGAAAAAAGCACCTTACACTTTAGTCGTAATCGGTGAAAATGGTGAAACTTTGGTAAGACAGGATGCACAAGTTGTAAAAAATTAAAACTCATCAACTCTCGCTATAAAGTGAGAGTTTTTTTGTTTTAAGAACCAAACTTTTTCAACTGCGTAAAATAATTACTTTCTGCAAAACTTTCTTTCGCAGCACGATAACCTATATTAAATATTTGTTCTAAACGGTCTTTTTTACGTTCAAAAGTTCCGTAGCTTGACAAATCCTGAGACGAAATCAGCCAGTCGCAATGCTCAAACTTCACCTTTTCGATACGATAAGAAAGCAAATCATACGATCGGGAAACGATTGATTTTATCGTCTTTAAATCATCGATTTTAATGTTGTGAGGTGGCGAAACAAACACGCCAATCAGTTTCTCACAGTCATCACGGATAATATCTGCCGGAAAATTATTCAAAACACCTCCGTCACAGAACATTTCTTCGCCTAAAATATAAGGAGTCGTAATTCCCGGAATCGAGCATGAAGCAATAATAGCATCAGTTATTAAAAAGTTTTCATCGAAAATTTTCTCAGTTCCACCAACCAATTCGGTTGCAACAATTTTTACTTCTTTGTCAAGATCACCAATTTTCATATCATTGAAAATCGGTTTCAGATAAGTATTAAAAATTACCGAAGAAACCAAGCCAGGCTGATTGAATGTAAAATGTTTCCAATTAAAAAAATACACCGATTGAAAGAAATCTAAAATTTCTTCAGGCTTTTTTCCTATTGAATAAAGACAGCCCACAATAGAACCAGCGCTGCAACAAGCCAGAATATCTACATCAATGTTTTGTTCGTTCAAGAATTTTAATACTCCGGCATGAGCGATTCCTTTGGTACCGCCGCCTGATAAAACCAATCCTGTTTTTTCAAAGTTCATTAAATAAATGTAAGAAAAACATCTTTAAACATCACATTTAAGGAATCTAAATATTTTGTTAATTATTTAAAAGGAAAAACCACAGACAATAGCTGTGGTTTAGTTTTATAAATAGAATTGAAAAGTTAATTATTAATATACTTTTCAAAAATTTTAGAGAAATCTTTTTGGGTGTATCTGTCAAAACTATTGGTATTCCAGGCAAAAATATATTCGTTGATCGCCTTTAATTCCTGACTTTTAGAAACATTTTCCTGCTTTCCTGATGCCACACTCGTTATTGCTTTCTGAATACTGTCATTAGAAAAATTTAATAATGAATGATTGTGATGAACTTCCTGCTGAATCGCTAAAAGTGCCTTATACAAATCTTTTAACTGATCAATCTGACCTTTTGCAACACTAATCATCAAAGGAACATTCCCGATATTAAATGAAATTTCAACATCCAAATCAATGGTTCCTGCAGTCTGCAATGCGATATTTGAAAAAGGAAACTGATAATATTCGTATCTCTTTAAAACTCTCTTTTTATCCAATGCACTTGCTCCGTCGATGTGAATTAAAGCTCTGTTGGTAAAGCAATATTCATCTCTTTTAGATTTAATTAAAAAGAATATTTTCTCATTATCCTCAGATAAAATATAATCATCAGAATCTACTTTATCATAATCCTGAGATGGAATAATTTTACCGATATCACCTAACCCTAAAGCTTCTGCAGCTAATTTTTTAAACATAAAATTTGTACTTTATTAAGTGGATAAAATTAATAAAATATGCGAGATAAAAATGAAAAAAAATTATCCTGGATTCTATTCAAATTTGACTAGATATTAAAATCTTTATTTATTTTTTGACGCAAAGATTTTCTTTAAAGACTTAATTATTTAAGTGAACAAAGAAGAATCAACAAGTTGATTTGATGAAGCTGTGTTTTCAAGCTTCGCAAAGCAAATATTACTTACCTTTGCTTCCTAAAAATTATGGATAAAATAGAATTAAAACTTTGCGTTTAAAAGTAATAAAAATTTTAAATATCAAAATTTAAATAAACCATTAAAAAGAAAAAACCACAGACAAAATCTGTGGTTTTGATATTGATAAACTTTGTCAAAGATTTTCAACTTTGACAAAGTAAATATTAAATGTGAATCACTTCACCGTAAGCAGCGGCAGCAGCTTCCATAATTGCTTCAGAAACTGTTGGATGCGGGTGAATAGATTTAATAATTTCGTGACCAGTAGTTTCAAGTTTTCTAGCAACAACAGCTTCAGCAACCATATCAGTTACCCCTTCTCCAATCATGTGACAACCTAACCACTCACCGTATTTAGCGTCAAAAATTACTTTGATGAAACCATCTGTGTTTCCGTTTGCAGTAGCTTTTCCACTTGCAGAAAGAGGGAATTTACCCACTTTAAGCTCGTAACCTTTTTCTTTAGCCTGCTTTTCTGTAAGACCAACTGAAGCAACTTCCGGGTGACAGTAAGTACATCCAGGAATATTACCATAGTCGATTTTCTCAACGTGCATTCCTTTGATTTTTTCTACACAAGTAATACCTTCAGCAGAAGCAACGTGTGCCAAAGCCTGAGTTGGGATAATATCTCCGATTGCATAGTAACCAGGAACTGAAGTTTCATACCATTCATTTACTAAAACTCTGCCTTTATCTGTTTGAATTCCCACTTCTTCAAGACCAATGTTCTCGATGTTTGCAGCAATTCCTACAGCAGAAAGCAAGATATCAGCTTCAAGAGTTACGTTTCCGTTTGCAGTTTTTACAGTAGCTTTCACACCGTTTCCACTTGTGTCAACACTTTCTACAGAAGCATTTGTCATGATTTCAATCCCTGATTTCTTAAGAGATTTTTCTAAGTGCTTAGAAATATCCTCATCTTCTACAGGAACGATATTTGGTAAAAATTCTACAACAGTTACTTTTGTACCCATTGTGTTATAAAAATCAGCAAATTCTACTCCGATAGCTCCAGAACCTACAACAATCATAGATTTTGGCTGCTCAGGAAGAGATAATGCCTGTCTGTATCCGATTACTTTTTTACCGTCTTGAGGTAAGTTTGGTAACTCTCTAGAACGAGCTCCTGTAGCCAAAATAATGTGAGTTCCTGTATATTCAGCTACTTTTCCTTCTTTATCTGTAACAGAAACTTTTTTACCCTTTTGTACTTTTGCAGTTCCTAAAATTACATCAATTTTGTTCTTTTTCATCAAGAACTCAATTCCTTTGCTCATTTTAGAAGCAACGCCACGGCTTCTCTGAATAACGTTTGGAAACTCAAAACTAGCTTCTACTTTATTCAAACCATAGTCTTCTGCATGATTAATATAATGAAAAACCTGAGCCGACTTCAACAAAGCTTTCGTTGGAATACATCCCCAGTTAAGGCAAATCCCTCCTAAGTTTTCTTTCTCGATAATTGCAGTTTTGAAACCCAATTGTGCCGCTCTGATTGCTGTAACATATCCACCAGGACCACTTCCGATGACAATAATATCGTAATTCATTAGCTTAAAATTTTTATGCGAATTTAAGGAAAAATATTGGATGTTTTACGTTTCTGAAAATTCGTGAAGCAATGCATAACGAACATGGTTTTCATTTAATTATAAACAAAAAAGAGAACACAAAAACGTATTCTCTTTTAATAAATTTATTGAATAGTAAAAATATCGTAAAATTAAACAGTTGTTCAAATTTTCATTTTTACCATATTTTGTACATCTATTTGGCAGATCTCAACAATTTCTTTTCGTTTTGATAACGTACGTTTAAAGCTTTAAGCTGATCTTGTTTCATTTTTTTGGTAGCAACCGGATGATTTATGATCAGTTTTTTTTCAGTATTGTACCTTTTATTTAACTCATTCAGTTTACTGTTGTATAATTGTGTTTTCGAAGGATGTGGCGGCGGAGTTGGATGTTTTTGTGCTACAACACCTGTTGACAATCCTACTAACAAAATGGTTGATATCAATAGCTTTTTCATAACATTTAATTTTTTTGAATGATTTTAAGATTAATTAATTTCATTCTGGTTTAAAGTGATTATTACAGATATCGTACCATATTTTTATATCCTCAATTTATTGAACTTCAATATTCTGTTTTAAAGGAAGATTTTTAGAAGAATTTCCTACAAAAATTCTGTAGGTTCCTTTTTCCACGATCCAGTTCATTTTCTCATCTAAAAACTGTAGTTCTTTCACAGGAACTTCAATCGAGATCTGTTTAGACTCTCCCGGTTTTAAAAATACTTTTTTAAATCCTTTCAATTCAATAATCGGTCTTGAAACTGAAGCCAGCAAATCTTTTACATACAATTGAACAACTTCACTTCCTGCTTTTGAGCCAGTATTTTTTACAGTTACTTTTGCAATAACAGTTTCATTTTCAGAATATTTCGTTTGATTTAATTGTAAATCAGAAATTTCGAAAGTCGTATAACTCAATCCAAAACCAAACGGATACAATGGCTCACCGCTTAAATCATGATAATCATTTCCTCTTCCTGTCGGATGATGATTATATGTTAAAGGCAACTGACCTTCCTCGATTGGAAACGTAATCGGTAATTTCCCTGAAGGATTTTCTGCTCCAAAAAGAACTTTTGCAATTGCATTTCCACCTTCTTCTCCGGGGTACCAAACATCTAAAATCGCTCCTACTTTATCTTTCCAATCGGTCGTTTTTATCGCAGAACCGCCGACCAAAACAACTGTTGTCGGTTTATTTAACTTTGAAACTTCATGAATAAATTTTTCCTGGTTTCCCGGAAGACTCAAAGAAGAACGATCCTGAAATTCACCTTCATGAATTCCTGTTGTAACGATAATGTAATCTGCATTTTGAGCCAATTGTAAAGCATCATTAAACTCTTTTTGATAATAGTTCAAACCATAATTCCAGATCAGTTCTATATTTGCTTCTCCCCTATTTTCATGAAACTCAATAACAATATCAGATCTTTGACCTTTATTAAGATTAAGCTCAACCGTTTTTGTTGAATAACTCAGCTTTTCCCAATTATCAATTAATAATTTTCCATTTAAATACAATCTGAAACCATCATTTCCACGAAGTCCCAATTGATATTTTCCTGAACTTGGAGCTTCCAGTTTTCCTGTCCAACGAACGCTGTAATTGTCTGGCTGCAGTTTTTCAGGATTTGGAGAATATAAGGTCCACTTGAAATTCAATTGTTCGTCCTGTTTTTCAAAAGCAGGATTTCCTTTTAAATCTGAATTAGAAAAATAATTTCCTTTTAATCCTTTTTTATTTTCGAAAGATAAAAACTCTGTAGGAATCGTGACAAAATTCTTTAGATTCCAATCGATTCCTTTTGAATAAGTGATCTCAATATTTTTATTTTTAACGAAATTTTTAATTCCATCTAAAATACTTACTTTCTTATTTCCCGGACCGGAATAACCTCCCAATCTTGCATCAACCGCATCGGTTCCAACAACCAAAATCTTTTTATACTTTTCAGAAACCGGAAGCGTTTTGTTATTATTTTGAAGCAAAACAAAAGATTCAACAGCAGCTTTTTCTGCTAAAGGTTTATGATTAATTTTCTTTAATTCTTCAATATTTTTATTTGATACGTAAGGATTTTCAAACAAACCCAGTTCAAATTTCGCTCTTAAAACTCTTGCAACCGCATCATCAATTCTTTCCTTCGAAATTCGTCCATCCAAAAATGGCAGAATAAACAATTTATAATGTTGATATTCGGTCTGGAAAATCACATCAAGTCCCGCATTGATCGCCTGTGCAGAAGCGTCATCATAATCTTTTGCTGTAAAATGCAGAACATTTGCTCCACCAACCGCACTTGCATCGCTGATAACGAAACCTTTGAAATTCCATTCATTTTTTAATTTTTCGGTCAACAGCCAATGATTTGCCGTAGAAGGTCTTCCATCCAATAAATTATAAGAAGTCATCACCGAACGACTTTTCCCTTGAGTAAAGGCTTTTTGAAAAGGAACTAAATGTGTTTCTTCCAAATATCTTTTGCTCCAGTGAATTGGATAAGAATCACGACCGCCTTCGCCAACATTTGCCAGAAAATGTTTTGGAGTGGTAATAATCCCCTGATTTTCAAAAGAACTGACGAAATTCACGCCCATCACGGAGGTCAAAAATGGGTCTTCACCATAAGTTTCCTCAGTTCTTCCCCATCGAACATCACTCGCCAAATTAACAACCGGAGTTAAAATCTGACGAATTCCTCTCAATTTTGATTCTTTTGCAATGGCTGTCGAAACTTCTTTCATTAACTCAGGATTGAAGGTTGCCGACAAACCGATCGCCTGTGGAAAAGCGGTTGCGCCTTCACGCATCAATCCATGTAAGGCTTCGTCAAAAGGGATAATCGGAATTCCCAATCGGGATTCTTCCACAAAATATTTTTGAATGGCATTTATTTTTTTCGCTAGTCTTTCCGCATCTTCATTCGCATTATATTTCAACAATTGTCCGGCAGCTCCACCGCCTTGATTTCCTGCACTCACCTGCAATCCGAAAATTCCGTGGGAATATTGACCTTTCGGAACATTATCTAAATCTCCGGGAATCATAAAACACTGCCAGAATTTTTCTTCAGGCGTCATGCGTTTCAGTAAATCCTGAACTCTAGCTTCAGTGGGTTGTTTTGGGTCTTTATATAAGGGTTTTTGAGCGGTAATAAATGTTGTGCTCAATAATGAAATTACTGTAATTTTAAATCTGAGTTTAAAAAGCATTGTAAATAGTTTGGTTTAAAATCAGTTCTTTTGTCTTGAAACAAAAGAACCAAAAATTCAAGACTTGGAACTCTCCGCTAAAAATTAAAATTTAATCCTAAAATTCCCAAAACTTGCGCGAATTCAATATACTTTCTTCGGTTCAATATTTGTGTCGCGCTTCAAACAATGGGAATTTCTTAACGGATTAAGTTTTAATTTTCTTAACGCTTCGATTTCCTAGATCACTTTAATTACAAATTCAACTATTGTGTAATTTGAATTACGGTTGAATATTTTAATTGAGTTCTTTCTTTTGGTAAAGTAACTTCAATTGAATTTCCTGTTGTTTTCCATTGAATTTTATTTTTTAAACCTAAAATTTTCAAAGATTTTGGTTTAAAATTTTCAGGAATTGAGAAGCTTAAACTTGATGGTGACTGATAATTTTTGTTATCTTCTAAATGGAAAACATTCACTGTTTTACCGTCTTTACTTTGAGTATAATAAAAATTTCCTTCGTGATAAGGAGCTATGCTTCTTGTTGCGAAAACTGCAGATTGATTGTCATTCATCCAAGCTGAAATCTCTTTTAATCTTTCATAAACAATTGCATCATAATCTCCGTTTGGTCCGGGAGCAATATTCATCAGGTAATTTCCACCTCTTGAAATAATTTTAACTAAAGTTTCAATGATTTTTTGAGATGATTTGTAATTGTCATTGGGAACATAAGAAAATGAATCCCCCATCGTAATACAGCTCTCCCAAGGAATTGTAAGAGGCTTTTCGGGAACGGCTTGTTCGGGAGTTACATAATTTTCCCATTTTCCGGGAACGGTGCGGTCTACAATGATAATTCCTGATTGATTTTTGCGAGCCATCGTCCCGATTTTATCCATTTCGATATCCTGTTCAACTTTAATGGTTCTTTGCCATTCAACATTCGGATCGATTGTGTGAAACGGGCGAACCCAACCTCCATCTAACCAAAGAATATCGACTTTACCGTAGTTTGAAGTAATTTCGTTGAGTTGATTAAAGGTGAAATTTTTGAAACTATTCCATCTTTCTGGATATTTTTTAGGGTCATAATTCACATTTCTATCTTTTGGCGGGAAATATGACCACCAATAATCATCAGAATGCCAATCGGGTTTTGAAAAATAGGCTCCGATTTTAAAACCATCATTTCGAAATGTATTGAAAATTTCCTTTGTCACGTCCGCTTTTGGATTTTTTGAAAAAGGAGTTTTTGAAGAAGTAACTTTGTAATCAGACTGCTTCGTATCAAACATCGCAAAACCATCATGATGCTTTGTAGTAAAAACCACATATTTCATACCCGCTTTCTTTGCTGCATCTGCCCACTTTTGAGGGTTAAACTGAGTCGGATTAAAAGTTTTCTGTAGATTTTCATAATTTTCTACATATTCGTTGTATGACTTTCCGTGTTCGGGTTTACGCTGCGTCCACGATTCATCTTCAGGACAAAGACTCCAACTTTCAACAATTCCCCATTGACTGTAGGTTCCCCAATGCATGAACAAACCAAATTTTAAATCTTGCCAGTTTTCAAGATTTTGAATAACTAAAGGATCTGTAGGTTTTTGATAACCATCGGAAACGTTGTGTGCCTGTGAAAAAAAAGTGGTTGAGATGAGTAATGATGAGAAAAATAAGGTTTTCGTTTTTGGCTTGGTGAACATGAAGTTTAGTTTTTGCTAATTTAATGTTTCACCATAAATTTTTAACCACAAAAAACACAAAAGTTTTTATACACATACTTTGAAGCTTAATTCTGCGCTTGAAAAGTTCAAAAAAGAGTTGGAATTAATTGAAATTAATAATGTGACGACTTAATTTTAACACATAAGTCACAAAGTTTTTAGTTTTAAATGTTTGAAAATATTTTAGAGCACATCAATTTGAAAATCGGAGATTTTCTGGGCAATGTTTTCTAAGACAAATATTTTAAATCTGTGAAAATCTGCGGAATCTGTGGGATATTAATTATCTTAAATCAAATTTTCAAAAGCTATTTCTACATTTGGGTGTATAAATTCAAAACCGTTTTCTATTAATTTTTCAGGATAAACATTTCTGCTTTTGAGGAGTAATTCCGTTTCTGTTTTTAAGAATATCGATGCGATTTCCAGTTGCCAAAATGCAGCATTTAAACCAAAGGGAATTTTCATTTCTTTTCTTAATTTTCGCATAAATTCTTCATTAGACAAAGGATTTGGAGCAGTCACATTAATTTCTCCTGAAAGATTTTTATTCTCAATAATATATTCTACAGCTTTGCAAAAATCATCAATATGAATCCAGCTTATGTTTTGATTTCCTCTTCCCTGTTTTCCGCCTAAACCCAATTTTGTAATCAATTTTAATTTTGGAAAAGCGCCTCCATTATTTCCCAAAACAATCGATGTTCTTAATGCAACTTTTCTGGTGTCTTTATTTTCAGTTTTAAAAAATTCTTTTTCCCAGCTTTTACAGATATTCATTGAAAAATCGTCGCCGATTATGCCATTTTCTTCTCTATTTAATTGCGTTTCTGAATGAATATAAATGGTTGCCGAACTTGCATTCAACCAAACTTCAGGCTTATTAACACACTGATCAACTGCTTGTTGAAGCACTTTTGTGCTGTTAATTCTTGAATCGTAAATTTCCTGTTTGTTTTTGTCTGTGTATCGACAATCGACAGATTTTCCCGCTAAGTTGATTAAAACATCTGAATTTTCAAGCAAATTTTTCCATTCACCCAACGTTTTTGCATCCCACAAAATTTCGTTTTTACGTTTCGGATTTCTCGTTAAAATATAGACTTGATTTCCTTTTTCAGTAAAATATTTTTCGAGATTTTTTCCGAGGAAACCGGTTCCGGCAGCGATGATTATTTTCATTGGATTTTATTTTAGTTCTTGGTTGTTGGTTGTTGGTTGCTAGTTGATGGTTGTGTAAGATGCTTCGACTTCGCTCAGCATGACATTTCTAATACTAACTTCTTTAAAAATTTACAACTTACTTTTTATTTGGCTCTTTTTACTTTTGCATCAAATATTTTTTCGTTCGTACTTCAATTTCAGAGCCTTCTGCAAGCATTACAGAGATAGGTTTCTGATGATTCAAACATTCAAAACCACTTCCGTACACTTGTTTAAAATCTATTTCAAGCTGATGATTTTTCACCATATACCACTCCCATTTTGGATGGCAAACTTCGTATTCTGAAGTTTTATCATCTTTTTTAGTGAATCCCCAATAATGCTCTGTGATAAACTCAAATTCAGAATCATCTTCCATCGTTCTAGATTTATTTTCGGCGGTAATCTCTATAGAATACCACTCCTTATCTTTCCATGAGTATTTTACAATCAAATCGTCGTCGGTGAATTTTATCTGATTTTTCATTTTTAAAGTTTTATAATTCTCTTTATACACAGAATTTGCAATTGCACTTAATGCATATTTAGGAACAATCTCTTTGATAAAAACTACTCCTCTTTTCCATTGGTGTTCTTCTTTTTTCTTGACATAAAATCTTAAGTTCACTTCTTCGAAATTTCGATAAAAAGGAATTGAAAGTCCCAATAATTTGGTATTTAAAAACATAAATCCAACCAAACTTACATAACATTTCCCTTGGTAGAAGTCTAATTCTGTTCCTTTTGGAAGATATTTTAATAATATCTCGGGGTTAATTTCGTAGTTGATGATGGCTAACTTTCGCCATTCGGCTTTTAAAAATTTCATGATTGTTGGTATTGGTTGATTGTTGTTAGTTGATGGTCTTCAGTTAAAATGCTTCGACAAGCTTAGCATGAACATTCTAATACTAACCGTTTATTTTATTATTTTCTGCTGCGTTTTTAATCATCTCATTTCTCTTTAATAAAAATTTTTTCATATAATTTTTCAGAAAAAAATAGTTGAATAATTTACCGATAATTCCAAAAGGCGATTCAAACTCTAAGATATCTGTCATTATCGTGTTTTTGCCATCCTCTCTGAAAATATGCTGATGTTTAAAAGATTTAAATCTTCCTTTCAGCATAACATCTGTGAATTGATAAGGCTTCTTCATATCTACAATTTTTGAAGTATGAGTTTGATAAAATCCTAAATGCTTTGCTCTCCAGGTTACTGTTTCATTGAGTTCAATCATTCCTGAAGTTCTTCCTGCAATTGCTTTTTCATTGGTTTTTGAAGTTGATTTTTGATGCAAATCAATATTTCTCGACAAATCGAAAACTTTATGAATATCAGCTTGAATGGTTGTATTTAGAATTATTATTGACATATTTTGATTATTTATGGTTGATGGTTAATAGGATTTCATCCTATCCTTTGGTAAGCCGTCCCGTTGGGACTTTATTTTAGACCTTATTAAAATGTTTGCTTCTTATTTAATTCCGGCAAAACTTTATCGATTCTTGCTGCTAATTCAGGTAATTTTATGGTGGGAACTGCGGGAAAAAGGTGATGTTCCATGTGATAAAACATGCTGAAGGTCAATTTATTTTTCCAAAATCCGCGTTGGGTTCTTGCAATGTTTGGGTTTTCGTTTGTGTCATGATGAACCGTCCAAACTGCAAAAAACGCCATTAAAAATTCACCAAAAAACATAATTAAAACATGATATATTAAAAAATCAATCTGGAAATAAAAAGCAATGAAAACAAAAACAGCAATCGAAATCAATTCTAAAAACATATTCTTTTTATAGTTTTTATTAGCCAACTTAAATGTCATCCAATGAATCAAAAACATATGTTTTGGTCCGTATAAAATAGCTTCATACCATTTCATTGAAGCCGATTTCCCTTCATAATCTTCTTCGGAAAGACAGAATTTATGATGTCTGATATGATTAAATTTCACAGCATGAATAGATGCCATCATCAAAATACTGTTGAGATACATTGAAAACCAGGTAAGAAATTTGCCAGTTCCTAAAGAGTTGTGAAATCCGTTGTGAACCTGTCTTAAGGCAGTCAAAAAATAGAATCCGGAAAACGGAAGCGCTGCCCAATAATATCCTTTGTAAGCCAAAAACAGAGAAATAAAAAGCCATGGCAAAGAGATATTATTTTCTATCAACATTTCTTTTACGGAAAGCTTTTTAAGATCTTTCCATACTACTTTTTTGGTGAGTTCAAGATGATTCATTTTGCGTTTTTTTAGAAATTTAACCCAATAATGATTGCCAAAGCTGTCAATCTGAAAAGCATCCAAGATATTGTAGGAAGAAGATTTAATTTTAAAATTCTGCATCTTCTGATGTGTTCTAAAAACATGATGAAAACTACAATTCCAAAGTAAACAAGATTAAAAACAGAACTTAAATTGATGAATGAAACAGGAACTAAAAGCAAGGTTCCGATTAGAGAAACTGTCATCATATTTCCGAGGTAATCCCAAGTTTTTTCTTTTAAATACATTCTTAAAAATAAAGTTTGCCAAACAATCTGACCTAAGCAAATGATTAATTCTCTGGCGAAATTCTGATTTAAATTTAAACCTAATTTAGAGCTAAAAATACCCAAAACCAATCCCGAAAAAAGAACAACAAAACCTATATAAATCAATCTATACTTCAAGTTGAAATCTGGAACGCAAGAATTCTCAGTATCATTTTTTGACGGGATAATCTGTTTTCTGTTGTAAGAAACGAAAGAATACAGCTTTTTGAAAAACCAATATAAAGGTTGTATTCTCGCAACTTTTTCTAACGTCGGAAACGAGTTTCCGATGATTAACAGCAAACTGTCTAAACCGTAAATGACTTTATTTTTATTGTGATCAACTAAAGCAATTTCATTTTTTGCACGGTTGAAATCGATGAGGTTTTTATTCTTAAAACTGAGTTCAGTAAAGTCTTCTCTTCCACTTTCATCCAACATTCCGGATTTTATAAAACCTTTTGAATAGATGTTACACATCGGACATTCGTTGTCGTAGATCAGGGTGTGATTTTGTAGGGTTTTCATTTTTATAATTTTAATTCATTAAGAAATTTGCACTAATTCATGATAGTCTTTATAAACAATAATTAAATAACAGATTGCTAAAATTGGTGTAAGAGGAATTCCAAACATTAAAATAAATCCTATAAAATTTATCACCCAATCTATATCGTCAAAGATCATTACAAACAGCAGTGAGATAAGAATTGTAAGACTTATAAATGAATAAATTTTAAATTCTGTGCTTTTGGAATAATCTTTTGAAAACATTCTAATCAGAAAACTTACCGTATGGAAAGCTGCCATCACGAAATATCCTAACCAACTATAACCTTTTTGAAAAACCGCAATATCTGTAATCAAAAGTATGATAAAGCTCAAAGCAACAAACATTTGGGTATAATAATCATATTTAATAAAAGTTTTCATAGCAATACATTTTAAAAGTTGAGTCTTTTCGTTTTTCCTCCGAAATAAAAAATCAGGACTAAATGAATGATTAAATTTTTCATAATTATAATATTTTCAATAATTTTTGAAAGTTAATTTGAAATAAAAAAGGATTTTAAAGTCCTTTCTATTTTAATAAGTTGGTAATCTTCCCGACCAACCAATGATCATCACTTTTTATCGCGAGATCCATAATATTATTTATTTTGCTCGTTACGTTGCTAAAATCATCCATCAATTTGATAAATTCTTTAGCTTCTTCAGAATCGTTGTCGTCAATATTTTTTAGTTCTTCCAAAAAAGCTACAACCGGTTCTATTTCTCGTTTTCTTCTCTCTTTTGTAATTTGCTTAAATAAAAACCAAACATCTTTTTCAGCGATAAAATACTCTTTACGATCACCTTTAATAAACTCTTTCTTTACGATGCCCCAATCCATCAATGCACGAAGATTCATATTGGCATTTCCTCTTGAAATTTCAAGCATTTCCATCACTTCATCGGTAGAAAGCGGTTTTCCGTTGGCTAAAAGTAAAGCATGAACCTGTGCCATTGTACGATTAATTCCCCAACTCGTAGCAAATGTTCCCCAAGTCTGAATATATTTTTCTTTAGCTTCTGAAAGTTGCATTTTCTTATCTTTTTAATTTCTATTACAAATGTAATAATAGTTTTTGAATTTTCAATAATTTTTGAAAGTTTATTTAAAATAAAAACAGACATATTAAAAAATGTCTGTTTTAGAACTACTTTCGAGTTGCTTTATAACTCTGTATGAGTTTCATAAATTCTGAACGATAACCTTCTTCATCTCGGTTTTTGCCTTCTCCTGCTAAATTCTCTATAGCATTTAAGTTCTTATTTTTAATCAGTTTTGAGTCTCTTAAAACCAATCCGAACCAAGCTACTGAAGTGGCAAATTTAAAATCAGGACTTGCTGATGAAATTCCTGAACTTGAATTTTTCACAATCTGACTAATCTCTGTGCTCTTCTCTCCATCTGGTTTTTTATATCTGAATTTTACGGTTGCCAATTCATCTCCAAAGCCTTTTGAAGAAGTATTTGAAGAATATTTTAATTTACCTTCGTTAGGTAAAAATTCAGAGTCAACATTCACAGGAATAATTTCATATAATGCAGTTACAGTGTGACCGCTTCCCAATTCTCCGGCATCAATTTTATCGTTAACAAAATCTTCATTTCTGAGTTTTCTGTTTTCATAACCAATCAAACGGTAAGATTTAACAAACTTTGGATTAAACTCTATCTGAACTTTCACATCTTTTGCAATCGTATATATGTTTCCGGCAAACTCTTTTCCAAGAAATTTATTGGCTTCCTGTAGATTATCAATGTAAGCATAATTTCCGTTTCCTTTATTCGCTAAAGTTTCCATTTTATCGTCTTTGTAATTGCCCATTCCGTAGCCTAAACATGTAAGAAAAATACCTGTTTTTCTTTTTTCTTCAATTAAAGTTTCAAGATTTGCAACGGATGATGTTCCAACATTAAAATCTCCGTCTGTTGCCAAAACCACTCTGTTGTTTCCTCCTTTTATAAAACTCTCTTTTGCCAGTTTATAAGCCAATTCAATACCTTCTCCTCCCGCAGTACTTCCACCTGCTTCAAGTTTTTCAAAAGCTTCAAGAATTTTATTTTTATCTGAGGCAGAAGTTGATGGTAAAACAACTCCTGCACTTCCTGCATACGCTACAATTCCGACTTTATCCTGCGGTCTAAGCTGATTGAGAAGAACTTTCAAAGATTCTTTCAACAAAGGTAATTTGTTGTCTTCATTCATTGAGCCTGAAGTATCAATCAGGAAAACAATATTGGAAGAAGGTAAATTATTCATAGGAACATTTTTACCCTGAAGTCCGATTTTTAACAATTTATGATTTGGATTCCAAGGAGAATCACTGTATTCTGTGTTAATTGAAAACGGATGATTATTCTGAGGTTGAGGATAATCATATTTAAAATAATTCACCATTTCTTCAATTCTCACTGCGTTTTTATCCACAGCTTGACCTTCATTAATCATTCTTCTGATGTTGGAGTATGAAGCATTGTCTACATCGATAGAAAAAGTAGACACGGGTTGACTTTTCGTCAGTTCAAAAGGGTTTTCTATCAAAGAAGCGTATTCTTCATCATTGGTGTCAATTTCAGGGTTATTGGCGTGATCATCTTGAGCAATTTCGTCAATTTTCATTTCTTTGGAAACCATTGGAGCTTCTGATATCATATCCATTGAAGAATAAACTGCTTCTTCCTTTTTCTTTTGGCAACTTACTAATATTGCTAATACTACGATTGTTAAACTAATTTTGTTCATATTGTGTGATTTTATAATAAGATTAAATTTTAAGGTTCTATTTTAGTTTTAATTCCTTCATTCCAAAACTTAGATTCCGGCATATAATAAAGATAAACATTACTCGCTTTTCCGGTATATTCACCTGCAAATTCTACTTTTAAATCGAGATTAATGGTTTTTGTTTCATTGGCATCAAAATGTTCCCAATATAAAACCAGATAATTATCGAAGATTTCATAATAAGAAACCTGCTTTTTATCAACCAAATCTTTCAACAATGCATTTTGTAAAGTCAATCCGGCAGGAATTCCGATTTTTGCTGATATTTTAGCTCATAAACACCTTGAACAACCTCAATATTTTTTCCGTTATTCCAAACTAAAGTGTCGTATTCTTTTGCAGCAATAATTGCGTAGCCTTTTTCATCGGTCAATTCATAAACTCCACTGTTTTTATTGAATATTTTAAGAAAATTCTGAGGCTTTTTCTTTTCATTAAGAAAAGTCCCCGAATAATAACGCTGAGAATCTTGTGCAAAAGCAAATTGCACCGCAAAAACAGGCAATAACAGATAAACTTTTTTCATCTTTGATAATATTTCTAAAAATAGAGAAAAAAAAGAAATCTCCGAAGAAATTTCTTTTTTTGAAATGTTATTTTTGTGTCGACCTATATGTTTCCACCAATCTCACAAACTCTGCTCTGTAACCTTCATCATCTTTTCCTCTTCCTTTTTTGGCCAAGTTTTCTATTTCTTTTACATCTTTATTTTTAATTAAAGCAGAATTTCTTAAAACCAAGCCAAACCAAGCTACAGATGAAGCAAATTTAAAGTCATCGCTTGAAGATAAAAAAGATTGATTGGTATTTTTAACCACCTGAAATATTTCAGAACTTGTATCACCATCTGGTTTTTTATACCTGAATTTTACGGTTGCCAATTCATCATTAAAATTTTCATCATTTGTGTTTTTCGTATACTTTAAATCGTTTTCTTTTGGTAAAAATTCAGAATTCACATCGTTTGGAATGACTTCGTATAAAGCGGTAACGGTATGACCGCTTCCTAATTCTCCGGCATCAATTTTATCGTTGGTAAAATCTTCATTCTTCAATTTTCGGTTTTCGTAGCCAATTAAGCGATACGATTTCACATATTTCGGATTAAATTCAATCTGAATTTTGACATCTTTAGCAATGGCATACATATTTCCGGCAAACTCTTTTCCAAGAAATTTATTGGCTTCCTGAAGATTGTCGATGTAAGCATAATTTCCGTTGCCTTTATTCGCTAAAGTTTCCATTCGGTTATCTTTAAAATTCCCCATTCCGAAACCTAAACACGTAAGAAAAACTCCTGATTTTCTTTTTTCTTCCACCAAAGTCTGAAGATCGCCCGTAGAAGATGTTCCCACATTAAAATCTCCATCTGTAGCGATTATCACTCGGTTATTTCCATTTTTTATAAAATTTTCCTGAGCCAATTTATAGGCTAATTCAATTCCTTGTCCACCTGCTGTACTTCCACCTGCCTGAAGTTTATCTAAAGCTTCAATGATTTTTCCTTTTTCTTTAGCTGAAGTTGGTGGCAAAACCATTCCTGCACTTCCTGCGTAAACTACAATTCCTACTTTATCGGTTGGTCTTAATTGATCTAAAAGAACTTTAAAAGATGATTTTAGCAGTGGTAATTTATTCGGTTCATTCATCGAACCAGAAACATCAATAAGAAAAACAAAGTTTGAGTTGGGAAGTTTATTTGTTGGAATTTCTTTCCCTTGCAAACCGATTTTCAATAACTTATGTTTACTATTCCAAGGTGAATCGTTGTATTCTGTATTGATTGAAAACGGTTCATTATTTTTAGGTTGTGGGTAATCATATTTAAAATAATTAATCATTTCCTCAATTCTTACCGCATTTTTATTCACATATTCTCCATTATTAATCATTCTTCGAATGTTGGAATAAGCCGCTTTATCTACATCAATCGAGAATGTAGAAACTGGCTGACTCTTCGTCAACTCAAACGGATTTTCTACAAAAGCATCATATTCTTCATTATTCTTTTGTTGAATTTGTTTTGATACATTGATGCTATCCTGAACTTTCTGCAGTTTTTCAAAAGCTTTTCTTTCTTTTCTCGAAAGTTTTTTAGTTTTAATTACAATCACTCCATTTGAAGCTCTGTTTCCGTAGATTGATGTAGCTGCTGCATCTTTTAAAACAGAAACGCTTTCAATCGTATTCGGATTTAAATTGCTAAAAGCTTTACTGTCTGAAATTTTTCCGTTGATAATATATAAAGGATTTGAGCTTGCATTTAAAGAACTCATACCTCTGATTATAATAGGATTAGAAGAACCAGATATTCCGTGGTTTGGTGCTATTTGTAAACCAGAAATTGTTCCAATTAAAGTTTGTGAAATATTATTATTTTGTTTGAATTCATTTCTGATATTATAATTTGGTGCAGAATTTTGATATTGAGTACTATTATTATTTCCCATCGCAATTATTGGTGATGAATTTACATAACCCTGCGAATTGGATTTTTGATTGTTTACAATTTCTGTAGATGTTATTGAAGTAGCACTTGAAGTATAAGATTGTTTTTTTACAGCTCTATAACCGGTCACTACAACTTCTTCAATATTAGTTTCTTTGTCATCTTTATCTAAAACCCCGTCACCATCTCGTTCCATGTAAACTACATTTCCTTGTGCTATATTTGAATTCTGCGACGGTATTTCATTATGATAAATCGGAGAAATTCTAGGTATAGGAACAACTGACTCATATACTAAAACTTCAGGCTTCTGAACTTCTTTTTGAGTATAAATTTCCTTCTCAATATTAGATTTTACCATACTGTCAATCGCCTGAACACTAGAATTTACTTTAGGAGAAACCGTGTTATGAGCAATTGCAGGTTTATTTATTTCAGAAACATTATTTTTATTAATGAAATAAAATGCTCCTAAACCAATAATTAAGCTTGCAGCAATTCCATAAGGAAACCATATTGGGATAATTTTCTTCTTGTCTTCTTTTTTATCTAATTTTTCTTCAACTTTAGCCCAAACTTTATCAAAACCCGGAAAAGTAGCTGGTTCTTCCAAAGATTGAGAAGCCTCATTGAATTTTTTATCAATATCGTGATTATTTTCCATTGTGTAAAAGTTTAAATGTTATGGTTAACCAAAAGTTCCTGCAATTTTTTTCTTGCAAAATTCAGCTGAGATTTTGAAGTTCCTTCGCTTATAGAAAGCATCGTTGCAATCTCTTTGTGTGGATAACCTTCAATTGCAAAAAGATTGAAAATCGCTCTGCAACCTTCTGGAAGAAAATTCAGAAGCTTCAAAATATCTTTCTCAAAAGAAATACTGTCGGTTGGAGAGCCTGTCGATTCTACAAAATCTTCTTCTAACGAAACATTCAAAGCTTTCATACTTCTCAGTTTCTGTAAACATTCATTCACTGCAATTTTCTTAGCCCAGGCTTCGAAAATATCATGATTTTGCAGTTGATTAAGTTTCGTGAAGATTTTATAAAAAGTATCGGCCAATACTTCTTGTATGTCTTCATCGTTTTTCAGATAGCGTTTGCAGACTGTGTACAGTTTGCCCGCCATTTTTTCGTAAACTTTCCGCTGTGCATTGCGGTCGTTTTTTTGGCATTCTATCAGTAATTCTTTTTCCATAGTCAGGCTTTATACTCTTATAGATGCAGGAAATTTCGGGCAGGTTGGAAACATGATAAACTTTTTTTAAAAATAAGGAAAGTTGTTGATAGTTTTTAGTTGATAGTTGAAAGGTTGAGGTTCTATAAAAAACTTTTTTAAGTTTAAAATTTCAAATCATTATTATTTAATAAAAATGAAAATAACAGGTCGCTCCTCTGGAGCTATAATCTTAAAACAACTATTAGCTATTAACAGTTTGCTCCTGATGGAGCTGTAATTATTCCAACGCGATTTATTGTTAATAGAAAATTGGGATCATAAAAGTATAAAGCTCCTAAGGAACAATCTATCAATCTCTTAAATATTTATTTCACAAACTTTTTGAGGTTTTCTATGATATAATTTTTTTTCTAAAACTCTAAAACTCTACTCCTCTAATTCACTAAAACTCTCCCACTCAATTTTAACCCTTTTTTAACATAATATATTGTAACATATCCTTAACATTGCAGACTATTAGAATATCAATTTAAAGCTGATAAAATTACGTTTGATTAAGACGATAAATTTTAGTCAAAAACAATTTAAAGATCACCTTTAAAAACAAATAGATCGTTACTTATGAAAAACAAAAGATTTGCGTCATTACTTTTTGTTTTATACGCAGGAAGTATGGTGTTTGCTCAGGATGACCTGATCAACAAATTGAAGAACAATCACTCTCAAAATGCTAATTTCCAGTTTACCACATTAAAAGATGTTGGAGCAACTTCGGTAAAAAATCAGGGTTCATCAGGAACTTGTTGGAGCTATTCTGGAAACTCTTTTCTGGAGTCTGAAATGCAGAGGATGGGCAAAAAGCCAGTTGATTTGGCTGAGATCTTTACCGCAAGAAATTCTTATCACGATAAAGCAAAATTATACGTGTTAAATGGCGGAGCGATCAGTTGGGGAGATGGAGGTGAGCTTCACGATGTTGTTAACATGTACAAAAAATACGGAGCAGTTCCACAAGATGTTTATACAGGTTTGAAAGCAGGGCAAACTTTAAATAATTTTAAAGAAATGCAGGGTAAATTAAAGCCGGTTTTAGACAGTTTGGTTGAAGCTTCTTCAAAAGGAAAACTTTCAGATAATTGGATGGCTTCTGTGGATGCTATTTTAGATGAGTATTTAGGAAAAGTACCTTCTAACTTTACCTACGAAGGAAAAAATTATACTCCGAAAACTTTTGCTAAAGAAGTAGTAGGAATTAAACCTGAAGATTATGTTGAGTTGTCTTCATACAAAGATTATCCTTATTACCAGAAATTTGTAGTTCCGATCCCTGATAACTGGAGCCATGATTCTGACTGGAATATTCCAATGAATGATCTGACTGCAATTATCGATAATGCCGTCAACAAAGGATATTCTGTAGGTTGGGCAACAGACGTTTCTGAGCCTTATTTTTCATACAAAAATGGAGTTGCTTACGTTCCAGATGTAGATCTTGATCAAATTACTCCGGAAGTAAAAAAAGATCTATTCACTCAGCCTAAAAAAGATAAAACCATTACTGAAGATATGCGTCAGAAAGCTTTAAACAATCTTTCTACCACCGATGACCACGGAATGCACATCGTAGGTTTGGCAAAAGATCAGTCGGGTAAAGAATATTATATGGTGAAAAATTCTTGGGGTGTAACCAATGATTTTGATGGATATTTATATGTAACAAGACCTTATGTTGAGTATAAATCTACTGCAATTTTGGTTCACAAAAATGCAATTCCTAAGAACATCAGAAAGCAATTGAAGCCAAGCAAAAGCATTGGTTTGTAAGAAATCATTATTGTCTACTAGGTGACAATTTTAGATATTTAAACTTGTTAATAGGCCGTCTGAATTTTTTCAGACGGTTTTTTAGTGTTGTTTTTAAACGCAAAGTCCGCAAAGGTATTTTTTCTCGCATACTGCATATTTTTCGTTCTCAAAGGCACTTCGTTCAGCGAAGGCTTCCATTTCTTTGCTGAGTGAAACGCCTTTGCGAACGAAGAATATTTTCAATAATTAAAAAAATCTTTGCAGACTTTGCGTTAAAATAAATTCAAAAAAACCGCTTTCAAAAAAATTGAAAACGGTTTCTCTAAAAATTAAAAAAATTATAGGTAAAATTATGTATAAAATAAAAGTGAACTGCTCATTTTACTTCTCAGGTAATTGTAGAAAAAAGTTTAAATAATAAATTGACCACGAAGCAAACCTGCAATTCACTGTAGTTTTTTAATAAAGCACTCCTAAACTAGAACCAGCAAAATCTGTAAGCTCTTCTACTCTGCCGTCTTTAATTTTCTTTGCCCACTCATAATCGCTCAACAAAGCACGTCCTACCGCAACCAGATCAAAATCTTCACGGTCAAGTCTTCTTACCAATTCTTTAAGGTCTGCTTTTTCAGAACCTTCTCCTGCAAAAGCTGCCATAAAATCACCGTTTAATCCTACAGAACCAACGGTAATTGTTGGTTGACCTGTTATTTTTTTAGCCCAACCTGCGAAGTTCAAATCTGAACCTTCAAACTCAGGTTCCCAGAAACGTCTTTGTGAACAGTGGAAAATATCAACTCCGGCTTCTTTTAATGGCAATAACCAATCTTCCATTTCGTTAGGATTTAAAGCTAATCTGCTTTTATAATCCTGCTGTTTCCATTGAGAAAGACGGATAATAATGGTGAAATCCTCTCCTACTGCAGCTCGCATTGCTTTTACAACATCTACTGCAAATTTGCTTCTTTCTTTTAAGGTTTTTCCACCGTATTCATCAGTTCTTGTATTGGTTACTTCCCAGAAAAACTGGTCGATTAAATAGCCATGAGCGCCGTGAATTTCCAAAACATCAAATCCCAAATCTTTCGCCGATCTTGCCGAAGCCGCAAATTGAGCAATCGTATCCTGAATATCTTCCAAAGTCATTGTAGAAACTTTTTCCATATCCACTAAAGGATAATCTTCTGCCATTCTGGTATCACCAACATGCCAAATCTGTGGTCCCATTTTTCCTCCATTTTGATGAACTGCATCGATTACGTTTTTCCAGCCGTTTAATGCTTCAGTTCCATAAAAATCAGGGATGTTTTGTAGATTTTTAGATCCGGGTCTGTTGATTACTGTTCCTTCAGAAAGAATCAATCCAACTTCCGAAGCTGCTCTTCTTGCATAATAATCTGCAATTTGTTGAGTGGGAACTCCGTTATCAGATTGCGCTCTCGTCATCGGAGCCATTACTATTCTATTTTTTAGTTCTAAATTTTTGTATTGAAAAGGTTTAAACAATGATTCTGTACTCATTTTTAAAGTATTTGTTTATAATTGTTACACAAAGTAACTAATAATAGTTTGTTTTTGTATCTTTCAATGAGAAAATAGTGGTAACTTTGCAGTAACTTACATTAGTAACTTGAAAGTAACGTATGTAATCTTAACAACTAGTTTGGTTTTATTTTAACCACAAAAGTCACAAAAGACTTTGGAGTAGTTTTAAGTTTAATAATTGTGTAGAAATAAGCACACATAAGTTTTAAAAAAAAATCAAAGATTTTTATTTTGTGAACTTGTATTTGCATTAAAAGCTTCTCTGAGATATTTAACTTTTGTGGTTAATTTTTTAATAATATACCTTATGAAACAGAACGAATTGATGCAATACAGCTGCCCTTTAGGCAAAGCAATGTCTGCATTGGGAAGCAAATGGAAACCAATTATCGTATTGGTAATTAAAGACCGAAAACTACGTTTTGGAGAACTTGCCGTACGCATTAATGTCATTTCAAGAAAAGTACTGACCGATCAATTAAAAGAAATGCAAACTGACGGATTAATCATCCGTGAAGAGTTTAAAGAACTTCCGCCAAGAGTGGAATACTCGTTGACTGAAAAAGGCTTGGCACTTTTACCTATCTTATATCAACTAGAAGAATGGGAAACAAAATATCATGTTTATGATCCTGAGAAAGAGAAGGATTGTAAAATGCTTTTGGAAAAAAGGGAGAAGAAAAATGCTATTGTTTAAAATATTGAAAAATTATCATACAATAATTCGTAATCTCTAATATTAGCGAAAAAATCGTTTTTTGATATATTTTACAATAAAAGTCAAAATTATTATTACAGGAAAAGAAAATATAAAAATTAATAATATTAATATCGTGAATCCCTGAATAGTACGAATATCTTGCTCTACAAGATTTATAATCATGACAGCAATTCCCATTGTAATGCTTGTTAAAATCCAGATTTTAAAAACATTAGTAAGGAAAGAAATATTTGAATTTATTTTATTTTTCAGATTGAATTTCATGCGGTTAGATTTTAAATAACAATTTCAAAAATATTATTTTCTTACGATTAGCATATTCGCAAACGGTGTAATTTTTTTATTCTCAACAATCACTAATCCTGCTTCCGAAATTGCTTTTTTCCATTGCTTTTTACTTAAAAAATGAAAGGCTCCGATATTGAAAAAAACGAAGTTGGTAAAATCTCTGAACTGTTCTGAAACGATGATTAAACCATCATCTCTTAAAACTCTTTTAGCTTCTTTAAAGAATAAAACCCTTTGATCGTGATCTAAAATTTCATGAAGTGCAGTTACGGCAAGAATTACATTTTGAGAACCATCTTCAAAAGGCAATTGATGAGGTTTTATTTTTATTTCTTTAGGATTGGGAGGAAATATTTTTTTTGAAGTTTCAATTCCTTTTTCCTGTTCGTGACGGTTTCCAAAAATATCACAAACTGTTAAATTTAAATTTGGATATTTCTCTTCCAAGCTTTTCGATAAAGGATCAAAACCGGCGTGAACTAAAATAATATTTTCAGTTGTATTCCAATCTACAATTATTTTTAAATTATTTAATTCATATAAGTCTGAATTGTCATATAAAATATAAGAAGCCACGAGTGAAGCAATAATGTTCAGAATAATAAGAATACTTAAAACTCTGAAAAACAAAACTAAAAGACTCGAATTAATCAAAAACGATAATCCAAAAAGAACAATAGAAACAATAATTCCTAAAACTATTTTTTGGTAATTGAAGAGAATTACAAGTTTTGTGATTTTCATCTGTATTTTCACTAAATTTTGATAGCCTTCAAATTTACATATTCTTCAACAAAAAAACCGCTTCCAAAAAGAAAGCGGTTTCAAAATTTATCTAAAATCTCAATTAAAATATCGCAGGATATTTCTGAGGATTTGTTTCATTAAACATGGCGTAAATTCTTTCAACCATATCATCAGAAGATGGTTTGCTGAAATAATCTCCGTCACTTGCATAAGCAGGTCTGTGATCATTTGCAGCAATCGTCAACGGATCTGAATCTAAAAATCTGAAAGCTTTTTGTTTTTCTAAAATCTGCTGAAGAATAAACGCTGAAGTTCCTCCTTCTACATCTTCGTCGATGACAACCAATCTGTTGGTTTTCTTTACGCTTTCAGCAATTTCATGAGTTAAATCGAAAGGAATTAAAGACTGAACATCAATAACTTCTGCAGAGATCCCTAATTTTTCAAGTTCTTCCGCTGCTTCCATTACAATTCTCCAAGTCGAACCATATGTTACCAAAGTAACATCTTTTCCTTCTTTTGTAACTTCAATTTTTCCTACAGGAACAGTAAATTCACCTAAGTTATCAGGTTGTTTTTCTTTTAATCTGTATCCGTTCAGACATTCAACAATTACAGCAGGATCGTCACTTTGAAGCATTGTGTTGTAGAATCCTGCAGCTTTCGTCAAGTTTCTTGGAACTAATACCAAAATACCTTTAGAAAGGTTTAAAATTCCCGCCATTGGAGAACCTGAATGCCAAACTCCTTCTAATCTGTGACCTCTCGTTCTGATGATTACAGGTGATTTCTGACCACCTTTTGTTCTGTACTGAACTGTCGCCAAATCATCGCTCATTCCTTGTAAACAATACAAAATATAATCTAAATACTGGATTTCAGCAATTGGTCTTAAACCTCTCATTGCCATTCCAATACCTTGACCCAAAATTGTAGCTTCACGGATTCCTGTATCGGCAACACGAACGTCGCCATATTTTTCCTGCATTCCTTCAAGACCTTGGTTTACGTCACCGATATTTCCGGCATCTTCACCAAAGACCAAAGTTTGAGGATATTTTTCGAATATTTTATCGAAATTATTTCTTACCACTACTCTTCCGTCTACATCTTCTGAAGCATCAGAATAGATCGGCTTGATTTCCTGTACGTTTTCAGCCTTCCATTGAGACTGAGAATATAAATGAGAAGAATAATTGTCTTTTTCAACCTCAAAAATCTCGTTGTATTTCTGCATCAATTGGTTTCTTTCCGCAGAATTGGTTCCTCTCGTAGCCAATAAAGATCTTCTTACCAAATGGAAAACATCTTTCTTCGCTTTTGAAACTAATTTGTTGAACTGGCCGATATAGTTTTCAATTTCAGAGTTTTGTCCTTTAAGGTTTTCAACTAAAGGTAAAACTGAATTGATCAAATCTGTAATTGTTTTCTGGTAATTTTCCCAAGCATTTTTCTGCCCGGCTTTTACCGTTTTTTTAGCTTCATCATCTATTGAGTCTAATTCTTCAACAGTTGCCAAAACTTCTTCATTTCCTTCAATTTCAATTGAATAATTCAAAATCCATTCTCTGAATTTCAATAATCCGTCAAACTGAGATTCCCAAGACAAACGCTCTTCATTCTTATATCTTTCGTGAGAACCTGAAGTTGAGTGACCTTGAGGCTGCGTAACTTCAATAACGTGAACTACCACAGGAACGCTTTCCATTCTTGCAAACTGTTCAGCTCTTGCGTAAGCATCCAATAATGCAGGATAATCCCAAGCTTTCACCTGAATAATTTCACAACCTTGGTTTTCACCTTCTTTTCTTTGGAAACCGCTCAACATTTCAGCAATATCAGCTTTTGCTCTCTGGTTTTTTGTTGGAACCGAAATTCCGTACCCATCATCCCAAATTGAAACAATCATAGGAACCTGAAGCGCACAAGCAGCATTCAACGTTTCCCAGAAATGACCTTCTGCTGTAGAAGCATCTCCAATCGTTCCGAAAGCAATTTCGTTACCTTCTCTTGAGAATTTTTCAGAACCGTCAAATTTTACGGTCTTATATACTTTTGAAGCCTGTGCCAATCCTAATAATCTAGGCATTTGACCAGCCGTTGGAGAAATATCTGAAGAAATATTTTTCTGTGCTGTTAAATCTTTCCAGCTTCCGTCTTCATTCAAACTTCTTGTTGCAAAGTGACCATTCATCTGTCTTCCGGCTGAAGCAGGCTCTCTTTCTACATTGGTATCGGCATACAACTGAGCAAAGAAACTTTCAACCGTCAAAGCATCTGCTGCCAAAGCAAAAGTTTGATCTCTGTAATATCCTGAACGGAAATCTCCGTTTTTGAAAACTTTTGCCATTGCAAGCTGCGGAAGCTCTTTTCCGTCTCCAAAAATTCCGAATTTAGCTTTTCCGGTAAGTACTTCTCTTCTGCCCAGATAAGACATTTCACGAGAGATTCTTCCTAACTTATAGTCTTCAAGTATTTGATTTTTAAAATCTTGAAAGGAGATCTGTTGAGTTTCAATATAGGTTGTTTGCATTGCCAAATATTAAATTAATTTTATTAATGAAGTATTTTGCTAATATACACTTTTTATATTAATTTTAATTTTCAATAATGTTTTTTAAAAATTTGATAATCAAGATTATTCTATCTTAATTTTACATAATATAAAAAAATGGAAAAAAAATCGTCCCATATTCTGAATGCATCCAGCAATTTACTGGGTTTTTCGATGCTGATTATCACTTCACTTAAAATCACAAAAACGAGCCACAACACTTATTTAGATGAGTTTGCGGGAGTTGCATGCGTATTTTTTGCATGCAGCTGTTTTTTCTCATTTATGTCAATAAGATCAAAGAAAGAAAAGATGGAGAATAGATACGAGCAGATTGCGGATTATTTATTTTTAACCGCTTTATTTTGTATTGTTTTGTCGGTGATTATGATTACAACAATGATTTTAGATTAAGAACTTATTTAAAATCATTTTAAAATTTAATCTATAAATATCTCTCGCTGATTTTGCAGATTGCGCTGATCTATTTTAAATCTGTTAAGTTTCCCTAATCTTCGAGAATTAAAATAAACAAAAAAATTTTTTAGAACTTTCTTTCGATAACGTAATCAAGCATTTTATGTAAAGATTCTCTAACCTGAGAATCCGGAAATTCATTAAGAATATCTTTTGCTTTTTGCTGAAAATCTTTCATCACAGTAATAGCATAATCTAAACCGCCTGAACTTTTCACAAAAGCAATCAGTTCTTTTACTCGCTTTTGGTCGTTATTATAACGTTTAATCGTGTTGAAATAATATTTTCTGTCGGTTTCGTTGGCTATTTTTAAAGTATGAATCAAAGGTAGCGTCATTTTCTGTTCTTTGATATCGATTCCAACTGGTTTTCCGATGACATTTGAACTTAAATAATCAAATAAATCATCTTTAATCTGAAAAGCCATTCCGGTGTACGTACCGAACTGCATCATTTTTTTAGCTAAATTTTCATCAGCTCCATTTGATAAAGCTCCGATTTCGCAACATGCAGCAATTAAAGTAGCCGTTTTCTGACGGATAATTTCGTAATAAACATCCTCGGTAATATCGAGTTTTCTTGCTTTTTCCAACTGAAGAAGTTCACCTTCAGACATTTCTCTGATGGTTCTGGAAATTACGGAAAGTAAATCGTAATCTTTATGGTCGGTAGAAAGTAAAACAGCTTTTGAAAGTAAAAAATCACCGACTAAAACCGCAATTTTATTTTTCCACAACGCATTGATTGAAAAGAAATTACGACGCTTGAAACTTTCATCCACCACATCATCGTGCACCAAAGTTGCCGTGTGAATCAGCTCGATCATTGAAGCTCCACGATACGTTTTTTCGTTGACGTCTCCAATCAGTTTTGCGCACAAAAACACAAACATTGGACGCATCTGTTTTCCTTTTGTGGTAACAATAAAACGGGTAACTTTATCTAGTAAAGCGACTCTGCTCTGCATAGATTCATAAAACTTCTGCTCGAAAAGTTTCATTTCCTCATTGATTGGCTGCTTGATTTCTTCTACAATGTTTGCCACGAAGTAAGAATGATGGGTGAGTATTTATTAATTCTCACAAAGATAATTTTTTTCCGCCAATTTTAACAGAAATTAAAGTTGGAGTTTTTCTTTGGGAATAAAATAAAAAAATGGTTTGGTTTTCTTGATGGGCGAATAAAATTTTTCACCTGAAATATAAACTCCGGTTTCGTCAACAGCAATTCCTTCAATCTGACCAATTGTTAAAGCGCTTCCCAAATAAAGATGTCTTGGTTTTTCTTTGAAAAATATTCCGGGTTCAGATTCATTAAAGATATTTAGAAAGACTTCCGTTCTCTTGGTATATCCTACTACATAAAGCTTTTTATCAAAATAAGATGCGTCTGTAACGACAAAATTTGTTTTGTAAGATTCTACTTTTTCGGCAGCTTGATTTTCAAAATTTTCTGGATCGAGCGTGTAATGCGTAGTCGATTTTGAAGCCCACTCTTTTGTGAAAATATGGATTTTTCCATTTAAATAAATCATCGATTCTAAGTCGAAATCTGTATTGATATTTCTTGGAGTAAAATCTTTTTGCTCAGGATAATAAAACGAAATTGTTTTCATCGAATCATTTTGCAGCTGATTTTTTTGAAAAGGAATTTTATAAATTTTTAAATGTTGTCGCGTTCCTGCATTGTTTCCAAAATCTCCGATGTAGAAGTTTTTACCATCGTTGGTTAATGCCTCCCAATCTTTATTTTCGGTATTCGTTTTTAAAACTTTTAAAATTTTTCCTGAGTTTTTATCTATTTCATACAATTCTGCAGGATTTCCGCTATCGTTGAAGGTGTATAATTTTCCATCAAAAAAATTTAATCCTGAGGTTTCCTGAATCGAATCATTGAGAACTGCAATTCTATATTTTTTAAGCTTAAAAATTTCGGATTGCTGTGCAAAATTTAAAATCGAAAAACTGATCAAAATGATTAGAAATGCCTTTTTCATTAGGTAAAATTACAAATTTTGGTATGAAAACTTTGCTAAGAAAAATAAATGTTGAACCACTTCGTGGTTCGTTTAGCTGATAAATCAGAAAAATGTTCTAGTAAATTTCTGAACAGAAACTATGCTAAAATAATTGTAATTATTCTGCAGTTTTGTTTGCCAATTGCCCACAAGCTGCATCAATATCGCCACCTCTACTCTTTCTCACCATAACGGTGATGCCTGATTTTTCGAGTTCGCGAACATATTTTTCTTCTGCAGCAATGCTTCGGTGATCGAATTTACCTTCACCAATAGGATTATATTGAATTAAATTTACCTTAGACGGAACCTGTCGGCAATATTTAATTAAAGCTTTAATATCTTCATCTTTATCGTTAATGCCTTTCCAGACACAATATTCAAAAGTGATGACAGAGCCTGTTTTTTTATACCAATATTGAAGAGATTCCATTATATCCGTTAAAGGAAACTTGTCTGAAAACGGCATAATTTCGTTCCGGGTAGATTCTACCGCAGAATGCAATGAAAGTGCAAGTTTTACCTTAAGCTCGTCATCGGCCAACATTTTGATCATCTTCGGAATCCCGGATGTAGAAACGGTAATTCTTCTCGGAGACATCCCCAAACCTTCAGGCTGAGTGATTTTTCTGATGGCTTCAACTACATTTTTATAGTTCATCATCGGCTCACCCATTCCCATGAAAACAATGTTTGTGAGTGGTCGGTTATGATATTCTCTACTTTGTCTGTCGATAAGGGCAACCTGATCTACAATTTCGGCAACTTCCAGATTTCTCATTCGTTTGAGCTTTGCTGTTGCGCAGAATTCGCAATTTAAAGAACATCCAACTTGTGAAGAAACGCAGGCTGTAGTGCGGGTTTCTGTAGGAATTAAAACAGATTCCACCATTAATCCATCGTGTAGTTTCACTCCGTTTTTAATGGTTCCGTCTGTAGATTTCTGAAACTGATCTACTGCTGCCGGATTCATCACAAAATCCTTGGTAAGATTTTCTCTCAGGTTTTTTGAAAGATTCGTCATCTCTTCAAAAGAATGAAGATTTTTACTCCAGATCCAGTCATAGACCTGTTTGGCACGAAACGGCTTTTCGCCAATAGTGCCGAAATAGTCTTTAAGTTGATCGAGGGATAATGTACGGATATCTTTCATTGTAAGGTTGTAGATTTTAGGTTTTAGGTTGCAGATAACTAATACCTGCAACCTTTTACCTTATATCTTAATTAAATAATTAGCATGGCATCACCGTAAGAGTAGAATTTATACTTTTCTTTTACAGCTTCTTCGTAAGCATGCATGATAAAATCTTTTCCTGCAAACGCTGCAATCATCATCAATAATGTAGATTTTGGCGTATGGAAATTAGTAATCATTGTATTAGCAATTCCGAAATCATGTGGCGGATAAATGAATTTGTTTGTCCAACCCTGGAATGCAGAGATTTTTCTGTTTGAAGAAACAGAGGTTTCAATTGCTCTCATTGTTGTAGTACCTACAGCACAAACTCTTCTGTTTTCCTGAACCGCTCTGTTGATGATTTCAGCATTTTTCTCATCAATGATAATCTCTTCAGATTCCATTTTATGCTTTGAAAGATCTTCAACTTCGATTGGATTGAAAGTTCCTAAACCAACGTGAAGTGTTACCTCAGCAAAATCAATTCCTTTGATCTCTAATCTCTTCATCAAATGCTTAGAGAAGTGCAAACCTGCAGTTGGTGCTGCTACAGCTCCTTCTACTTTTGCATAAATTGTCTGATATCTTTCTGCATCTTCCGGCTCTACATCTCTTTTGATATATTTAGGAAGCGGAGTTTCTCCTAATTCTTTTAATTTAGCTCTAAATTCTTCGTAAGAACCATCGAATAAGAATCTTAAAGTTCTACCTCTTGAAGTCGTGTTGTCGATCACTTCAGCAACCAAAGATTCATCTTCAGTAAAGAATAATTTGTTACCAATTCTTATTTTTCTTGCAGGATCTACCAAAACATCCCAAACACGAGTTTCTTTATCTAGCTCTCTCAACAAGAAAACTTCAATTTTAGCTCCTGTTTTTTCTTTATTTCCGTAAAGACGAGCCGGGAAAACTTTTGTATTATTAAAGATAAAAAGATCTTTCTCGTCGAAATAATCTACTACGTCTTTGAATAATTTATGCTCAATGGTTTCTGTTTTTCTGTTAAGAACCATTAATCTTGCTTCATCTCTGTGCTCTGAAGGGTGTTCTGCCAATAATTCTGCAGGAAGGTCGAAATTAAAATCGGATGTCTTCATTTTTTAAATTACGGTTTAAAAATTATTTGAAATTACATGGTGTAATTTTCGAGGTGCAAATATACAACATTCTACACCCCTTTGTCAAGTGTTTATTTCGCTCCTCTTTATCCATGGTTAATACAGACGATTATTTATTATTTTTTTAACCTTTTTGAATAAAAATTTCACTAATTTGGCTAACCAAAATATTAAACGATGAGTAAATATTCTATTGAATCTTTTGTCAATGAAACAAAAGAAAACCCTCTTGAAAGAGATTATTTCGAACTTGAAAAACCTGCACTTTTAGAAATCAACTTAAACAATCAGGCAGTTTGGACAAAAGCAGGAAGCATGGTTGGCTATGTTGGCAATATCAATTTTGAAAGACAAGGAATGCTTTCGGGCGGACTTGGAAATTTATTGAAAAAAGCAATCAGTGGTGAAGGTTCTAAACTAATGAAAGCCGAAGGAACCGGCAAACTGTACGTTGCAGATGACGGAAAAAAAGTAAGAATTTTATATCTAAATAATGAAACAGTTTGTGTGAACGGAAATGATATTTTGGCACACGAACAAAGCATAAAAAGTGACATCACGATGCTGAAAAGTATTGCCGGAGTAATGTCGGGCGGATTATTTCAGGTAAAACTTTCCGGAACAGGACATATCGCAATTACTACTCACGGTGAACCTTTAACTTTATTGGTCACTCCGGATGCACCGGTTTTCACAGATCCAAATGCAACTGTAGCATGGTCTGGAAATTTAAGCCCAGAACTGAAAACCAATGTTTCTTTCAAAAGTTTAATTGGAAGAGGAAGCGGTGAAGAGTTTCAGATGAAATTTTCTGGTAATGGATGGGTTTTGATACAGCCTTATGAAGAGGTTTATAGGGTTGAAAAATAATTTCATCATTTACAAAGCGGCTTTTATAAGTCGCTTTTTTATCTAATAACACGATTAATATTTTCATATTTAACAAGTTTTACATTTTGGAAAAACCCATTCTTGTAATCCGCTTTCATCTCTGTAATAATAAAGTTACTATTACCATATAACGAAATTAATTTTTCTCTAAAAGCTTTTAAAATCTTTTTAGGTGTCATATTTCCTAAATCTAATTTATAGAAATACAATAAATCAGTTTCTGATTTTTGTAACATAACTTTTAACTCAAAATTAGCTTTATCTTTTTCAGATTTAAATGTCTTTATCGTAAATGTCTCTTTTTCTATTTCCTTAATTTCTATAAATTCAGTTTCTCTACTTTCACGCTCAACAAAACCTCCATGACTCAAATACTTGTAAATAACTTCGTTATTTTTAGACTTATCAGATAAATAAATAGTCATATTTTTGCGATAGTCAAACAATCTAATTTCATCGTCTTTGTAATGATAAAGGAAGTAATTAGGTTCATTTGTATTAATTAAAATTTCGGTATCAAAAAAATCTTTATTGTTTTTCTTTTTATTAGAATCTTTAACTAAAAATTTATAATCAAAACTATACTGCGAAAAAACAAGGCTTGAAATAAAACAGAATAGTAACAAAAAATTTTTCTTCATATAAAAGTATTTGTGAAACACAAATATATCTTTTTAATTGGAAATGTTTAAAGTTTATAAATAATCTAATACCTTTTTCCACTCCTCAAATTTTCTTTCAAAAGAAATCGTATGAAGCGGGCTTGTAGAAGGCAATAAATGTATTGGGATTCTAAAGTTTTTGCCTAATAACTTTTGTAGATTTTTATATGATTTTCCACCGTTACAGAAAACAGCTTTTATATTTGGATAACTTTCTAACAGTTCTTCAATCTGATTGGCTTCTTCATTTTTAATCTCTGAATCTAAGCTTCCTTTTCTCTCGCAAGAATCGATGACATCCCAAATTGCAATGTGATTTTTCTTTAAAATATTAATTCGTTCTGAATAATCTTCTGTAAATTCTTCATTAAACAATTCAAAAATAATTTTCCAGAACTTGTTTTGGGGATGAGCGTAGTATTGTTGTTTTTCTAAAGATTTCACACCTGGAATTGAGCCTAAAATTAAAATTTTAGATTGTTCATCGATAAATGGTGGAAATGATGAGATTCGGTTTTGCATGATTCAAATATATAAATTTTGGCTAAAGCCTTTTGCTTAGAAAACAAAAAGCGGGCTTTAGCCCGCTTCTATTGGTATTTTATAAATATTGAGAATATTAAAACCAACCCGTCAAAAATTCTTTGAATTTTCGCCACCCCTCCAAAGGAGGGGAATTAGAGTGAAAATATTTTCTATAAAGTTTCTTTCAGCCAATCAAAAAATTCTCTCTGCCAAACTAAACCGTTTTGCGGATGAAGAACCCAGTGATTTTCGTTCGGGAAATACACTAATTTAGATTTTAAACCTCTCAGTTTTGCAGATTGAAACGCTTCCTGACCTTGTTCGTAAGGAACTCTAAAGTCAATTCCGCCCTGAATAATCATAATTGGCTTATTCCATTTTTCCACAAAATTGCTTGGATTAAATTCTGTATATGCCTTTGGAAGAGGTTTTTCCCAAGGCGAACCAAGATCCCAGTTCGCGAACCAAAGTTCTTCAGTCGTTAAATACCAAGATTTCATATCAAATAAACCGTCGTGAGCGATGAATGTTTTGAATCTGTTCTCATGAATTCCAGCTAACATAAATACACTGTAACCACCGTAACTAGCTCCAACAGCTGCAACTCTTTCACTATCTACATAAGGTAAAGTTTTAGCATAATCTGTTGCTGCCAAATAATCTCTCATCGGTTGTCCTCCCCAATCTCTTGAGATCTCTTCGTTCCATTTCGTTCCCCAGCCCGGCATTCCGCGACGGTTTGGTGCAACAACAATATAACCGTTTGCTGCCATTAATGCAAAATTCCATCTTGTGCTGAAAAATTGAGTTAATCCAGATTGTGGACCTCCCTGACAATACAATAAAGTTGGATATTTTTTATTCGGATCGAAGTTTGGCGGGTAATGAAACCACACTCCCATCTCTTTTCCATCTGAAGTTTTTACCATTTTCAATTCAGATTTCCCTTGTGCCAATTTTGCGTAAGTATCTTTATTGACGTCCGTAACCTGACTTAATTCTCCGTTTTTAAGATTTACCGAGAACAATTCTGCACCGTGATTGATATCTGTCTTTGAAATTAAAAGAGATTTCTTTCCTTCTGCAAAAATATCATTTACATCAAAATTCCCTTTTGTAATCTGACTTACTTTTGCATTTTTAAGATCTACAGAAAATAACTGAACGGTTCCGCGAAATGCTGCATTAAAATAGATACTTTTAGAATCGCTGCTCCAGAACGTTGTCCCGGTTACGCTTTCGTCCCAGTTTCCTGTCATATTGCTTTTTGCACCGGTTTTCCAGTCCATTACCACAATATCATTTTTATCGGCTTCGTATCCTTCGCGTTCCATACTTTGCCACAACAACCATTTTCCATCTGGCGAAAATTTTGGATTAACATCATAACCCATCATTCCTTCTGTTAAATTTTTTGTTGTTGCTGAAGCTAAATCGTAAGCGAAAATATCAGTGTTTGTACTTGTAGAATATTCTTTACCACTTTTAGGTTTGGTAACATATAAAAGCTTTGAAGAATCTGGGCTAAAAACGAAATCTTCTGCTCCACCGAAAGGTCTTTGTGGAGAATCCCAAGTTTTTCCTTCCAATAAATCTTTAGCGGAATCTACACTTGAAGAAGTATTAACCACAAAAACGTGATTGTATTTTCCTTCATTAAAATAATCCCAATGTCTGTGATTCAGGTCTGTATAAACTTGTGCAGTCGTTTTTGAAGTATCTGCATATTTATCTTTCCCCATCAGTTTTTCTACCAAAACCTGCTTACTGAAAGCAATTTTCTTTCCATCCGGAGAGATTACGATGTTATCAGCTTCACCAATGGTATAAAATTCTGTCCAGGTCTTTCCACTGTCTTTTGAAAGATAAATTTTCTCACCTTCCTGAGCGTAAAGTCCGTTTTTATCCCACTGAACTAAAGCTTTTTTACCTAAATCAATTTTAGAAGACTGATTATTGATAACATTCAGAAAATAGTTTTCGTTTTTTGTTTTTTCAGTTTTCAAATCAACCTGTCCGACTTTATAGATCAGCGATGATTGATCCGGTGAAACAGCCTGCACTCCTACTTTTTTCAAAGTCCAAAGAATTTCAGGTGTCATGAGTTGTTGTGCATTCATTAAGAAAGGCGCTGCCAAAGCGAGCAGACTGTACTTAAGTTTCATATTCTGTACTATTTTTATGAGCTTTTGAAATTTAAAAATATCGTGAGCTCTTTTATTAATTCAAAGATTGCCAAAGTTATGTAAATGTGAGTAAACTTCAAATTTAATGTTGAGTTTAAAATTACAATGCTTAATTTTATATCACAAAAAAAGTCTCACAACCATGAAAAAACTTCTATTTTTTATTTCTATATTTTCATCTGCTTTCTTTTTTTCGCAGATAAATATGTCAGTGGCTACCCATTTTTATAATCCTTACCAAATGAACATTCAGGGGAACGGAACAATATATTACACAACAGATGGAACAACACCAACTTTAAGCTCAAGTTCAGCAGTTAATAGCGTCAATATTTTAATTGATCAAAATAAAGAAATTAAAGCTTTTTTGGTAAGCAGTACAGGAAATACATCTGCCGTTTTCACCAAAAAATATTTTACAGGAGCAATTCCTGATGCACATATTTTCTTTAAACCTCCATCAGGATGGACAAATGGAGCTTGTGTAAGAGTTGAAATGATCAATCCGAATTCAATTGATGGTTTTGTCATAGACAATTTAGGTTCCGGATATTCTATGAACAATACCGGATGTGATGGATGGTACAAAATCACTAAAAGTTTTGAAACCGCTAATGTAAGTTTTACTAACTGCTATTTATATCAAAATTTCCCTGGTAATATAGACACTCCACCAGTTCCTATGGGAAGTAGTATTTATTATGATTTCAGCAGCGGAATAATCACCAATCCTCCGTCTTGTTTATTAGGCACAAAAGATGTTAAACATAAAGATGTTAATTTGGTTAAAGTTTATCCGAATCCCGTTGCAGAGGTTCTACAAATCAATACTGATAAAGACTTCGTGGAATATGAAATTTTAGATGGAACCGGAAGAGTAATTTCAAAAGAAAAATTTTTAAAGTCAATAGCTGTACATCATTTAATTTCTGGAAATTATTTTGTGAAATTAATTGATAACAAAAATGATTTTGTTCTTGTTAAATTTATAAAGAAGTAGTTTTAATTTGAAATCATAATATCGATATCAAAAAATCCCAACTACATATTAGCTGGGATTTATATTTTAATTTACGATATCTTCATTTTCTTCTTCATGATCATCTTCATTATCGCTTCTGCTGTAAAGATTATTTTCTTCATCAGGAAGCTGATCGGTGATTTGTTCAAAATTATCATCATCTTCAGCCCCCGGAATATCTAAACCATAAGGCATTTCGTCGTTAACGTGACCGGGATTGATGATAGGATTTCCGTCTCCATCCAAAGGAATATGTTTTTCTTTATTGAAAATATCTTCACTTGGTTTGTAATCCATTTCCTCCAGTTTTCTGTCTTGCTCGTTTTTGTTATCTTCGGTTATCATAATAATTTTATTTTAGTGTTACTAAAGAATAGACAAATATTAGTCCAATTGGAGTAGAAACAAGGAAAAACTTGAAAGAATCAAATCGAAAATTGTAACCTTTTTTCAAATTTGCAAAATCGAAATCAAATCTCAAATGTCGCACCTCTAACTAATACACTTCCGGATTTGCAATGTGAGGCATTTTTTCACCTTTAGAAAAAGCGATGATATTTTCTGCCGCTAATCTTGCCATTCCGTTTCTGGCTTCGATCGTTGCCGAACCAATATGTGGAAGAACGCACACATTCGACAACTGTAAAATCGGATCATTATCTTCAATAGGCTCCGGATTGGTAACATCTAAACCAGCACCCCAAATCTGTCCAGACGCCAAAGCCTGATACAGATCTTTCTGATTATGAAAACCTCCTCTTGCTGTATTCACAAAAATGGCATTCTTTTTCATCCTTCCAAAAACTGAAGCGTTGAAAAGATTGCTTTGTTCTGGTTTAAAATTGGCATGAATACTCAAAACATCCGATTGTTCGATTAATTCATCGAAAGAAACATATTTTGCATCAAGCTCTGTTTCGGCTTCTTCATTATGGCTTCTGTTGTGATAAATAATATTCATACCGAAAGCTTTTTTGCATTTTTCAGCCATTTCAAAACCAATTCTTCCTAAACCGAAAATACCCAAAGTTTTACCGTACAATTCCTGTCCAAGCTCATAAAGCGGGTCAAAATTCCCCCAGTTTCCATCTTTTACTTTTTGAAAATAAAAACTCGCTCTTCTAGCAACCGATTGCATCAATAAAAATGCAACATCTGAAGTCGCCCGACTCAAAACATCCGGCGTGTTTCCTATCGGAATATTTCTTTTATTGGCTTCTTTAATATCAACATGATCAAAACCTACACTGAACAAAGCAATGGCTTTTACATTAGGACATTCCTCAAAAAATTCCTGATCAAATGCATTGGCTCCAACATTTAAAATGGCGTCTGTATTTTTGCAGTATTGTAGCCATTCTTCACGTGACAAATCATCATTTTCCGGGATTGTAATTTCCAAACCTGCTTCCTGTAGCATTGTAATTCCTGTTTCAGGAATTCTTTTGTTTATAAAAACTTTCATTATTTATTTTTTAGACAAATAAAAACCTCACTACTTTTACAAGTGAGGTTCTCATTAATTATTATTGACTTATTTTTTTGATGTCATTCAAATTAAAGTCCAATTTTCATTCCGAAAAATCTCAGATTAATCTTTTAAACAAATTATTTTAATCTGATCAATTCTCCTTTTCTTTTTACAATATTTTTATAATCCCATTGTATTTCTATAGATTTTTTAAGCCAACGCAGAATATCAGTTTCATTAATTTCATTTACATTATTATAAAATATAGAGGCATCCTGAAATTTTTCACCTTCTACTTTCAACTGTTCTTCATTAAAAGATTTTCCGCTCCAAAACATCAGGCGAATTCCCTTTTTCTGTTTGCTGTAACCCACAATGGGATTTCCTTCTAAAAACCAAACCGGATGAGCGTGCCAGATTTTATTTTCAGCATCATTCAGTCCAGAATCAATCAATTGAGAAAGTATCATGCAAATTTCTTTGTCTGAATATGATTGTCTTTCGTTATAATCAAAAATATCTGGATTAATCATATCATTTTGGTTGAAAATTTGGCTACGTTTAAACTACTTTAAAATTAATGTAAATAATCCAAATAATTAGAACAGCAAGGTGTACAATAGTTGAAAGTTTTGTTTCTTTCTTCATCACAAATGCTTTTACTCCATTAATAATCAACAAAATGACATTCAGTATTATAAAAATAAAAACAGATAAAACATCTAAATTTGGTGTACATGGTCCGGATTTAAATTTCCCTGAAATATTTATTACAACTATCACCAATATTGCTATTATATAAAATACTATTGATTTTAGTGTATTCTTTTTTTCTTGATTCATAATACATTTACAGGCTACGAGAACTAATCTTCAGCTTACTGATTCGTATTATTCAACATCGGTACAAATTTATACGCTCCAAACTCTTCTTTTTCAATTTCTGTAGGAGAAATTTTTGTAAATCGGTATAAAACCTGTTGGTCGGTCGGTCCCAAAGGAATGACCATTTTTCCACCTACTTTTAATTGCTTCAATAATTCTGTCGGTAAAACAGCAGCTCCGCAAGTCACGATAATTTTATCAAAAGGGGCAAAAGTAGGAAGTCCGGCAAAGCCATCACCAAAACTTTGAAATTTTGGGTACAAATGCATTTCACGAAGTTTCTTTTTAGAAAAATCGAAAAGATCTTTCTGTCTTTCCACTGTATAAACTAAAGCTTTCATAGCTAATAAAACTGCAGTTTGGTAACCACAACCTGTTCCTATTTCAAGCACTTTTTCTCCTGGTTTCACCTGCAAAAGTTCTGATTGTTCTGCCACCGTTGAAGGATGAGAAATCGTCTGATGCGCCAATATCGGAAAAGCACGGTCTTCGTATGCAAAATCTTCAAAAATACTTTCAATAAAAAGATGTCTTGGTACTTCATTTATTGCAGAAAGTACATTCTCATCCGAAATCCCAATCTTGTGTCTGAGATATTCAACCAAATTTTTTCTTTTCCCTTTATGTACAAACGAATCATGCATCATCAACAGTTATTAGATAGTGTAGCTACAAAAGTAAAAAAACAATCAATACTTATCAACCTAAAACCTATCATCTATTTCCTAATACCTAAAATTATTATCTTTACAAAAATTACAACGCTATGTTAAAAGCAGGTTTGGTAGGCGCCGGACATTTGGGAAAAATACATTTAAGACTTCTTAATCAGTCTGATAAATACGATTTCGTAGGTTTTCACGATAAAGATGTAGAAAACGGAAGAAAGCTAGAAGCTGAATTCGGATATAAATATTTTGAAAATTTTGATGAATTATTAGATCAGATTGAAATGTTGGATATTGTTACTCCAACACTTTATCATTATGATTATGCTCTGAAAGCTATCGAAAAAGGTCTTCATTTTTTCATTGAAAAACCAGTAACGCAAACTCTCGAACAGGCTGAAGAAATCCTTTCAAAATGTCGTGAAAACGGCATCAAAGCACAGGTTGGTCATGTTGAAAGATACAATCCTGCATTTATTGGTGCAAAAGATTATATTCAGAATCCGATGTTTATTGAGATTCACCGTTTGGCAGAATTTAATCCTCGCGGAACGGATGTTTCTGTAGTTTTAGACTTAATGATTCACGATCTTGATATTTTGTTGAGCGTGGTAAAATCAAAAGTAAAAAACATTCATGCAAGCGGCGTTTGTGTGGTAAGCAAAACTCCGGATATTACCAATGCAAGAATTGAATTTGAAAATGGGTGTGTTGCCAATTTAACGACATCAAGAATTTCTATGAAAGCGATGAGAAAAAGCCGTTTTTTCCAGAAAGACGCTTATATTTCTGTTGATTTCTTAGAGAAAAAAGCTGAGGTCATTAGAATGAAAGATGCTCCGGAAAACCCTACTCCATTTGATATGATCATTGAAAATGCAGAAGGTGAAAAAAATCAGATTTTATTTGAATATCCAAATATTCAGGCTAATAATGCAATTTTAGATGAATTAAATTCTTTTGCTGATGCCATTTTAGAAGATAAAAATGTAGAAGTTTCTTTGGAAGATGGAACCGAAGCATTGAAAGTCGCTTTAGAAATTATGAAACTGATTTCTTAATTTTAATCAGATTAAAATTTACATTTATCATTTTGATAAATATAATTATAAAACATTACCAATCCCTTTTAGTTTCTGAAAGGGATTTTTTCATCCCCAAAGTTAAATTACAGATCTGTTCTTTTCATTACATTATTCTGTGTATTCATTACATTTCAAAAAAAACAAGTTTTTCCATCCGTTTATTCTTTAGAAATTTACACTCAAATAAATGACAATTGATTATGGGGAAATATAGAAATATTATTTTTTATGTCGCAACAATCATCTTTTTTTCTAGGTTGATGTATTGGTTCTTTGTGGAAGGAAAAACTCTGGAAATAGGAGAAAACATACCGCCAAACAAAGTTACCGGAAATACAATGTGGGAAAACTTCACCGATTCTTTTTTATCTAACTTACATCATCCTTTAGCACTTTTACTGGCACAAATTGTCACCATTATTTTGGTTGCAAAATTATTTGGCTGGATTTGTGTGAAGCTAAAACAGCCTTCCGTAATTGGAGAAATGATTGCAGGAATTGTTTTAGGACCTTCTCTTTTTGGATTATATTTTCCTGAACTTTCTGCGTTTATTTTTCCGAAAGAATCATTAGGAAACTTACAATTTTTAAGTCAGATCGGTTTAATTCTCTTCATGTATATTGTAGGAATGGAGCTTGATTTAAGTGTTTTAAGAAAAAAAGCGCACGATGCAGTCGTCATCAGCCACGCAAGCATCATTATTCCTTTTGCTTTGGGAGTTGGGCTGTCTTATTTCATTTATAAAGAATTTGCTCCTGAAGGAATTCAGTTCAGTTCCTTTGCTTTATTTATAGCAATTGCAATGAGTATCACCGCATTTCCGGTTCTCGCAAGAATCGTACAGGAAAGGAATTTACATAAAACCAAAATAGGAACCGTAGTTATTACCTGTGCTGCAGCCGATGATATTACAGCCTGGTGTATATTGGCTGCCGTAATTGCAGTGGTAAAAGCAGGATCTTTTTCGGGATCAATTTTCGTGATTATCATGGCGATCGTTTATGTTTTCATCATGATTAAAGCAGTAAGACCATTCTTACACAGGATTGCAGAATCTCAGAAAGGGAAAGGTTTTATCAGCAAAGCTTTGGTTGCCGTATTCTTCTTAATTCTTATTATTTCATCATACGCAACAGAAGTTATCGGGATTCATGCATTATTCGGAGCTTTTATGGCAGGTGCAATTATGCCTGAAAATGTAAAATTCAGAAATCTTTTCATCGAAAAAATAGAAGATGTTGCCTTGGTTTTATTGCTTCCGCTTTTCTTCGTATTTACAGGTTTAAGAACACAAATCGGATTATTAAATGATCCACACCTTTGGAAAATAGGCGGATTTATTATTCTTACAGCCGTTGTCGGAAAATTTGTAGGAAGTGCATTGACCGCAAAATTTTTAAAACTAAGCTGGAAAGACAGCCTCACCATTGGTGCATTAATGAATACAAGAGGTTTAACCGAACTTATTGTTTTAAATATCGGTTACGATCTTGGAGTTTTAGGTCCTGAATTATTTGCAATGTTGGTGATCATGGCATTATTTACCACCTTTATGACCGGACCTTGTCTTGATATTATTAATTATTTCTTTAAAGGTAAAAAATCGTCGCTGGAAGAAGAAGAACATGATGAAAATGGTGCAAAATACAGAGTTCTTCTATCTTTTGAAACTCCGGAATCTGGAAGTACATTACTAAAACTTGCCGATAATCTTACGCATAAAATGAATGGCAACAAAAGCGTGACAGCAATGAATATCGCTCCTGTAGACGAATTACATGCTTTTGATATCGATAACTTTGAGAAAGAGCAGTTTAAAAATGTGATCGAGACTTCGCAGGAACTTCAGCTTGAGGTCACTACCCTTTTCAAAGCTTCCACAGATATTGAAAACGATCTGACTAATATTTCGAATAAAGGAAATTATGATCTTCTTTTGATCATGCTCGGAAAATCGATGTACGAAGGAAGTTTGCTTGGAAGACTTTTAGGTTTCACCACGAAAATCATTAATCCTGAAAAATTATTGAACACCGTAAAAGGGAAAGGCAATATTTTCAACAATTCTCCATTTGATGATTCTACACTGCAGATCCTCGATAACACCAATATTCCCGTGGGAGTTTTGGTAGACAGAGACTTTAATTCTGCGGACAGAGTATTCATTCCTATCTTTAATTTAAGTGATTTTTATTTGCTTGAATATGCAAAAAGACTGATTAACAATAACAATTCACAAATCATTATTTTGGATGTTGCAGGACAGATCAGAAATAATATTGAAGTAAAAGAGCTCATCAGAAGCATCGAACAGGTTGCACCCAATCACATCACTTTATATAACGAAAAACAGATCGAGAAAGAGTTTTTACAATCTCAGAATCTAATGCTGATCAGCAAAAAAAGTTGGAGAGGTTTGATAGATTCCAAAAGTCTTTGGTTGTCGGATATTCCTTCAACACTGATTATATCAAATCCTTAAAAAATAATTTTCATAAATTTAGATATTGATATTTTAAAAAGACCGGAACTTAATGAGTTTCGGTCTTTTTATATTTAAATGAAAATAGAATCATTGAGAAATTTCGTTTTCTCCATTAACAGAATGTGAAAGATTTCTATTTAAAATCATTTTGTACGTATCGATTTCGAAAGAATTGCATTTTTTTTCATTAAAAAATCGGGCATTAGATCGGTAGGAAGAAAGAGTTTACTTTCTCCATCATTCTCTAAAGTGCTTACAATCTCGGGGTTCCAACTCAAGAGGTCATTCATGTCAATTTTTAATTCTTCTGCAATGACTCCCAACTTAAATCCCGCATTAATTTCGGTTTCCGACAAAGCTATTTCCTGAGAATCTGTCTTTCTTGAATTCAGAAGAGATATCGTTCTTGCATCGTTATAATTGGCTAAAACGGCAGGAAGTTCACCGGTTGCGTAACACGCATTGAGATACTTCTTGACATGATTAATAGTTTCCGCAGGCAAATATTTGGAAAAAACATGATACTGCGTAGAATTGGCAGCCTGCATTGCTTTGGCAATATTCCCTTCGCCACAATTATAAGCAGCAACTACAGTTACCCAATTGTTGTATTTTTTATATAAATTTTTCAACGAAACGGCAGCTGTTTTTGTGCTTCTGTACAAATCATTTCTCCGGTCTTCTGTTAAACCATATTGGTTAGCATGAGCCGTCATAAACTGCCAAACTCCCACTGCTCCGGCGCTTGAAGTAATATTTCTATTGAAATGAGATTCAATTAAAGCTAAATTCCTCAAATGCTTTGGTAGGCCTTTTTCAACCATAGAAAATTCAATAAAAGTGACAATTTCTTTATTGGCTTCTATGATATTCTTGTATTTTCTCACGCTACTTTCAGAAGTATCTGATGCTGCAAGAAACTGCGCATTCACAAAATGTGAACAACTAAGGAATGCAGCGCTTAAAATGATATTTTTGAAATGTGGTTTCATTTTTATGTGTTTCTAATATAGCCGAAAATCATAATTATCTTTTTATTATTTCTACAACATGTTTAAAATTCATATTCTTAATTTTCTTCACTTAAATAAACATTGTTTATTCTTATTTTAAAACATTAAGTAATTAAGAAGTTCTTTAATAATCAATAAATTTAAGAAATCAATAAATTGATTTTGATTAAATTTCATTAAGTATATGAACTGAAGTCTTAATTTCTTAATGTTAAATATTTGACGACAGCTCAACACTTTTTAATATTCTCGCAGATTAAACAGATTTTGCAGATTCTAATAAACCAGCTTGATTAGCTAAATCTGCGAGAGAATTTATTTTAAATTAAAATTGATACAGAATCTGAAATCAATCTACTTTCCAGCTGATTTTTTCTTCTTCAGCGTTCCAGTCTACTGAAAGGTTTTGTCCGGTTTTTACTTCTTCTCGTACGATCATTTTCGAAATCGGTCTTGCCAATTGCGATCTGATCACTCCTGAAATTTGTCTGGCTCCATATTTACTGCTGAATCCGTTTAATGCTAAATTTTTCACAGCTTCATCACTAATTTTTAAACTCATTCCTAATCTCGTTAATGAATTATGAAGTGATTTTAACTGAATATTAAAAATTCTTTCAGCAATCGATTCTGTAATCGGTGCAAACGGAATAATTTCTGTAATTCTCGCCAAAAATTCTAGTCTGAATCTTCCGGAATTCGACATAATCTGCATTAGTGAATTTGATTCAGGAACTTTTCCTTCTTCAAACTGTTTTACAATTTCTTCGCTACCGATATTTGAAGTAAACAAAATCAAAGCATTGCTGAAATCTCCTTCTTTTCCAAGCTTATCATGCACTTTTCCTTCGTCCATAATCTGCAGAAACACATCAAAAACCGAGTGATGCGCTTTTTCAATTTCATCAAACAAAACCACCGTATAAGGTTGCTGTCTGATTTTATTCACCAACATTCCGCCTTCTTCGTAACCAACGTAACCCGGAGGCGCGCCGTATAAAAGTGCTGCAGAATGCTCTTCTTTAAATTCTGACATATCGAAACGTACCATCGCTTTTTCATCGTTGAAAAGCAATTCTGCCATTGATTTTGCCAATTCTGTTTTTCCGGTTCCGGTTGGTCCCAAAAGAAAAAATGATCCTATGGGTTGTCCCGGTTTATTTAAACCGCTTCGGTTTTCAACAATAGCATCTGAAAGTATTTTCAAAGCGTGATCCTGGCCAACCACCCTATTCATCAGAAGACCTTCCATATTCAGCAATTTTTCTTTTTCCTGAGCCTGAATTTTACCTATCGGAATATTGGTTTTTGCCGCCATTACTGCAGCTAATTCCAGACGGTCTACTTTTTCTCTTTTTTTTGCCGCATGCTGTAAAAGTTCAGCATAGATCTCTTCTATTATTTTTTGAATTGATTCTACCGGCATCGAATTATCGATTTGCGGTTGTTCACTTAAAGATCCCCATAAAATCGGACTTATTTTATCTCGCAATAAATGGTAATTCCAGATTAATTCATCGGCTTTATCTTTATCATCAAAATATTCTTCTTTTAAAATATTTTCATAGATTTCTTTCCAGCTTTCCAATTCTTTTTCAGAAAGTTCGTCAAGCATTTTTATTGCTGCCATTGTTCGGTCTAAAAGATCAATTGCTGCATCGGGAAGTTTTTTACCTTTTGCATAACGTTTTGCCAAACGTACACATTCAGGAAGTGCTGTTTTTTCGACTTCAATTCCGTGGTGTTTTTTATAACTATCCAATAAAACATCAATCATTTTCACACAGGTTTTTTCGTCCGGCTCAAGCACAGTTAAAACTTCAAAACGACGATTAAAAGCCTGTTCTGGTTCAATAATTTTTCTGTATTCTTCTTGAGTAGTCGCTCCGATTACGGTAATTTCACCTCTAGCCAATTCTGGTTTAAGAATATTTCCGATATTTCCGATGCTTCCTTTTGGATCTAAAAGTGTGTGAATTTCATCAATAAATAAAACCGCTTTTTCAATTTTTTTGCATTCGTTGATTACTTTTTTCAGACGGTCTTCAATTTCACCTTTATAAGAAGTTCCTGCCAATAAAGCTCCCGTATCGAGTTCTAATAAAGTAGCATTTTTAAGCATTTCGGGAACATTTCCTTTGATGATTTCTGTTGCAAAACCTTCTACCAAAGCGGTTTTTCCAACTCCTGGTTCACCTACGATAATTACGTTGGGTTTACTTCTTCGGCAAAGAATTTCCACCAACATTCTAAGCTCTTTATCCCTACCTATGATATTTTCTATTTCGCCGTTTCTCGCCTGTGCAGTTCGGTCTACGCAATAGCTTTTAATGGATGGAAAAGAAGGATCTGAAAAGTCTGAAGAACCTCCAAACAAAGAAGAAATATCGCGGTTTTCTGAAGTTGCAAAAGGGGTATCTTTTCGGTATAAATTGAAAATTTCGTGCTCTCTTAAAGGAAGTGACTTCAACTGTTGTAATGTAAAAGCAACCTGCGGTTTTACGATTGCCGTAAGAATACAGATCGGGGTAATCTCATCTAAACCAAGCTTTAAACGAATATCATCTGCTTCTTCCAAAATCTGATCTACAAACTCTCCTTCACCAACTTCAGCCGGAAGATGAGTAGTTTTCGGATAATCTTCAATACGCACATCTGCCCATTCATAAAAATATCCCGGATCTTTATCTATGGTTTTCAGAAACTCATTTAAGCCGATATCTTTATGCATTAAAGCCTGCAAAATATGCGGGCCGCTGTAAGTAGCGTTGTAATTTTCTCTGGCAATTGACTGTGCAATATGAAACAGCTGCTTTACTGTCTCGTTGGTAACAAGTACTCCCATTTATATTTTAATATTAATATTTTTGACACTTTTTTGGTATAACTAAAATAAGTTTTTTTTGTCAATCATTAAAATTAAATGATGTTTATTTACAATTGCAGGGATTTATTTTTATTTTGAAAAGAATATTTAACTTATTGATTAATCTCAATTTGGAAATTGGAAAATGATTGAAAGAGTTTTAAAATCATTAAACATAAAAAACTTTTTGACGCAAAGGTTTATATTTAAACTTTACATTTTTAGAAGGCAAAGGCAAATAAATTTGCTTCGCAAAGCTTGAGGAAATAATTTCATACAAGTGACTCGTTAATTCACCTTTGTACTACATCATTTCACATCATAATTTATTTAGAATTAATTATAACAGTTTTTAAGAACAACAACACTTTATAAACAACAAAGCCTTTCCGGATAAGAAAGGCTTTGTTTATATTTTTTTTAAAAATTAATCTCTATTTTTCAGAAGAATCCATCCAGATTTTAATTCTAATTTTTTACTTGCCGGGTTTTCCCATTGTACGCGGTACCAATACGTTCCTGTTGGTAAATTAATACCTTTTAAAGAACCGTTCCATCTGGTATTTGACTTGTCTGCCTTAAATAATTCGGCACCATATCTATCAAATATTGAAGCGGCAAAGTTTTTATAACCTATAATTCCATTAAAATCAATATAATCATTGGCTCCATCATTATTTGGGGTAATGGCATTATTTAAAACAAAAGTAAAGAACTCTAATGTAGTACCACATTTTGCATCTTTTGTTCTTACCATTAAATTGTAACTTGTGTTTTTCAATACATTATAAAATATGTTTGAAGCCTGCCAATTTACACCACCGTCAATAGAATATTCCAACACTCCACCAGTAGGATTTGAAGCCGAAATGGTAAGCATTTCTTTATCGTAAACTACATTCGTAAATTGCGGAAGATCAGGATTCATAATCTGTGCAGTAAACAATCTAGAACAAGTACCATTGCTTATTTCGACAGAATAAGATCCCGGAACATTCGTTGTGATTGTTTGTGTAGTAGCACCTGTACTCCAAAGATAAGTATAATTTGGACCTGCACCTGCATCTAATGTTGCTGGATCTCCGGCGCAAACATATACATCTGCTAACGTAGAAACTATTGCTGGAACAACTTCAATGGTAATTTTAGCCGGTATAGTTGATACACAACCATTTCCACCCAGTGCAAAAACTTCGTATGTTGTAGTAACTGTAGGAGTTACAACTTGCGTATTTCCATTTCCGGGAAGACCTGTCCAGTTATAAGTAAATCCACCACTTGCAGTTAATGTTACAGACTCACCTGCACAAATTTTCCCTTTAGAAGCCGCTATAAAAGCTGTTGGAGGTCCTACAATAATAGTAATTATTGCCGGAGCTGCAGAAACACATCCATTTGCTCCTGTAGCAGTAACAGAATACGTTGTGGTAGTTGCTGGCGAAACAACTTGTGTATTTCCATTCCCTGTTAAATTTGCCCAAGTATACGTTACTCCACCTGCAGCAGTAAGGGTTACAGATTCACCTGGGCAAATCTGAGCTACAGAAGATGTTAAAGTAACTACAGGTAAAACTTTATCTTCAACGACATTTACTGTTGCCGTAAAAGTACACGTTAAATTTCCTGGTTGAGTAACATTCGTTACCGTTAACGTATAAGCTCCTCCTGCATTAACTACCGGATTTAAAGTATTCGCTCCTGAAACAATATTTCCACCTGCAGTTGTCCATAAAATTGTTGAACCTGCCGGAACTGTAGATCCAACAGCATTAAGCGTAATCTGAGGAACAGCACAAGTAATTGTTTGTGGAGCAGCTATTGTAAGATTGGTAACGGCTGTTGTCAATAATTGTAAAGTTACCACATAGCTGCATCCTCCGTTTTTAACTAAAACATAAATTGTTTGGTTACCCGCACTTTGGAATGTTGTAGGAGCAGCAATCGTATTTCCATTTCCTGCATTAGCATCTGCTTGAAGCAAGTAATAAGCAAAAGTTGCAGTTGCTACAGTGGTCATCTGTGGTTGTGCAGATGTTAAATCGTAAGTAATATTCCCCTGCTGATAACATTTCAAAAGGGTCGCATTTTGTACAGTTATTGGTTGTGAAACCTCAATCGTTATTGTTGCAGGCGTTGTAGAAGTACATCCGTTTGCTCCTTGTGCGGTAACGGTGTACGTTGTGGTTGTAGCAGGAGTTACAGTTTGTGTATTTCCTGTTCCGGTAAGCCCTGTCCAAGTATAAGTAGTACCACCTCCTGCAGTAAGTGTTACTGTTTCACCTGCACAAATCAAAATTTTACTTGCAGTAAGCGTTGTTACTGGTGGATTGCTATCTCCTAAAACTGTTACATTAGCTGTTCCTGTACAAACAACACTTCCTGGTTGATAAGTATTTGTAATCGTTAAAGTATACGTTCCTGCTGTATTAACTACCGGATTTAAAGTATTCGCACCTGATACTATATTACCTCCTGTAGTTGTCCATGCAAAGGTAGAACCTGTCGGATAAACTGACGCAGAAGCATTAAGCGTTACCTGAGTATTGGCGCATGTTAAAGCTGCTGGTGTTGCAATAGTAGCTGTAATCTGTGGAGCCTTTATTAATTGAAGTTCTGCTACTTTAGAGCAGAAACCATTTTTCACCAAAACATAAATGGTCTGGTTTCCTGCACTTGAAAATGTAGTAGGAGTTGCAATCGTACTTGTATTTCCGGCATTTGCATCAGCCTGATTTACATAATATGAAAAAGTAGCTCCCGGAGTTGTACTAATCGCTGCTTGAGCTGATGTCAAATTAAAATTAACATTTCCCGGTCCATAACAGCTTGTCAATGTTGCGTTCTGAACCGTTGGAGAAGTTCCTCCAACAATCGTTACGGTAGCTGAACCAGGACATGAGCTACCAGGAAACATAACCTCAACTTTATAAACTCCCGGTTGTGTAGCGGTGTAAGAAGCACTGGTTGCCCCTGGAATCACCACATTATTTAAATACCAAACATAAGTAGCATTCGGAACCTGAGTAGATGCTGTAAAAGTCTGCGGAGCATTATCGCACACATTAATTGATGCAGGTAACTGTACTCCACCCGCACCTAAAATCTGCACCCCAATATCAAAAGAACCCGCTTCTAAAAACACACCAGAATCATAAAGAGAATCTTGATAATCAGCCAAAACCATTTTAAAATGATAAGTTTGCCCCGGAATTACAGTTGCTTTTGCGGTTAAAGGAATTGTACGCCCATTAAAGTTAGTTTCTATATTAGAATAATTATACCCTGCAAAATAAGAAGCATTTAAAGCTCCACATACTAAATTAGATCCATCAAATTCTGTTGCTGGTCTGATATTTCTAACACTTACAGGACCTGCTCCACCGGGCAAAACTGCCAAATTAGTATAGGTAGGGTCACCATTTTTTTTCAGTAGCAAAGCAAATCCATCCCCGATATTACAAGGAAAATCACTATCATATTCTTCTGTTGCAAATAGATATCTGAAGGTGACTTCTGTTGCTGTAGGTATAAAGTCGAATTCTATATAACTAGCGTCTTTTAGCACACTATTCGGTACTGATAGCGCAGTCGCCAAATCTACATCACCTTGTGTTGGCAACACATCCTGAAGAAAGGGTGCGATGTAAGAATTTCCAGATTTTCTGGCTTGTCCTGTAGTAAGTACAATACCTTTTGCGAAAGGAAAATTGGTAGTTCCTTTATTAAAAAATCCCCAGCTTCTTGTTTGATCACCCACTGCAAGATTTGGAGAAACTACTACATTGGAAACATTCGCCGTAGAACACGTAGAGCCTCCTGCGATAAGCACATCTTTCACCAATTGCGTTATACTGTAAGAAGATTCTGTGTAATTTGCTGTATTGACATCAATAAATGCTCCTGCTTTCATCGTAAGGTTTGATGGCTTACTGATACTCTTGCTTATTTTTCTCTGCTGAGAAAAAGTAAAATTACCAAGAAGCATCAAACCAAGAAGCAAATATTGTAATCTACCATTTAACATTTTAAACTATTTTTAACAAAAATACTATTTTTTTTGATTAAAATTTAATCAAAAATCATTTACATTAGTTTTAACACAATTTCATAAAACTCAGATTTTCAGTTATATTTCTAAATGAAACAAAAAAAAGACCGACAAAATCGGTCTTTTAAAAATATCTTGATATTAATATTATTCGAAATTCTTAAGTAAAATCCATCCTGTTTTTACAGTAAGTTGCTTACTTGCAGGATCTTCAAAAGTTACCTGATACCAATAAGAAGCCGTCGGCAATTTTTTACCCTGGAAATAACCATCCCAGAAAGGTCTTGTTTTTTCTGCTTTAAATACTACTTTACCATATCGATCTGAAATGGATGCCTGGAATTTATTATAATCACTTACACCTCTGAAGTCGATCATATCATTTACATTATCTCCGTTTGGAGTAATTACATTCTGCATAATAAAAGTAAAGTATTCTAATACTCCTACACAACTTGTAGTTTTCACTCTAACTCTGATAGAGATTATTTTATTATTAGGAATATTATTAAATACGTTAGAACCTTGCCAAGTTACCCCGTTATCGGCTGAATATTCTAGTACACCACCACTCAAATTAGATGCAGTAACGATTAATGTACCGCTTTGGCTGTAATCTACATTGATGATTTCCGGAACAAGTGCTTGTTTCACTTCTGTTGTATATCTTTTAGAGCAAACTCCGTTGCTGATATCTACAAAGTAAATTCCTGGTGTTTCTGCTACAATAGTTTGTGTAGTTGCACCTGTACTCCAAGTATAGTTATAATTGGGTCCTGCACCCGCATCTAAAGTAATTCTATCTCCCGAGCAAATAAATCCACCCGAAAGATTAGAAGTAATTGCAGGTACAACTTCCACTACAACAGTTGCTGGTTGTAATGATTTACATCCTTGAGCACCAATTGCGTACACAGTATAAGTTGTGGTTTGTGTTGGCGAAAGTGTTTGTACAGCAGAAGTTATTGTAGAATTACTCCATTGGTAAGTAACCCCTCCCGAAGCTGTTAAAGTAATAGATTCTCCTACACAAATCTTCAATTTTGTAGAAGCAAGCTGTGCAACCGGAGTAGCTTCTTTACGCAATGTTAAAGTAACTAATTTACTACAGAAACCTCCATTGGATACTACAACGTGTAAAACCTGACCATCTGTTCCATTATATGAAGCTAAATTGGCTTCAGGAATAAAATTAGCATTTTGAGCCTGAGCATCTGCCTGATTTACATAAAAACGAAATACCGCTCCTGCTGTTGTACTAATCTGTGGTTTAGCATCATTTAAATTAAAATTGCTTACAGCAGGCGTTGTACAAAGTTTTAAAATTGCATTTTGAGCGGTAGGAGTTGTACCGCCTACAATAGTTATTTTTGCTTCTACTGGGCAAGTATTTCCAGGAATTGTAACAACTACCGTAAAAACTCCCGGTGATGTAGCAACATAAGTAGCACTTGTTGCTCCCGGTATTAATACACCATCTTTATACCATTGATAAGTAGCTCCTGTAATCCCGGAAAGCTGAGCAACCAAAGTCTGAGGTGCATTATCGCACACATTCAAACTTGCAGGCAATGTAGCTCCTGTTCCGTCAACAAGCTTAATTCCTATATCAAAAGATCCTCCTTCAAGAAATACTGCAGAATCAAAACTCCAGTCATTATAATCAGACAAAACCATTTTAAAATGATAAGCAACACCTGGAGTTACAGTACCAACTGCGGTTAAAGGAACCGTTCTTCCATCATAATTGGTTACAATATTTGTATTTGAATTATACCCTCCAAAATAGATTTCATTGATTGCAGGACATCCAAAAGTACCCGGAATAAGAGGGTGAATATTTGTCATAGCAACTGGTCCCGCATTATTCGGCAAAACAGCCAAATTTACATAAGGACCTCCTGAAACAGGTTTAATTAATAAAGCAAATGCGTCTGAATAATCACAAGGATAAGTTCCCGAATATTCTTCAGAAGCAAAAATATAATTAAATTTTATTTGGCTAGAGTTGGGTACAAAATCAAACTCTAACATAACATTATCATTATAATCCTTACTAGGATCTGGATTCGGAACTGCCGTCAATAAATCTGCATCGTTAATCCCTGTTCCCGGTATTCTATAGCTCGCACTAGAGGCAACATTCCCTGCTTCTCTTGCACGACCTGTCGTTAAAACAATACCATCTTTAAATGGAAAATTAGTAGTTCCTCTGTGAAAGTACCCCCAAAACCTATCATTATCAGTCTCCGATTGGGTGGGAGTAATCGTTACATTAGATACATTTGGTATCGAACAAGTAGAACCCCCACTAATCAAAACATTTTTAACAAGTTGCTCTACTGTGTAAGTAGATGGCGCATATCCTGCAGCATTTACATCAATAAATACTCCCGCTTTTTTATTGGTTTCGTCTACTCTATTTTTTGGCGGTAGCCTTTTTTGGGCTGAAATAGTAGCCGAAATAAGTAATCCTACAAAAAGAAAAAGGTAATTTTTTAGTCTATAATTTAACATTTTGTAATTGTTTGCCCAAAAATACCAAATTTTATTTATTTAAAACAAACAATACCCTTTATTATCAACAACAATATATTAATTCACTTAAATTCTAATGAAATTTTAATTGAATTCTAATGTCAAAAAAAGACCAATCACACAGATCGGTCTTTTCATTATATTTTTTAAACTAAACTCAGATATAATTAATCTTTTTTCAGTTCATCAATTTTATGCTGAAGCTCGGCAATTTTATCTTTTAAAAATCGTATTTCATTTTTATTAGAGCTTACATTGCTTTTAAGAATTGCTTTTTTGGCTCTTTCGTTATGATCTTCATCATCTTCATCTTCGTTGATTTCTTCGATATCTTCCTGAATATCTTCAATATCTTCACTGATTTCTTCGATATCTTCGCTAATTTCCTCAAGGTCTTCGCTGATTTCCTCGATATCTTCCTGAATATCTTCTATATCTTCACTAATTTCCTCGATATCTTCCTGAATGTCTTCAATTTTTTCATGGCTTTTATTAACAGACATCTGAATCAAAATTGAAAGATAAATCGCTTCTAAAGATAATACTGTAGTTAAAACAAGCAACATTTTATCTACATCTACAATACCAAAAACCGGTAATAAAAACGATACAATAAAAAGTAATGTATGAATGATGAGAGAAGGTATAGAACCAATCCATGAAGTAATTCCGTCTGCCATTCTCTCAAGAAATTCTATTTTTTCGTGTGGTGTTTTCATCATTTTTATGTTTAAAATAATTCTTTCGTTACGCCCAATCCAAATAAAGCAAAATCATATTTTGCAGGATCTTTTTCGTCAAATTTTCTAATAACTAAATCTAATTCTTCAACAGTTTTCCAATCATTCTGCGTTCTTGAAATCAATCCTAATTTTCTGGATATATTTCCGGTATGCACATCCAAAGGAATTGATAAAAATTTCTGATCTATATTTTTCCAGATTCCAAAATCTACGCCACGATTGTCTTTTCTGGTCATCCATCGCAAAAACATAATAATCCTTTTAGAAGATGAATTTTTATACGGCGAACTTACATGCTTGTGCGTTCTGTGCTTTTCAATCCCTAAAAATTTTTGTCTGAATCTTTCTATCGAGTGATAAAAATTGTTTTCATTTTCATGAATTAAAAACAGATTTTCAAGACTTTCATTTTCTTTATAAATTTCATTAAACTGTTTAATAAAATAAGCAAAATCTTCTCCGTTAAAAGTTCGGTGAATGCTTTTGTCTTTAATATAATCTAAATCTTTTTCAGAATAATTCATCACAAAATCATAAGGAGAATTTCCCATGATATCAAGAATCTTTTCGGCAGATTTAATAATCGATTTTCTGTTTCCCCAGGAAATTGTTGCCGCCAAAAAACCAGCAATTTCAATATCCTGTTTCAGCGAAAAGCGATGCGGAATCTGAACCGGATCATCCTGAATAAACTCAAGATTATTGTAAATATCTGCTTTCTCATCAAGAAAATCTTTTAATTCTAAAAAATTCATCGCTCTTTTAAATTTTCACGCATTCCAAAGCCTTTGGAAGATAAGAATTTGGAAAAACAGCTCTCGCTTCATCTGTAAACACCGTCAAATCACCGTAACGATTAGAAAAATGTCCTAAAATCAGTTTTTCAACTTCAGCTTTTTTGGCAATCGTTGCTGCTTCTAAAGCAGTTGTGTGACCTGTGTAATCAGCCATTTCTTTTAAATCGTGCAAAAATGTAGACTCATGATACAAAACCGTTACATTTTTAATAATCGGAATCACAGATTCCAAATATCTTGTATCGCTACAAAATGCATAAGAAACCGACGGAGCCGGATCTGTTGTAAGAATTTCATTTTTAAGAACGTATCCGTCACTCAAAACAAAATCTTTTCCTGCTTTTAAATTATGATAATCACAAGTCTCTATTTCTGAATATTTTGAGACCTCTTCCATATTGATATGTCGGTCTTTTGGTTTTTCCTTAAACAGATATCCGTTACAGTATATCCTGTGATCCAGAGGAATCGTAAACACTTCTACCCTATTATCTTCATAGATTTTTTCTGAATAATCTTTGTCCAATTCATGATATACAACCTCAAAACCTCGGTGCGTCTCAGTAATGGTAAAAATAGTATCCAGCATTTTTTTGATTCCTTTCGGACCGTAAACATGCAACGGAGTTTCTCTTCCCAAAAGTCGGAAAGAAGCTATTAAACCAGGCAGACCAAAACAGTGATCACCATGAAGGTGAGATATAAAAATATGATTGATTTTTGAAAATCTTGCCTTTGCTTTTCTAAGCTGCACCTGTGTTCCTTCTCCACAATCGATCAAAAAACATCTTTCTTCCATTTCCAGAAGCTGTGCTGTAGGTGAAGTATTAATCGTAGGTATTGCCGAGTTAAAGCCTAATATCGTTAAATAAGTACTCAAATCAATAGTTTATTAAAGCAAATGTACAACAAAAGGTTGAGGTTGAGGTTAAGACTGAGTTTGAGGCTAAACTTTAAACTAAATTTAAAATAAGAAGTAAGTTAAGTTTTAATCTGCAAAATTTTTGCAACCTTAACCTTAACCTTAACCTTAACCTTAACCTTAACCTTAACCTTCACCTTAACCTTAACCTTAACCTTAACCTTCACCTTAACCTTAACCTTAACCTTAACCTTAACCTTAACCTAATCTTTCAAAAAATCCAGAAACAAATCTAATGCCTGTTTTCTGTGACTTATTTTATTTTTATCTTCAGGATTCATTTCTGCAAAAGTGATTTCGTAACCTTCAGGAACAAAAATAGGATCGTAGCCAAAACCTTGATGCCCTTTATTTTCTGTCAATAGATTTCCATGAACTCTTCCGTCAAAATATTGAGCGCCATTTGCATCATAATAACATAATACCGTGATGAAATAAGCTTTTCTGTTTTCAACATTTTCCATTTCGCTTAAAACTTTTTCTATGTTTTTAGCAAAATCGTGATCTCCTGCATACCTTGCCGAAAAAATTCCGGGTCTTCCGTCTAAAGATTCTACTACCAAACCGCTGTCGTCTCCCAAACTTGGAATGCCTGTTTTTTCGAAGCAATATTTCGCTTTAATTAAAGCATTGGCGTTGAAAGAATCTCCGTCTTCAATGATTTCGTCGTGAATATCATAATCAGTAAGACTTTTTACAACAAATCCGTTTCCTAAAATCTGTTGAATTTCTTCTTTTTTATGGAGGTTGTGTGTAGCAACTAATATTTCCATTTTTAATTTTTTATATGTTTATTTAAATACAAAATTCACAAATATTATTCGCAAATCCACAAAATAATTGTTGTGTAACTTGAAAGAATATTCGTATGATTTGTATTTTTAAATTGAATTTAAATTTCAGAGTAACGCACTTTATTTCTAAATGTGAATAGATAGAAAAACATAGAGAACAATACAATTCCGATTGCCAGAATCATCCATTCCTGCATTTCAAAAGCTTCTGCAAAGCTTTCTTTTTTGGTATAAAATATTAAGATTGCAGAGCAAAGATTATTAAAACCATGCAAAAGCATTGGCAAAAGCAAAGATTTTGTTTTATAATAAACCAATCCAAGAACAGTTCCCAACAAAATTGCACCAGCAAACTGCCACGGATTTCCGTGTATTAAACCAAAAAGAACACTTGCTAAAAGTATTGCTTTCCAGGGCTTCACTCCATTATTAATCATTCCTTTCTGGATGATTCCGCGGAAAATAATTTCTTCAAAAATGGGCGCCATAATCACAGCGGTAATAACCATCACCACAGGATCATCGGTAAGACCCGCCATCAGATTTTCAAAAAATTCATAAAAATCTCCGAAAAAAGGTCCGGTAGTCGGTATTTGTGAAGTGATAAATTCACCGACAAACATCATTCCGAGCATCATCGGGAAGATCAGGAGATAGGTAGAAAAATTAGTAGGCGAAAAATTGAAATTTAATTTTTTTCCTGTCTTTTGGCGTACTATCAAAAAATCGAAAGCCCAAATAACCAGACAAAAAACAACAGCATTGGCAAACATCATAAACCAGGGCTTTTGCATAAAATCTAATTTAAAAATAAATTTCCCTGCAAGTCCTGCGAAACCAACCAAGAGACTACCAAAAATATACCCTGCAAATAGGATGAGACCTCCAAACCAGTCAAAAATATATTTCGGATATTTTGAGTTTTCCATGTACTGATGATTTTTTTAAGAGAAACAAAGATAATTGAAATTATATGAAATGAAAACCGCTATAAAACTTCCGACACTCATAAAGGATGACAAATCTTATCTTTTTTTTAACCTTTGAGACTGAATATGAAAAATAATATCACTGTATCTTTGCAGCTTAATTTTTTTCGTCACATGGACAGTTCAATAAATCCACCCAAAAACATCAATCTTAAACTTATTTCTTATGTATCTTTTACGTTTGTAGGATATTTTATTATCGGCTTATCACTTTCGGTTTTGCCTATTTTCATCAGCAAAAGTTTAGGATACAGCCTTTTAATTGCAGGAATGGTAATCAGTTTGCAATATATTTCCACTTTTTTTCTGAGAGCATATTCCGGAAAAATCATTGATGGAAAAGGTCCGAAACCAGCCGTTTTATTCAGCATGATTGGTTTTTCATTAACCGGAATTTTTCTTATTCTTGCTTATTATTTTAAATTTTCACCGATACTAAGCCTTTCATTTTTGCTTATTACCCGACTTTTAACTGGTTGTGCCGAAGGTATGGTTGGTGCAAGCCCTATCAACTGGGCGATTATGGATTTAGGCGAAAAACATACTGCAAAAATAATTTCCTACAACGGTGTTGCCTGTTACGGAGCTTTGGCAATCGGAGCTTCTTTGGGGATTGTAATCGAACATAAATTTAGTCTGTATGGTATTGGAATTCTTTCTATTATCTTAGGAATCATCGGATTTTTATTTGCAAAAACTAAAGAAAACAAAACCAACCTTAACCCACAAGAAAACCAATCTTTCTGGAAAGTTCTTGGGAAAGTTGCTCCTTTTGGAGTTTGTCTGGCTTTAGGTGGAATCGGTTTCGCAAGTATTTCTACATTTATTACGCTATACTACAATTATTTCCACTGGAATAATGGGGCATTATGCTTAAGTATTTTCGGGGGATTGTTTGTTGCCGGAAGATTGGTTTTTAGTAACGTCATCAATAATTATGGCGGAATAAAAGTTGCTATTGCCTGTCTTTTAGTAGAAACTATCGGGCTTTTAATTATTGCTTTTGCAACCAACGCTCAAATGGCTTTGGTTGGAGCCGGTGTTACAGGATTAGGATTTTCTTTAATATTTCCGGCTTTAGGCGTGATGGCAATCAAAAGTGTTTCACCATCAAGTCAGGGTTCTGCTTTGGCTGGTTACGGACTTTTCATTGATATTTCTTTAGGTGTTGCAGGCCCAATTATCGGGAGTGTTGCCGATTTTTTTGGAATGCAGTTTATTTTCCCGTTCAGTGCGGCAATGGTTTTCATCGGATTAGGACTGGCTTATTTTCTGAAGAAAAAATCAAACTTAAAGAAACTGAATGAGGCTTAAGCTTATATAAATTTAAATATAATCGTAAGGTTTTCTCTGTCCAATTTTCCGTTAATTAAATACAAAGGTTTAATAGTCAAAAAAAAAGGCTGCAATTTTTTTGCAGCCTTTTCTATTCTTAACGAAGACTTATTATTGTCCCATCATTTCTCTGATTCGTTCTTGCATCAATTCCTGATCTGAAAGCGCGTCCCATCCGAAAGCAGCAATCATCCCAATATTTAAAACAAGATAAAGTGCACTAAGTATCAAACCAATAATACAAAGAATTCTTCCTGTATTAAGGTTATTGTAATCTGAGTACAATGTAGGATTACTTTGATACAATGCATTATCTTTTTTGTAAAGTACAAGTCCGATAATTCCGGCAATTAGTCCCAAAACACCGTAACAACAGCATCCGACGATAGAAACAATTCCTAAAACAAGTACCGCCGTCGCGTTAGGTAATTTTTGTTGATTCATAATTTGTTTTTTTAATTTAGTTTAAATGAATAATAAAATGTTTATAAAAATAAGAAAAAACCATGATTAGTGAATTAATTATTGCTAAAAAAATCAAAATCTGTCCATAATTTCTTTTTTTGTCAAAAAAATTGATGCCCACAAAGCAGAAAAACAACAATAAGGTATATACTGCCGGAAACATTTGAAAAGCCTCAGAAAACTTCCCTTCAAAAACCATCAAAATTGCCCTCTGAGTTCCGCATCCGAAACATTCGATTCCCAAAAACTTTTTGCTCGGGCAAGGAAGCATAAAATCTTCTATATGCATTGCAGTCTTTTAAATTCGCTCTTAAAATTAAGAAGAAATTTTTGCTCTAAGGTACTGATGAGGAAAAAAAGTTTCTTCTTTCATTTCAAAAGACCCATGAACCGCCAAATAAGGATTTCGTAAAATCTCTCTTGCAACAAATATCAAATCGGCTTCACCATTTTGAAGAATCTCTTCTGCCTGTTCAGGTTTTGTAATCAAACCTACTGCTCCGGTTTTCACATTTGCCTGATTTTTCACAGCCGAACAAAATGGAACCTGATATCCTTCAAAAACAGAAATTTTTGCGCCATGAATATTACCGCCACTCGAAACATCTACCAAATCTACGTTGTGGTCTTTTAAAATTTTTGCCAATTCTACACTTTCGTCAATATCCCAACCATTCTCAGCATATTCCGTTCCCGAGATTCTTACAAAAAGAGCTACATTTTCGTTGAGCTCTTCGTTAACAGCATCTACAATTTCCAATAAAAACCTGATTCTGTTTTCAAAACTTCCACCATACTCATCTGTTCTCACATTAGAAAGCGGTGATAAAAACTGATGAATAAGATAACCATGCGCTCCGTGAATTTCAACAACATCAAAACCAGCTTTGACCGCTCTTTTCGCTGCATTTTTAAAATTTTGAACCTGTTCTTTTATTTCTTCTAAACTCAAAACATGCGGAATTCTTTCTGTCGGATGATACGGAATCGCACTCGGTGCAATTGTTTCCCAGCCTTCTTCCAAAGAAATTTGTTTATTTTCCCAGGTAGAACCTTTTCTTCCGGCGTGAGCAATCTGAATTCCTATTTTGCTTTCTGAATTTTTATGAACGAATTCTACAATTTTTTGAAGTGCATTTGCTTGCTCGTCATTCCAGATTCCCATGCAGTGATTGGTAATTCTGCCTTTTGGCTCTACACCGCTTGCTTCAACGATGAGAAGTCCGGTTCCACCTTGAGCACGACTTCCGTAATGCACAAAATGAAAATCATTGGCAACCCCATTTTCTGAGGAATACATACACATTGGCGACATTACCCAGCGGTTTTTAAGCTCTACATTTCTGAATTTTATTGGAGAATATAACATTGAATTATTTTTTTAAAGAATTAAAAATACAAAATTCATCATGATTATAACGTATTGCCCACGTCACTAAAAAGGTTTACTTTTATGCCCCTTTTTTACAAAGACAAAAAATGAAAAAAGATATAAAAATAGATTACGAACATTTCAAAGGCAGGAACGAACTTTCAGAAGTAGAAAACGACCTTTTTGAAAAAGCAATTCAGGCAAGGGAAAACGCTTATGCACCTTACTCTAACTTTTTTGTAGGTTGTGCTGTTTTGTTGGAAAATGGTGAAATTTTCTCAGGAAACAATCAGGAAAACGCAGCTTTTCCTTCTGGGCTTTGTGCAGAACGAACTGCTCTTTTTTGGATTGGAGCTAATTTCCCAAATCAAAAAATTAAAAAGATCTTTATCGTGGGCGGACCAAAAGAATTTTCAGAGAAAAACCCGCCGATTCCGCCATGTGGAGCTTGCCGACAAAGTATTATAGAATACGAAACAAAGCAAAACGAAAATATCGAACTTTATTTTTCTAACTTAAATGATGAGGTTATAAAAGTAAGTTCTATAAAAGATTTGCTTCCGTTTTATTTTGATGGAACATTTTTGTAGAAACTTCCCACGGATTACACAGATTAGCACAGATGATTGAAAATATAATTTTTTTGTCTCTTTTGCCGTGAAAATCTTTTAATTTAAATCAATTATAAGGGTTTTACTTTAACTTTAATAAAATTTAATCTTCTTTTCAAAAAAACTATATTTGCAAAAAATTTTGGTTTCCAAGAGATTGGAACTAAGAGGGAATTGGGTGAAACTCCCAAGCTGTCCCCGCAACTGTAAATCGCACAATCAATTTCTACAAAAAAACCACTGCCAAAACGGGAAGGTGTAGCAAAGCGAAAGTCAGGAGACCTGCCGGAATTTTAATATTAATAATAGAATTGCTTTCGGAGGAAAGGCAGATATGACATGATTTTAAAAAGAGCATTAACCTTACTTTCTGTGTCTTCTTGTCTGACAATTTATTACAGTCAGGAAAAAAATATTGACACCGTATTTGTATTCGATAATCAGATGAAAAAAGTAAAACTTTTTCATTCTTTAACGACATTATCTCCTGCAGATATTCAAAAAAATTCTTCGAATCTTTCTGAGGTTTTACGATTTCAGTCACCTGTTTATATTAAAGAAAATGGTCGTGGAGCTGTTTCTTCACCATCATTTCGCGGAACAACGGCTCAACAGACTGCTTTTGTCTGGAATGGAATCAATATTAATTCTCCGTTTTTAGGACAGGGTGATATTAATAATATTGCAGTTTTCGGATATGACCAGATGGAAATAAAATCCGGCGGCGGAAGTGTCATCTATGGAAGCGGTGCGATTGGAGGAAGTATTCATTTAAATAATGATTTAAGTTTTAACCAAGGCTTTAAAGGAGTATTCAATTCTGAAGTTGCTTCTTTCGGAACTTATAATAATTTTTTGAAAGCAGCGTATAGTAACGATAAATTCAGCTTTAAAGCTTCAGGAAATTATCTAATCAGCCAAAATGATTATGAAGTTCCTGAAAAAAAGTACATCAATAGAAACGGAAAGTTTTACAATACAACTTTCAATATAGGCACAGCATATAAAATTGCAAAAAACCAGACGATTTCTTGGCAAAGTCAGTTTTATGATGCGACTCAGAACTATAGAATCCTTGAAGAGAACGGAAATAAAACCAGCTATCAAGCACAGACTTTTAGAAGCTTGGTTTCTTGGGACATCGACAAATCTAAAGTTTCAAACAGCTTAAAAGTTGCCTACACAGAAGATAATTTCAAATATTTCGGAGTTTATGATGCTCCTTTTACAAGTGGGGGAGTTAGTAAGAACTACATTTTTAAAAATGATTTCAATTACTTCATTATTCCTAAACTGAATTTTAATGTCATCGGAGAGTTTCAACAAAATCAGGGAGAAGGTTTAGGAACTTCAGAGCTAAGAGACGTTAGTAGAAATGTGGGTTCAGTTGCAGGTTTATTAAGATATTTTGCAACACCGAATCTTCGTTTTGAAGGTGGAATTAAGCAGAATTTTATAGAAGACATCAGTTCTCCTCTTCTCTACTCTTTCTCTGGAAAATGGAAAGCTAATAATTGGTATCAGATTAATTTAAATTTGTCGAAAAACTTCAGATTTCCTTCATTTAATGACTTGTATTGGGAACCTGGAGGAAATATTAATTTAAAATCAGAAACTTCAATTCAGGCAGATCTGAATCAGGAATTTAGCCTGAGTGGATTTAAATTAAGCATTACTCCTTATTATATTAAAATTGACAATATGATTCGCTGGATTCCGACAGCTTTTGGATATTGGGCAGCTTGTAATACCGAAAAAGTAGAATCTTATGGTCTGGAATCTCAGCTTAGTTATCAAAAAAGTTTCAATGAAAATCATTCTGTAAAGCTAATTGCTGGATATGCTTACACAAAATCCGTAGATTTGGAAAACCAAAAACAGCTGATGTATGTTCCGCTGCATAAGTTTACTTCAAATGTAGATTATCAGTATAAATTTTTGAATTTGTTTGCACAGGGAATGTTTAACGGATTAACCTATACTACTTCTGATGAGAGCAAAAAATATGCGATCTACCCATATTTTGTAATGAATGCGGGAGTTTCTGCCACAATTTTAAAAAAATATACTTTAGGAGTAAAAGTGAACAACATTACAAATACCGTCTATGAAACAGTGGAATACTATCCTTTACCTAAAAGAAATTACAATATTAACGCAACAATAAATTTTTAAATCAATAATATTATGAAATTAAACAGACTATTACAGTTTATTTTTGGATTCGTCCTTTTATTTTCGATTTCGTGTACATCGGATTACGAAGAAGTTATCCCGGAAATAACTTATCAAAACGGACTCTTCATTACCAATGAAGGTAAATTCCAGACTCCGAATGCAGAGGTTACTTTTATTACAAAAGATTTAAGCTTAATGCAAAATGACATCTACAAAGCAAAAAATAATAACGAAAATTTAGGAGACGTTCTTCAAACAATGGTTATCAACGGAGATAAAGCTTATCTTTTGCTTAATAATTCTAATAAAATTACAGTTGTAGATCGTTATACATTTAAAAAAGCAGGAGAAATTACATCTCAGCTAAATAACCCTCGTTACATGGCGATTGCAAACGGAAATCTTTATGTTTCAAACGATCAATATGGAGGAGCAAAATTTGTAAATGTTTATAAATTATCTGACAACTCTTTTGTAAAGAAAATTGACTTTGCATCAACAAGCACTGTTGAAAACGTTGTGGAAGCAGGAGGAACTATCTTCGTACAAAACGCTTCTTACGGATTCGGAACTACGATTACAAAAATTAATCCATCAACCAACACGATCGATGGAGCAGCTATCCCGGTTCCAAACGGAAATATTACCAAAACAATTTCGTCAAACGGAAATGTTTACGTAATTGCAGCAACAGCAACAGATTCTTATATCTACCAAATTTCATCTGCAGGAGCTATAACAAAAACGACTACCCTTAACGGTATTGGAAACGGTAGAAATTTACAGGTTGATGGTGGAAGATATTATTTCAGCTCTTTAAACAAAGTTTATTCTATGGATATGAACTCTACTACAGTTCCTAGTCCACTTTTCACTACTTCTGAAACTGATCCCAACTTTGCGGTTTACGGATTTAGCGTTATTGACGGAAGAATCTTTGTTTCTGATGTAAAAAAATTCACTGCAGCTAGCGAAATTACAGTTTACACCACTGCAGGAACACCGATTACTAAATTCACAGCAGGAATAGGTGCTACTTCAGTTTATAAAAACTACTAATCTCTGTTTTTTTAAATAAAAAATGCGGTTTCTTTTGAGACCGCATTTTTTTGCTTCCTGATTTTATCTTCTTGCTTTAAAATAAGCTTTAAAAAACTCACAACCACTGGTCAAATTTTCATACTGAACGGAGTAGTTATTTTTAAGATCCTGATAATATTTATTTTGTTCAAATCTTCTGTCTTCGTAGTATTCAGCTTGAGAAGAATAATTTGTTGTATTTTCTCCAATAAAATCATAATTATAATTTTCGCACCTTCCCTGCATTCTTAAGCACAAAGCTTTAAATTTATCGGTTTGAGCGTTTTCTAAAGCTTTTCCGTAATAGAACTTTGCAAGACTTGCCGTATTAAATTCCTGATTATCTTCGCGAATAGAATAATTTCCGGCCGAGCTAACAGAATATCGCCTCATCATCCATGCATTGCCATATTGCGACATATTATAATAACAATTTGCTACTAAGAAATAATAGTAATCTCTGTCTTTTTCTTTAGGATTATTAGCCTTATTAAGATATTCTATAAGCTTTTTGGTAATCGAAATTTTATTGATTCTGAAATGCTCTTTTTCAGGAATAAAATCGGGAGTATATTTTAAATGATAAAAAGGATTTTGATCAAAAATTTTACCTGATGAATAATAGCTGTCTTTGCCATCTCTTTCCCAAAGTGAATATTTCGCTTCAAAATAACTTTCACCTAATTTATTAAAAGTATTCAATGCAAAACTCAATTTATTTTGTCTGATGTATTTCGTTCCTAATAAATCGTATAAAGCTTTAATTTCTGATGAACTAAGCAAATGAAAACTTCTGTAAAATGAATCCGGATTTTTATTTAAACTTTCAATTTGATTAATAAAGCTCTGCAATTGTTCAGGTGAATAAACTGCATCTAAATAATCAAAATAATTATCATAATAGGTACCGTAGGTTTGATGAGAGTTTTTTAAAGATTTATAATAAACAAAATTATAATCAATATTTTCAGTAGAAGGATTGTTTAAAGAAGCATATAAAAGTGCAGCATCGTTACTATTTCCTAAATATTCAAGCTCTCTGCCTAAAGCAAAAATAAAATGTCTGTTGTGTTTATTTTTAATGATAATTTCTTTTGCAGTGTCTGGAATTTTAGCATTCCCATAGGTTTGATTAGTGAAAAGATTCAAAGCTTTTATGATTTCTACATTGTTTCTCAAAGGATTTTCAGAAGACAAAACTTTTTCCAATTCTGCAATCTGTTTTAAACTTTCTGCATAGTTTTTTGTCATCAATAAAAGCTCGGCTCTTGCATATTTCCAGAAATTTGGGTTTTCAACTTTTGATAAATCAACTGAATCTATAAAATTCAAAACCTGTTTTGCATATTGTCTGTCAATGTCTGATCGTTCTAAAATTTTAAGAGCATTTTCGTTTTCAGAATTAGTTCCCCAATAATCATCATTCGTAGAAAAAAGAGAATAATAAGGTGTGAAAACCCAATCTTCAAGCTTTCCTAATTCACGATAAAGCAAAAAACTCAATCCATCAAACTTTGGATTTTCAGCATACATCTGCTTAATATTTTCCAAATTTTTATCCGGATTATAAAGTCCGTAAAGTAATAAAACATCGGCTTTTTCTTTTCCGGTTTTAGCCAAATTTAAAACATCAGCTTCTGGAACTTTTGATGAAAAATATTGCCATGAAACAAATCGCTTTTCAGGACTTGCTGCGAAAACTTTCGCAAAATATAGATTTTTTAAAGCAGAGTTTTTCTCGGAAATCGCTTTAAAATACAATGCCCAAACATCAATCACATCATTAGTCTTATTTAGAGAAAAATATTGACTATAAATTTCCTCAATGCTTTTCATGTCTTTATTATAAAAAGCCAGACGAAGCGCCAAAAAAGCATATCTTTTTCTTAATTCTACTTTTCTGCTTTTTGAAGCCAAAACAGTTGCCTTATTTAATAAATCATTTCTTTTTGCAGTCGCAGTATTTTCATTTCTTTCCCAAGGATCATCTTGCCAAGTATTGAAATACTCACAGTTTTTTGCAAACTTCAAATAATTTATCGTTTCAACATCTTTTTTAGAATACAAATAACGAAGAAAAGGATTGGCAGAATTTTCCTGAATATCCGAAAAACTATAGCTTTCTAAAACGGAAGAAATATCTGTAATAAGAACTTTATTATCACAATATTTTTTCCACAATTTTTCGTTATCCTGATTGGAAATTACAGCTTCAGAATTTTGCTCAAAGCTTAAAACCGAATAATAAAACGGAGAATAAGACTGATAAGAGAAGTTATTAGGATTCAAAAAATAAAATCGTACATCTTCTCCGTAAGGATAAAAACCACACGCAGAAAAAGCACTACTTAGTAAAATTGCTGTAAAAATGACTAATTTCTTCATCGGTGTAATTGTTAAGTTGATTTTCGTCTAGGTGAAAAAGCGTTACGGTAATTTCTTTATCAAACTTGATATTTTTCTTGATGATTGCAATGGCTTTACTGATTTTATCTGCCGTTATTTCCTCGTACTTTATCTTGTCGCCCACTCTCAGATAGGTTTCGTAATTAATCACTGTATCTTTCTGTACTTCATACCAAAGTGGTTTTATCTCTTTTAGATGAGGTTTAATATCTTTTACATCATACAAAACATTGGTAAACTGATTATTTTGATACAGTTGCATCCATGAATAAACCGGAAGCGCAACATCCAGATGCAATGGATATTTTTTTTCTGTATTGAGGTAACTTTCTAATTCTTTCAAATCAAGAATTGAGTTTTTTGATTGATCCGCTAACGGATTAATGAGATTATAACACATTAAAGTCACTTTATCAACGGGTGGAACTCCCATTTTATCGGGATATTTATAAGGATATAATCTTAAAGTAGCTGAAATTTCCTTTTGAGAAATCGGCTTTAATTTCTTTAGAAAATAAAAATACTTATCCTTTGTAGAAGCAGTCCAATCACAATCAATCTGTAATTCAGAGGTTTTCAAAGAGTCTAATCTTTCGTTTATATATTTATTAATTAAAAAATTAATATTATCTACCAGTTTATCTAAATCTTTCTCATTACTTTTCTGAAAAACTATATTTTTTATATAAACCGTAGGAATCACCTCATAAGAAGGTGTTTTTTTCTCATCACAATAAGAATATAAGGAAAAACTCGTTTTGGAAATCGGATAATTTCCCATTGCGTCACTGTAATCGACCTCGAAAAATTTCACATACAATTTCTTGATATCCTGATTCACCAGCATATCTTTTTCTTTAGAACTTGCAACATAATCATTGGATTTCCAATAATAGAAAGCGTTTTCTACTTTTTCTACTTTTTTATTATTGCAGGAAAAAATAAGAAAAAGAAGGGGCAGAAATAAGAAGATTTTTTTCACCAATAAAATTTTAAATATTAAACAGTTTTAAGTAGGAACATTACACAAATGTAATAACAAAAATCGTTCAAATTTTAAGATTTCATTAACAAATAAACAAAGTTTAGTTTTTGATGATTTTTCGTAAAATTAAAATTTCGATAACTCCAATAAACCACCAAACAGGAAACCTAAGATAAGTATAAAGAAGTGTAAAATTATCGATAAAAGGCTGATCTTTAATCATATTTTGAATTTCAAAATCCATTGAAAAAAACGGAATTATAAATCCAAAAAATAAAAGCGCCATCAGAAATAAAATTCTATTGCGCTTTTTAATTATATTATATTTCCAAACTCCAAAATTGAAGATGAAAATAATTGCTAGAATGGTGTAATCAAATGTTCCAAAAAACATTTAAGCCAGTGTTAATCCCAGTTTTTCAGCTTCAGCAATGACAAAACTTTTCGCTTCTTCATGATCGTTTCCAATTTCACCTTCCAAAATTGCTTCTTTTACTTTTTCCTTTAAAATTCCTATTTCACGGCCGGGCTTTAGATTAAACATCTCCATAATTTCTTCCCCAGAAATAGGCGGTTGAAAATTTCTCACCTGATCTTTTTCCTCAACTTCTTTTATTTTGACAGCAACATATTGAAAATTCTTTTTAAACTTTTCCTGTTTTTTAGAATTCTTGGTCGTGATATCTGCTTTACAAAGCGTGAATAAATCTTCCATATCTTCTCGTGCATCAAACAAAAGTCTTCTCAATGCAGAATCTGAAGCATCATCGGTAATTAATGCAATCGGTCTTGATGAAAGTTTTACCATCTTCTGAACGTATTTCATATCAGCATTCAACGGTAATTTCAGTTTTTGAAATAATGTTTTCACCATTTTTGAACCTAAAAATTCATGCCCATGAAAAGTCCAGCCTGTTCCTTCAACGAATTTTTTTGTCGGTGCTTTCCCAATGTCATGAAGCAAAGCAGCCCAACGAAGCCACAGATTATCGGTGTTTTCAGAAATATTATCAACCACTTCCAAAGTATGGTAAAAATTATCTTTGTGAGTTTGTCCTTCTACTTCTTCTACGCCTTTCAAATCAATCAACTCAGGGATAATTAATTTCATTAAACCTGTTTCTTCCATTAATTTTAAACCAACAGAAGGTTTCTGTGAAAGCATGATTTTGTTGAACTCCACCATGATTCTTTCCATAGAAACAATCTTGATTCTTTCTGCTTCTTGCTTAATGGCGTTTAAAGAATTTTCTTCAATCGTAAAACTTAAAGTTGATGCAAATCGAACTGCTCTCATCATTCGCAAAGGATCATCAGAATACGTTTGAGCAGGCTCTAAAGGAGTTCTCAGAATTCCCTTTTCAAGATCACCAATTCCATCAAAAGGATCGATTAACTCTCCAAAATTATCTTTATTCAAAGAAATCGCCATTGCATTGATGGTAAAATCTCTTCTTTTCTGGTCATCTTCAATCGTTCCACCTTCTACTTCAGGTTTGCGGCTATTTTCGGTGTAGCTTTCTTTTCTTGCGCCTACAAATTCCAATTCAAGATCTTTGTATCTAATCATCGCTGTTCCGTAAGTTTTAAAAACAGAGACCTTCATTTTAGGATCAATTTCTTTCCCTACATTTTGGGCAAGCTCAATTCCGCTTTGTTCGGTCACAAAATCAATATCCGTTGATGCTTTTCTTTTCATCAGCAAATCCCGAACATAACCGCCAACAATATAAACCGACTGATTGTTTGCTGCTGCCACTTCAGAAATAATTTTGAAAAGTTTTAAATTTTGATTTTGATTGAGGTTGATAAACATTTTTTTTAAGATGTTAGATTTTAGATGTCAGATATTAGACTTACAATTATTTTAAAATTGTTAATCTTTATCTAATGTAAAACCACTAAGAGATCAGATTTTAAGCTAATAATTTCCCGACTTCTTAATGGTTAAATGATTTTGCAAAGATAATTAAAATCTTTTCTTTTATTCGCGAAGAACTTTTATTCTGCTGTCACTCCAGATTTTTATCACAGAAGAACCTGAATATTTTGAAACCACGTCTCTGTTTTCTTCCACTGCAAAATCTACTAAATCGATAATTTCGGGAGAAATATCAGAGAATTTCAACGGACTTTTATCTCCACTAAAGTTAGCCGAAGTTGAAACTAATGGTTTATTTAATTTCGTAATGAGTTTTTTACAAAAATCATTTTTTACCAGACGAATTCCTACGCTTCCGTCTTCTGCAAGAAGTTCTTTTGGTAAGCCTCTTGGGTTTTCGTAAACGATAGTTACAGGTTTTTCACTCAAATCGATAATTTCCCACGCCATTTCTGGTACGTCGACCAAATCCTGCAATCTTTTTTCAGATTCCACCAAAATAATCATGGATTTGTTTTTTTCGCGCTTTTTAATATCGAAAATTTTGTTGATGGCGTCTATATTTGTTGCGTCACAGCCAATTCCCCAGATGGTGTCTGTTGGGTATAAAATTGTTCCGCCGGATTTTAAAATTTGTATGATGTTTTCCATTGTATTTGTCATTGCGAGGAGCGAAGCAACGAAGCAATCTCAAAAAGGATTCATAATATCCTTAATGTCTTCGGTCAAATCTCTCCATTTGGGATTAATTGAGTTTATTAAATCTATTTTTTTCTGTCTTGAGCCTGCCTTAATTTGTTTTTCTCTAAAAATCGCGTCGCCGATTTCTTGAAAAGATTCCCAATAGACAAGTTTACATACATTATATTTTGATGTAAAGCTTAATTCAAACAACTTTTCTTTATGTTGCTGAATTCTTTTTGGAAGATTAGATGTCACACCAATATAAAGAACTGTATTGTTTTCATTGGTCATAATGTAAATAAATCCGGCTTTCATCTGTTTAGTTTTTAAATTATGAGATTGCTTTGTCGCTTCGCGCCTCGCAATGACAATAAAATTAAAAATTTTTACAATTTCGGCAAATATCTTTCCTCGATTACATTCAAATGATGAATATTATGTCCGATAATCAATTTCCCAATAGTTTCTGCAGAGATTTGATTACCATTGGCAGTTCCTATATTATTTAAGGCTAAAGAATTCATTGTTTCCAATAAAATCTGAGAAGATTGTCTCACCAACTGATACTCCTCTAACAAAGAATCTAAGCTTCTTTCATTCGCAAAAGAGTTTTGGGCATATAATTCTTCATCGAATCCGGGTAAATTCTTTTCTTCACCTCTTGCAATAGCCAGAGTTCTGTATTGAAAAACTCTTTCCGTATCTGATAAATGAAGAAGTACTTCTTTCAGTGTCCATTTTCCTTCTGCATAAGCAAACTTTGATTGTTCTTCAGTTAAATACGAAAACAAAGAAACGGTTTTCTCACCCACAGATTTCAGTTCCTCCAACCAGTTTTCAGATGGAATTAAATCTAAATATCGTTGAATATATTTTTGAAAATCAGTCATTTTAATATGAGTAATAAGTAATTGGTAATGAGTAATAATATAAGTGATAAATGTTAAATGATTAATGATAATTTTGATTTTACAAATATCATTTATGATTTATCAATAATCATTTATAAATCTTTATTTGTCCATTCATAGAAATTTACTTCATCGTAAATTTCAAATCCGCAACTTGGGTACAATTGATTTCCGACGTCGTTTGATTTTCCGGTTTCAAGTAAAATTCCGGAAGCGTCGGTAGATATTGCTAATTGTTTAGCGTCTTCAATTAATTTTTTAGAAAAGCCTTTTCCTCTGTAATTTTCATTCACAAAAAGGTCATTCAACAACCAATAACGCCTCATTCTTGTGGATGAAAATAGTGGATACAACTGAACGAAACCTGTCAATTTCCCTTCATTTTCAGCAACAAATATTTCAGAATCTTTATTTTCTATTCTTTCTTTCAGAAACTGTTTTGCTGCAGGAATATCAGAATCTTTGTGATAAAAAATTCTATACTGATCGAATAGTTTTGATAATTGTTCTAAATCCTGAATGGTAGCTTTTCTGGTCATACTTCTTGATATTAAAAACTTTGTCAAAGATTTTAAACTTTGACAAAGTGAATCGTATTTATTTTAGATTAAGAAAACGCTTTTTCTAAATCTGCGATAAGATCTTCTTCATCTTCAATTCCAACGCTTAAACGAACTAAATCATCAGTAATTCCTAATTCAGCACGCTTTTCTGCAGGAATGGAAGCGTGAGTCATCAAAGCAGGGTGATTTGCCAAAGACTCTACTCCACCCAAAGATTCTGCCAAAGTGAAAACTTTCACTTTCTCTAAAAATTTAATCGCATCTTCTTTTTTCCCTGATTTGAAAGTGAAAGAAACCATTCCTCCGAAATCTTTCATCTGAGCTTTTGCCAATTCATATTGTGGATGAGATTCTAATCCAGGATAAATTACTTCGGCAACAGCAGGATGAGATTCAAGATATTTTGCAATTGCCATTCCGTTTTCAGAATGCCTTTGAACTCTTAAAGCTAAGGTTTTAATTCCTCTTAACACTAAATAAGAATCGTGAGGCCCTAAAATTCCGCCACTTGCAAACTGGATGAAATGAAGTTTCTCTCCTAATTCAGCATCTTTAGCAATTAAAGCTCCCGCAATAACATCAGAGTGACCTCCTAAATATTTCGTCGCAGAGTGCATCACAATATCAGCTCCCAAATCGATTGGTCTTTGTAAATATGGTGTTGCAAATGTATTATCAACTGCAACCAAAATGTCTTTTCCTTTTGCAATTTCTACAACCGCTTTGATATCCACTAATTTCATCAATGGATTGGTTGGTGTTTCCACCCAAATCAACTTAGTTTTATCTGTGATGACATCAGCAATTTTTGAAGCATCATCAAAATTCACGAAGGTAAATTTCAACTGATATTTTTCGAAAAGTCTGGTGAACATTCTGTAAGTTCCACCGTATAAATCGTCTACAGCAACAACCTCATCACCGGGATTTAATAATTTTAAGACACAGTCGATTGCCGCCAAACCAGAACCGAAAGCCAAACCTCTCGCTCCGTTTTCTATGCTTGCCAAAGAGTCTTCTAAAGCCTGTCTTGTAGGGTTTGCTGCTCTTGAATATTCGTATCCTGAATGTACTCCCGGTGATTTTTGTGCGAAAGTAGATGTTAAAAAAACCGGAACATTTACAGAACCAGTTGCAGATTCGTGGTGTTGTCCGCCGTGTATAACTTTTGTATTGAAATTCATTTCTAAGTATTTTTTGAAAGAAACTTCAAAGTTAGTAAATATACCTTACCAAGGCAAAGATAAAGCGGAAAGGCAATTGCCTTTCCGCTTTAAATTATTCTAAAAATTGTTATTTTTTAATAATCTTATAAGAATTCCCTTCTTCTTTTGTTCCGACATTCACTATATAAACACCAGGAATTAAATGGGAAACATTAATTTTTCCTTCTCCAGATACGGTTTCTCTTATTACAACTTTACCATTCATATCAATTATGGCTACATTTGTTTTCTCTTTCAAATTAGAAATGTTAAGAACATCTTTAACAGGGTTCGGATAAACATTCGAAGAGGTTTTAAGCTCATTTTCATCTACAGATAGAGAAGAAGGTGTTACGGTAAAATTGGTTACTGAAAAATTTAAATTATTAGGCGATGCCCAAATTCCTACTGCAATATAGACAGTTTGATTGGCTCCTAAATTACTTGTCGTTAAAGTCGCTGTACCTGCTTGTGCATTATATTTCCATGCGACACAACCGTCAATAGAAGTTCCGTTGCAACTTGTAAACATTGCAACTCCTTGATATGGAGTATGAGTTTGAATTGTAATAGAAATTGATTCACCAGCAACACTTCCCGATGTGTAAGAAAAGAGATAATCTCCGCCAGTAGAAGTAAATACACTTCCATAATATTGTCCTCCACTTGTTGTAAGACATTGGCTGCTAAAGCTGGTTACCCAAGATTCCGGAGCTGTACCGGTTCCGGCTGTTGTAATGTTAGCTTCAGTAAATCCATTTGTGATAGGACGAGCATTTGCACAGCTTCCAAATTGAGCCTTCATGAATCCTGAGCACAAAAAAGCCATAATTGTTAAAAAGTAAAGTTTTTTCATTTTTTAAAAATTTAAGTTAGACTTAAAATTAATAAAAAAATATTGATAACCAAACAATTATCCTTTTTAGCAATTATGGCTTATTAGAACTAAATGTCAATATTTACATTTTTATTGCCGATTTTATTGCAAATTCTTCTGCAATCTGCTCAATCCATTCTGCAACATCATCTTCGCCAGTTGCTCTCTGATAGGTATTTCCCATAGAAACAAAAATCTGGTGCATAAACATTTTCATTTGGTCAACCGGCATTTCTTTGGTCCAAAGATCTATCCTTAAAGCTTCTGATGCTTTTTCGTCCCAAACGGAGATCATTACGGCTTTTGTTTCTTCTTTTTCTACGCCTCCATCCTGAGCATTCCAAGTCATTTTTTCCGGAATGTGGTTTTCATCCAACTCTACATCTATCGTTATTTGGGTCTTTCTCATTTTTTCTATTTTTCTAATATGTTTTAATTAGTTGTTAGTTATTGGTAATTAGTTGTTAGTTGATGAAAATGAAATTTTGTAATAAAACTAACAACTAATAACCAATAACTATATCTACTCTTCTAATTTTGGTTTATATCCTGCCTTATTAAAAACTTCCGTGGCATCCATTTTAAGGAAATCAACCAGTTTTGTTTCAGGGTTTTTCTTTAAATATTCTTTACAAATCTGCCATCCGATGTAGACTCCAACCATTGGCGAAGATTCATTGTCAATTTCAGTATAAAATTTTGAAAACGGTCCCGGATTGATAAAACGGTCTACCAAACGGTGATCGTCTCCAAAGATCAAATTATTTTCAACAAAATAATTATAGATATTCGCTTCATTGGCTACAGACCAATCGTATTGTTTTTTATCGTAATCCATTTTTAGATAATCCGGAGTTTCGGGTAAAAAAGCATCCTGAAGCAACATTATTTTTCCGTTATAGACCAAAAGGTCAATAAATTTTTGATGATCAGGTGAAAAAGGAACAACCTGTTCTGCAAATATTCTTGAAACTTTAGGAACAATGTTATTCGGATTCATTGATTTTTGAAAATAACCTTCCAATCCTTTATAGTTAGGATTATTATTTCCCATAAAACCGCTTACATCAATAAACAGAAAATTGGTTTTATCATCAAAAAATATAGGATCCTGAATCATCTGTAATGTTGATGAAAACAGATAAACTTTCGGTGTTTTAAACTCTGGAAAATAATATTTGATGTGTGAAAACAAATCCTGAAGATCTTTCTGAAGCTTTGCCTGATCAATTTTTGAAATTGCTTCCTTATAAATTTTCACTTCATCAGGATTCACTCTGTTTTTAGCAAAATCTGCATCAGAAACCGTTCCCTGAAACCAAGGAAATTTAGCTTTAAACTGATCCAAAGGAATGTTTACATCGTAAAATTCTTTTGAAATATCAGTAACCTCTACCTTTTCGGCAGGATTTTTTATTTCTACTTTCCAATCAGTTTCCTGCTCTTTTTTACAAGAGTTTAAACTTAAAACTAAAAGGCATGAAAGTGCTGCAATTCTAAAAATCTTCATTATTTTTACATGAAATTTAAGTTTACAAAAATAATGAATTAAACACAATTTAATGATGAAATGCAAAATAATTACTTTCCTTTTTATGATTGCAGCAATTCCTTTTTTTAGTTCTCAAAATCTTGTTTTTAAGGATAAGAATTTAGAAAAAGTAGTTGTAGAAAGTTTTGATTTAAATAAAGATGGTTTCATTAATAAATTGGAAGCAGAAAAAGTAGAAAATCTTTTCGTAGCGGGAAAAGGCGTTACAATGACAGATGATTTGGCATATTTTAAAAATATAAAAATGATTGTGCTTGATGATAATTTGATTTCACATATTTCTCTTAAAAACTTAAATCAGCTTGGTCTTTTTTCTTGTACACACTGTAAAATATCGACCTTTACAGCAGAAAATCTTGATGCTTTAACCTCTCTTTATCTTGACAATAATCAAATTACCAATATTTCGCTGAAATCTACATCAAGAATTGACCAATTAACTATATCTTTAAATAAATTAAAGGCTATTGATGTAAGTGGTCTTAAAAATTTAAGGAAATTAAATATTGAACATAACCAAATTCAGCATCTTGATATCTCTAAAAATCTGACCTTACAAACTTTGAATGTTATAGGAAATCCTCTGAAAGAAACAGACATCAAAAAAAGCACAAAAAATGTAACAATTTTCGGATTTGAAAAAAATTAAAACATGCAACTAGAAACCAAAAGACTGATTTTAAGAAAATTGGAAGAAGCAGATTATGAACGTCTGTTTCTCCTCGATTCTAATGCGGAAGTCATGAAATATATTGGAATGCCTACTCTTTCTAAAGTAGAAGAATCGAAAGAAGTGGTGAAAATGATCATGCAGCAATATGAAGATAATGGCGTGGGAAGACTTGCCGTAATCGAAAAGGAAAGCGAACTTCTTATCGGCTGGAGCGGACTAAAACTAAACACTTCCGAAGTAAACGGACATAAAAATTTCTATGAGCTCGGTTACCGTTTTTTACCTGAAATATGGGGAAAAGGGTATGCTACAGAATCTGGAAAAGCATCTTTGGAGTATGGTTTTAATGATTTAAAAGCTGAAATCATTTATGCATACGCTCATTGTGAAAATCTGGCTTCCAATCACATTTTAACAAAACTCGGGTTTGAAAAAACCGATGAATTTACCGAACCGGACGGAATTTGTTTTTGGTACGAACTTAAAAAAGAAAATTTTAAACAATAAAAATATACAATGCAGACACAAAAAGTAATCAATCATATCGTACAATGGCTGAAAGATTATGCCGAAAAATCAGGAGTTAAAGGTTATGTAATCGGAGTTTCGGGCGGCGTAGATTCTGGAGTTGTTTCTACTTTAGCAGCAATGACAGGTTTGAAAACTTTGTTGATAGAAATGCCGATCCGTCAAAAAGAAGATCAGGTAAACCGCGCTTGGGAACACATGAATGATCTTAAATCTAAATTCCAGAATGTTGAAGCAATGTCAGTGAATCTTACTCCGGCTTTTGAGGAATTGTACAAAACTTTTGATGTACATGATGATGAGTTTCCGAACGAAAAACTGGCTTTTGCAAACACAAGATCACGTTTGAGAATGCTTACTCTTTATTATTATGGACAAATCAATGGTCTTTTAGTTTGTGGAACAGGAAATAAAGTAGAAGATTTTGGAATTGGTTTTTACACCAAGTATGGTGACGGAGGCGTTGATGTCTCTCCTATTGCAGATCTTTATAAAACCGAAGTTTATGAATTGGCAAAAGCTTTAGATCTTGTAAAAAATATTCAGGAAGCAATCCCTACAGACGGACTTTGGGATGCGGAAAGAACCGACGAAATGCAAATTGGAGCAACCTATCCTGAGCTTGAAAAAATTCAGAAAGAATGGGGAACGAAAACCGAAGCCGATTACAGGGGAAGAGATTTAGAAGTTTTTAAAATTTTCAGCAGAATGAATAAAGCTGCTCAACATAAAATCAACCCAATTCCTGTTTGTGATATTAATGAGGAATGGAGAAGCTAATTAATGTAACAATCTATCAATGTAACAGTTTACCAATTAATTGTTACATTGATACACTGATAAACTGGTAAATTGAATGATATGAATCCTAAAATCCGTTCGCTTTTCTTTGCCTGTCTCGGACTTCTTTTTGGAATGTCTGTGATGTTTGTTTATAATAATTTTATTGCTGAGAAAAAAAAATCTCCTGAGAATATTTCAAAAACATTCAGTGGTACTGAAAATCTTGAAAACTTACAAAATGCAAGTGAAATCACCCTACTTACCGAATCAAAATCAATTATTGATTATGTAAAAAGAAATCATAAACTTCCCAAGTATTACATCACAAAAAGTGAAGCCAAAAAACTGGGCTGGAATCCGTCACACGCAAATCTTTGTGAAGTTTTATCAGGAAAAGCCATTGGCGGAGATTACTTTGGAAACCGTGAAGGTAAACTTCCGAAAGGTGAAAAATATTTTGAAGCCGATGTAAATTACATCTGTGGAAACAGAAACAGTCAGCGAATTATTTTTACTGAAAACGGTGAAGTTTATTTAACTAAAGATCATTATAAAAGTTTTGAGAAGAAATAATTCGTCATTGTAATCACAGAAAACCCATACCTTTGCAAAGTAAAATTTGAATAAACTATGAGCACAATATACATCGACTTTACAGAAATCGGAGATTACGAAGATTTTTATACTCAGCTTAAAGAAAAGATAAAACTTCCTGAACATTTCGGAGATAATCTGGATGCGCTTTCAGATGTAATTTCTGGTGAATTGGAAATGCCGCTTCACTTAGAATTTGTTAATTTGAGCGTTGACCAACTTGAACTGTTTGAAGACCTTTTGATCACTTTGGAAGATACAGAAGATGAAGTTGAAGATTTCACTTTCACTTATTTTCTTGAACAATATGAAGATGAGGACGAGGAAATTGATGAGCAATAAAATTTAAAAAAAATAAGATTTCGGCGATGCGAAGCATCGCCGAAATCCATTTAAATAAAGAGTCGGGCGCAGCAAAGCTGCGCCCGA
>NZ_JAPDKN010000040.1 GCF_026163565.1 Chryseobacterium sp. YIM B08800
AGCCGCCGCCGAAACCAAAAAAAAATAGCGAGTGCGGAAAGCGGGATTAAGCTCCTAAAAAAATCAATTACAAATCGTAAGAAAACTATGACCTCTCATGTGAACTTTTATCATCGCTTCAGATTTTAGTTCGCTGTAAATACTTTGGTCGAAAGCCTTAACGTCATTCAATTTAGAGTCTATGAAATCTGCAATTCGTACCACCGAAAAATAAAAATTTCGGTATAGAGACATATCTACCGTACTTCCGAAACGAGGAAGAAAAGCCTTTAAAAACGGAATTTTTTTCTGATGCAGATTGTAATCGGGGCAGTAGCCTGTTTTTTCTTTTGCGGTGATCAATTCGTAATGATTGATGTAATCCAGAATCGTTTCATTTTCTTTCATCGAAATTTTATTTTTCTGAAAATATTGATGGATTCTGTCTAAAATATGTTGAGCATATTCCATCATCGTGATACTTTTCATTTCTGAAATGTTGCTGATTCCTGTTTTAAAATTTTTCGCATTTTTAAGATTCATATTAAAAGAAATTCCAAAGTTTTCATGATATGGAAAGAAACAATTATTTATTTCGATCACGGCATCTGCCTGCAATCTGTCTTTCGAAAAATTATAGCATAAATACGGCTTATACATCTCTTTCAGATGAAGAAGAAAATCGGTCTCATTTGTATTTCGATTGTTTTCAAACCAGTTTTCTAGATTGTTATAATAATCATTTTCAAATTCTCTGAAGCTTAAATAAAACGGGATTTCCATAACTCTCAATATTTTATACTGCAAAGCTATAGTGGTAATGCGCCAAAACTTGACGCGTTTTATTTTGATGTAAATTATTTTCAATAAAAAGTCCGGCTCTAAAGTTAGAACCGGACTTCAACGAATGAAATAATGATATATGAATAAAAAAACTTAACCTTATTTCCAGCCGCCACCTAAACTTTTGTAGATGTCGACAACAGTGCTTAACTGTTTTTCTTTGGCTTCGATCAATTCCATTTTTGCATCTAAAGCATCTCTTTGGTTTAAAAGAACTTCCAAATAATCTGCTCTTGAGTTTTTGAAAAGCTGATTAGCAATATCAATAGATTGGTCTAAAGCCTGTGTTTCTTGTGATTTTAACTGATAATATTGGTCAATATTTTTCACTTTCGACATTAGATTTGAAATATCTAAATACGCATTCAGAATGGTTTTGTCATATTCATACAAAGCCTGAATTTGTTTTGCATCTGCTGTTTGAAAATTAGCTTTAATCGCACTTTTATTAATCAGTGGTCCTGCCAATTCTCCAACCAAATTGTAAGCAATAGACTCTGGCATTTTAACTAAATAAGAAGGTTTAAAAGCTTCCAATCCTAAAGTTGCAGAGATTTCCAAGCTTGGATAGAATTCTTTTCTTGCCGCTTCAACATCTAGTTTTGCAGCCTTTAATTCTAATTCAGCCTGTTTAATATCGGGACGATTTGCCAATAACTGAGACGGAATTCCTGTATAAACCGTTTGCGGAATGGTCGACATAAAGCTTTCCTTAGTTCTTACGATCGGTTGCGGATAACGACCACAAAGCGCATTGATCTGATTTTCCTTTTCAGTGATTTCCTGACGGATCGTGTATTCTGTCGCTTTTGATTTAGCCAATTCAGCTTCAAACTTTTTCACTGCCAATTCTGTTGCGGCAGCTGCCTGTTTCTGGATTTTTGAAATTTCTAAAGCTCTCGTCTGCAGTTTGATATATTGCTGAATAATATCCAATTGGTTATCAAGCGCCAGTAATTCGTAATAATTATCAGCAACTTCCTCAATCAGATTTGAAAGAACAAAATTCTTTCCTTCCACAGTCGAAAGATAATGAGCAACGGCTGCATCTTTCTCATTTCTGAGTTTTTTCCAGATGTCGATTTCCCAGTTTGCCATCAAACCTCCCTCGAAATTCCCAAGCGGATCAGGCATTTCTTTTCCTGGTTCAATTTCAGTTGAAGCATCTCCCGCTCCTTCACTGGTGTAACGACCCGCTTTTTTTACTCCGGCTCCTAAACCAGCTCTCACAATTGGGGAAAGTTTTCCTTTTTTAGCAACCACTCCACTTTTGGCAATTTCAATTTCCTGAAGGGTAATCATCAACTCCTGATTATTCTTAAGAGAAGTTTCAATTAAACTTACAAGATTAGGATCAGTAAAGAACTGTCTCCACGGTGTTGTTCCGCTGTTGTTATTAACATCCTGCTGTTCATCTTGTTTAAAATTCTCAGGAATATTATTTTTTACGTCGTCTTGAATCACCGTTGCCATCGGAGCTTTACAGCCCGCCAAAACAAGCGATACGGCAATGGCTGCAATATATTTATTATAAATCTTCATGTTTATCATCGTGTTGGTAAGGTTCTGTTTGTTCTGTTAAAGGATTTTCTTCTTCGTATTTTGCCAATCTTGTTTTGTCGGCAATCGTTCCGAAAATGTAATATAATCCAGGAATGATCATCAGTCCGAAAACGGTTCCTAAAAGCATACCTCCTGCAGCCGCGGTTCCGATAGTTCTGTTTCCTACAGCTCCCGGTCCGGTTGCCATTACCAAAGGAATTAATCCTGCAACAAATGCAAATGAGGTCATCAAAATTGGTCTGAAACGCACTGCTGCACCTTCAATCGCTGCTTTTGCCACCGAAATTCCTTCTTCTGCTTTTTTCTGAACTGCAAATTCAATGATCAATACCGCATTTTTACCTAAAAGTCCGATCAGCATGACCATTGCAACCTGTGCGTAAATGTTGTTTTCCAATCCTAATAATTTCAGACATAAAAACGCTCCGAAAATCCCTGTCGGTAAGGAAAGAATTACTGGTAAAGGGAGAATGAAACTTTCATACTGCGCCGAAAGAATTAAATAAACAAATCCTAAACAGATCAAGAAGATATAAACCGCTTCGTTTCCACGACCTACTTCGTCTTTTGAAATTCCTGCCCAGTCGATCCCGAAACCTCTTGGTAACGTTTTATCAGCAACTTCCTGAATGGCTTTGATCGCCTGTCCTGAACTATAACCCGGAGCCGGAGTTCCACTTACTTCAGAAGAATTATACATATTATGTCTCGTGATCTCTGAAAGACCATACACTTTTTCCAAATGCATAAAATCGGAATACGGAACCATTTGATCTTTGTCATTTTTCACATACAATTTCATCAAGTCACTTGGCAAAGCACGATATTGTGGCCCCGCCTGAACAATCACTTTATAAGGTCTGTCGAAGCGGATGAAACTTGTTTCATAGTTTGAACCAATCAAAGTAGAAAGATTGTCCATTGCTTTTTCGATACTTACGCCTTTTTGCTCTGCCAGATCGTTATCTATTTTAAGCATATACTGAGGGAAACTCGCAGAATAGAACGTGAATGCGGAACCTAATTCCGGACGTTTTTTCAATTCTTTCACAAAATCGGTACTTACCTGCTCCATTTTATGGTAATCTCCACTTCCTGCTTTATCGAGAAGTCTTAATTCAAAACCACCTGCAGCACCATAACCAGGAATAGAAGGCGGTTGAAAAAATTCAATATTCGCTCCCGGAATATTTTTAGCTTTTTCTTCGAGCTTTTCTATAATCTCAGCAGCAGATTCTGAGCGTTCTTCCCAGCTTTTAAGGTTAATCAAACACGTTCCTGAATTTGAACCTGTTCCTTCTGTAAGAATTTCGTAGCCAGCTAAAGATGAAACGGACTGTACTCCATCAATATCTTCAGATTCTTTCAACAATTCTCTTGCAATCTGATTGGTTCTTTCTAATGTTGAACCCGGCGGAGTCTGGATAATCCCATAGATCATTCCCTGATCTTCACTAGGAATAAATCCTGAAGGCAATGAGTTGCTTAAAAAGTAAGTACAAGCACAAAAAAACAATAACAAAGGAAGTGTGATGAACTTTTTAGTGACTGTTTTATTCAATACCTTTTCATATTTACCCGCTCCTTTATTAAATGCATTATTAAATTTATCTAAAAGGATCGTGATCGGACCTTTCTTTTTAGCTTTCCCGTGATTATTTTTTAGAATTAAAGCACATAAAGCCGGAGTCAATGTCAACGCAACAACTCCTGAAAGAATAATCGATGAAGCCATTGTAATAGAGAACTGGCGATAGAAAACACCCACCGGACCCGACATAAATGCCACCGGAATAAATACCGCCGCCATTACCAATGTGATTGCGATAATCGCTCCACTGATCTCGTGCATCGCTTCTTCAGTTGCTTTTAATGCAGAAAGACCTTTTTCTTCCATCTTGGCGTGAACCGCTTCAATCACAACAATTGCATCATCGACGACGACTCCAATTGCCATTACCAAAGCGAAAAGCGAAATCATATTTAAAGTAATTCCAAATGCGGACATCACTGCAAAAGTTCCTACCAATGAAACCGGAACTGCGATTGCCGGAATCAATGTTGAACGCCAATCTCCCAAGAATAAAAATACCACGATTGCTACCAAAATAAAGGCTTCAAATAAAGTATGCACTACTTTTTCAATGGATGCATCCAAGAATCTTGAAACATCATAACTGATGTCATAATGCATTCCTTTAGGAAAAGTAGTTTTTTCAAGGTCTTTCATTAAAACTTTTACGTTTTTGATAACGTCACTTGCGTTAGAACCATAAGATTGTTTTACTGTAATCGCAGCAGATGGTTTTCCATTTAATGTAGAATAAATATCGTACATCGAAGAACCAAATTCGATATCGGCAACATCTTTTAATCTTACAAATTCGCCGGCAGATTTAGCTTTAAGAATAATATTTCCGTAATCTTTTTCATTATTAAAACGTCCTGAATATTTCAAAATATATTCAAAAGACTGAGAACGTTTCCCCGAACTTTCCCCCGTTTTTCCGGGAGAAGCTTCCAAACTTTGTTGGTTTAAAGCTTCCATTACTTCATCGGCTGAAATATTGTAAGCCGTTAATCTGTCAGGTTTCAGCCAAATACGCATTGCATATTCTCTGGTTCCCAAAATGTCGGCAAAACCTACTCCACTTACCCTTCTCAATTCAGACATTACATTGATATCTGCATAGTTGAAAAGGAATTTTTGGTCAGCTTTAGGATCGTCACTGTACAAGTTTATGTACATCAACATATTGGGTTCTTCACGGGTAATTTTTACCCCTTCACGCACAACCAAAGGTGGAAGCTTATTCACTACCGAAGAAACACGATTCTGAACATTAACCGCTGCAACATTTGGGTCGGTTCCCAAATCAAATACTACCTGAATGGAAGTTTCACCATCATTTCCTGCATCGGAAGTCATATATTTCATTCCCGGAAGACCATTTAGCCCTCTTTCCAATGGAATAACTACAGATTTAATCAATAATTCGTTATTCGCACCCGGATAAGTTGCCGTAATATTTACTTTTGGTGGCGAAATCGCAGGAAACTGAGTAATAGGAAGTTTCATTAACGATAAAACTCCCATAAAAACGATAATCAAAGAGATTACAATCGACAGAACAGGTCTGCGTATGAATTTTTTAAACATAAAAAAATTATAAATGATAAATTATTAATGATGAATGATGGATCAATGATCGCTTATCAATTATCATTTATTTTTACTCTGCTTTTAATTTTAAAGATTGAAGAACTTTCTTCGGATCCTGGAATTTCACTTTTACTTTTTGGTCGTCTTTCACTTTCTGAACTCCTTCCAATAAGATTTTATCACCTCCTGAAAGACCAGATGCAACAACGTAAATATCCGGAAGTTCATAGGCAACCTTAATATTTTTAGATTTTGCTACTCCATTTTTATCAACAACAAAAACATATTTTTGATCCTGAATTTCGTAGGTTGCTTTCTGAGGAATAATTAAAGCGTTCTTCAACGGTAAAGTCATACGGACTTTTCCTGTTTCACCATTTCTTAATAGTTTTTCAGGATTTGGGAACTTAGCTCTGAAAGCAATATTCCCGGTTTCGTTATCAAACTGACCTTCGATGGTTTGAATTTGTCCGGTTTGATTAAATAAATCTCCGTTTGCCATTACCAGATTTACATTCTGATTTCCTCGGTCTGCAACATTCTTCTGATAATTAAGATATTCAGGTTCAGAAACATTGAAATAACTGTAAATATCTGTGTTGTCTGAAAGCGTCGTTAAAAGATCACCTTCGTCTACCAAACTTCCCAGTTTTAAAGGAATTCTGTCGATCACTCCAGAGAACGGAGCTTTAATATCTGTAAATGAAAGATGGATTTGTGCTAATTTCATTTCAGCATTGGCAGCATCCAATTTAGCTTTTGCCATTAATCTTTCGTTCTTAGAAACAATATCGTTGCTTGCTAAAGTACTTGCATTTCTCAGCTCAATTGAAGCCTGCTCTACTTCAGCTTTTGCTTTTAATAATTCAGCCTGATACAATTGAGGCATAATTCTGAATAATGTTTGTCCGGCCTTTACATATTGACCTTCGTCTACATAGATTTTCTCAAGGAAACCTTTTTCCTGAGCACGGATTTCAATGTTTTTTACAGATTGGATTTGAGCTACAAAATCTTTGTTAATAATCGTATCCATTTTCACAGGTGAAGTCACCGGATACACTGAATCTTCTTGTTTTTCTTCCTTTTTCTCGTTACAGCTAAACAGCAAGAGAACAGCGCTTAAGACAGCACCTGAGACAACTCTTTTCATCATAATTTTAGAGTGGTATAATCGTTAAAAGTTTAATTTGAATAAATAATTCTGGAGTTTTTACATTGTGAAATCATTCCAAACACAACGCAACGTATTTTTGTTCCGGTTTTGGAACAAAAAAGAAAATCGAAAAATGAAATTTTAGATTCTGATAGAACGAATCAGAATAAATGTTTTTACAGAATTGAAATGCTGTAAAAATTCGGAAATTGAAGGTTTAAACCTTTTTTTGAATAATAATCCAAATGAATAAATCAACCCAAATACACTGGCAAAAACAATAATTGCCTGCACCGTATCTGAAAACTGAAAATCGTCTTCAGCCAATTCTATCGAAAAACCATCTGTAGTATCTGATATTTGATTAACAGAAAATTTTGCAGGTAATTTGGTATGATTAAGCTTGTTTGGATAATTATGAGAAACATGACCAGAAAAATCACTGCGTAAAGTTTTGACATTAAGTTTGCTTTCCACTATAAAAAGCAGAAAAAGGCTGGTCAAAAAATATACGATATAGTTTCTCATTTCAAGATGCAAATGTATGTCTTGATTTTAATACTCGATTCACTATTAACAAAATTTAACTCTTCTTGAAATACGCTGAAAAAATCAATGAGAGAAGCGATTCATTAAATTTAACTTTAAAAAAAATCATTTTATAACCATATAAATCTTTTAAATTATTAAAATTTAACGCATTTTAACAACTAATATTTGTAATTTTGTACCACCAAAACAATTTATTAAACCCTTAAAAACCAAAGTTACAGATGAAGAATTTTCCCGTCGGATTTTTTATAATCCTCGCATTATCGGCGTGTACACATTCCGCCAAAGACCCAGACACAGCAGCAGTAAAGCAAGAAGCGCATACATCTCAGGATGACATTACAAAGACAACTGTTGTAGACCGTCACGGTGACGAAATGGAAATTATTACCAATAATACTAAAAACACTGTTGTTGTAAGATTAAACGGACAAAGTTATGAGCTCAAAAAAAACATAGAAAACCCCAGTTTTTCTACAGCAGATAACAAATATCAATTTACAGAGACCAAAAATGAAGTCACTTTTTTAAAAAAAGATGCCGATATGGTTTTATTTCATGCAAAAAAAGATCAGCCAACCAAAAAAATGGCTTTACAATAATAAACAAAGACGCTTAAAAAAGCGTCTTTTTCTTTAAAATCTATCGATTGAAATCTCTTTGGGTAATGGAATATTATTTTCAATATAATCAAATAATGTCTTTGAGAAATAACATCCATTAAGAATTCCGCGAGCTCCTAGGCCATTAAATACATACAAATTGGAATGCTGAGAATGCCTTCCCAAAATAGGTCTTCTATCTTTTACGGTTGGTCTGAAGCCAAAATGCACTTCTTTAATTTCAAAATCGTTTGGATAAAATTCTGAAAGCCCTTTTTGTAATTGCTCGACTGCAGAATTATCTATTTCGTGATGCAATTGTTCTCTATCATACGTTCCACCATAAAAATGGAGATTATCTTCCAAAGGAAATAAAAAATGTTTTTTCTTAATGGTAATATCCTGCTGAATAGGTTCAGAAAGTTTTACACGAATGTGATGTCCTTTGTTTGGATTAACAGCAATATCTGAAAAGTATGAATTTTCTTTTACCCCCATTCCTTCACAAAACAAAATATTTTTAAAGCTAAAATCTTTGTAAACAGAATTTGAAGTATCGATTTTAGAATAATCAAATTTTTCTTTGATTAAATTCCCTTTATTTTCTAAATAACCTAATAAACCAGTGAAAAATCCCTTAACATTAAGTCTCGCTGACTGATTGACCTTTCCTGTCTGAAAGTCGTTTTTTACCCCATTTAAATGATCGAAATTTTCATCTAAAAAGTTTTTTAGGTCATCATTCACCGATTTTTTAAGCCAAAGCTTTTGTTCATTCTCATCATGAAAAATTCTATGAATAGGAGATTCTATCAAATAATTTTCACCTGTATAAAATTCAATTTCTTTTAAAGATTTTTTCAAGAAATCTATTTGTTCTTGTGCTAACCAAAATGTCGTAAACTTTTTTAAAACTACCGGATTGATAATTCCTGCAGAAATTTGTGAAGCACTTTTTTTTCCTTCTGAGAAAATTACAAAAGATTTATTATTTAAAAGCAACTGATGAGCAAAAAATAAAGCCGCATAACCATCACCAACAATGATGTAATCTACATTTTTCATATAAAGGATTCTATTAAAATTCATATATAATCACTTGCCACAGCTATATAAAAAGGTGATTATATAATAAAAAAACCTGAGTAAATGTACTCAGGTTTTTTATAAATATCAAGTGAAATTTAGTAATTCCACATATCGTTTTCCATTTGAAGAATCTGATCCTTGATTCTTTGGCTTTCAGCCAACTGCTCTTCAGCATTTCTAGGAATATAATCTTTAATAGTACCGTCACCTAGACCGCTGCTTGATTTGTAGATGATCGAAGAGAATCTTCTTGCATTAATTATATCATCAAAAGATAAATCCGCTGACGAATTTGCTCTGTTGTATACATAATTGTTTGCTAAAATATCTCTCGCTTTTGGATAATAAATCCAAAATAAATCGATTAATTCATCTTTACCAGCAATTGGATTACCATTTGCATCAAAAACACCTTGAACATTAGGGTCTGGTCCCATTGCAGCTATACCAAGAGGTCTGTATTTCATCATACCATCTCTTTTGTCAATAAACCACATACCCATAATTTTTAACATCTTAACATTTTCAGATGTAGTTTCAAAAATATCGGTATTTTCTTTTATTTCTTGCTCTGTAGGCTTTCTACCTGATGCAATAATATCAACGATAGCATCACCAGTTACAATTTTTTGTAATCTAGCTTTTATTTGCTCAGGAGTAAGTTTGGTAGAAAAGTTTTCGTCATCATAAACTTCTTCAATTTGACCACTCATAGCTCCATCTAACAAAACTTGATATAAAGATCTGGTAGTTTTAGATAATAATCCATTTGGGTTATCATAATAGAATGGTTGATTAATCTTATCATTAAGATCAATAACTTCCCATACCGTCATACTTTTTAAGATGTCTTTCTCATCTACAAAGCCATATTCTAAAGGAGTAACTTTATTACTAACAACAGTATCTCCTACTTTTTTCATATTTTCAGCTCTCATCTGTCTGAACTCTTCCGGAGAAGAGGCATTTAGAATAGTCTGAGAAAATGCAAACCCAGATGCTAATACTAAAAGACTGCTAATATATTTTTTCATAATAATTCTATTTAACCTTATGGAACATTAATAACGATTGGAGTAATTCTCTTAACAGGTCCTTCCAATCCTTGAGCTGTTGCTTTGATTTCAATAATCGAAACAATATCTCCAGATCTTACATTTTTCAATAAACCTTCTGCAGGTTCTAATGAATTTCCTTTTACCAACATTGCTGCTTTACCAGGAACTCTAACCATAAATTCAGTTACAGTGAAACTAACCGGGAAGTCGAAATCTGGAATCGCTGCCTGTACAGTTTGGTTTTTAATTGAGCTAGCCGGCATGCTTAGAGCATTCTGTCCTCTCATTTGACCTTGTGGAGGAGGTACATTTTTAATTCTATATTCAAATACTTGAGATACTCTCTTACCTGTAGGATCAGTACCTGAAAGTGTCAGATTAATTGTATTTCCAGTAGTTGGTTTTACATTCCATTTACCCTTACCTGAGCTTGATACATTTCCACTTGAAGCTGTTAAAGATAGTTGAGCATTATCTGCACCAAGGATAGATCCTGAAACAGGATTCTGTAGTCCTCTATACATAACGTTCATCTTATCAGCTGAAAGTAACAGACCTTGTTCAAGTTTTACTTGTTGTGGACCTGCGATTACATTATAAGTATGTGTAAATGGATATTGCGTTGCTTTACCAGTTGCATCTGTTAAAGTAATTACACCACCAATCTTTTTCTCACCAAGACCTCCAGTATTTAAAGGTAGGAATCCTTTTCCATTTTCTTGTCTGCTAACACCACTGATGCTAATTTTACTACTGTTAGAATAGTTACCTAACATAACAATAGCCTCAGCTTTTTTACCAGCTTGTACATCAGTTGGAGCAGAAACAATTGCTTCATATTGATTAAACTTAATACTAGCATCAACTTTTTCCTGAAGCATTAACGCCAATGCATCTGACTGTACGTTTCTTGCATCATTCTGAATAATCTCTAGATTTGAAATCGCAGCAATAAGAGGTTGGTGATAGAATTTATTCTGAAACCAAGTTTTACCATTTGGAGATTTCCCTGCAGGATACTCTGCAATGATAGATCTATTTGCTCTTTCAACTAATTTCAACAACTGTGGGTTACCTCCAAAATTAGCCACAATGTAAGATCTTACATCATCTAATTGCTTTTTAAGCTCTAAAGCTTTTGCAGAAGGTGTGTTTTCATCACCATCCTTAAAGAAATATTCAGTTGTAGCCTCATTATTGTTCAATGCTGAGAAGTTTTCACTTACATCCATGTCTTTTCCTGTTTTAGGATCTTTATCATGGAAGTCTGATTGTTTCTTAAGCGTTACTTTGATATCTTCAGCTGCTTTTACCAATACATCGATCTTAGCTTTCAGTCCCTTATACTGTTCCCAAGCTGTTGCATAAGTATCGGGCACTTGTTCAGCTTTAGCCTCTAATGTTTTTTCAAAAATATCTTCATTTTTCTGCTCTGTCAAAAACCTTGTTTCATTTAAGGCTCTTGTAGAATCATAATATGATCTGATAATTTCAACATCGATGTTGAGGGCCATCATAGCGATGAACACCAAATACATCAGGTTGATCATCTTCTGACGTGGAGTCTGTTTTCCTTTTGCCATTCTTTTTTCTTTAGTTTTTTGTTTAAATAATGGTTAAGGAATTATGACTTCATAGCAGTTAACATACCACCGTAAACTCTGTTTAAGCTGTTTAAGTTAGTTGTTAAACCTTGTAATTCTTGATTAAATTTCTCAGATTGCTCTGCTGATTTTTGCATATCATCAACATATTTTTTAGCAAAATCTGATTGTCTCTGACCATTTTCTAACTGCATTGCATAAAGAGCATTCATGCTTTCCATGTGTGAAGCAGCTTTGTTTAATTGGTCATTGTATTTGTGTGTAGAAGCAGATACGTCAACAGTTTGGTTGATTTGATCTACTGAGCTTGAGAATTTATCAATCCCTGTTCTTAGTCTATCAAATAATTGTACGTCAAGCTTAGCATCCTGAAGCATTTTATCTAACTTACTTGAAAGAGAGTTCTCTAATTCCGCAAAATGATCTACTGTATTCTTTGCAGAGATATTTGAATGTAGAGGATTTGGATTTGCATGCTTATCCAACAATTCAGGATAAACATTTTCCCAGTGGTACGACTCTTCAGCAGCAGGAGGGTCGAATGCAAAAATAATAAAGATAATCGCCTCAGTTACAAGCCCTACTGTAAGAGCGATGTTTCCGTTAATTGGTCCCAAGGTAATGTGAGTAATTTTAAGCCAAGCTCCAAGAATTACAATTGCAGCACCGAATGAATAGAAGAAATTCATCCAAGCATCTTTAGTCTTAAACATATAAGTTAGTTTTTTTTAAATGTTATAAATTGATAATAAAAATAATTTAAGCAATATTATCTGTTAACTCTTTTCGCTTTAACAGCTGCTTCAGGAATATCTTGTACTGTTCTGAAACCGATATAACTTCTTGCAGAATCTTTGTTTTCCCAGTCTCTTGCACCTGTCATCAACATATAACCAACATCTTTCCAAGAACCTCCTCTTACAGATTTTTTGTTATCTACTTTAGATTTAATAGAAGGATTTAAAGTAGAAGAGAATCCATAAGCAGAATTGTTATAACCTGATTCTGTCCATTCAGAAACGTTACCTGCCATATCAAATAATCCGAAAGTATTCTTTTTGAATTTTTTTACAGGAGCAGTGTAAGTGTAAGTTCCTTTTTTCTCATCTTCCATATAGCTACCTCTTTTTGGCTTGAAGTTTGCTAAATAACAACCTCTATCATCCATTAAATAAGGACCACCCCAAGGATAAGTAGCATTTTGTTTTCCACCTCTTGCTGCGTATTCCCATTCCATTTCGTTAGGAAGACGGAAACGTAAAGGTCTTTGTTGTTTTCTTTTCAAGCTTTCGTTATAATCAGACTTTAATTTAGTTCTGAAATCACAGTATGCTCTTGCCTGATCCCAAGTTACCCCAACAACAGGATAATCTTTGTAAGCTTTGTGCCAGAAATACTGTTCAAATAAAGGCTCATTATAAGTAAAGTGGAAATCATTTACCCAAACTGTTGTATCTGGATAGATTGCAATACTTTCGCTTCTTAAGAAGTTTGCACCTCTTTCGTTATCAGCGATAGCAACATCCATATCTCCCCATCTATAACCATATTTTAATTTACTAACATCAATAAGTCTTTCACTTCCTACTCTAGAAGATGCAGGTAAATACATAGACTCAAGAACTTCAGCATATTCTACATCAGGATATTTTGATGTATTCCAATGTAATGGAATTTTCCAATCTAATCTTTTAGTATCATCGTAACCGTCTCTACCTCCGGCTCCTTCAAGATATTCTTGATATGGTGTTAAATTTTCTTCTTTTTTAGCAAGATAAGCATAGTCTCCGATGCTTGCACCTCGGCCACCACCATCGCCACCTTCACCAGCTGCTTCAGCAAGCATAGTTCTAGCGATAGAATCTCTTACATAATTGATGAAAACCCTGTATTCTGCATTAGTAGTTTCCGCCTCATCCATAAAGAAAGGAGCAACAGTTACAGTTTTCAAAGGTGCAGTTTCACCATTATTGGTAAATGATTCATCGGCCATACCAGCAATAAACGAACCGCCAGGAATTGCCACCATACCATAAGGTCTTTGTGCAACAAATGATTTTGTTTTTTCTCTAGGTATCAATTCTCCTTTTGTTCCAGGCTTCCCTACAGAAGAAGATCCACCACCTGAACAAGATACCGATGCTACCGACGCAGACAATAATAAAAGAAATATCCTTTTCATGTTAATTTTTATAATTAAGCCGTAAATATATAATTTTTTTAAGAAACTTTTAAGATTTTTTTTAGAATAACGAAAAAAACCTGAACTTATTTTATTTCCAAGTACTTTTTACTCTACAGTTACTGATTTTGCAAGATTTCTTGGCTGGTCTACATTAGCACCTCTATACACTGCTATATAATAAGCTAATAGCTGTAAAGGCACTGAGGCTACTATTGGAGAAAAACATTCTGAAGTTTCAGGAATTTCAATTACATAATCTGCCATTGAACTTACCTGAGTATCTCCTTTGTTTACTACCGCAATTACTTTACCTTTTCTAGCTTTAATTTCCTGCACATTACTTACAATCTTATCGTAGTGTCCTTTTTTAGGTGCAATGATAACGATTGGCATATTTTCGTCAATTAGAGCGATTGGTCCGTGCTTCATTTCTGCCGCAGGATAACCTTCAGCATGGATGTAAGAAATCTCTTTTAATTTAAGAGCACCTTCCAAAGCTGCAGGATAATTGTAACCTCTTCCTAAGTAAAGGAAATTGGTTGCATTAATAAAGTCTTTTGCAATATTTTGAGTAAGCTCGTGAGTTCCCTCCAAAACTTCTTCGATTTTCTTAGGAATCGCATCCAGTTCAGAGATAAGACTCATAAATTCAGCATTTCCTAAATTACCATTATGTTTTCCTAATTTTAATGCAATTAAAGAAAGAATAGTTAACTGAGCAGTAAACGCTTTTGTAGAAGCAACACCAATTTCTGGTCCTGCATGAGTGTAAGATCCCGCATCTGTAATTCTCGCAATAGAAGAATCTACTACATTACATATACCATATATAAATGCACCTTTTTCTTTAGCTAGTTTTAATGCAGCCATTGTATCTGCAGTTTCTCCTGACTGAGAGATAGCAATTACAACATCTTTATCTGTAATAATCGGATTTCTGTATCTAAATTCTGAAGCATATTCTACTTCTACAGGAACTCTTGCAAATTCTTCAATTAAATATTCACCGATAAGACCTGCGTGCCATGAAGTACCACAAGCAATGATGATGATTCTGTTAGCGTTTTTGAATTTTTCTACATGATCCCAAATTCCCGCCATTTTAATAACACCTTCATTTACAATAAGTCTTCCTCTCATTGTATCGTGAATAGATTTTGGCTGTTCAAAGATTTCTTTCAACATAAAATGCTCGTATCCACCTTTTTCGATCTGCTCTAAACTTAATTTTAATTCTTGAATTTCAGGAATTATTTTAGAATTTTCTGTGATTGTTCTGATGTCTACACCGCCTTCTAATGATATAGTTGCCATGTGACCTTCTTCAAGGTAAATCGCTTCTTTTGTAAATTCAACAAAAGGAGAAGCATCAGACGCAATAAAATATTCTTTATCACCAATTCCGATTGCCAACGGAGAACCTAATCTTGCAACAACCAAAAGTCCTGGATAATCTTCGTGCATTACTGTAATAGCATAAGCTCCATAAACTTCGTTAAGAGCATATCTTACAGCTTCAGGAAAATCAGTTTCTGAGCTAAGCTCAGTAAAATACTGAATAAGATTAACTAAAACTTCTGTATCTGTTTCAGATTTGAAAGAAAACCCTTTCTCGGTAAGCATTGTTTTAATTGTATCATAATTTTCAATAATACCATTATGAACAAGTGCAATTTTCCCATTGTTAGAAACATGAGGATGCGAGTTTCTATCGCTTGGTACACCGTGAGTTGCCCAACGCGTATGCCCCATTCCTATTTTTGCAGTTCCTTTTAAATTATGAGAAATATTGACTAAATCATCAACTTTTCCTTTGGTTTTTTCAACACTAAAGCTGTTGGCAGTATTTTCTAAAACAATTCCGGCACTGTCGTAACCTCTATATTCTAATCTTCTAAGACCATTGATAACAATATCATAAGCATCTTGAAAACCTGTATAACCAACTATTCCGCACATATTTTAATCAAGTGTATTTTTTAATATTTTATTTTTTTGTTCCGAAAGTCACTCTTAGTTTAATTTCATTAGGAGTAACGGTTGTATCATTCTCAGCGTTTGTTGGGTCTGATCCTACAAAGACAGCTCTTCCCATAGAAAAGGCTCTGGTAGTATAATTGTATCCCGCAATAGTACCTGAAGAGTTAGGTGCAAACTGAGCAAGATCTATTTTGAAATATTTATCATTATAAGCAGCCCCCGATTCAACAATATCTTTTAAAGATTTGGTTACTGTAAAATCGTAATAAGCAGGGTTCTTATCCAAATCATACGCTCTTAACGGGATAAATAAAGCTCCTAGAGAAGTATAATCTGTGGTAAATGCTGTTGTTTCTTTTCCACTAGAGTCTTTATCTCTTTGAACAATCGTAAAGTTAGTAGGTTTTACATAAGGATTAGACCATTCTGACTTATCTGTATAGATTCTGATTTTTGCACTGATAATAGCTGCTTTATCATTTTGATATAACTGTTTGAGTTTATCTATCTCTTCTTTTTTGAATTTTACACCAATGGAATTACCACCCATTCCTTGTGCATACAATTTCTTATCTCCGGTTGTTGTATTTGGTATTACACTTTGAATAGCCGCACTAGTTCTATCATACTCATAATAAGCAGAATGTACATTTGTCCCTTTTACATCAAACTCATATTTTGTTTGAGGTCTTGTAGTTGTTCCATTTTCAACTTTATCATTCTTATAATACATTATAAGTTGCATATCATTTGGAGTAAACTGAAATAAGTAACCGTCATTTTCAACAACAGATACTTTCAACCCTCTAAAATGTCTGATAAAATTTGACACATCATTTAATTCTGGCTGTCCTTTCTTATCAATAATTTTAGTTTGGAAAACAGACGGTGTCAATTGAATTCTTACTGAAGGGGTCGATGAAGTAAATAATTCAGTGTTATCAGAATCTTTTGTAACGACAACAGAACTTACACTTCCATCTTTGATTTCTTTTGAACCTAAAGCTGTGGTATTTGTCAAGAAGTTTTTATTAGAATAAACAATATCATTAACCCCATTCATAAATTCAGTAACTTCATTTACCCTTAGAGTAAGCTTACCTCCGTTAAGTTTTGCTTTACCATATTTTTTAATAGGATATGTATTAACTACTTTTTTAGCATCAACATTTCCATCCGGATAAACATAACTTTCATTTGTGGTAGTTGTAAGAGAATCTAAAGACACCACAGGCTTAAGAACCAAAACCACAGAATCTACCACCGCATTAGTTCCAAAATCAGGGTTATAAGAAGCTAATCTTACTTGAGTAAAATAAGAAGCTTTTTGCTTACCAAACTGATTCTCATCAAAAGCTCCCAAAACAGCAGTTGAAGAAGTTGAGCCAGAGCTAATAAGATTTAATAATTTGAATGCATCTGTTCTTATGGTATCATTATTATTAATATTATAAGCAATAAGATCATAAGAAGTTTCAGCTCCTTCTGCCGCACCATTTAAAAATAGTTGCTCACCTAAAGAATCTGGTTCCGGTTCGCAGTTATAAACCAAAACACCACCTAAAACCATTACAGAAAGAATGGTGAAAATTTTTCTAATATTATAAATCATCAAAATGTATATTAATATAATTTACTGATAGAGTCTACATCAAGGTATTCAGATTTTGAAGTAGTCGTTTCATTGAAACCTTTATCAAGATCACCGTTCAAAAACTCGTCACCTTTTACAACTTCGTCTACATAATTCATACTTTCAATTACGAAACTCTCGAAGCTTGGTTTATTTAACGCATTTAAATCTGAAATATTATCAAACTGCAGTTTCTCTCCTACATTTCCTGCCAAAGCTGCATCTTTCTCATTATATAATGAAAGTACAATTTTAGCATCCTTGAAATAAGTATCAGATTTGTAGTATGTTTTCAGATAAATAGGCACGAAAGAAGACATCCATCCGTTTAAGTGGATAACATCCGGAACCCAGTTTAGTTTCTTGATCGTTTCTATCACACCGCGTGCAAAGAATATAGCTCTCTCGTCATTATCTTCAAAAGCTACTCCTTCGTCATCAAAATAATATTGCTTTCTTTTAAAGTATTCTTCATTATCGATAAAGTAAACCTGTAGTCTTTCACCCGGAAGTGAAGCCACTTTAATAATTAAAGGCTGATCTAAATCATTGATAATAATATTCATCCCTGAAAGACGAATTACTTCATGAAGCTGGAATTTTCTCTCACTTATCTGTCCGAATCTTGGCATAAAAACTCTTACATCATTGCCTTCTTGGTGCATTTTAAGTGCCATCTTGTTTACCACCGCTGCTAAATTTGTATCTTCCTGATAAGGGTACATCTCTGTGGTAATGTACAGTATTTTCTGATTGGGCATATAATTTTTTATATAATTTTTAAATAACGCTTAATATGCAAAATTACGAAAAAACATTCAACATTATCCTAATTAACATTTTTTTACGATAGTTGTTAAGATATTAGTGGAAAACTAAAAATAAATATCTTAATATTAGTATTTTTGAATTGTTATTAAAATAAACTATGGAAGTTCTAAAAAACAAAAAAACACTTCAGGATTTTATAGAAAGACAGAAGGAAATGGGCAAAAAAATAGGTTTTGCACCTACAATGGGAGCTTTACACAATGGTCATCTGTCATTATACGAGGCTGCCAGAAAAGAAAACGACTTGGTAATTTCTTCAATATTTGTAAACCCTACACAATTTAACAATGCTGAAGATCTCGAAAAATACCCTAGAGATACCGATCGTGATATATTTATTCTAAAAAATTCAGAACTGGTAGACGCTGTTTACCTTCCACAAGTTGAAGATATTTATCCTGAGAAAACAGAAAGCCAGCATTACGACTACGATGGTTTGGAAAACGAAATGGAAGGAAAATCAAGACCGGGGCATTTTGACGGCGTAGGAACTGTAGTTGAAGAACTTTTCAGACAGGTAAAGCCAGACAATGCTTATTTCGGAGAAAAAGATTTTCAGCAATTGGCTATTATCAAAAAAATGGTCGAAAAAAAGCAACTTCCTATTAAAATAAAAGGAGTTTCTATTTACAGAGCAGAAAATGGTTTAGCTTTAAGCTCAAGAAACCAACGTCTCACTGAGGCAAGAAAAGAAGATGCCAAAATAATTTTCGAAACATTAACAAAAGTTAAAGAATGGTTTAAAAACACTTCAGTTTTTAACATTAAAGAAAATGTAGACGAAATTTTTTCTCATCAACAAAACATGAAACTAGAATATTTTTTAATTGCTGATGAAAGTACATTAAAAGAAACCAATCAAAGAGAAGATAAAAATTCTTACAGAGCCTTTATTGTAGTTGATGTAGACGGAGTAAGACTGATTGATAATATGCATTTGGATTGACACAAAAATCAAAGGCTTCCGGAAGGAAGCCTTTGAACACCAAATCACAAAATATTAATATGAAAAAAATTTACTTTTCAGTAAACTTGTGACCCGGCTGGGATTCGAACCCAGGACCCATACATTAAAAGTGTATTGCTCTACCAGCTGAGCTACCGAGTCGGTCACATCCAATTAACGACGACAAATATAAAATTAATTTTATAAAATATCAATTATTAATTAAATAATTTTTTCTGCAGTGCCTGCGACTGGACTCGAACCAGCACATCCTTAGGAAACCACCCCCTCAAGATGGCGTGTCTACCAATTTCACCACACAGGCAATAAAATTACAAAAATCTAGTAATTTTTCGCTAGTGACCCGGCTGGGATTCGAACCCAGGACCCATACATTAAAAGTGTATTGCTCTACCAGCTGAGCTACCGAGTCGGTCACTTTATTATCAAGTTTCATTGTTAAGTAATGTCCCTTGTTTTTAGTGGTGCAAAGATAGGACTTTTTTCATTATCTCAAAACTTTTTCGCAAATTTGTTTAAAATATTTTCATGATAATTTCACTAGTAGGGTACATGGGAAGTGGCAAATCTCACATTTCCAAAATATTAAGCGATAAAATAAATTTTAAATTAATTGACCTCGATAAAGAAATTTCTCGTCGAAATAAATTGACTATTCCCGAAATCTTCGAGAAAAAGGGAGAAATTCACTTTAGAAAGCTAGAAAGAGAAACTTTGGAGGAAATTTTAGCCAGCCAAGAAAACATCGTTTTAAGCTTGGGTGGAGGAACGCCGGTTTATTATAATAATATGGAAATTATTAATAATAACTCGAAAAGCTTTTTTTTAAGAGCTTCTATTTCAACTTTAGCTGAAAGAATTTCAAAACAGAAAGAAAAAAGACCCTTAATTGCAAAAATTCCCGATGAAGATATCCCGGAATTTATTGCCAAACATTTATTTGAGCGAAATGTTTTTTATAACAAAGCACAGTTTAGTATTAATACAGATAATAAAAATCCTGAAGACATTATTCAGGAGATAATAGAAAAGCTCTATCTCTAGAGCTTTTTCTTTTCCTTAATTATTTTTAATCGTTGGCTTCAGAATCATTCCCGTCTTCACCAAAAAAATCATCCCAATCTGTAAAATCTGCAGTTACGTCGTTTTCTACATAATCATCCATATCTCTTCTGTCTTTTTTGGTAGGTCTACCTTCTCCTCTGTTGCGATAATATTCCTGAGACATTTTTCTCATCATTAATTGCTCGTACTGATCTTTATCGGTCACATCTTTGATATGAAGCGGAACTAATTTGGCCCCAATTCTACTTTTAGGAATCTGTATTACTTTAATTTTATACTCGATTTGGTTTTTACGGATTTTGATAATATCCCCTTCTTTTACTTCTTTAGAAGACTTTACAACCGAGGTTCCGATAGAAACTCTGTTCTTTTTTATTTCATCCGCAGATACCGATCTTGTTTTATAAAAACGAATGCTCCATAAAAATTTATCTATTCTCATATTTTTTTATACTTTTGTCGTTATATTATTTGTAAAGTAATTAAAGTTTTTGAAATGAAAAAAATATTTTTGTATATCCTTGCAGGATCGTTGTGTTTCGCAGCTTGTAAAAAGGATGATGAAGTGGAAACTTTCGTAGAACCGGAAGACATCAATGTAAGAAACTCTTATGACGAGCAGGCTATTCAGAAATTCATGGATAACAACTACTTGGATACGCAGGGAAACATAAAAGCTTTCACATCGGATGCAGCTGATGATAATGAGAAAAAACTTTCTGAGCTGAATCCTCAAAAGCTTCCTTCCGGAGTTATTTATATTAAAAGAACCGGAGCGCAGCCAGAAGATACCACGCCTCCTTCAACTGGTGTTGCAATAGAAGATTCTACTCAAATCAGAACAATGATGAGAGCCAATTATTATCTTGCGACAGATGTAGACGGAAATGTGTCATTGGGGAATGCAGGGGTTCTTTTAAACACTATCGACGGAAATGGGTCTCCCACAACTGATCCTATGTTTTATTATGTGAAAAAATCTGTAAAAACAAGTGTAGGACAAAGCGATAGTAATTATTACGAAATTAAAGGTTTAAAAGAAGGTTTAAAATATTTTACCGGTTTTGAAAATTTATTAAACGAGAGTTCTTATAATTTACAGGGCGTAATTATTGTTCCTTCTAAAGCAGCATTTGCAAGAAATGCAAATTATTACAATCTTCAAAATGCTTCTTTTGTTTTCAGTTTTCAAATTTACGGAGCGAAGCACAGACCTTCTGCTCAACAATAAACAATTTAAACATAAAAAAACGCTTCGGATTTCGAAGCGTTTTTTATTTATCTCACATTCCCTAAAATATCCGGGAAATATTTATCTGAAAGATGCTCAAACTCATCACCTCGCATAAACATACTTGCATCAACTTCTTCGTAAGAACTTCTTCCTGCCGCAGCAATTAATTCGTTACAAGTGTGCAATGTATTTTTGTGGAAATGATATACCCTTTCCGCTTTATCAGTTACATCAAGCCCTTTAATTAACATTTTATCCTGTGTTGCAACACCTGTCGGACAATTATTGTTATTACATCTCAAAGCCTGAATACAGCCAAGAGAAAACATAAATCCTCTCGCATTGTTACACATATCTGCTCCCATTGCAACCGCTCTTAAGATATCTAAACTTGTTAATACTTTTCCACTCGCAATGATGCGCAATTTACTTCTAAGATTATAATTTCTCAGGGTACGATTTACAAATATTAAAGCAGGTTCCAAAGGCATCCCTACTCCATCCGAAAACTCAGGTGGTGCTGCTCCGGTTCCTCCTTCTGCTCCGTCGATGGTTATAAAATCAGGATAAATTTTCAGAACATTCATCTGAACGCAAATATCTTCAAACTCTTTGGTATCACCTATACACAGCTTAAAACCAACAGGTTTACCACCAGAAAGTTCCCTCAGCTGTTGTACAAATCTCAACAATCCCGCAGCATCAGAAAAAGACGAATGAGAAGGTGGAGAAATAATCGTCATTCCTGGTGTGACGTGACGTATTTTAGCAATTTCGGGAGTATTTTTCACACCCGGCAAAACTCCACCATGACCAGGTTTCGCACCTTGAGATAATTTAATCTCAATCATTTTTACATTGGGAAGCGTAGAATATTTTGTGAACAATTCAGGATTAAATTTTCCTTCATCATCTCTACAACCAAAATATCCGGTTCCTATTTGCCAGCAAAGATCTCCTCCTTCTAAATGGTGAGGTGAAATACCTCCTTCTCCTGTATTATGGTAAAAATTTCCTTTTTTTGCACCTTTATTTAGCGAAATTTGAGCCCTGTCACTCAATGCACCAAAACTCATCGCTGAAATATTAAACAACGACGCATGATAAGGTTGAGTACATTGCTCACCTCCTACCCAAACTCTCGGAAGTTCTTCTTTTGGAGATTTAGCATAAATAGAATGCTTAATGCCCTCATATTTTCTGTGATTTACTTCTAGCTGAGTTCCAAAAGGAACGGTGTCGCTGATATTTTTTGAACGCCTGTAGACTGCAGAACGTTGATTTCTCGGAAATGGTTTTCCGTCTGTTTCTCTTTCAATGAAATACTGCTGCATTTCAGGCGAAATACCTTCAAAAAAGTACCTGAAATATCCCAAAACCGGAAAATTCCTTAGAATTGCATGTTTTGTTTGGTAAGAATTATAAACTCCTAATGCATAAATTGCTGTTAACAGCGTAGGAATCCAATAATGTGCTTTGATCAGTAACGCCACAACCCATGTTGCAGCTACCAATACAATTCCCCAAGATAAAAACTTATCTCTCATAAGAATATAGATTTAAAACGTTAAAGAATAAATTTAGTGGAAATATAGCAAACAGGCTATGCTTTTGCTAAAAAACTTTCGTAAGACGATTGCACAGAAACCGTGCCATCTGACAGGATTTTTTCTAAATTTAGAAATTCAATTTGATTTACTGAAGCCTGGTCAAAGTCTTTTTGCACCCTCACATAGTTCTCTGTGAAGCCGTACATTTTGCCGTCTTTATTTTCATGCTCCCAAAGAACAGGAAGCGTTTTTCCTAATTGAGTCTGGTAAAATGCCATTTTCTTCTTTTCAGAAAGAATTCTAAGCATCTTATTACGTTTTTTTCTTTCCGGGATTGGAACAACACCCTGCATTCCTACTGCTTCGGTATTTTCTCTTTCAGAATAAGTAAATACATGAAGATATGAAATAGGAAGTTCATTCAGGAAGTTATACGTTTCCATGAATAATTCTTCGGTTTCGCCAGGGAAACCAACGATAACATCCACACCAATTGCCGCATCGGGCATTACTTCGCGGATTTTATGAACCCTGTCGTTATACAATTTGGTAAGATAACGACGTTTCATTTTTTTCAGCAATTCATCACTTCCCGATTGCAAAGGGATATGAAAATGCGGTACAAAACTCTTGCTTTTAGAAACCAATTCGATGCTTTCGTCTTTCAAAAGATTAGGCTCAATAGAAGAAATACGGATTCTTTCAATTCCTTCAACTTGATTAAGTTCAGAAATTAAATCTAAAAAAGTATGTTCGTGTCTTTTGTTCCCGAACTCACCTTTACCGTAATCACCAATATTTACACCTGTTAAAACAATTTCCTTGATATCTTTTGCCGCAATTTCTCTGGCATTTTTCAGAACATTTTCGATGGTATCTGAACGTGAAATGCCTCTTGCTAAAGGAATTGTACAGTACGTACATTTGTAATCGCACCCATCCTGAACTTTCAGAAAAGCTCTGGTTCTGTCGCCAATAGAATAACTTCCGATAAAAAAATCGGTTTCTTCGATTTCGCATGAATGAACCACACCTTCGCTTTCAGATTTTTCTAAATCGTCGAGATAACTCAAAATATTGAATTTTTCTTTGGCTCCAAGAACCAAATCTACCCCAGTGATTTGTGAAATTTCTTCGGGTTTCAACTGTGCATAACATCCAACAATTACCACCAAACCTTCAGGATTGGCTTTCATGGCTCTTTTTACGTGAAGTTTACATTCACGGTCGGCGTTTTCGGTAACCGAACAAGTATTGATTACATAAATATCTGCTCTATCATCGAAGCTTACCTTATCATAACCAGCATCAGTTAATTGACGAGCAATAGTAGATGTTTCCGCAAAGTTTAATTTGCAGCCAAGAGTATGAAATGCGGCAGTTCTATGAAAGTGAGACATTTATTTTCCTGAATTTTGTGGGTGCAAAGATAATCAATTTAATATAAACCTTAAATTGATTTGGTCTATAGTTTATAATCGTCTCTTACTTCAGGACTATTCGCAAAGCAAACAGAAGACGAATTTTGAATTTCTGACTCATCTTTTGCAAATTTATCTTTCATTTCTTTATTAAAATCCTGAGATTTATTTCTTGCGATAGAAAGCGTTTTCCAGTCTTCATTTTTCATCATTTTAGCAATAAAAACAAGCTGACCGATATGATAAGGATAGTGAGCCAATTGTCTGAAAACTGCATCAATCACCGAATGCGCCTCGTTTCTTATATAAATTGTTGAATATAAATTTTCATCATTAATCTGATTTAAAGCATTAAAAAGACAGTTCCAGCCTTTTTCCCAATATTGCAAAACCTCATCTTTCGTTTTAAAAGTATTTACGAATTCTTCATCACGGTGTCTCCAAGGTTTTTCACCATCCTCCGTTAAAAAATTCGTCCATCTCGACAGCATATTTCCTGCAACATGCTTCACAATTACGGCAATGGAATTACTTTCTTCTTTGAACTGCCAGAAAACCTGCTCGTCTGAAAGTTGCTTAAATGATTTATCGCCGAGCATTTTATAATATTCAAATCTTTTGATAAATAAATCTTTCATGATGAATGTTTAATATTTTATTTAAAACCAATTTAAGATTTTTCACGTATATAAATGTAAATTGCAACCTATGAATTGTAAGATTAGCCATTTTATGCAGGATTTAAACTCCTTAAACATTGAAAAGCTTGAAAAATGGTTTACAGATGAAACTGTGATTTGGATTCCGCCTACAAAAGAAATTTCAGGAAAAAGCAGGATCTTAGCGTTATTCAGGGCTATTTTCAAACGATATGAAAAAATTGAATGGAGCGTTTCTGAAATTTTCAACCTAGGAAATAACAAATATTTTTACCAGACCAACTCTTTAGGCAACATATCCGGAAAAGGAAGTTACACTAATGAAATCTGTACCATCATACAATTTTCAGAATGTGGAAAAATACTTTATCTCTCTGATTATTTTAAAGATACAAAATCTTTTAATTAACAAGAGCCACCTTAAAAAAAGATGGCTCTTGTTCTATTTAATCATTTCTAATTATTCTCTGTTTTTCACCAATACCCAGCCTGAGTACTTAATTGGTGTTCCTTTTTTATCATTTTCGTTCCATGATACAGAATACCAATAATTTCCGGTAGGAACTTTTTTATTACCTGCAGTTCCGTCCCATTTATAATTATTCAGCTTATCTGCCTGGAAAATTTTGTTTCCGTATCTATCAAAAACATTGAAGATCAAATTCTGTTTGCTTGCCAAAGCAGAATAATCTATTACATCATTGATGCCGTCTCCGTTTGGCGTGATCACATTCACCAAATTAGGAACGACAATTCCGATTTCTATTGGTTCGCAATCGTAAGCGTCTTTCACGTAGACTTTATGATCTCCTCTTTTTACATTCGTAAATACGTTAGAATCTTGCCAAGCGATACCATCCATTGAATATTGGTAAGGAGCTTTTCCTCCGTTTACATTAATTGTTATAGTCGTATTAGAAATATCAACACTTGTAATAACCGGCTGTTCTGAAGAATATACTTTTACATTTTGCAAAATGATACATTCTCCGGTTTTTAATTTCACCCAATAATTTCCTACACCAACATTAGAGATCGTTTGTGTTGTCGCTCCTGTACTCCATTCATAACCATCAAATCCAGCTCCTGCATCCAAAGTGGTTTTATCTTCGATACAAATGGTTTTATCTTTTAAAACAGTGGAATATACCGGCGGAATTACTTCTAGGGTGATTTTAGAAATCCCATAACAACCGTTTCCATCTATTACTTTTACATAAACCATAGCATTGGGTGAAATAAAATTAGTGAAAGGAATTATTTCGTTTGTACCGTTCGTAGCGTCTGTAAGCGAAGGATAAAATTTCTTGGTAACCCCAGACTGAGCTGTCACAGAAGCTGTCGTAAGATTAAAAGAAGCCGTCTTAAGATTAACATCAAATATACAAGCTCTCAAAGTAGCATCGTTTACTACAACTTCAGGGTAAAAACGCAGAGTGATCTCCGCTACATCTGAACAGCCGTCGTTTGTTTTAACATCAGCATATACAATTCCTTCAGCTGACAAATGTATATTTGGATTTGAAATTTGCCCTGTTCCGGAATTTAAAGCAGCCAAGGTAGGGTAATAAGTTATTGTCACGTTTGTACCCCCAAAAACGTTTGCAGTAGTTAAGTTAAATGTAGCTTGACCACTTTTATTGTTATTACACGCAAAAATTGTAGCATCATTCGCCGTTATATTTCCTAATTTAAATTTAAAAGCACCAATTTGGCGGCACGAATTAAGTACATTATTAGGATTCGTTGGATCTTGATAATGAATACTATAATAATAAGTTGTAGTTGTATTCACAATCAAAGGTGCTGTAATAGGGCTTGCTCCGGAAAGCGCATCATTTTGTGATGTATGATAAGAAATCGTAAAATTGGGGTTTCCATTTAAGATTCCTGCAGTTAGTGTACTGAAATCAAACAAAGCAGGACTTGAGCAGATAAGAATCTCTCTCGGATCATTCGGGTTAGCCGCAGGAATTCCCGGCGGAACAAACGGATTCGGCTGTAATGCAGGGTTTGTAAAAGGAGAAGCTAAAGTAGCAGTTCCGCCCCAAGTTAAAGAAAATGGCGCTGTTGTACTTCCACCTGCTCCAACCCAGTTGTCTATATATAAATAATAAGTTTGCCCTGCAACTACATCCATATATTGACAATAAGGAGTTGTAGAACCTCCCGCTGCACTTGTAATTGTACTTGTCATATTCAACCCTGTTGCAGCGCCTACTCCGATTACGGTTGCCGCATTGCATCGAATTGGTGAACCTAAACTTCCACAAACAGCGTTTGGTCCATAAATCGCCCAGTCATAATCTGCATTGGGATTGGTGGGAATCAAATCAAAGGTAAGCGTTCCACTGGTCGCAATTGTTAATTTATACCATATTGAATTGTGTTCGCCATCTATGAGACAGCCTCCCAATGATTCATCAACCAGACCAATTCCTGTGGGACTATATGTAATACTAGAATTTCCGCAAACAGCTAAAGCCGTAGAACAATCTGCCTGTGAATAAAAGCTTTGTGAAATACAAAAAAGAATGAATAGTAGAGTTTTTTTCATATCTAATTGATTATTAGTTAAAGTATATCAAATATAGCTAAATTTAATTAATCTCACCAAATAATGACAAAAACAAAATATTTATTAATAAAACAATATTCATATTAAATTATTCATACCTATTTAGCAAAACTATTTAATACTAGTCATGTTTCCACAAAGGTTTTCGAGGTGAAAGATCTTATGAAAAGGGCTTTTTACCTCAGCTAAATGTTCCCTGTCTTGAATAAAAGTATATCGCGATGCAATAGAATTCATATCTGAAACAATAACCAGCCAACATTCATCAACAGAAGTATCGTAATATGGAAATTTTTCGTTCTTTTTTTCGATCAGTTCAATAATTTTCTCGGAACAGAGCTCATCAAAAAGGCTCATATTATATTCATACGTAATAAAAACATTTCTGCGGTGAGAAGATTTTCGGATATTTTTCACACAGCCAACAGGTTTTCCTTTTTTAATGCTTTTATAAATATTCAGAATAATTTCCTGCTGATTTTCCAGAGAATCAAACTTAATATTTGTATGAAATTCTAAAAAATAAACACCACGATATTTCGTAGTGTCTTCTTGTTCGAGTAATATTTCTGCCTGACGGAAAATCTTATTTAAGTTACTTTCCACCTTTTTCATTTCAAGATGATTAATCACTTCTGTCAATTCTATTCCTATCTTTTTTTCGTTAAGAGTGGCAATAAAATCGGGGCTTTCGCAGGTAAGATTATCAAAAGTAACTTCCGGAAAATGATGCATAAAAGAGTTAAGCAATAAAATTTCTGCTTTTTTCTTATACTTTTCGCGGTCATGAAGTTTTGATTCATCAATCTTTCGGTGATATTTTTCCATCGGCTTCTTCTTCAAATGCCGATTGAGATGATACAGGCTGAGATTTTTTATTAAATCTTCATCAGAAAATGCTCTTTTCATGTGTGGTCTTTTAAAAGTTAATAATGACACATGTTTTCACGGTTAAGACTGAAAGTTTTTGATAATCAAAAATTTATGTATTAAATATATGAAATTATAAGATACATTCAGTGAAAAACAAAAAATTTAAAATTCATTTAATATTTAATTTTATCTCTGAATTTTTATCTTTGAATAAAAACTACTATTTATGAACGCAATACATGCTGAATGTAAAAACTGCCACCACAGTCTGAATGAAGATGATAAGTTTTGCTCCAAATGCGGACAAAATACCGATACCCATAAAATAAATTTACACTATGTAATCCACGAATTAGTTCACGGAATACTGCACCTCGACGGAGGAATTATACACACCACCAAAGCTTTGTTTACAAAGCCGGGAATTATGATAAGAGAATATCTGGAAGGCAAAAGAAAAAATCATTTTAGCCCGATTATTTATATTGTTATTCTATCTACGATAATGGTCTTGATTAACCATTATGTATATAGTGATAATATTCTTTCAGGTCTTGACACAATACAATCAACTAATCAAAACGATACGGAAAAGATAGTAATCACATTTTTTACCCAAGCTGCAGAATGGATTTTTAATCACCTTACACTTTTATATTTATTGCAAGTTCCGTTAACGTCCATTGGTTTTTATTTCGTTTTCAAAAAAATGACACAATATTCATTTTTCGAATGGTTACTCATTTTTTCATTCTGCATGATTCAGACAATGATCATTACAATAGTTTTATTTTTGGCCAATAAAGTATTACCCGGAATCATGTTTATAGGCAATATTTTTATTTATGGAATATTCATTTGGACAATCTTTCAGTTATTATCAAAATTTGAAGTTGGTAAAGTAATTGTTAACTTTATTTTAAGCTTACTTATAAATTTTTCAATTACCTTCATTATCTTGCTTGGAGTAGTAATTTATTATTTAAATTCAAATCCGGATTTTATCCGATAACAATAAAATACACATTTAATGGATTTTAAAAATTTTCAAATACCTTTCAGTATTAATCCAAAATATGCTGAAAAAGTCGCTTATTTTTCAATGGAATTTGCTCTTGAGCAGGTTTTAAAAATATATTCCGGAGGATTAGGTTTTTTAGCAGGTTCACATATGAGAAGTGCCTACAATCTTAATCAGGATCTTATCGGGATCGGAATTTTATGGAAATTCGGGTATTACGATCAGGCGAGAAATCATGATCAGACTTTACAACCTACATGGACAAGAAAAATGTATAGCTTTCTTGAAGATACAGGGATAAAATTTCAAATTGAAATTCACAGTGCTCCGGTTTGGGTAAAAGTTTGGTATCTTGATCCTGAAATTTTCAATACTGCACCGATGTTTTTTCTTTCCACAGACGTACCTGAAAATGATCATATTTCAAAAACAATTTGCCACAGATTGTACGACGCCAACGAATCTACAAAACTTGCACAATACATCCTTCTGGGAAAAGGAGGTGCAAAACTTTTAGATGAAATGAATATCGAAAGAGATGTTTATCATCTGAATGAAGCTCACGGACTTCCTGCAGCGTTTCATTTATTGAAAAAATACGACGGAGATATTCAGAAAGTAAAAGAAAAACTGGTTTTTACAACACATACCCCTGAAGAAGCAGGAAACGAAAAGCACAATCTGAAACTATGCTACGATATGTCTTATTTCTCAGGTTTAAGCATGGAAGAAGCAAAAGCGATAGAAGGTTCTGACGGAGAACTTTTCAATCATTCACTTTGTGCTTTGAAAATGGCAAGAATTGCAAACGGTGTTTCAAAACTACACGGTGAAGTTTCCCGAGCAATGTGGAGTAAATATCCCGGAATCTGTGAAATCAAATCGATTACCAATGCACAGGAATTCAAATATTGGGGCGACAAAGAACTTTACAATTCTAAAGACGAAAAAAACGACACTCTTTTCGACTACAGAAAGAAAATTTTAAAAAAGAGATTATTCAGAATTGTAGCCGATCAAACCGGAAATTTATTTGACCCTAATATATTTACAATAGTTTGGGCAAGAAGGTTTGCAGGTTATAAAAGAGCAGATTTGCTTTTGCAGGATAAAGAAAGATTCAGAAAACTACTCAACAATCCAAAATATCCGGTTCAGATTATTTGGGCGGGAAAACCTTATCCGATGGATTATTCTTCGATCTCCACCTTCAATGTTTTGGTAGAGGAAAGCAAAAACCACAAAAACATGGCGGTTTTAACGGGATATGAATTGGCTTTAAGTAAATCTTTAAAACAAGGTTCAGATCTCTGGTTAAATAATCCGAGAGTTCCCAGAGAAGCTTCAGGAACATCAGGAATGACCGCTGCAATGAACGGTTCTGTAAACCTTTCCACTGACGATGGCTGGATTCCTGAGTTTGCAAAACACGGAGAAAATTCTTTCGTTGTTCCGAAAGCAGATTACATGAATATGAGCATTTATGAACAAGACCGATATGATTTCAACAAATTATATGAAATTCTTGAAAACGAAATTCTTCCAATCTATTACGATCAACCTGATAAATGGCGAAAAATACAGCAAAATTCTATGAAAGATGTGAAGCAAAATTTCAACAGCGATAGAATGGCAGACGAATATTACAGCATTTTGTATAATCATAAAGTGTAATTTTTTTAAAAACCACATTTCTGATTAATCCAAATAAAAATCGGTTTGAAATACTCAAACCGATTTTTATTTTAGTCATTTTTCTTTTTCTGCTTGGGAACTTTCAAGCCAGCTTCTTTAGCTTCAGAAATACCGATTGCAACGGCTTGTTTTCTGTTAGTAACTTTTTCTCCAGAGGAAGATTTTAACTCACCTTCTTTAAACTCCTTCATCACTTTTCCCACTTTTTCCTGAGCTTTTTCTGAATATTTTGTCTTGCTCATGATATTTAAATTTTAAGATTTGGATTTCGAAACACCGATTTCATAAACACAGGCGTGTTTCAGATATTTTGATCGCTCTCTTGAAGTTACCGATTCTAAATGATCATTTTTTATAACAATAATTGGATCTTCCGTATTTTCAATTTCAAAACTGGCAAAATATCTTTCTTCAGGACCTGTTTTATCCATACTTGCTTTGATCTTTTGAAGTTCAGCTGCATATTGCTTAAAACCGGGATCAGAAGAATGTATAAATTTATATTCCGGACCTGCTTCTACAAAATAATGGAGTTTTTTCTCAATAATTCCTGCCTCATCAGTAATCTGCGGATTATCGTTTCCATCTTTAAAAGCCACCTCAACCAATTCCCCGCCTTCATTTTGTACAAAATTTTCAGCCTCATTAAAGTTTGAAAATCCTGTAATTACTACTTGATCTTTTAGATCATAACGATTAAGTTTTTTATTAGTTTCCATAATTATTTTTCTTTGGTTATAAAATATATTCAATTCTTTTGCCAAAACATTGCAACAAAAGCTTTTTCTTATCAGATTAATAAAATTATTATCTTTGAAATTCTTTAAATTAAGCAATGAAAAAATTCTTACTTACCCTTACTGTTATTGCAGCGTTTCAAAATGCTACGTCACAGGAAATCACTTTAGATAAAATATATTCAGGATACTACCGTGGCAAAGGCATTGCCGGAATTGCATCTATGAAAAACGGTGAAAATTATTTGGTCATCGAGCAAGGTGGAATTGCAAAATATTCTTACAAAACATCTCAAAAAGAAGGAAATCTGGTCGATGGAAATTTTGAAAGCTATGAGTTTTCTGATGATGAGTCTAAGATTCTTTTATTAAAAGAAAGTCAGCCTATTTACAGACATTCTTTTTTAGGAGTTTATGATGTTAAAGATTTAAAATCTGGCAAAGTTTTGAGTTTAAATGACGGAAAACCAGTTCAGGAACCAAGATTTTCACCAGATGCTACCAAAATTGCTTTCATTGTTGATAACAATTTGTTTTATCAGGATTTAAATTCAGGAAAAATCACTCAGATTACAGAACACGGAGTGAAAAATAAAGTTCTGAATGGTTTGGCAGACTGGGTATATGAAGAAGAATTCGGACATGCAAGATTGTATGAATGGACTAAAAACTCAGCAGACATTTTATTTGTAAAATTGGTGGAAACCGATGTTCCGGAAATTTACATTCCTCTTTACGGAAAATCACTTTACCCGACCGAAATGCGTTATAAATATCCTAAAGCTGGAGAAAAAAACTCTGTTGCAACCGCTCATATTTATCATTTAGCAGACGGGAAAAAGACAAAAGTAGATCTTGATCAATTTAAAAACTATTACATTCCAAATGTTATTCAGACAGCGAATGCAGATGAAATTGTTTTAATTACTTCACAAAGAACACAAAATGCGTCTGATGTTTTAAAAGTAAATACCAAAACCGGTGAAGCAAAAAAATTGTTTACAGAAACTGATGACAAGTGGATTGATACAGACAATGTAACTTTAGAATTCCTTGATGACAACAGTTTTCTTTGGGCTTCAGAAAGAGATGGTTTCCGTCATTTGTATTGGTTTGACAAAGATGGAAAGCTGAAAAAGCAGGTTACAAAAGGAAATTGGGAAGTAACAGAATACTATGGTTACAATCCTAAATCTCAGGAAATTTTCGTTCAGACTACAGAAAAAGGAAGCATCAATAAAGTGGTTTCTAAAATCAATATCCAGAATGGAAAATCGCAGTTGATTTCAAATGCAGAAGGAAATAATGACGCAAACTTCAGTAAGAATTACAATTATTTCATCGAAACTTCTTCTACAGCAGCAAAACCTTACACTTTTGTTTTGAAAGACGGGAACGGAAAGCAGTTGAAAGAACTTCAAAATAATGATGATCAGCTTAAAAAATTACAAGCAGATCAATTTGCAGTAAAAGAATTTATTACGATTCCGAATGCTGCAGGAGATCAGATGAACGCTTGGATCATTAAACCTAAAAACTTCGACCCAAACAAGAAATATCCATTATTCATGTACCAATATTCTGGTCCCGGATCTCAACAAGTTTCTAATTCTTGGGACAATGGAAATGCACTTTGGTTTGAAATGTTGGCTCAAAAAGGATACATCATTGCTTGTGTAGACGGACGTGGAACTGGTTATAAAGGAGCAAAATTCAAAAAAGTAACCTATAAAAACTTAGGAAAATACGAGATTGAAGATCAAATTGTTGCAGCAAAATGGTTAGGAAATCAAAAATATATCGATAAAACAAGAATCGGAATTTTCGGATGGAGTTTTGGAGGATATATGGCAAGTTTGGCAATGACAAAAGGTGCCGATGTTTTCAAAGCAGGAATCGCCGTTGCACCAGTGACCAACTGGAGATATTATGATTCAGTTTACACCGAAAGATTTTTACTAACACCACAGGAAAATCCTGCAGGGTATGATGATAATTCGCCTACAACTTATGCTAATTTGTTGAAAGGTAAATTCTTATTGATCCACGGAACAGCCGATGACAACGTACATTTCCAAAATTCTATGGAATTCTCTGAAGCTTTAATTCAAAACAAAAAACAGTTTGAGTTTATGGCTTATCCTGATAAAAACCACGGAATTTACGGTGGACAAACAAGACCACAATTATATCAAAAAATGACAGATTTTATTTTGGAGAATCTTTAAGATTTTATCTGAATTAAATATAAAAAAATCCGAATCTCACCTAAGATTCGGATTTTTTATTTTCTGTCTCTCCATTGTTCTGGATTTCTGGAAGTGTGAAAAACAGAATATATTTCAATTAAATTCTTCTCTTTGTTATAGAAATAATGAATGCCAAAGGGAAATTTCTTGAGAAAAACGATTCTATTATTATCATATTTAAGTTCACAAGCTAAAGGGTTTTCTTTTATAAAATTAATTTTAGAACGAAAGTCTTTAAGAAAATTAGCCCAGAGTTTTTTATCAATTTTTCTGTACCAATCATTGATTTCTTTTAAATCATTTTTTACAAAATGGCTGTATATTAATTTAGTCACCACTTTCTAAGTCATTTAGATAATCATTCATTTCAGACTCAGAAACAAAACTTTCAGGATGATTTTGTGAATACCTCACTCTTTTTCTCACTTCATCTTTTTGCCATTCAGGAACTTCATATTGTTTTTCCTTAAAATATTTATACTTCAGAAAATCAATAAAATCATTTACTTCATACAGAAACTCTTTCGGTAAGGTTTCCAAATTACTTTCAATATCTTTTATAGTGGTTTCCATTTTCTATCTTTTATTTTACTCAAAGTTAATAAAATTCAAATATTGTTTTTAAAATTTTATATTTGTGAAATTGTAAAAATCTTATACATGAAAACCAAACATCCTAAAGGACTTCCCTATCTATTTTTCACAGAAATGTGGGAGCGTTTCGGCTATTATTTAATCCTCGGAATTTTTGTGCTGTACATGATCGACAGCGAAAAAGGCGGATTGGCTTTTGACGATAAAAGCGCTGATGATATTTTCGGAACTTTTATCGCACTGACTTATTTAACGCCATTTTTGGGTGGATTTTTAGCCGACAGAGTTTTAGGATACATCAAAGCAATCTACATTGGCGGATTCTTGATGGGACTGGGTTATCTCGGAATTGGTTTTTTTAAAGAACTCCCTCTATTTTATGCTTCATTAGCTTTAATTATCATCGGAAACGGATTTTTTAAACCAAGTATTTCTACATTGTTAGGAAATTTATACAACGAAGAACCTTACAAAGCCAATAAAGATGCAGGATACAATATTTTCTATATGGGAATCAACATTGGTGCTTTTGTCTGTAATATTATTGCTGCTTTCATGCGTAACAAATACGGATGGGGACCAGCTTTCATGACCGCCGGAGTAGGAATGTTTGTAGGACTTTTGGTTTTCACCATCGGAAGACAGCATATTCTTCAGGCAAATGTTTTGAAACCTGCACAAGAAGGAGATACTAAAATTTCTGATGTTTTGGTGAAAGTATTTTTACCTGCAGTAATTTTCGGATTGATTGGTTGGTTTTTACCTGGCTATATTTTTGGAAGCAATATTTTCGGAAGCAACAGTACAGACGCATTTATTTTTGCGTGTATTCCTGTGATTTATTTTTACGTCATGCTTTATGTAAAAGCAAATGCAGAAGACAAAAAACCAATTGGTGCATTATTGGCAATTTTTGCGGTAAGCTTAATGTTTTGGGCTGTTTTCAAGCAAAACGGAACCGCTTTGACTCGTTGGGCAAATTTTTACACAGAAAGAACCGTTCCTGCAGCTATAGAAAAACCTTTAGAATCAATTTTCTTAGTTGACAAAAAAGACTATCTTGACAAAGAAGTTTCTGTGTATGACGACCAATATCAGGTAAAAAAAGACAAAGACGGCAAAGCTTTAAAGGAGCAAGGAAAAGATATTTATTTCAGAAATATTTCTGAAGCAGACAAGGCAAAACTGGAAGCCAATCCTTCACAAACAGTAAATCTTTACAATACAGAATTGTTCCAGTCGATTAATCCGGGTTGGGTAATTCTATTGACTCCTGTTGTCGTTGCATTCTTCATGATGCTTCGCAGAAAAGGAAAAGAACCGAGTACTCCTTCAAAAATTGTTTTAGGATTATTTATCTCCGCACTATCATGTTTGGTAATGGTTGGAGCTGTTTATGCCGGACAAAACGGTTTAGTAAAAGTATCTGCTTTATGGTTGGTTGCAGCTTATGGAGTAATTACAGTCGGAGAACTTTGTCTTTCGCCGATGGGATTATCTTTGGTTTCAAAACTTTCGCCACCAAGATTAACAGCTTTGATGATGGGTGGATTTTTCCTTTCAACATCAATCGGAAACAAACTTTCTGGGGTTTTAGCGAGCTTCTGGTACGACTATGACAATAAAGCTAATTTCTTCATTGTAAATTTCGGATTATTGCTTTTAGCTACTTTACTGGGACTTTCAATATTAAAAAGACTTAATAAAATCATGAAAGAAAAGGGTGTAAATTAATCCCCCGAAATAAGAAATAAATAGCCGTAGACGATTCTGCGGCTTTTTTATTTTAAAAATAGAATTAAAACCTTGCCAAAAACCCAAAAAAAACTATATTTGTGGGTCTTAACAGAAATTTAACAATCAAATATGGATACAGTACAGAAGAAAGGACATCCTAAAGGTTTGTACCTTTTGTTCTTCACCGAGATGTGGGAGCGTTTTTCTTATTACGGAATGCGTGCAATTTTGATCCTTTATTTAACTAAGAAATTAATTGAAGGAGGATTAGGAATGGATGAGCAGAATGCAACCTTATTATATGGTTACTTCACCGGTCTTGTTTATTTTACACCGCTTATCGGAGGTTGGCTTGCCGATAAATTTTTAGGAAAACGTTTGGCAATTACAATCGGTGGTATCACCATGATGATTGGACAGTTTGTATTATTCGGAATGAATACCACAACCGGACTTTACATCGGTTTAGCCTTACTAATCATCGGAAATGGTTTCTTTAAACCTAATATTTCTACTTTAGTGGGTGGTTTATATGCAGATGGCGACGACAGAAGAGATTCTGCATTCTCTATTTTCTACATGGGAATCAACTTAGGAGCTTTAATTGCGCCTTTCATTATCGGATATTTTACAGATAACCTTTTTGCAACAACCAATGCAGACGGTTCTATTGCTTATGGATATAGATACGGTTTCCTTACAGCGGGAATCGGAATGTTTTTAGGTCAGGTTGTATTTAATATTTTTGCTCAAAAATATTTGGGAGATTTGGGTAGAAAACCTGTAAAAACAACAGGAACTGAAGATAAAGTAACTACTGAAGGACAATCTATCAACCCAGTAACAGGAAAAGCTTTAACTAAACCTGAAGAAGGACAAAGAATTACAGTAATCTTTATTTTATTCTTATTTGCGGTATTCTTTTGGGCTGGTTTCGAACAGGCAGGATCTTCTCTATCTTTATATACAGATAAATTTATCAATAGAAATGTTTTCGGATTTGAAATTCCAACATCTTGGTTTCAGTCGGTTAACCCTATTTTCATTGTAACATTAGCGCCATTATTTGCAATATTCTGGAGTTCTAAATTGGGTAAAAAACTTTCTACTCCTGTAAAAATGGGTGTTGGTATGATTATCTTAGGTCTTGGTTTCTGGTTTATGCTTGGAGCTGTTGCAGAACGTAATGCAAACGGAGACATTGCTGATATTGCAAACAAAGCAGGAATTATGTGGTTGATTATGACTTATTTACTACACACTATTGGTGAACTTTGTCTTTCGCCGGTAGGTTTATCAGTTGTTACAAAATTATCTCCACCAAAATTAGCTTCAATCTTGATGGCAGTTTGGATGTTGGCTTCATCAATCGCTAACTTCATCGGAGGATTCTTAGCTTCAATTGTAGAAACTTTGGGAGCAGGGCAAGTATTTACATACATTTCAGGATTTGTTATTGCTTGTGGATTATTGCTTCTTTTACTAAGCAAATTCATCAGCAAAATGATGCATGGCGTAAAATAAAAAGTATTTTCAAAATAATAATTAAAACCTCTGATTTTTTCAGAGGTTTTTTTTTACATTCGTAAGATGGAAGTTTCTGAAGATTCTTTGTTTCAATCCATAAAGGAAATTATTAATCAATCGCGCGAAAAAGTTTTTCGTATTGCGAATTCTACTCTATTATTAACTTACTGGCAAATCGGACAATTAATTGTTGAAGACGAACAAAAAGGAAAAGAAAGAGCGGAATATGGAAAATATACTTTAAAAAACCTTTCAAAAAAACTCACTTTAGAATTTGGGAAGGGATTTGATTATACAAATCTTTCCAATATGAGAAAGTTTTATCAGGCTTTCCCAATTGTTGACGCATTGCGTCAACAATTGAGCTGGACACATTATAGATTGTTAATAAGGTTAGATAATTCAGATAAAATGAATTATTATATTAATGAATCAATCCAAAATAACTGGAACTATCGGGATTTAAAAAGACAAATCAATTCTCTTGCTTACGAAAGAGTTTTACAGCATAAAAAATCCTCACACGAAACCATTCATAGTGTTTTAAAAGATCCTTATATTTTTGAGTTTTTAGGGATAAAATCTGACGAAAAAATTTCAGAAAAAGAAATTGAAACCAGAATTATCGACCATATTCAAAAATTTCTTTTAGAATTTGGGAAAGGTTTCGCTTTTGTAGCAAGACAACAACATATCTGCACAGACACTTCAGATTTTTACATAGATTTAGTTTTCTATAATTACATTCTGAAATGCTTCGTTATTATTGATTTAAAAACAGGAGAACTTTCACATCAAGACATTGGTCAAATCGATATGTACGTAAGAATGTATGATGATCTTAAACGAGGCGAAGACGACAATCCAACTATCGGAATTCTTTTATGTTCCGAAAAAGACGAAACTATTGTAAAATATTCTGTTTTAAATGACAAAAACAATCTATTTGCAAGCAAATATTTATTGTACCTTCCGAAAGAAGAAGAATTAAAACAAATTATTGATCAAGACAGAATTCGTTTTGAGCTTGATGAGGAAGACAAAAAACAACAATCTTAATCGATTTCAAAATTATATACTCTAATTACTTTCTATTATGAACTTAACGCTCGACGAGATACAAAATTTCAAAGGAAAATATCCAAAGCAAATATGGTCACTCTTTTTTTCCGAAATGTGGGAACGCTTCTGCTTTTACGGAATGCGTGGAATGTTGGTTTTCTTTATGATTTCACAACTTAATTTCCATGAAAAAGAAGCCAATCTTCAATATGGAGCAACACAGGCTTTCGTTTATGCTTTCACTTTCGTGGGTGGGCTTTTCGCAGATAAAATATTAGGATTCAGAAAATCTCTTTTTTGGGGCGGGCTTTTAATGATTATCGGAAGTTTAATTTTAGCTACAGATCCCCATAAATTTTTCTTTTTAGGAATTGCATTTACCGTTGTGGGAACAGGTTTTTTTAAACCAAATATTTCTTCAATGGTTGGTCAGCTTTACAAACCAAATGACTCGAGAGCTGATGCAGGATTTTCGCTTTTTTATGCAGGAATTAACTTAGGAGCTTTACTTGGTGGATATTTATGTATTGCCATCGGAAAAGGAGAATTACTTTCCCATTTAATACCAGAAGGTTTGCATTGGAATGTTGCTTTCGGATTAGCTGCAATTGTAATGGTGATCAGTTTAATCAATTTCATATTTACCCAGAGAAGTTTAGGAACAATAGGTCTTCAGCCAGGACATCCTGATCATGAAGCAAAATCAGCTCCAATGCCCAAATGGAAAGAATATGGAGTGTATATTTTATCATTGATATTCATTCCAATCATTATGACCATGGTTTCCGTTCCGGAATACACCGATTATTTTATGTGGACAGTGGGACCTTTAACGTTAATTTATCTATTTTTTGAAATGAGCAAAGTAACAGCTACCGAAAGAAAAAAACTTTTCGCGGCCTTAATTTTCATTCTGTTTTCAATTTTATTCTGGGGGATCTACGAGCAAAGTGGAGGTTCATTAAGTATTTTTGCTGCTAAAAATTTAAATAAAGATCTATTCGGTTTAGACCCAAATGGTGTAAACAATTCCGGAGGAGCATTTTTCATTATTTTCCTTGCACCATTACTTGGGTTATTATGGATCTGGATGAGCAAAAGAAAAATAGAGCCCAACACAATTATTAAATTCGGGTTAGGATTTGTATTTTTAGGATTAGGCTATTACGTTTTATTTGCGACCAGATTGTTTGCGGATTTACAGGGAATTACTTCTTTAAACTTCTTTACATTAGCTTTACTAGTAATCACCTTGGGTGAATTATGCCTCTCACCTATCGGGTTATCAATTATGACGAAACTTTCCACCAAAAATCTCCAGGGAATGATGATGGGAATGTGGTTTCTTGCTTCAGCTTATGGTCAATATGTTGCTGGAATTATTGGCGCAGGTTTAGCGGATGCAAAAGAAGGCTCAACAAACTATGACGCATTAATTACATACACAGAAGGTTACAAACAACTAGGATTATATGCCGTAATTGCCGGTGTGGTATTAATTTTGATATCTCCGTGGGTGAAAAAACTCATGCAGGAAGTCCGTTAACAATTTAAATCACAAATAAGATGAAAAAAATATTTGCATTGATCTTCGTTATTCACTCTGTTTTTGCCTTTTCCCAAGTAAAATGGATGACGATTGAAGAAGCATTAAATGCACAGAAAACACAGCCTAAAAAAATCATCATCGATTTTTATGCAGATTGGTGTGGCCCGTGTAAAATCATGGATAAAAAAACGTATGGAAATCCCATAATTTATGAGTTTTTAAATGAAAATTATTATCCCGTTAAATTTAATTCTGAAGATAAAAATACCATAGAAATCTACGGTCGAAAATTCTCTAATGAAAACACTTCTCACAAAAAAGGAAGAAATTCGCTTCACGAATTCACGCAGTTTATGAATGTAAATGCAGTTCCAAGTACAGTTTTTCTAGATGAAAATGGAAAACCTATTACAATGTTGCAAGGCGAATTGTCTGCAAAAGAATTAGAACCTTATCTTGAGTTTATCTCGAATGATCTGTACAAAAAAGTAAAAACCAAGCAAGATTGGGAAGATTATCAGAAAAAATTCAGATCTAAAATAAAAGATTAATCGTTTTAAAACATATAATTAAGGCTTCCGTTTTTTGGAAGTCTTTTTTATTTTACCGAAATTCGAGCTTTTATTTTTTCATTCAAAACACGGATAAAAAACTCGAAGCACACATCACGAAACTCGGAAAATGACTTTAGAAACCCCCATAGAATATGTAAAAGGAATCGGTCCTGAGCGAGCCAAACTCATTAAAAATGTGTTGGGAATTTCTATTGTGGAAGATCTTCTCAACTTCTACCCGATCCGGTATTTAGATAAAAATAAAGTTTACAAAGTAAACGCACTTCAGGAAAGCAATCTTGAAATTCAGCTGAAAGGAAAAATTTCCAATGTGCAGGAAATCCTCACCGGAAAAGTAAAAAGGCTGACCGCAAAATTTAATGACGACACCGGAAGTATGGATCTGGTTTGGTTTCAATATTCGAAATGGCTGAAAGAACAACTTCCTGTCAACCGCGAAGTTTTTATTTTCGGAAAGATCAATGCGTTTAACAATCAGTTTTCGATGCCGCATCCGGAAATTGAACTTGATGAGAACAAAGAAAAAGACAACAGATTAAGACCTATTTATCCAAGTTCTGAAAAGCTAACGAAAAGAGGTTTAAATCAAAAATTCTTTCAGGTAATTCTGAGAAATATCTGCAAAGAGATTCCTAATCTTATTCAGGAAAATCTTTCGGAATCTATAATGAGTTCGATGAAGTTTTTATCGAGGCAACAGACTTTTTTAAACATTCATTTTCCAAAAAATTTAGATTATTTTGAAAAGGCAAATCAGCGTTTAAAGTTTGAAGAATCATTTTTCTTTCAGCTAGGATATGCTTTAAAAAAGCTTCATCATAAAACACAATCTGTAGGAAATCCGTTTCCGATTGTTGGTGATCATTTTACCGGATTTTACGAAAAACATCTTCCATTTGAACTCACCGGAGCTCAAAAAAGAGTTTTAAAGGAAATCCGAATGGACATGAAAAAGCCGATTCAGATGAACCGACTTTTGCAGGGAGATGTAGGTTCAGGAAAAACGATGGTCGCTTTATTAACAATGTTGATCGCCTTAGACAATGGTTTTCAGAGCTGTCTGATGGCTCCGACGGAAATTCTGGCACAGCAACATTACAACGGAATTAAAGATCTATTAAAAGACACAGAAATTAAAGTCAGCCTTTTGACGGGTTCGGTAAAAGCTTCTGCGAGAAAGGTTATTCACCATGAATTAGAAAATGGTGAGCTGTCGATTTTGGTAGGAACTCATGCTGTTTTGGAAGACAAAGTAAAATTTAAAAACCTCGGATTGGCAATTATCGACGAGCAACACCGATTTGGGGTCGCTCAAAGAGCGAAACTGTGGGCTAAAAATAAAATTCCGCCTCATATTTTGGTGATGACCGCAACTCCGATTCCGAGAACTTTAGCAATGAGCTTTTATTCGGATCTCGACGTTTCTGTGATTGATGAAATGCCGGTTGGGAGAAAAGCGATCATTACCGCTCATCGAAGAGAAAAAGACAGAACTTATGTTTATCATTTCTGTCATGAAGAAATACGAAAAGGCAGACAGATTTACTTTGTTTATCCGTTGATTGAAGAATCTGAAACTTTAGATTATAAAAATCTGATGGAAGGTTTAGAGCATATTATGGACAACTTTTCGAATTATGAGGTAACGATGCTTCACGGGAAAATGAAACCCGATGAAAAAGATGCCGCGATGAATTATTTTGCCTCAGGAAAGTCACAAATTATGGTCGCAACAACCGTAATTGAAGTTGGTGTAAATGTTCCAAATGCTTCAGTTATGGTAATTGAAAGTGCTGAAAGATTTGGTCTTTCACAGCTTCACCAACTTCGTGGAAGAGTTGGAAGAGGAGCCGAACAGAGCTACTGTATTTTGATGACCTCCGATAAAATGTCTGCCGAAAGCCGAACAAGAATCAGAACGATGACCGAAACCAATGATGGTTTTAAAATTTCTGAGGTCGATATGCAATTGCGTGGTCCAGGTGATATTTTGGGAACTCAGCAAAGCGGTGTCGTTGATTTTAAAAGACTCGATCTGGTGAATGATGCACCAATCATTAAAACCACAAAAAAAATGGTTGATAAAATATTGGAAGCAGATCCGCATTTATCAGGAACTGATCATCAGATCATTAAATATTATTATATCCAAAATTATAAAGGGAAAAATAAGTGGAGTAAGATTTCGTAATTTAAACCAAAAAATCATCCATGATGAAGCAAATATTTTCAACCGCCCTTTTCTTTATTCTAGCAATAAATACTAATGCTCAAAACAAAAATATTATTTCTGAAATTGAAAAAAAAGTTTTGGATATAAATAATGACGAGAGCTTAACGATCTATAAAGTTCCTTCGGATAAAATTGCTAAGGTTAAGAAATATGGACAAGATGAAAATATTGATGTTTTCAAAAAGGGAGACCAGACAGTCAAAATCGTAGATTATTCAAAGGATAATGTAGGCGGTTACCAACAATTCATCATATATCTGCAAAATGAAAAACCAATATTCATTGAAACAGAAAGCAAAACAATCATAAAAGCAAGACCCGTAGATTTCAAAAAAATTGAAATCTCTGAGTCTGTAGAAAAATCAAAGATATTTGTAATAAATTGGGATAAAGATTTTTTTGATTATCTATTTTGGGATAAGAAAACCAATGTATACAAACAACCTGAAGAAGAACATAAAAATTCGATACTTTCCTCCAAAAAAGATGATGTTATAAGAGTTTTAAAGTTGAGCCAATTTACAACGAAAAACATTTTTGAAGAATAAGAATTACAGAACAAATTCCATCAAATAATCGTCCATCACATACCCATTTCCAATATCAAAAACACCTTCATCATATACTTTATAGCCTTGAGATTCGTAGAATTTCTTCGCTGAATTATGCTTATTGACATTCAGAATAATTCTATTATCTCCACTTTCTAACGTTTTTTTATTTAAAAACTCAAGCGTTTTTTTGCCTAAACCTTTTCCTTTGCTTTCAGGAACCAAATAAATTCGGTGAAGCTTGGTTGTGTTTTCTTCGTAATGATTTTCAAAACCAATAAATCCGTCATATTCATTGGAGTTTTCATCAAAAACAAGATAATAATGATAATCAGTATTTTTCAGATGAGTTGAAATTTCAGATTGAGAATACATTGTGCTTAACATGTATTCCATCTGCTCAATAGATAAAATTTCTGCATAGGCATTTTCCCAAGATCTTTTGGCTAGATCCTGAATTAAAAGGATATTTTCTTCTGTTGCTTTGATTAATTTCATTAGTAATAAGATTGTGTTTGACACATAAGTCACAAAGATTTAAATTAGTCTTGAAAATATTTCAGAACACATGAGAGAGAGAAAATCAAAGATTTTCAAAACTAAGGTGCTCTAAACTGTTTTCAAACATGGTAACTAAAAACTAATGTGACTCATGTGTTAAAAATTTTAGATTAAAAAAGTGAAAAGCATTATACTTTTCACTCTTATTATCGCAAAGTTTGTCATTTCGTAGGAATCTAAGCTAGATTGTAAAGATGCTTTCAGCATGACAAACAGAGCGTAAATTTTGATATTTAATAAAATATTATATTTTCGCCATTTCAGCTTTTATTTTCGCATAAAGCCCTTCTGAAGCAGGAACCAATGGAAGTCTCAAATAATTTTTGATCAATCCTTTTTCTGCCAAAACAACTTTAATTCCGCAAGGGTTTCCTTCTGCAAAAATCAGTCTTGTGATCTCCACTAATTTATTGTGAATTTCATAAGCTTCATCCACTTTTTTATCAAAAGCTAGCTGAACCATTGTAGAAAATTCTTTTGGATAACCTTGCCCGATTACAGAAATTACACCATTTCCACCAGCTAAAGTTACAGGAAGTGTATATTCATCATCACCAGAAACCAAATTAAAACCTTCAGGTTTTTTTCTCAAAATATCAAAATACTGAAGAATATTTGGTGCAGCTTCTTTAATTAAGAATAAATTCGGGAATTCATTTGCCAAACGCAAAGTAGTTTCAGCTTCTACATTTTGTCCAGTTCTTGAAGGAACGTTATAAATGATAATATTCTTTCCGGTAGAAGCCAACATTTTATAATGCTGATAAAGCCCTTCCTGATTAGGTTTATTATAATAAGGAGACACCGATAAAACAGCCGTAAAATCTGATAAATCAGTTTCTTCGATTTGCTGTTTGACTTCAAGAGTATTGTTTCCGCCAATTCCTAAAACCAAAGGAAGACGTTTATTATTCACCTTAATGATGTGCTCAACTACCTGTTTCTTCTCGTCTGAAGAAAGTGTAGCAGCTTCAGCTGTAGTTCCCAATACTACCAAATAGTTGGTTCCGTTTTCGATGTTGTACTCAACAAGTTTTGTCAAACTTTCGAAATCTACGGATAAATCTTCATTAAAGGGTGTTACCAAAGCAACACCTACTCCTTTTAAAATGCTCATCTGTTCGAATTATTTTCCCCAAATTTAATCAATTCATACAAGAATTTACAATATTTAATCCTATTTTATTATACATATAATTATATTTGCATATACTAAAGATATTATGCAAAATAAATTCTTATTGCTAGGAATTGCCTTGTTATCACTTACAGCCTGTAAAACGACACCGTTACAGGTTGCCAATGTGCAGACACAGAAGAACATTTCTATTAATAAAGAGCTGAAGGACGATGAAGGTTTTGCGAAATTTATCGAGCCTTACACTCTGAAACTTAACAAAGAGATGAACCAAAAAATCTCTTATACCCAAGTAAATCTTACCAAGGAAGGAGACAACAGTAATTTGGGAAACCTTTTAGCTGACTACACTTTTGACGGAGCAGATGTTTGGACAAAAGCCAATCTTAATAAAAACGTAGATGCTGCCTTAATCAATATCGGCGGAATTCGTACTACGATTGGAAAAGGAGACATTCTTCTGAAAAATGTTTTCGAAGTTATGCCTTTTGAAAATGAAGTCATCATTGTAAAAATGAAAGGTTCAGATTTGCAGGGATTGTTTGATTACTATGCAAAAACGCAGGTAAATAATCCGGTTTCTCATTTATATATAGAAACCAACAACGGACAATTAACCAAAACTTTAATCAACGGAAAAGAGGTAAATCCGAATCAGGATTATTATATTGCAACGTCTGATTATCTGGCTTTGGGAGGTGATAATATGAAATTTTTCAGCAAAGGAGAATCAATTCCTACAGGAATGAAATTGAGAGATTTATTTATTGATTATTTTAAGAAAAATGCTGAAATCAATCCGAAGGAAGATATTCGTTTAAATTTTATTGGGAAGAAATAATGAATAGAAAGAGTTTTTTAAAAACAATAGGTGGCGGAACTTTAGCAATGTCTTTAGCTCCCAATTTGATGATGGCGGAAGAATTGAGTTTAAATTCATTCAAATCTGCTCACAAATTAACGATTCTTCATACCAACGATCAACACAGCAGAATTGAACCTTTTGACGAAAGCTATACCAAAAATCCTAATCAGGGTGGTTTTGCGAGAAGAGCAAGTTTAATACAAAAAATAAGAAGCGAAGAAAGCAATCTTTTGTTGCTGGATTCTGGTGATATTTTTCAGGGAACACCGTATTTTAACTTTTTCGGAGGTGAACTGGAGTTTAAACTGATGTCGATGATGAAATATGATGCATCAACGATGGGAAATCATGATTTCGACAATGGTTTAGATGGTTTTCTAAAGGTTTTGCCTAATGCAGAGTTTCCATTTATCTGTTCGAATTATGATTTTAAAAACACAATTCTCGACGGAAAAACTTCGCAGTATAAAATATTCAACAAAAACGGCATCAAAGTCGGAATTTTCGGGGTAGGCATTCAGTTGGATGGTTTGGTTGGGAAGAAACAGTACGGAGAAACCATTTGGTCTGATCCTATTGATGTGGCGCAACATTATTCTAATTTTCTAAAAAATGAGAAAAAATGCGACCTTGTGATTTGTCTTTCTCACATCGGATATGATTACAAAGATGAACCCGAAAAAATAAGTGATAAAATTTTAGCCTCAAAAACAGAAAATATTGACTTAATTTTGGGAGGTCACACTCATACTTTTCTACCGGAACCTCAAACCTTTAAAAACAGACAGGGGAAAAACGTGTTGGTAAACCAAGTAGGTTGGGCAGGTCTTCTTTTAGGCAGAATAGATTTCTTTTTTGATTCAAACAAAAATATAAAACAGATTTCCTGGAATAATCAGGCAATCGACAGCAGCATAACAGTATAATATGAAAAAAATCTCATTACTTTCTTTTGGTATTTTCGCAGCGTTGCAGTTTGTAAATGCGCAGAATATTTCTTCAAAAAAATGGGCAGACCTGTTCTCTTACAACAATGTTCTGGCGATGAAAGAAGATAACGGAAAAATCGTTGCCGCCACAGAAAACGGGATTTTTTATTATACAATTTCTTCAGGAGAAATTACCAAGTTATCAAAGGCTAATGGTCTTCATGATGTGAAAATTTCTGCTTTTGATTACAATCCACAAACAAAAATAGGTTTAGTTGGATATCAAAACGGAGCCTTAGACATTATTACTCCACAAGGCGTAACGTATGTTGTAGATATCCCAATTGCAACGGGATACAATGGAAGCAAAAAAATCAATCACATTTCTATTACAGGAGATAAAGCAGTTGTTTCTGTAGGTTATGGAGTTTCTATTTTTGATTTAAAAAAGAAAGAATTTGCTGACTCTGCTTTCTTTATTAACGGAGGTGTTTTTCAAGCCAGTAATGAAGCGACTATTTTAGGAAATAAAGTTTTTTCAGTAACCAATACCGGATTGAAAACCCATGAAATGAATACTACTTTTCCTGTGTTTACAACCTGGGCTACAGAAATGCCCGGAAACTTTACAAATATTGATTCAGAATCTGTTTTAGCTTTTTCATCTGCTACTGCAACTTACATTTACGATAGCGGAACATCAACTCCCATTGCACAAACTTTTGGTGGGATTAATGATGTGGTTGTAAATTCAAACAATATCATCATTACAGACGGCAGCAGAATTTACACTTATAATACAAATGGAAATTTTGGTGGTAGCACAAGTGTGGGAGAAGCTTGCAATACGGCAACAACAATTGGCTCAAAAGTATATGGCGGAACTAAACTTTCCGGAGTTAAAACCGATGATAATATATCCTACAAACCAGATGGCCCCTATTTCAATGATTCTTACAAAATAAGATTATTTAATGATAATCAGCTTTTAGTTTCTACAGGAATTAGAGCAAACGGATATAATGAAACTCAAGTTAATTCAAAAAATCCGGGTTTTTATTATTTTACTGGAACTGAATGGGTTTATCCTTCTATTTTTGTTGGAACAACTATAGGTTTCAATGTTGTAGATGCTTTTCCAGACCCAGCAAATACTTCAGAAGTATATTTTTCGAATTATTACACTAATAATTTTGGAGGTCATGGGATTTATAAAATGAAATACAATTCAACTTCTAAAGATTTTGACTTTGTAAAACGTTATGACTTAGGTGCACCCAATGGTTATGGAAGAAGACCTGTGGGCTTTACTTCAGATGATCAGAATAACATTATTGCATCTATTGCATATTCCGGACCAACTGCAGCATTAGCTTTTTATGACAGAGCAACAGATAATTTTTTATTAAAAGATTTAAACGTTAGTACCGGGATTCAATATCCTGTTTTCAGTAATGATTTATTGTGGATTCCTATCCCAAGAACAGTTAATTTCTTAGTTTACGACACCAAAAAAACAGCGAGTCTTTCTGATGATACACAATATTATTTAGATCAATCAAACAATATTCCTGCAAATACAATTTCTTTTGCAATGGATAAATCAGGAGATGCTTGGCTAGGTACTGAAGACGGAATAAGAATTTTACCCAATGCAGCAACCGAAATTAAAAACGACCCTCAATTTGAAGCTATTGTCATCGAACAAGGCGGACTTGCCGAAGAACTTTTCAGAGATGCTACTATTTTACATATCGAAGTAGATGGCGGAAACCAGAAATGGGTATCTGTAGAAGACGGAGGTGTTTATTATTTATCTGCTGACGGAGAAAAAACTATAAAATTTTTCAATAAAGATAATTCTCCGCTCCCAACGAATACTGTTACCGATATTAAAGTTGATAAAAAAACAGGCAAAGTTTATTTTGTGACTTTTGACGGAATCGTTACTTACCAAGGTGATGTTGCAGATGTAACTAAAGACTTTGGAAATGTTTTGGTTTATCCGAATCCTGTGGTTTATTCTCAGTTTAAAGGCAATGTAACCATCAAAGGTTTGGCTGAAAAAACAAACATCAGAATTACTGATGCAGCTGGAAATCTTGTACATTCTGCCGTTGCAAGAACCGGATATTACGAATGGAATCTTAATAACCAGAAAGGAAAAAGAGTTGCTTCAGGAATTTATTTTGTTTTGATGACCAACGAAGACGGCTCAGATAAAGCTACAGCAAAAATAGCGGTAGTTAATTAATGACTTCACAAGACGGATTTTTACTTTCATACATCAAATATGGAGAAAACGACGCAGTTCTCCATTGTTTCACCGAAGAAGATGGTTTTCAAACTTATTTTCTGAAAGGAATTTACAGCAAAAAAAATAAGAAAAAGGCGTTTTTACTTCCATTGAACAAGCTTAATTTTTCTGTTAATGCAGGAAAAAACAGCGGAATTCAAACTATTTCAAAATTTGAAATTACGGAGGTAAATGATGTTTATACAGACATCAAAGCCAATACGGTTATATTTTTTATTGCAGATTTTTTGAATCAGATTTTAAGAAATGAGAATCAAAATCAGATCATCTTTCACACGATTGATGAATTTATTTTTGAACTCAGTCAGCAAAATTACCGTTCTCATCTTATTCTTTTAATTAAAATTTTAAAAATTCAGGGTGTTGCACCACTCTTAGGAGATGGAAATTATTTGGATCCCGAAACAGGAACATTCTCCAATATAGGAACTCATCATTTTTTCGACAGTGAAAATTCTCAGCTATGGAAATTGATTTTATCCTCTCAGAATCCTTATCAAATAAAAATTCCGCAAGCTATGAGAAAAACCTTTTTAGACAGTGTGCTGGTTTATTATCATTACCACATTACCGATTTTAAAACGCCTAATTCACTTGAAATTATCCAGCAGATTTTCGAATAAATTATCCGCCGTTTGAAAAACTTTCCAGACTTGTCATGCCTCCATCGATGAAAATACTCGTTCCGGAAATATAATCGGCCAAATCACTCGCTAAAAATGCTGCCAAATTTCCAACATCTTCAGGTTGACCAATTCTGTTATATGGAATTAACTTCATTAAATCATTCATCGCTTCCGGAGTTTCCCATGCATCTTTATTAATCGGCGTTTGAATTGCTCCCGGACAAATAGAATTAACTCTGATTTTATCTGCGCCGTGTTCCTGAGCCAAAGTCTGCATCAGCATTTTTATGGCACCTTTACTTGCTGCATAATTTGCGTGACCCGCCCAAGGGATAATTTCGTGAACCGAACTTATATGAATGATTTTTCCGCAAGCAACAGAACGGGTTGTATCGATTCCCCGGCGGAGAAATTCTTTAACAGCTTCTCTTGAACACAAAAAATGACCACGCAAATTCACGCCCATTACAGTATCCCACTCTTCCAAAGTCATATCGATAAATTTGGCATCTTTCTGAATTCCGGCATTATTAACCAGAATATCAACGGTTCCGTATTCTGAAATTACATCTGAAAACATTTTTACCACCTGATCTTCTTTAGAAACATCGCATTGGTAAACCATTCCGTTTCCGCCGTTTTTCTGAATTTCGCCTAAAACTTTTTGGGCTTCATCTTTAGATTTTTCAGATGAATGATTGATGATAACTGTTGCCCCGGCTGAAGCAAGAGATTTTGCAATTCCGGTTCCGATTCCGCTTGATGCGCCTGTAACAATGGCAACCTGATTTCTTAATAAAACTTCCATATTTTGATTTTAATGATGTTTAAAATCAATTGAAAGTATCACGCCAAACTGACTGTTTGATTTTTAAATTAATCTAAAATTTTAGACATCACAAACTGAGGCCCGCTTCTTCCGTCTATTTTTTTACCGGCATAAACATATCCTTTTTTCGTATAAATTTGAAAAGCCAAATCATTTCTTTCATTCACTGATAAAACAATTTCATTACAATCTTTAAAATGTTCTTTAATAAAATCATCCAGAACAATCATCACAGATTTACCGACTCCTTTTCCCTGAAATTCAGGATTTATAGACAATGACCGAAGTAAAACCGAATTGTGATTATCAGTTAATTCTAATTTATCATCACCAAAATCTAAAACACAAAAACCAGCCGCTTTTTCATCAGAAAAAATAGTAATCGGATAGGCAAAAAAATCATCATTTTGATTTCTTGCTTCAATTCTTTCCAAAGCTTGGTTTGGCAAAGCTGAAAACTGCGCCTGAATTTCATCAAGCTCATAATTTAATTCAGATAAATCTTTCGGTTTAAAAAACTGTAAATCAATCATAATTTAATGATGATAAATATCGTTGTACATTACGCCCGCTTTTATTTCTACCGGAAGCTTATTTTCTTCAGGAACAATCGGGCAATTGTAATCATAAGCATTATAGGCACAGAAAGGTTGATAAGACTGATTAAAATCTAACACAATCGTGTTGCCTTTCGGGATTTTTAAATCCATGTATTTTCCTCCGCCGTAAGTTTGTTTTTGATTGGTTTCATCACGAAAAGGCAAGAAAAGATGATCCTTATATTTTTCCATTTTCATCAGATCTAAACTTTGATAGATCGTTAAAGTATAAGATTTTCCGTCAATCGTAAAGTGGGCCTTCCCGTATTCCTGATATGACTTCGATTTTCCTGAAGAAGTGGGTAGATCAAAAGGTTCAGGGTTTTCATTTTTAACGAAATCAGCAATTACGCGGTATTTTAAGTCAATAGGAAAGAAAGGATGTTGTTTAAAATTTGTATAATTATCTCCTCGCAAAGGTGTTTCTTTCTTGTCGAGGTATTCTTTATTTAAATCTGTTTGAAACTTTTTTATTTCTCTTATCATTAAATATCCAAAAATATCTTTTTCAGTACAAATCATTGGTTTGATTATAGGTACTGCATGCTTTGTTTTTTTCTTTTTTTGAGAAAACACGAAAAGTGGAAAGACAGCTATAAGAATTAATATAATTTTCTTCATTTTAGATTTAATAAAAATTACTCCGAAATTTTTATCCGGTAAATATCTGATGAATTTCTTTTAATTGATTTCACAAAAAAACCACCTTCTTCAGGAATTATTTCTTTAAAATCAAAGCTTTTGCAATCTTTTGGCAAACCAGAAAACACTAATGTAAACCAGAAATCTTTCATAAACGGAACAACCGTCCAGTTCGGATAAATCGTAATATTTTCAGCGTGAATCAGTTTACTTTTATGGCTGGAACTATTATCAACAAGGTAAGTAGTATTCCAAATTCTGATCAAATTTCCCAAAAACGGTGACGCAGGAAAACAGCAATGTACAATCACCTGCTTTTCTTCTTCAATTTTTGTCTGAAGAGCTTCAAGGATTTCCTTTGCAATAATCGGTTTTGAAATAACTTCCATCTTGGTATGAGTAATGATTAATTGATAATGGGTAATAAGCAACTTTACAAAATTACTTATTACCCATTACTTATCACTTATATTTAATGCTTAAGCTCTAATTTTTCTTTGCTGTGAGCTCTCATTCTTTTTGCCAGTTCAGGATTTTCGGATAATTTTTGTCCGTATGACGGGATCATTTCCAACAATTTATCTTTCCATTCTCCTTTTAATTTTTCAGGAAAACATTTTTCTAAAACATTCAACATCGCAAAAACCGCAGTTGATGCTCCCGGAGATGCTCCTAAAAGTGAAGCAATCGTCCCTTTATCATTAACGACAACCTCAGTTCCGAATTCTAATTTACCACCTAATTTATCATCTTTTTTGATGATCTGAACACGTTGTCCGGCAACTTTCAGTTCCCAGTCTTCTTCTTTTGCATCTTTCACAAACTCTCTCAAATGCTGCATTCTCTGAGCTTTTGTCATTGCAACCTGCTGAATTAGATATTTCGTTAAAGGAATATTATGCCACCAAGCTCCAAATAATGAACGGAGATTTTTGGTATTCACACTTTCAGGTAAATCGAGATAGCTTCCTTCTTTCAAAAATTTTGTTGAAAAACCCGCAAAAGGACCAAAAAGCAACGCTTTTTTACCATCAATAATTCTTAAATCTAAATGCGGAACAGACATTGGCGGTGCATCAACTGTCGCTTGAGTGTAAACTTTTGCATGATGTTTTTCTACCAATTCCTGATTATGACTAACCAACCATTCTCCGGAAACCGGAAAACCTCCGTAACCTGCACTTTCTTTGATATCTGAACTGTCGAGCAAAGGCAATGCATAACCTCCTGCTCCAATAAAAACAAAATCTGCAACAACTTCCTGTTTATGATTGTTGATGCGATCTTTTACTTTCATTTCCCATTTTCCGTTTTCTTTGGGATCGATGTCTTTTACTTCGTGATACAAAAAAACTTCTACATGAGAATCTTCTACAAGATGGCGTCCCATTTTTCGGGTCAATGTCCCAAAATTGACATCGGTTCCGATATTCATTTTAGTAGCTGCCAAAACTTCAGATTGGTTTCTTTTGCTCATCACCAAAGGAATCCATTTTCTCAAAATATCATGATCGGTAGAAAATTCCATTTCTGAAAACAGAGGTGAATTTTTCATTGCTTCGTGTCTTTTTTTAAGATATTCTGCATCTTTTTCACCAAAAACCAAACTCATGTGAGCGCAAGAATTAATAAATTCCTGAGGATTCTGAATGTATTTTTTGTCAACCAAATAAGACCAAAACTGTTTTGAAATCTCAAATTGTTCTGCAATTTTTTCAGCTTTTGAAATATCTATACTTCCGTCTTCTTTTTCGGGTGTATAATTGAGTTCACAAAATGCAGAGTGACCCGTTCCTGCGTTGTTCCATGCAGCGGTACTTTCTTTGGCAAATCTTCCCAGTCTTTCGAAAATAGCAATATCTAAATTGGGATCAAACTCGTGAAGTAAAGTGGCTAAAGTAACACTCATAATTCCGCCTCCTATAAGCACAATATCATATTTTGGCTTAGGCGTTCTATTAGTAATTGAATGTGGCATTGTGTGAATTTTAATACGAATTTCGGGAAAAGTTTTAGATTAAAATAAGATTTAACTATTTAATTCTGTGCCGAAAACAAAATTTTTACCAACCCAGCGAAGACGATGGAAATTATCAATTTTAAATAATAGAATCGATATATTCAATAAAAAAGCATCAATGAAAATCACTGATGCTTCTATATATTTTTAAAGGAAATTAATTCTAGTTCAGCTTTGCCGTTAGTTTTCTAAATTGTTTTTCAGCATTTTTGCCTTCATACAAAATTGTATAAACCGTATCAATAATCGGTAATTCCAGTTTTTTCTGTTTTGCTGTTTTATAAATAGAATCTGCAGCGTAATATCCTTCTGCAACCATGTTCATCGACTGAATTGCAGATTTCACGGTATATCCTTTTCCGATAAGATTTCCTAAATTTCTGTTTCTTGAAAACAAAGAATATGCTGTAACCAATAAATCTCCCAAATAAGCACTTTCGTTAACATCTCTAGGAGCCTCATAAATCGCTTCAAGGAAAGTTTCCATCTCTCTAATCGCATTCGATACAAAAACTGCCGTAAAGTTATCACCGTAACCCAAACCGCTTGCAATACCCGCTCCGATTGCAAAAATATTTTTAAGGATAGCACTGTATTCGTTTCCTAAAATATCTTTGCTGGAATTTACTTTGATAAAATCTGAATTGAAAATATTAACCAGTTTTTCAGAAACTTCGTCTTCCACCGTTGCCACCGTAAGATAAGAAAGTCTTTCCATTGCAACTTCTTCAGCGTGACACGGTCCTGCAATAACCGCCTGATTTCTGAATCCTATCTGGAATTCTTCTTTCAGATAATGTGCCACAACATCGTTCACTTTCGGAATAATCCCTTTAATTGCCGAAACGAAGATTTTGTCTTTATACTCACAAGTCATTTTATCTAAAGTATCTGAAAGATAAATAGATGGAGTTGCCAAGACAACAACATCACAAGCTGTCACCAACTCGTTGACATCAGTTGTTAATTTTAAATTTTTAAGATTGAAATTAACTGCCGTAAGATAAGTAGGATTGTGCCCACGCAGTTCAATTGCTCCTTTTACAAACTCATTTCTAACACACCAATGCACGGTTTTGCAATTTTCAACAAGCATTTTTACAATTGCTGTTGCAAAACTTCCGCTACCAACAACGCCAACTGCAACGTCATTTTTGGTTTTTTTAGAAGTAGAAGATTCTGAGTTGTTTTTCTTTTTCGCCATAATTGAAATGTGATTTGCAAATATATTAAAACCGAGAAATATCGAAACTTTATATCACCCAACATGAATCACTTTTTGAAAAATTTAACACTCTCGCACAATTAAATATCTAAAAATACGTTTATTACAATATTTTCTAAATTTTTGTTAAGAATAAGGTCGAAAGTTTATTTTTACCTAAATTTGCACCCTTAAAACCTTTTTAAATTCTAAGAGAAAGAAAAATGAAGAAATTTTTAGGCAGCAAAAAGAAAGTAACAGTTCTAATTGGAGGGCTTTCACTGGTCGTTTTTGCACAAAGTATTTTCATTGCCAAATTGTTTTCTGAGAAAGATGACAAAAACTATGAAGTAAATTTGGTAAAAATAAATACAGAAAAAGACAGCGTTGATTATCTGAAAATGAAAACAGATCTTGGCTTGGTAGATCAAACGGTTTCTCAACTGAATTCTTTTCTAAAATCAAAAGATATTAAGAGCGAAAAACTAATGGTTCTTGATAACGACAGTATTTCAAACTCAGTTTATCTGGCAAAACAATCAAACAGATACAGCCAATATCTGATGGACTTGCAGAAAAAATTAATGCAGGTTCCTCTAGGAATGCCTACTGAAGGGTATATTTCATCCAACTTTGGAATTAGAAAAAACCCAATTCCTTTTAAAACTGTTTATGCATCTGTAAAACCAATTGCAGCAACTCCTACCGCCGTTGCAGCAACTCCAAAACCTGAAGTAAAAGCTGAACCGGTAGAAAAAATTGTAGAAGTAACCGACAGTTACGGCAATAAGAGAGAAATAAAGGTGATGGTAACTCCAAAAGCAGCAAGTGCAGCTTCTCCTTCTCCAACAAACTCTACAACTAAAAATGTAGCTGCTTCTAAAACTCCGGCAGAAAAGAATAATGCTCCTGCAGAAGCTGATCAAATGCAATTTCACAAAGGTTTGGATATTGCCGTTCCTTTTGGATCTGATGTTATAGCAACTGCCGCCGGAACTGTGATTTTCTCAGGACAGAAAGGCGGTTATGGAAACTGCGTCATTGTATCTCACGGAAATGGATTGGCAACACTTTACGGTCATCTTTCACAATTGGTTGCAAAAACCAATGAGAAAGTAAAAGTTGGACAAGTGATTGCAAAATCAGGGAATTCAGGACGTTCTACGGGACCGCATTTGCATTATGAAGTGCATAAAAACAATGCTCCGGTTAATCCGAAGTTGTTTATGAATTTGTAAATAAATTATTTGTATCAAAAAAGCTTCGGCGGCACCTTTGGTGTCGCCGAAGCTTTTTTGATCTGTTGAATCGGTTTTCATCGGATTTTATCCGATGCTTTGTTAAGTCGTCCCTTCGGGATTTTCAAAATAATTAATAAGCTGCGGTGAATCTTTCTCGGATGTGATTGTTTTGCTCCAATTCATCAACCAAAACAACAGCGACATCTTCTACAGAAAGTACACTTCTCCCCTCTTCATTGAATACAGGATTTTCAAGAGCGGTTCTATATTTTCCGGTTCTGATTCCTGCTGTTCCTGGATGCATTTCGATTGCGGGGCTGAAAAAAGTCCAGTCTAAAGTTGTATTTTCTTTGATTTTATTTAAATAATCTCTTGCTGCAGTTGCTCCTGGCTTGATGTCTGCCGGAAAATCTGGTCCATCAACCAATTGATTTCCATCGATAAATAAACTTCCTGCACCACCAACTGTAATAAATCTTTTCACGCCCGATTTTTCAACTGCTTTTTCGATATTGATTGAACCATTTAGGAAATCGTTATAAAGATTTGGGTTCGTCCAACCCGCATTAAAACTGCTGATTACCGCATCATTTCCTTTCAAAGCTTCGGCCAAATCATCTACATTGTTTACATCAACGCTTTTTGCTTTTACGTTTTCAGTTTCGTTTACTTTAGATGCATCTCTTACAATAGCTTCTACTTCAAAACCTCTGTTTGCTAATTCTTTTACTACTTGTGTTCCCACAAAACCTGTTGCACCGATTACCGCTACTTTTTTCATAATATTTTTATTTAAATTAATTGTAATAAATTTTGTTACATTTTTGGTCAAAAATTTTTAATCGAAATATTCTGTAAATTCTTGTAAAGATTTATCTCCTAAAAATTGACAGACTAACGCATCAGTCTCTGTAAAAAGTTGTCCTAAATGTGTATTGATATTTTTCCCAATGGGACAAGCCGGGTTAGGATTATTATTTTTCTTACCTAAAACTTCTGAATTTTTCACTGCTGAATAAATTTCAGAAATACTTATGTTGGAAGCGTCTCTTCCCAACTGGCTTCCACCTTCTTTTCCTTTTCTACTAACAATTAATCCTGCTTCTTTTAAAACACCAATTTCTTTACGAATAATAACAGGATTTACATTAATACTTCCGGCAAGCCAATCAGAAGTAAGCCACTCCTGAGGAAATTTTGACAACAAAGTCATGATATGTATCGCCGTAGCAAATCTGGTATTGTTCATAATTACTCTGCAAAGATACAAATATTTCAATTGTAACAAAATTAATTACAATTAAATTTCGTTAAACTTATTTTGTTTCAATTGAAATGATTTTCTTTCCTACATTTCCAAAGTAATGATTAACAAGAGGTTCATAAATTTTATATCCATTTTCAACATTCGTAAAAATGATCAATCCTTTTTTTGTTTTTGGTAAAAGAAAAACAATAGTATTTACTCCTTTATCAGAACCACCATGAGACAATGCAATTTCGTTATTTCCAAGATCGTAAATTTCAAATCCTAAACCGAAAAACTTGTCTTTTTTAGTTTCAGTCTGTTTGGTTTTCATTTCTTCGGCAGTTTTTGTTGTCAAAAAATCATTATTCAAAACAGCAACTAAAAATTTCCCGTAATCTTCTACAGAAGTTACTAAGTCATCGGCTGCATTTGGAGTTTTATTTTTTACAATTTCATACGGATTTCCGGAGTTATTGTAACCAAGTACCACTCTCTCAGAATATTTCTTTTCATTCCAGATATAACTTGTATCTTTCATATCTAAAGGCTGAAAAACAAGTTCTTTTGCTAATTCTTCAAGACTTTTGTGAAATTTATTTTCCAGGGCTTTTCTCAGATACTCAAAACCTTCACCCGAATATTGATATTTTGTTCCCGGATCAAACTCAAAACGAAGTTTTTTATCATTATTCATCCATCTCCAATTCGGAAAACCTGTTTGATGGCTTAAAATTAATCTTGTCGTCAATTTTTTATGTCTTGGATCTTTAGCAATATCAGGATCAATAAAGTATTTATCTAGTGGCTCATCAAGATTCCATTTACCAAGACTTACCAAGCGTAAAACCGTTATTGCAGTAACTGGTTTGGTTAAAGAAGCAACATTAAAAAGACTATTGTAAGAAGCCGATGTTTTATCATTTAGTTTTCCATAAACTTTTATTTCTGTCAACTTTCCATTCTCGATAATTCCTAAACCTAAAGTTGGGATGTTATTATTTTTCAACAATTGCTCCAAATTATCGGTAAGTTTTGATTGGCCTGGGTCTCCGTGATCATAACTTAAAATATCACTCATAATCCAATTACCTTCTTTTTTTGTCCAGACTGTTGTAAATTTTGCCTGCCCGCCTAATGCATCTTGTTTATTTTTTTCACGGATAAAAAACTGATGTTCTCCGGACTGTATCGCACCATACAATTCGCCGTTATTGTATAATGGAAAAACTTCCAAACTACTTTCAATGACCTTACGAATTGGTTTTTGATTGGGATTTGAACAGATATTTTGTTTTGTTCTTTCGAGAAACAATTTCTTGTCCTGAAAGCCTCCATTATCATGATAGAATTTTAGATTCTCATCTACTGATTTTTTAAGATACGTAAGGTCACAATTATTAAAACCTCGTTCAAAAAAAAGACTATCCTGTTTCTTTAATTCTAAAAATAATGGCGAATTTTTATCGATTTGTGCATTGAAATTTCCGAAGAAAAAGTAGAGAATAAAAATGCTGATCTTAAGTTTTTTAGGCATTGATTAATTTTTGACAAAGATTCAGAATAAACTGTTTTTAAATCAAAAAAAGAACCCGACAAAAACCCGACAATCATCTGTCACATTTATATGATGTTGAAATTCAACTTATAACGAAGACTTTGTCTCTTATCAATTTCGTAAGTGTTTCTCAAAATAATGTAAACATTTGCCAAAATTAAGAAGGTCATCGTTATCATAACAGATTCCCGACCTAATTTTAAGAGCACAATTAACATAAAAATGATAGGCAAAATGATCGCTAAAAATATTTGAAGTGAGATAATCTGTTTTACAATTTGTGATTTATTTTTTGTAAAAAGCATAATCAATAATGGCGGCAAAAAATTAGCAATCGGAAGCCATGCCAATGGAAGTGTGGAAAGATTGATTATTTTGACTAAACCGGAGTTAAAAGAATCGTCATTTTCTGTTACAATAATAGGTTCATCAACTTTAATCTCTTCTTTTATCGTCTCAGAAATCAATAGATCTTTTTCAGAAACATCAAGACTTGCGGCCAACGTTTTTAGTGTATAACCTTTCGGAATTGTACCTGCTTCAATTCTTTGAATAGTTCTTACCGAAATTCCTGATTTTTCAGCTAATTCTTCCTGAGTAAGATTTTGTCTCTCTCTTATTTTTCTTAATTCCGACATTCTTTTAAGTAGATCAAAGCAAATTTAGACATTCAAACATTTAGTATTCAAAATTATAAGATCAATTTATCTAAATCTAACAACAAATAATTAATGATCTGATTAATTGTGCGCGTTGCCGACTGCATCTGATTAAGCATTGCCGCACGATTGTGAAGATCATCTGCTCTATAAAGACCTCCATCTTTGAAAATAACCGACTGATCGGCTTTATTCTGATCATCATCAAACTGATAATGCAACCATCGTTGTTTCATGCTTGAAATAATAGAATGCTGTTCTTTGTTTGAAAATCTTTTTTCGGTGTACATATACCAAATAAAGGGCGGAAAATTGGGAGATTCCAGTCTTTCGTTCCAGATATCTCGCAATAAATTTCTTTGATGTATAAATTCAACTTTTTTACCTTTCGGATTTAAGGTTGCCAAACCAAAACCGGCTCCCAAAGCACCTCCGGTAATATCAATTGCACTGCTCCAACCCTCATCTTTTACAATTCCGCCTGCAATTGAGGCGACAGCTCCTGCTGCAATTGAGTATAAAATGAGTTTATTATTCCTGGAATCATTTAAATTATCAACATAATTTCCAATTTGCGCAACACGTTCACCTTCACAGTCAAATTCTGCAGCAACAGCATCCAATTCAGTCAGTGCAATTGTAATTTTGCTGTTGATTTTCATCTTTAATTGCAAAACTTTTACCTGAGAATTTAATGATGAATCTTTTTTCAGTTTTACAATTTCATTTACTTCATCTAAATTATCCAAAGCATTTAAAACCAAAATACTTTGATCGGAAAAAGTACTTTTCAATTGCTGATTAGCTGCAATGATTGAATCTGAATTATAAGAAGGCAATTTATTTTCATAATTATACTTGAAAGGTGCCTTACAATAGCTGTCTCTCAAAGTCAAAATATTCTGTTTTATCACCTGATTTTTCTTTGAAACACAGGAAGTCAACAAAATAAAAACGGCAAAAATCGAGTATAGTTTTTTCATTAAAAATTCAATTAAAGGAAATATGAATCTTATTACTAAGATAGCACAAATAAAAAAATCCACCTGAAAACAGATGAATTTTAATTTATTTTTAAGAACAGGATTATTTAATATCCAATAATTCTACCTGAAATACCAAAGTAGAGTTTGGTCCGATTTCTTTGCTAATCTGCTGATCTCCATAAGCCAAATGCGGTGGAATAATCAATCTCCATTTGCTTCCTACAGGCATTAACTGAAGTGCTTCTGTCCATCCTTTGATTACTTTATTCAACGGAAAAGAAGCTGGAGTTCCTCTTTTTACCGAACTGTCGAAAACTTTTCCGGCAATTGTTGTACCGTGGTAATGGCATTTTACGGTAGATTTCGGACCTGGTTTGGGACCATCACCTTCGGTAATGATTTCGTATTGCAATCCGCTTGGTAACTGCACTACACTTTCTCTTTTACCGTATTCAAACATATAATCCTGACCATCTTTCAGGTTTTTCTCTGCCAATTCTTTTTTCTTCTTAAATAACAAATCTGCTACTCCCATAATTTTTTTTACAAAGATAAGATTTAAGTTTGGAAGCTGGAAGCTAGAAGTTGGATGACCGATTTTTGAGTTTAATAAAATTTGGAAACGAATCAAAACATCTAGCTTCCGACATCAAACATCCAACATTATTATCGCTTCTGTTTACAGCACAAAAAACTTTAAAAAATGCTTAATATTCTCGTAACGTAAATTAAAAAACTTGGCGTTATCATTGAGTTTTAAAAACTATATGCCAAATCCGTTAAGATATAACAAGAACTTTGAAAAGCTGAGCTATGAAGAAAAACAACTTTTGGAAGAGACCAAAAAGAGCATTGCCGATTTTGTAGAATACTCTTCTACGATAAGTGACGTGAATTATGCCACAAGAAATGTTCATGCAAAAACGTATGCAGTTTTGAAAGGTGAATTTATCATCAGCAAAGATATTCCGAATGATTTAAAATCTGTTTTTGACAGTGATAAATACGAAATTACTGCAAGATTATCTAATGCGCATCTGAAGATCGATAAAAGCAAAAAAGACTTTCCTGCCTACGGTTTTGCTATTAAAATAAAAGATGATTCGGGAAGAACGATTTCAAATTATCCGTTGGTAAATTTCCCTTTGTTTCCGGTGAATTCTGTTTCTGTATTTTTGAAATTGTTTACTTCTGTCAATCGGTTTTTTGTAAAAAAATGGAGCAATTCTTTTTCGGTTGTAAAGCAGATTTACAAAGTCATTCCTTCTACTTTAAACCCCTCTTTTCTAAAAAATGTTTGGAAGCTTCTTTTAAACAAAAATAATTTCATGCTTTCTTTTGATTATCATTCTGTAGGAGTTTATCGTTTTGATGATAAAATGATCAAGATTAAAGTTAGCCCTAAAAATGTAGAGAAAAATTTTGGTAAAAAAGATTCTGTAAAAGAAGCTGTTGAAAGCTTTTGCAGAACTCATGATTATTTCGCTGAGGTTTATATTCAATTTTGCTATGATCTGAAAGATCAACCCATTAATAGACTCAATGTTGAATGGAAAAACTCTCCTTTCATCAAAATTGGAGAAATAAAAATTGAAAAAGGTTCATTGCTCAATCCTAAAGGCTGTGAAAATGAACTTCTCTCTTTTAATCCTTTTGAAAGTGCAGAAATTTTTCAGCCAGTTGGAAAAATTCAGAAACTCAGAGATGAAGCGTATAAAGTTTCGCTGCAGACGAGAAAGAAGATTAATAAGCTATTGAAGTATAAATAGTGTTGATAGTTGTTGGTTGTTAGTTGACAGTGAAAATAAGAAATAAAAAAAGGCTTTACGATTTGTAAAGCCTTGTATGGATATTTTAATTTAATTATTCTTTTACTTCATCATCTTCCTTATCGGGAAACATGATAGAAATAAGTACAGAAAGTACCAAAACTCCACCTACAATTCCTAATGAGACAGGAGATGAGATATGATACCAAGGTGCAATTAACATCTTAACACCGATAAATGCTAAAATAATTGCCAAACCATAAGGTAGCTTGCTGAACATGTGAATGAAGTTTGCCAATAGGAAATACAAAGATCTTAATCCTAAAATGGCAAAAATATTCGATGTATAAAGAATAAACGGATCTTTTGAGATCGCAAAAATCGCAGGGATAGAATCTACCGCAAAAAGAACGTCTGTAAACTCAATTACCCCAACAACAACCAATAATGGTGTTGCCATTTTGATTCCGTTTTGAACGGTAAAAAACTTGTCGCCATCATAGTTATCTGAAACTTTCCAGAAACTTTTGATCAATTTTGCTCCTGCTGTATTACTGTAATCTTCGTCATCATCGTCATCTCCATCTCCCCAAGATTTGATTCCCGCATAAATAAGGAATAAACCGAAAAGCGTCATTACAACATTGATTCTCACTGCGTGACCAAAAATATTCATTTCAGGCAAGTAAGTTAAATCAATCAATTCAACTCCTGCAAAAATAAAGATGGCTCTAAAAACAAGCGCCCCGATAATTCCCCAAAATAGAACCTTGTGGTGCAAGAATTTTGGAACTTTAAAAAATCCGAAAACCAATATAAATACAAAAAGGTTATCTACGGAAAGCGCTTTCTCAATCCAATATGCTGCTTGATATTGCGTGAATTTTTCTACCGCTATTGCATGACTTTCCGGGGTACCATCTGTATTGAAAACCCAATACACCACTCCTGAAAAAACCATAGACAGCGAGATCCAGACAATTGACCAGATTGTAGCCTCTTTTGAAGAAACCTCATGACTTTTTTTATTGAATACTCCCAAATCGAGAAGCAACATGATAACCACCGTTATCGCAAACCCCCACACCAAACCAGGATGCAGTTCTAAAATATTGTATTTTTCCACGTTAATTCTGTTTATTATATGATAAAAGCAATAGCCGTAAATATACAGGTATTGCTAATTTAAATCTAATTTTCATTTCAATAAAATAATGACTTCTATTAATAGGTTTTAGCTAAAGCCAAAAGAAGATTTCATTATTTAAAACAGGCTAAAGCTGCTCCTATTGAATAAAATTATTTTACAAATATTTTTGCTGAACGGTCTGCACCGTTTGTTCCAGTTTTTTGTCTGAAGTAGGATCTCCGATTGCGTTGAATTTCCATTCGCCGTTTCTCTTATAAAAAACTCCCATCACCATAGATACATGTCCGCTGAAAGATTTATCATTAGCAATATCATATTTGGCAAAAACCTCTCTTACATTCGTTGGAGTTCCTTCATAGATTCTGATCGATGCAAAAGGAATTGTTCCGAAATCCTGACCTCTGTAGCTGTGCAAAACCATTGCTACATGCTCCACGGCAGGATCTAAATTAGAAAAATCTACAGTAATTACTTCGTTATCTAACCCGTCATCGCCATTCACATCACCCGTCAAATCATCACCACTGTGACGTACAGAACCGTTTTTAGATTTAAGGTTTCCAAAATAAATTACCTCAGTTGCATTTTTGTTTGAATCATACAAAATACAGCTTCCATCCAAGTCTACTGCTTCTTTTGAAGTTCCACCGAAGAAACTTTTCTTCTCGATAGCTCCCCAGTTGATTCCTACGCAAGCTTGGGAAAGTGTAGTCCCATTTTCTTTGGTAAGGTTTATCCTCTGACCTTTTTGTAAGTTAATAGCCATTATTTCTTTTTGTTTAGTTATTTTTTGAATCTCTGCTTCATTGCTCAATTTAATTTAAACGCAAAGCCCGCAAAGATTTTTTGTTAAATCTGTTCTGCATATTTTCGTTCGCAAAGGCGTTTCACTTAGCTAAGAAAATTTACATACTTAAAAATATAGAGTAGAAAATAAACTTTTTACTTTTTACTTTTTACTTTTTTAATTATTTAAATTTAAATTAAGCATTGCCCGAAGAATATTGGTTTCTTCGTTCACATCAAATATTTTACTCATAATATCAATACTTTCCAGGTTTCTAAGATAATCTTTCAAAACTGCAGTTACATCTGCCGAAAGCTCTTTCTTCCTGAATTCCATTGTCTCGTTGAGGTCTTCGTTTTTCCTTTTCAGCTGATTGATAATCGAGATCTGATTAGATTCATTTTCATTCGTATTTAATGATTCTAAATCTTCATCGTCAATCAGATACATTTTTTTTTCTTCTACATTAAAGATAAAATGCTCATCAGACTGAAAGATCTTAAATAACTCATATTCATCTCTCTCAACACGATATCCACAGACAAAACGCACTTTAAAATTCTGAATATTGAGTTTCCCCAACAATTTTCTTTCAATACAGTAATCCTGATATTGGTAAAACGGAGCAGATTGAGGTTTGAGTTTGTCTTCATCAAAATCTGTTCTGTAAAATTCTGCAGCATATTTTTTATGAAAATACAGCACATCATTCCAGTTTAGCAGCGCCCTGTCTTCGGTAAGATCTTTATACAGATTTCTCAGATGTTCAGAAAAAATCCCGCTGTAAATCTTCCTGTCGGTTTCAAAACTGTCTGTCTTTTTTTCTTCAAAAGAAGCAATGTATCGGTTGTTGATATTAATTTCGTTAATAACAGCCAGCAAATCGTTTTCCTTTTTCTTCTTTATTTTGGTCAACAATTCGATCAGGCTGTCGGTATATTGCAGGTGAAAAAGTTCTAATTTATTGAAATCTAACGTCTGATTTTCGTTGAATAAATTATGGATGATATCAGTTTTAATATAAATCGCAATGATATCCACATTTTCAAAGAAATTAGCCAGAAGTTTAAGCCTTGTTAATCTTCTTTTGCTTTGAGACATTATGATTGCAATCTCCTCATTCACCTTTTTACCGTCTTATTAACCTCTGATGTTTGCTTTTAATTCGTGTTCCAGACTTTGAAGATCCTGATCTAGCTTTCTTCTGCTTTCTGTACCTTGTTTCTGAATTTGTTTCACTTCATTCAAAGTATTGATCAACATTGCAGTTGTTTCTTTCAACGTTTCAGCCGAAACAATGGTCTGCTCGTTTGCTCTGGCTACATTTCTTGAATTCTGACCCAAACGTTCTGCATTTTTCTTCAAAATATCTTCAGTTGTTTGAGAAACTCTCTGCTGAATCTCAATATTCTGCTGTTGTCTGTGCATCGCAACTGCCAAAGAAAGTTGATTTTTCCAAACCGGTAAAGTTGTAGTAAGGATCGTCTGTGCTTTTTCAGCAATCGAAACATTGTTATTCTGTACCAATCTGATTTGAGGAAGAGACTGCATCATAATTAAACGAACCACTTTCAAATCTGCCAATCTTCTGTCTAATCTGTTGATAAAATCTCTCTTATCAGCGATTTGATAGTCAGCAAAATTCTGAACGTTCGCTTCCATGTGTGCTAATTCAACAGATGCTTTTTCCATTCTTAAATTTCCGGCAATCACCAAATCTTCAATCGCTTTAATTGAATTGACGTTACTATCAAAAATCGTTTGTAAAACCGCATTATCTTTCGTTGAAGTAATGATTCCTGCGTTTACTTTATGCGAGATTTGATCGATATTGCTTGTAATTTTATCGTATTTAGCGAAAAGATTGTCAACCTGCGTCAACATTTTTTTCATAAAAGGAATTTTACTTAAAAAACCTTTTACACCGCCATTATTGATTTCGTCTACGTCTACGTAATTTAATTCAATCAATAAATTATTGATCAACTCTCCTACTTCACCAGAATTTGATCTTCTTACATTTCCTAAGAAACTGTCACTCTGATTGGCAAGAGTTTTCTGTAATTCTGAACCGAAATTAACGATAGATCCCGGATTTGTTTCGTCGATAGAATTGGCAACCATTTCGTATTTTGCACGATCTGCATCCTGAATTTGGTTCAAGTTGACATTTCCGTCACGATCCATCAAAACTGCAGGAGCTGCAGGATCTTGTTGCAAAGACTGGCTCATCGAAGGTGTCGGATCGAAACTTTTTAAAGGCTCAATTGATCCCAACGGATCGTTTGGGTTATTCTGTTGATTATCCATACTGTTGATTATTGATACATTGATACAAATTTCTCAAGCCCTTCTCTTTGACCGCTTCCTACCGCTTCAAACTTCCACTCTCCGTTTCTGTTGTAGATCCTTCCGAATTCTACAGCGGTTTCGATAGAGAAATCTTCATCCAATTCATATTTCAAAATCTCTTCATTGGTATCTGTATTAAAAATTCTGATGAAAGAATTTCTTACCTGTCCGAAATTTTGTCTTCTTGTATCAGCTTCGTGAATGGTTACAACCACTGAAATTTCTTTTACGGCAGCATCAATTTTAGTTAAATCAATTTTAATCTGCTCATCATCGCCATCTCCGTCTCCCGTTAAATTATCGCCTGTGTGAATCACAGCTTTATCCGGAGATTCAAGATTATTGTAAAAAATAAAATGGTTGTCTGAAACCAATCTTTTGTTATCACCCAATAAAAAAAGTGATGCATCAAGATCGAAAGCTCCGCCTGTTGAAGTATTATTGATGTCCCAACCTAATCCAACAGTAAATTTTGGTGCGTTTATATTTTCTCTTTGTCCTTTCTGTAAGTTAATTGCCATAATAGATTTCTGTTTGTGTTAAAGTGTTTATATTATTTTCGTATTCTTTTATTAAATGATAATTGTTGCTTATTGCAAGCTCTATTAAATCATCGGTATGCTGTTTTTTTACATTTGAGGTAAGATACTCAAAATTTTCGGAATTTAAACCTAAAATATATTTTACAATTCGAGTATTAAACTGAAAACTTTCTTTAGACATCACCTCTACAACGTCCTCAACATCTTTTACTGTATAGTAATTAAAGAAGTTTTCAATCTTAGGATCGATGTCAAAATTGGTCAATTCGGCGTAATACATGAACAGAAAATCTGCGTTTACTGCGTATTGATCGAGAATTTTATTCACCGTGTATTCATGACTTCCTGTGATCTTAATATCATCGATAAAAATGCATAGTTTTTCTCTTAAAAAATCTTTATCTAAATAGTAAGTATCATTAGCAATCAGGTTTTTACGGTCTTCAAAACTAAGATTTCCGTAATCTGTAGTGTAGGTATGATTTCTATTAATTTTAGACAACACGCTCGACTTTTTTCCTTTTTGAAAAAGATAAAAATCAAGATGTTTTTTAAAGTAAAAACACAAAAAATTTGATGCGGTAGGAATCGCCATATAAGGACTCGGCAAAACCACTATCTCTTTATCGGTATTTAAAATTTCCTGATGTTGATTGATAAACCCATCAAAAAGCTCTTTCGCAAACTTTTCTGCAAAAAATTTATCGCCATATTTGAAATAGCTGTATTCTGCAGGCGAAAAAGTAAACTCCTCTGCAGAATCTATTTTATGTAAACTGTAACGCTTGTTCATAATTATATTTGGTGTTTGAGTAGGTGTGCACTGAATCCGAAATCTTTTGCGCCTTTATAATCAGCAATCGGATTATCGCCAATATGCAAAATCAGCTCCATTTGAAGTTCCTGATTTCTGATCTTATTTTTTACTTCCTGAAAAACCAAAGGATTGGGTTTAGAACATTTAATTTCGTCAGAATAAATATGAAAGTCGATATATTGATCGAGATTTTCGTTCATCAAAAACTTTCGCATGGTTTTACCTTTGATGAAACCTGTATTACTCAGAATATTAATGGTTTTTCCCTGATTTTTAATTTCATCAAAAAAATTGTGCAATTCATCAAAAATCACCACCGGTTTATATTCTAAAAACAAATCTTCACTTTTCTGGTAAAACTCATTAAGATCTGTTTGATTTAATTGCTTTATATCAACATTTAATGAATTTAAAATCAATAAATAAATCTCAAAAGTATCTACATTTCCACCAATTACTTCATTGATATTATTGCAGAGATCGTCATAATATTTCACCGCTTTTGCAACTTCATCAATGGGCTTTTCCACATTAAAAAAAGTGGAAAAAAGCTCAACTCTTTTTGCTTTAAATTCAGGGTGAGATTTTATTAAAGTGAGCCACAGATCAAACGAAAAATGATCATGTCTGTGAATGTCGATATCTGTTTTCAAAATAGTATAAGTTAATTGTTTTTAGCTTTAATTGAAAAAGATTTTTTTAAATATTTTATATTTTCTAATCATCACTCAGTGTTTTATTTTTCAATTCCTTTCAAAGATAAAATTTTTCATTCAATCTTGATTTTTTTTAAGATTTTTTAAGATTTTAATTAAAGACGAAAACAAGAGCTATTTTACTTTCAAAAAAATTATTACGAAAATTTTTGTCATTTAAATATTTTTTATAATTTCGCAACCGATTAACAATCAACAATGTCAACAAAAATGATAAATATTATAACTTTAAGCAATCCTATCAGAGCTGTGTACTTTGGTAGCACTAAATATTTATCTGAATAACGATCGACCTTTACAAAACAACATATTAAAGGCCTATCTGTTCAGATAGGTCTTTTTTGCTACCCTACTTTTCAGCTTTTACATTCGAAAAACTTCTGTTGTTTGGTGATTAAAGTTGGATTTTTTTCTTTAAACGCAAAGTTTCTTATAATTTAGACTGTATATTTTCAGTGAGCAAAAGATAGCGACAAAGTCGCTGATGAAGTACGCTTCTTAAAATCAATTTTATTGATTTCGTCTTTACCCTCTTGAATTTGGTTTAAGTTTTAATAAATCTTTGCGTTAAAAAATTCAAAAAAACATCACTCAACAATATTTCAGAAGTTTAAAAATCAACAATTTAAATTAAACAAAATGAAATACAACACACGAAATATAGGGATAATAGCACACGTCGATGCCGGAAAAACCACGCTCACAGAAAGATTGCTTTATTACACGGGAATGATCCATAAAATCGGAAACGTAGACGATGGAAACACCACGATGGATAAAGACATTCAGGAGAAAAACAGAGGAATAACGATTTCATCTGCAGCGATTTCCACACAATGGAAAAAAGATCAGAATATTTTCAACATCAATATTATTGATACTCCGGGTCACATTGATTTTGCAGTGGAAGTTGAACGTTCTTTACGAGTTTTAGACAGCGTTGTCGCGGTTTTTTGTGCTTCTTCGGGAGTGCAGCCACAAACGGAAAACGTTTGGTTCCAAGCTGAAAAACATGGAATTTCCAAGATTTGTTTTATCAATAAAATGGATAGAATCGGAGCAGATTTCTTTGCTGTTTTAAATGAAATTAAAACCAAACTCAATGCAGTTCCTTTGGCTTTGCAAATTCCGATCGGTTTTGAAGACAACTTTGAAGGAGTCATTGATTTGATTAAACAAAAAGCATTGTATTGGATCGATGAAAACGGTGAAACGATTATCGAAAAGGAAATTCCTAAAAATTATAAAGCTGAAGCGAACGAATGGAGAATGAAATTAATGGAAACTTTAGCCGAATTCGACGAAAAGTTTTTTGAATATTTCCTTGATGCTGAAACTCAAATTTCTGAGGAAATGATTTTTGAAGCGATACAAAGAAATTGTCAGTCAAGAAGTTTAGTTCCTGTCTTGTGTGGTTCTGCTTTTAAAAATAAAGGCGTTCAACCTTTACTTGATGCGATCGTCAATTATCTTCCTGCTCCAAATCAATTGCCTTCTATTAAAGGAAAAGATGCCAAAACGGAAGAAACAATCGAGCTTGAAAGAAATGAAGAAGAAACTTTTTCAGGATTGGTTTTCAAGGTTGTGATTGATAAACACATGGGAAAATTGGCGATGCTCAGAATTTATTCAGGAAAGATAAAATCCGGTGACACGGTTCAAAATGTGAGAACTGGCGAAAACTTCAGAATTTCGAGGATTTTGCAGATGCAGTCGGACAAAACGTTAACGATTGAAGAAGGAAAAGCAGGTGACATTGTAGCTTTAACGGGAATAAAAGATGCGAAAACAGGCGATTCTTTATCTTCCATTGAACGAGCTGTTATGCTTGAATCCATCACGATTCCGGCTCCGGTTATCCGAGTTTCAATTGAACCGAAAACGAATGCTGATGAAAAATCTTTCGGACTGGTTTTAGCGAAAATTCAGGAAGAAGATCCTTCGTTGGTTGTTGAAAGAGACAAACAAACGGGAGAAACTTTGTTGAGCGGTTTGGGAGAATTGCATCTTGAGGTGACTTTAGAAAAAATCCGAATAAATCACGGAATTGAAATTAATCAGGGAAAACCTAAGGTTTCGTACAAGGAAATTTTAACGGAAACCAGAAGACACAGAGAAAAACTTTCTAAACAAAACGGTGGAAGCGGACAATTCGCTGACATTACTTTTGAAATCGGACCTTGTGAAGACAACCAAATCGGTTTGGAATTTATTAATCAAATTAAAGGAGGTGTAATTCCTAGTGAATTTATTCCGTCTGTCGAGAAAGGTTTCAGAGAAGCAATGGAAAACGGAGCTTTAAGCGCAAATCCTTTGGAAAGTATGAAAGTGACGCTTTTGGATGGATCGACGCACTCGGAAGATTCCAAGGCTTATGATTTTGAAATGGCTGCGAGAGATGGTTTTAGAGCGATTGCAAAAAGTTGTAAGCCGAAATTATTAGAACCGATCATGCAGGTTGAAATTCAAAGTATTGAAGAATATACCGGAGTTGTAACCGCAGATATCAACAAACGAAGAGGAATTATTACTTCAATTGATGAAAAATCAGGAAGAAAAATCTTCGTAGCGGAAGTTCCTTTGGCTTCTACTTTCGGATATATTTCTGATCTGAGAACGTTGACAAGCGGTAGAGCTTCGATCAGCATGAAATTGTCGCACTATGCTTTGGTGCCTGATTTCATTGCGAATACATTAATAACTTAAAAAACGAGGGCTGTAAATTTTATTTTGCAGTCCTTGTTTGGGGTTATAGAATCAATAGTAGTTTATAACTTTTTTCTCTCGCTGATTTTGCAGATTATGCAGATTTTTATTTTTATTAGCCACGGATACACGAATTTTACAAATACTTATCGTGAACTGCAATTATCTCTGCTTAACTTCCAGCAAAATTTATTTTCCCACAGATTTCTCAGATTTACACAGATGTTTGCGTGATATTTTAAACTTCCATCACCCAGCTTCCAACTTCCAGCCTATTAAACTCCAAAACACTTCTACTTCTCCGGCATTACTTTATACGTTGGATCGTCCTGAATATTTACCTCAATTACAGCTTCTGCATTTTTCAACATTTTTCGGCAATCTTCACTGAGATGTTTTAAATGTAATTTTTTATTTTTTTGAGCGTATTTTTTTGATAATTTATCTAAAGCATCGATAGCACTCATGTCAACAATTCGGCTTTCTTTGAAATCGATGACAACTTGTTCGGGATCGTTTTCAGGATCAAACTTATCTGTAAAAGCTGTGACAGAACCAAAAAACAGTGGTCCAAAAATTTCGTAATGTTTAATTCCGTTTTCATCAATATGTTTTCTTGCACGAATTCTTTTGGCATTATCCCAAGCAAAAACTAATGCAGAAATAACAACTCCTACCAAAACAGCCAATGCTAAATTGTGCAAAACAATCGTAATTAAAGCCACTGTAATTCCAACAAAAATATCAGACTTTGGCATTTTGTTGACAATACGGATTGAAACCCATTGAAAAGTACTGATTGCAACCATCATCATTACTCCTACCAAAGCCGCCATCGGGATTTTTTCAATAAATGGAGCTCCTACAAGAATGATAATTAAAATTGTGATTGAAGCTATAATTCCTGAAAGTCTGGCTCTTGAACCTGCATTTAAGTTGACTAAAGTCTGTGCAACCATTGCACAACCGCCCATTCCGCCAAAGAAGCCGTTGGTAATATTTGCTAAACCTTGAGCAACAGATTCTTTATTGGCACTTCCTTTTGAGTTGGTAATTTCATCGACCATTGATAATGTCAGAAGAGATTCGATCAATCCAACACCCGCCATAATCAAAGCGTAAGGAAAAATAATCTGTAAAGTTTCTAATGAAAAAGGAAGTTCAGGAATATGAAAAATCGGCAAATTACCGCTTATTTCAGCAATATCTGCCACCGTTTTTGTATTAATTCCAAAGCCTAAAACAAGTCCAAATACAACTAATATAGCAACCAAAGAAGCCGGAACTACTTTAGTAATTTTTGGAAAGAAATAAACAATGGCAATCGTTAATGCCGTTAAACCCGACATTATATACAATGAAGAACCTTGTAGCCAACTCACCATTCCATTTGCATCAACAATTTTAAATTGCTCTACTTGCGCTATAAAAATAATGACAGCCAAACCATTGAGAAACCCATACATTACAGGTTGAGGAATTAACCTTACAAATTTTCCGAGTTTGAAAACTCCGACCAGTAGTTGAAAAATCCCTGCAAGAACTACCGTTGCGAAAAGATATTCGACACCGTGAGATTTTATTAATGCTATTAAAACGACGATTGTTGCGCCAGCTCCACCAGAAACCATTCCGGGGCGACCACCCAAAACTGCTGTGACTAAACCCATCGTGAAAGCAGCGTATAATCCGGTTAACGGAGAAAGCCCTGCTAAAATTGCAAATGAAAGTGATTCAGGAATCATAGTCATTGCAACAGTGAAACCAGCCAAAACCTCATTTTTAAAATTTATTTTTTTTGAGAAGTCAAATAAGGTAAGAGACTGCATTAAAATATATTATAAAATTATTAAAAATTATATAAATTTATTATCAAAATAAAATTTAGTTTATAAATAAACCAAATTAATTAAAATCGTATTGAAAGCAAATTTATTTTTTATTTCAGTAAAAATAAGACTTATTAAATAAATAGTAGAAAATAATCATCAGCTATTGAATTGTATAACATTGAAAATGTACAAGAAAGAAACAATATGAATTTTAAATTTCCTTTATTTATCCCTCTTTTAACAATCTATATTCAACATAAATTAAATATTATTAACATATACCTAAATAAAAAATTATGATTTGTTCGTATTTTTTTTTAATTTTGGGAAATAAACAAGGTAAGTATTAACCATTATCAAACATTATTATGTTAAATACCCTATAATAACATAAAATGAAAAGTTTTGATATGCATACATCCTAAATAATTTCTTTAAATCACCATTAAAGGTATTATTATAAACTTTAGTATAATAAATAAAATCTTGTTTAGAAACCAAACACAAAACACAGATAGCTGAAAATCAATTTTTTATGAACAATCAGAGATTGAATATTATAAAGAAATGAGACAATAGCTTTTAAAGCAAATTAAAATCATGTAAAATTGTCATGCAATTTACTTACAAGATTCTCATAATCATTTCTTTATTACACAAAATATGATTAATTTAAAAAAAATCGATTATTAGTAAATGTTATACAAAAACATACATATAGGCAAGTATATCAAGGAAATGGTAGACCACAAAAACATTTCCATAGAAAGAATCTGCAATTTTCTAGCAAAGGATGAAGAGTTTGTAGAGAGGGTATATGAAAGTAAATCTATAGAAACCGACATTCTTTTGAGATGGAGTAAGTTGCTAGAATATGATTTCTTCAGATTATACAGCTCGCATCTCATATTATACGCTCCACCTTCAGCTGTAAATAAAACCAACGCTCCAAAATCAGAAAAAACACCACAATTCAGAAAAAATATATACACTCAGGAAATAAAAAATTTCATTCTGGAAAGAATTGAATCCGGGGAAATGACTCAGGCAGAAGTAATTAAAGAATACTCTATTCCAAAGAGCACTTTACACCGCTGGATTCAAAAGAAAAGATAAAATAACCAAACCACACTATATTTATGAGACCAAATTACAACAGGATCTACCAAGATCTTTTACAAAAACAGCACCCGGAAAAGCTGGAATGCCCGAAAATAAGAGAACAATTAAGCAGATTAGATTCTACAGAAGAGATCCTGAAGCTGAACGAAAAACTTTTTAAACAGTGCAAAGAAACTTCAAAAACCAATCAGCAGCTTAAAACTTATGACAAAAAAACCATGATGAAGCTTTTGAATTATCAGAAAAAGCACGATTTCTCTACAAGCTTTATGTCGAAAAAATACAACATCAGCCGAACTACTTTTTCGAAATGGAAAAAATTACTGGAAGAAGAACTTCAAAGCTACTCTTAGGAATAAAAAAAACACTACTCAACGTAGTGTTTTTTTGCTTTTAGTTTTTATTCAAAACATCTTTTATTCCATCAAGACCTTCACTGAACTGGGCTAATAATGCAATTACCTGCGTCATTCGGTCATTATCACCTAAACCCTTTATCGTTTTATTTTTCACAAAAGTTTTTTTGATTTCTTCCCAACGCAAAGCTTCATCTCCCGAAAGAATATTCATTAATTCTTTCAGTTTAAGCATATTCGATTCCGCCCCGGTCGTTAATGTCTGAGATTCATTTTGGTAATGATTCAAAACAATCTGCGTAACTTCTTCTTCTTTTAAAATAGGCTGAATTTGCGTAATCAGCTTATTCATATTTCGGTAAGAACCCTGCAGCTTAAAAGCAGGCTCGCTTCTGTATTCATCAGACATTGCTGCGGAAGTAATGTATTGTTTATTAACCTTTAAAACAATATTTCTCACCTTTAAAGTATTTTCAAGTACTTTTCTGAAATCTGAAATTTCATTTGAACTAAAATTTCCCACCAAATCTACATTCGGCGAATTAGATTGAATACTATCGTACAGATTGTAAAGATTTTCCATTCCAAACTGAGTCAATCGGGTAAGATAATCGTTTGACATTAGAGAATTTTCGATCAAACTCAAATCAAATAATTCGGTTTTACTACCGGAAATTTCACCTAAATTATACGTATCAGAACGGTTTGCCAACATATCAGGAATTCTGAACTTTTCACCACTTTCTGTATATGGATTTCCAGCCATTACCAAACAGAAACGTTTTGATCTTAAATCATAGGTTTTGCTTTCACCATTATAAATTCCTTCAATTTTTCTTTGTCCATCGGCTAAAGAAATGAATTTCTGTAAAAATTCAGGATTACAGTGCTGAATATCGTCTAAATATAACATCACGTTATCCCCCATCTCTAAAGCTAAATTAAGCTTTTCAAGTTCTTGTTTTGCTCCGGCATTTTTTGCTTCGTTCGGATCTGTAGAAACAATATCGTGACCGATTGACGGACCGTTGATTTTCATAAAAACCAATCCCATTCGATCTGCCATATATTCCATTAACGTAGTTTTTCCGTAACCTGGAGGTGAAACCAGAAGCAACATTCCCATTCTGTCGGTACGCTTATCGTTTCCGACAGTTCCTAATTGTTTTGCTAAATTGGCTCCAATTAACGGAAAATAAACATCATTGATCAATCTGTTTCTTACAAATGAACTTAAAACCTGAGATTTAAAAGTATCGATTTTCAGGGCTTTCTTTTTATCATTCACCCACTTTGCTTTCAATTCCTGAAGTTGTTTGTATTTCGGAACAACCACCTCATTGAAATTGGATAATCGGGAAGTAAATTCATAATAATTCAGAGCATAATTAAGATCTTTTTCTAAAGATTTCAAACCTTCAAGAACTGTTTCGTAAGCAATGTGAAGAATATTTTTGGCATCAAAATTCTGGGTCACAAAAAATACAGCAGCTTCTTTTTTAATATCATCTTCAAAATTTGAATCTGAATTAAATAGAAACGCATTCAAAGCACTTTCGGCAATAGAAAAACCAGCTGCAGGATATTGCTTCAAAGCATTTAATTGGTCGATGAATTCCAGATCTTTTCCTTTTTCCTTTAAATCTTTTAAAAATGATTCATGTAGTAAGCCTGCTTTTTCAGAAACTAAAAACGCTGATTTGTTTTCTTTTTTCAAATAAATTGCAGCATTCAAAGAATTTACATCAATAAAAAGATGATTATTTTCGGCAAATGATTGTACTTCTTTAGATAATTCTTCATTTAAATATTGAAAACCCTTATCTGTTATAAATGATTTTGAAATTAAATTTGCTGCTTCAAACTGTTTTTGGTAATACTCTTTTCTTTCCCGATTCAGAAAATACCAGAATAATTGCGCTAAAGCTCTTTCTTTTGGCGTAAACTGCATCAAACCTAATTCATTGTGCATCTGTTGCAATTTTGAAACAATCGTCAACGCATCTTCATCATGAATTCCTTTCACCAAACCTTCACCAAAATGCTCAGTCATAAACTGCTGAATGGCAATTCGGTTTTGTTCTTCCGTATTGATATTTTTATTGTTTGAAAAAACATTCCATGCTAAATATTCGAAACGTTTTACACTTTGATTTTCTGAAATATATTCCTGATTCCAGACTTCTTTATAATCTGAAATCGTTTCAAAATTCAAAGGTTCATAAAATGCAGTTCCTGTCAAATGATAATAATACTGCGCATTTCTCAACACCAAAGTAAGATCTAATTTCTGACGGTTTACTGCAAATTTATAGTCACCTAAAGCAATTACATTATCTCCGTCTGCATAAATTTCCTTTTTATCTTTAAGTTTTCTGACTGCCTCCTGCTGAGAAGTTTTCAGCAAAGTCTGAATTTCTTCCGCTTTGGCAGAATCTTCAAATTCCATCAATTGGCGGGAAATATCTCTGACTTTTTCAACCATTAAATCAGTTGCAAAATAGCCGTTGATTTCGTTTTCAGAATCAAAAGATTCTGATTTTGTCTGAACCGATTTTAAAATTCGCTGTGCAGAATCGTATAAGCTTTGAGTACGCTTGTTTCGGAATTCTGTTAACTGAACTCTTTTATTTTGAAAATGTCCGTAAACTTCTTCTCTTTTTTCACCAATCTTTTGGATAAATTCATCAAAATCAACAAATTTTGTTTCCATTTCTTCCAACTGAATGGAAAGTTTGGTTAAATATTCATCACATTTTTCGGGAGTTTGAGATAATTCAAGAAAATTAATTACCGACTGATCAAACAATGTCATTTGTGCCTGAAAATCTGCAGACAATTCTTTACCGGAAATTTCTCTTTTTCTTTTTGAAAGCTCTAATCGCTCCTGATTTAACCTTGCAAAAATCACCGAAATATTTTCAATAATCTGAGTAGACTGTGATGTATCTTCAATTTTTAAATTATTGACAATATCCACCAAAAGTTCAAGTTGCCCTGATAAATTATTGATTTCTTCCTCAATGATTTTGGCGTCGATTGCCTTCTGTAAATTGATGATGTTTTCAGAAATCTGTTGCGCTCTGTTTTGATAAGGCAATAAAGAATCTTCCTGAAGCAGAAAATTCACACAGGCATTTGAAAGTTCTTCTGAACGCTCTGAAAGTGATTTTTCTAAAGAATCAAGAATCGCAACATCCACATATTTCAGATCTCTTGCTCCGGTAATTTCACCACGTAAAGCTCTGATTTGCGAAAGCATGTCAATATATTCCGTCAGTTGAGAATAGTTGATTCTTTTGGTATCGTCTAAAATTTTCTCAACCGCCGCTTTGATTTTTTCAACTGCTTCAGAAGTATTTTTTTTCTGCTCGACAACTTTTTCGTATTCATTAATCGCAGAATGAGCAATATTTCTGATCTCCTTTAAAGGCTGATCGAGATTTTCAACCTCATCATCACCAAGAAAATAATACGCATCTAAAATCGTTGTGGAAAGTTTGACAATATCATCGTACAATCCGCTGTAAGAATCTTTTTTATTTAAAAGTGTAATCAACTCCTGACTTTCCGCCATGACTCTTACAATATCTTTGTTCCCGATTTTGTAAAGAAGCGTGTCTGATTTTTCGGTATTCGGTAATAATTCTTTTGAATATGGAGTCTGCCAAATCTGAGCTAAATGATGTTTCGTGGTTTCGAGAGTTTCTCTCAGATAAATTAATCTCCCATCATTTAAAATTGAAAAACCGCTGCAACGAATCGGCGTCTCGATGGTTTGCGTAATGATATTGTACGAGATCAGCTGATAATTATTGGTTTTATCATCATAAAAAACATACATAAAATTTTCACCATTCGGTTCCGTAATCGTTTTCAGATAGTGAAGTCTATTCTGATCCTGAGAAATCACCTTCAGACCTCCCGTCTGCAAAGCATAACCGTTTGAAAAAAGCACGCCCTGATTTTCCGGAAGTAAAACCGCCGAATATTTTAAGGTATCAACTCTTGAAACTATTTTTTCTTTATGATTATAAATAAAATAACGCTCAGATTCCTGATAAGGTTTAATTTTAAACAAAACCAGATTATCAAGATCACAAAAATGAATTTCGGCATCATCAAGGTTCTGATCTTTGTGAATGACATCTTCAGAATAAATTCCTTTTCCGGTATCGGTATTGTCTTCAATTTTTATCGTAATATCACCGCCAATAGACTCCACAAAAACTTTATCAGCCAAAGAAACGTGTGGAAATTTTCCGCTTCGCTGCATATCTCTCGTTGCTTTCGTCCACGCAAAACCATGTTGTGGCGGATAAGTTACTTCCGAAGCACTTCGAGAATCAATATAAATTAATTTATCCTCTTTGATCAACCATTTAAAAGCCTTGATATCGGAAGTACTTTCCGACAACTGGAAAACCATATACAGATAGTTTTCAGTAAAATGAAAGCGTGCAAAGAAAGTATTTCTGTAATATTTATAGAGGTTTTTGAACTCGTCAATAAAAATTTCATCTCCAATTAAAGAAGAATCTTGCGGTTCAAAACGATCATTATTTATTTTATAAATTGAAAAAACATCGGTGATGTTGATTTCCGTCTGTAAACCCAAATGCGCATTAGAACCGAAGATCAAAATATCTTTTAGTGAAAAAATATCTTTGGCAACACAATTGTGCTCCGTAGAGATCCTTTCGTTAGCAATGAGTGAAAAGTCTACACCACCGAAAATTTCTTTACGGTTTTCATTTAGCTTCTGAAGCCTTTGAATGAGATCATTTTTCTGCTCATTCAAACGGTTCTGGATTATTTCGTATGTCCCTGAATTTAATGTTTCTGACATATTTTAGATATTAGATGTTAGATGCTAGATTTTAGACTACCATCATACTTTTAAAAACATTTATTTTTTTAATCATTAAGATTTATTAAGCAATTAAGAGTCATTAAGTTTAGCTTCGCTTTAAATTTCACGCTTATAAAAAATCTATTGATTTTTTGAACTTAATACCTTATACCTTAATGATTAAATTTTTAAAATTCATATTAAAAAAACTCTCAAAGTATCATTGAAAATTACACAATGAGAGTTTTTAATTAATTTTATTGATAGGATTTTATCCTATCCTTTGTTAAATCGTCCCTTCTGGACTTTCAGAAAATTTTATAGTTTATCTGATAGGTTTCTGATCGATGCCAAGATTTCTTGCCATATCCATCGCTCTGTCGAGAAGACCTCTCTCTTGTTGATTGGCTACGCCGTTGAGTTTGAAAATAAGACTTGCAATGCTCATGTTTTTAATATCTTCTGAAGAAACATTGTATTTTTCAACCATTCCCATTACTTTTTCGATGATATTTTCGCCATCACCTAAAAGATTTTCTTTTACCAATGTTGCATTTTCACTGTGACTGATGAATTTGTCTAAACCTTTGCCTGCAGAAACCTGACGAACGACATTATCAAAGAAAGTATTATCTCCACCAACGATGTCAATTTTTGCAGATTTGAATGCTTCCGCAAGAACTCCAGCCTGAGCTTGTGCAATATCTTTCTGAATTGAGATTTGAGCCAATTCTACTTCTTTTTCTTTCGCTAAAGTCAATCTAAACTCTTCATGATCTTTTCCTGCATCGTTTAATTTTTTCATAGCTTCTGCTTTCTCGGTAATTCCGGCAGCTTCAGCAAACGCTTTTTCTTTGATTACTTCAGCCTGTGCAACACCTTCTTTTCTCTCAGCTTCAGCTTTTTTCTCGATAACGATTGCTTCAACAATTCCCTGTCTTTCGGCAGCATCAGCTTTTGCATGAAGAACCTGAGCTTCAGACAAACCAACCGTTGCTTCTTCTTTGGCTTTTGCATCGGCGATGATTTTACGAGCTTCTGCTTCTTTTTCGGCAGCATCTCTTTTCGCCTGAGCTTCGATCACATATTTCTGAGCATCTTTTTCTGCAGATAATTTTCTGGATTCTGCAGCTCTCGTCTCCTGGATTAATTTCTTTTCAGCTTCCTGAGTTGCCAAAGTGATTTCAACCTGTTTTGTTCTGTCGGCAGTTTTGAAAGCTTCCAGATCTTTAATTCCTTGCTGCTCTTCTACAACCGTTTTTTCCATGGTTAAACGCTCACGAATCGCATCCTGAATATTTTTCTTTTCTAATTCAATTGCTTTTTCTTTTTCGATTTGAGCAAGAGATACAATTCTTTCTCTTTCTGTCGCTTCGAGCATTTTATCTTTTTGCACTCTTTCAGTTTCTACCAAGTCAGCACGCTCTTTATTTTTAGCAGCAATCACAACCTGTCTTTGCTTATTTTCTTCTGCAATCTGAAGCTTTTCTTCTGTTGCAATGCGAACTGTTTCGTATTTCAAACGCTCTTCTTCATCTACTTTAAGAATTTCGGCATTTTCACGAGCCTTGATATTCGCAACTTCTCTTTTCTGAGATTCTTCTTTTTCAGCCAATTGTTTTTCTAATTCTAGAATCGCTTCACGGGCTTCAACGTTTTGTTTAGTGATCGTTTTTTCCTCATCTCTGCGGACCTGATTAGCTTTGATATTCTGATTAGCAGTCAGCTCAGTAATTTTCTTGATACCTTCAGAATCTAAAATATTATCTTTATCTAAATTCTCAATTTTAGTCTGCTCCAAGTAATCAATCGCACAGTCATCCAAAACATATCCATTCAAATCTGTTCCGATAATATGAAGAATTTCCTGACGGAATTCACTTCTTGCTTCATACAATTCGATAAATTCAAACTTTTTACCTACTGTTTTTAAAGCTTCAGAAAATTTAGCTTCAAATAATTCTCTCAATGTATTGATATCTGAAGCTCTTTGGCAGCCAATCGTCTGACCAACATTTACAATATCATCCATCGATTTATTAACCCTGATAAAGAAAGCCACCTGAATATCGGCTCTCATATTATCTTTACAAATCAAACCTGCTCTTCCTTCTCTGGCAATTTCAAGTTTTTTTACCGAAATATCCATCGATTCCATTCGGTGAATGACCGGAATTACGATTCCTGCATTGAAGAAAACTTTTGTTCCTCCATAACCGGTTCTTAAAATAACGATTCCCTGAACGGTTTTTTTATACATTGATAAAATCCAGAAAATCAATCCGAGCGATGCTATTACAACGACAACAATTCCAACAATCAAAGGTGTATTCATATTTTTATAGTTTATTTATTTTATTACTTGTGTTTATTTTTTTTTGTTTAAAAGCGAATTTCTTCAGCTACATAATAGATTCTTTTCTCTTGATCTTCATCTACAACATATACTGTTGTTCCGTGATTAATAGTCTCGCCATCTTTACTTCTTACCATTAAAATCATGGGATCTTTTCCAACAAAAACTTCGAGCATTCCGGTTTTAGTGTCATGAATGGTTGATTTCATTCTTCCTTGTCGACCAAGAAAATCATAAGAAACCTCTCCTTTATGATTGATTTCTCTGAAAAAAGGATTTAATGGCTTTAAAATTAATTTAGTCAACAACATGCTTATGAAAAACATCGGAATCACAATCAATGCAGAAACCCAAAGCCCAAAAGAAAAAAACACTTCAATGTAGAATGAACCCAACCATGTTAACAAAAGTGACATCGTGAGAAAATAAGTGATTGGCACAATATCCAGATTCAGAAATTTTAAAAACTGAAGCCAACCCGAAGCATCATCCGGAACATGACCATGACCATCGGGGCTGTTTACATCAGTATCAAAATCAGCATCAATCCCTATATCAATATCCAAACCTGTGATGATGGTGAAAAGCCAATAAATCACAGACAAAATAAGCAGCACGCTTAAAACCGTATTAACTGGCGAAAAAGCTATCGTTAAAAATTCTTGGTAGGTCATATGCGTTTTTTTTCAAATTAATCAATTCACAATAAATATCCTATTAAATAAAATAATTAAAGCTTTACAATCTAAAAACCTCACTTATTTATTTAATTATGACTGATTGTACACAAATATAATAAAATTTAATCAAATTGCAAATATTATTAGCAAATTAATTAGAATTAATATTACATTTGCAAAAAAGATTAGAACACATGAGTTTTTTTGGAGCTAATATTAAAACAATAAGACAGGCAAAAGGTTTAAGCCAACAAGCATTCGCAGATCTATTTGATTTAACAAGAGGAGTTATCGGCGCCTATGAAGAAGGGCGTTCCGAACCTAAAATATCTACATTACTTACTGTAGTACATTATTTCAACCTTGATTTAGATAAATTCTTGACGATTCCTTTAACAGTTGATGATTTGAATAAGCCTGAAAATTTTGAAAAATATCAACTATCTTTTAATTCTGATCTGCCTTATCAGGAAAACAACTTTGAGAATAACATCAAATATAACTCACTGCAAAAAGCATTAGCAAATATTGATTTAATCTATGAATTCACAGAAAAAACATTGTTTTTATCAAATTATAAAGTCGGTGATTTTTTATTTCTTCTAAAATCTAATCTTTCAAAAGAAAATCCAGAAACGTTGCTGTTTTTAGAAAATGGAAATCTGAAGTACCTTTCTTCAATTGCTGAAAAAGATTACTTCCAAAAAGAAGTCTATAAAATTTCCGGCTATCTTTCTTCTGACCAAAAAAATATCCTTTCTGATATTCTAGAAAGGATTGAAATTTTGGAGAAAAAAGGAAAATAATACTCAAACATTCTATTTCTTAACGTTATTTCTGACATTTCTGATTAAAAAGAAGATGCAAAATAAAAAAGTAATTAAATAAAGAATGCTTAAACCCAATTTTTCAAAAGTCATTGTTTTGAAATCAAATTGTTTCCACAAAGCACTTCCTACAATAGCCGCAATGATGGCAAAGAAAAATGTTCCTCCTTTTTTAGTTTCCATAGTTATTATAATTTAAGTTTTTTATCTCACAAACTTATGATTAAAAAAACACAAAGCACCATTTCTTTCCATAAAAAATCCTCTCCGAATTTCGGAAAGGATAAGATATTTAATAAAAGGTAAAAATTGAGAAAAGAAAGCGGGGCAATGTCTTGCCGGAGTCGAACCGGATAATCTTGCAGGAATTATCTGCTTCATTATTCCTCCCCTACAAATGGTGACGAAGTATCTTTTCTCTACGACACTTTTATTTTTCAAACAAGGCAACAGTCAAAAAGTGTGTCGTGCTCTAACCAACTGAGCTACTCTCCCAATAGAAATTGTGTTTTATTGGTGGAAGAGACGGGACTCGAACCCGCGTCCCCGTCGTGATAATCGAAGTAACACTATTCTACAGTACTTGTTTTTGTTTTTAAATTTCTTCTTCAGCTATATATGTTTTTACAATTGGGTGAACTTTTGCATTTTCAGGATGATAAGTCATGTCAAAGCTTGACCATCCAGAGGACCAATATAGCATCATTTCTTTAAGATAAGGAACGTCTTTTGTTTCATCATATTTAAAATTCTGATCAAAAATCTCTTGCATTTCTGGCAATAATTTAGGATAAAACATTTGATCTTCTTCATCAAAAACCTCAATGTAAATATCAAGATGATTTCTAATCTCATTTAATAAACCCGTTCTAAAATCCCATCCTATTGTCACAATATCAGAACCTCTAACTGAAAGAATTGGTTGCCACTCAAGGTTTTCATCACTTACAACAAATACACTACCCGTCAACGGCAATAAACTTGGTACATTAGAAAACCATTTGTCAAAAATCTTTTTTCTTTTTTCAGCAGATTTTGGCTTTATTCCCCATGATTTTAGCCAAACTTTATTTACAGAATCAATATCATCAAACATCCATTGATAAGGTTCTTTCAAAACCTTCGTAATCTCTTTTTCATCTTCCAACCAATTGTAGAAAAAAGTACACTGTTCGGTAATTATTTCACCCTCATCTTCGTATTCTACAATTTCTTTTTTATCAATAGCATGGAGGATTTTCAAGAATTCACGGTGTTCTGATGTAAATCTGACGGAGTATTTCAATTCAATAAAATCAATTTGTTTTTCACTGAGAGGCTGCCATTTTGCTCCATAAAATCCTTTCTGGCAAGTATTTTCACTCCAAAATCTTTCTGTTCGTTCTTTTAGCCAATATAAAAAATCTGTAAAATTTACTGGTATTTCCATGTAATTTATTTTTTAATTAAAAAAGAGGCGAAAGGTGAGAAAACCACAAAATAATAAGTCATGAAGACCTATTTTCTGGAGTCGAACCAATATCATAAGATTAACCGAAGTAAGTTTTCTCTAACGGCACTCTTTATTTTTATCAAGATAAATTTCGTACAGACACTTTACGCTTATGTCCTACCATTAGACTACTGTTTTTACAGACAGGATTCGAACCTGTATCTTAAGCCTGGAACGAAGTATTTCTATACTACGACACTTGATATTTTATTTTTAAATTTAAAAGAGGTAACCTATTGAAAGACTTCCCAATCTTTTTCAAGATCGTTTGGATTCGAACCAAAATTAAACCACGAAGTAGGTCTTTTCTACGACACTCTTATTATTAAATCAAGGTAATAATTGCAGAATTTTTCAGTGCTTTTGCTCTACCGACTGAGGTACTCTTCCATTTTTAAGGAAAAGGCAGGATTCGAACCTGCGACCCAAAGATTAAATATCGAAGTATGATTCTAAAACGACACTTGATTTGTTTATATTTTTTTTTAAACCGAGCAATTGATAAAAAGAGTTTTTAGTTCAATGTAAAGTAGAAGGAACTCTTTTTTACGGCATCGGTTGTTTTAAAGTAAGGTAAAAAATCAAACAGAGACTTACTGACAGAGCGCTACCAATTACGCCATCCCGATTTAACGAGAACAGGATTCGAACCTGTATTGCTGTCCCTAAACGAAGAAATTCTGTTTTACGACACTTACTTTTTTTGTTATTTGTTATTTGTTATTTGTTATTGCAAAATTATTATGTTTGTGCGCATTCTATCTGCGCAGTTAGAAAATTATTTCAAATAAAATTTTAATTATCTCACAAAGCTTTACAAATCCTAAAACCGGAAGTAAAATAATTCCTCCAATAAAAAGGTAAAACCCCATTTTACTTAAAAAACTGTCTTTAGATTCTGTATAATTTCTTTTTTCTCTTCCTTTTCTTTTAAAATCAGGAACGTGTTTTGTTTTTATAAAACTATCCGATTCTAATTCGTTCAAAATATCTCTTGCATACTGAGAAAGTTGATTTTTATTTCCACGGAAAACAATATCTTTTAAAATAGCATTTCCGGAATTACTCAGAGATTTTCTATAAATTTCGACAGCTTCTTTCATTTCAAAATCCTGAATTTCAGACAAAACCCAAAATTTTCCTGCTTCATCTTTAAATCCTGAATCATAATAAATTTGTCCAAGTTTTTCTCTTAAAGAAATATCATCCGGAAACTCATTGATTAAACTTCTTATTCTGTCGCAGGCTTTTTTCTTTCTTCCTGCTTTCAGGTCTTCTTCAATTCTGTAGAAAATATTTCCCATAATTTTTTAATTAAAAACCAAGTAACAAATTATAAGAGTTTTTAAATATTGTTCAAATTGGAAGTTTGACGATGGAACTCTTAAGATAACGACATTGGTTAGTTTAAACCGAGCGATATAGCGAAAAGACTCATTTTTCAATTGGAAGTCGAAGGATTTCTTTTCTTACGGCATAGGTTTGTTTTTATTAATCTTCATATTTAAAATAAATAAGATATTTATTTTTAACTCCTTCTATAAAAAAATATTCATAATTAATTCCTAATTCATAATACGTTTCAGCAGAATAATCAAATTCCACTTTTTTAATATTTTTAATACATACCACATCATTTAGTTCACTGAAAAACATATTAATAGCATAACTTTCTCTTGTGTCATTGATTCTTAAATTAAGTATTTCACCATTTTTAAAGAACCAATTATTTAAAGACTTTTGAAACTCTTCAAAGTTAATATCTTCAATAGTAAATAAGCATTCTTCTGGAAGTTGAAATTTATTTCTATAAAAAATAGATTCATCTTCTTCTAATTCCATTTCAAGAATTTCATATTCATAAGATAAATTACTATTTGGAGTATTTAAATCTGCATATGTATATAAAACTCCTTTTATAAAATCTAAAGTTATATTTTTCATTTTGTAGTTTTTATTTCCTAGCCCCGATGTTCTATGTTAATATGCAAATTCTTTAGGT
>NZ_JAPDKN010000041.1 GCF_026163565.1 Chryseobacterium sp. YIM B08800
GAATAAATTTAGTCTTTTTTATAGAATCCAAAGTAAAGGCAAAGTTTAATAAAATAATTTCTTATTTTAAGGAGCAAAGAATAGCAAACAAGTTGCTTAAGCTTGAAGAATATGCGTTATTTTATTATGAAAGATTATCCAGGTTGAGCAGATTTTTAATTTAATGATCTGCGAAATTAGCTCAATCTGCGAGAGAAAACTCAATCCATATAAGCTCTTGCCTGCTTAATGTATAATTGCTTGTCATCACCCAAATATTTGAATTCAATATCTAAAGGATAGCTTCTTTTTGTCATTTTTCTTTTCTGCCAAAGCAAATACATTTTACGCTCCAAAACCGGAGAAATATCAAACAACTTTTTGATTTCAGTTTCTGTAAGAATTGGTTTTCCGTTGTTTAGGCTTGATGTAGAACGATAATCCACCACAAACGAACCGAATCCGTTGAAATTATGGCAGTAAAATTCGTCACAGGTTACTTCAGGTTCAGGCTTTACAACAGATTCTTCACCCAGCTGGACATTTACAGTTATGCCATAATATTGTTTGCGGTACAAATTTGTTGTGACTAAAACTCCGTTGGCTTTTTCGTCAGGAAAAGACCGATGTACTAAAACTCCCATTGCGCAACTTTCATGATTGATTCCAAACAAATCACGCTCCTGAAACGCACGGAAATTCCAAAAACTTGACCACACATCTAAAATTGCTTTTTCTACAGTTTTGTCTGCATCTCCGATGATTGCGGTTTTAGAATCGTACAATCCGGCTCCGTTGAATCCTTCCATATCTTCAGCATTGGTTGAAGAACGGAATCTGAAATTTTTAAAATCAGTTTGAGTATTGAGCTTTTCTTCTATTTTCTTTAAGAGTTCAGGATTTACTTTTGAGCTTTTCACCGTTTTTCTGAATGCTTTTAGTTCCCTCTCCAAGAGCTTTACAGAATCTTTTGGAATCGCATACAATGCATTAATCTTATCTTGAAAATTGTTTGCTTTAATATGCTGATCAAAGTAGTAAAACGGAATTGCAAAAGCGTATTCCGGAGTTTTATAGGACTTTAATTCTTTCTGGATCTGCTTTAAAAGTCCAAGATTTGTAGCTTTTGAACCGATAGAATTGACAATATTTAAAGGCATTGTTGTTTCTAAATCGACCAAATTGGTAACCGAAAGATCTTTCTTCAGAATAATTTCTTTCACTGCTTTTTTAGCAGGAATTGGTTTCTGAGAAGCTTTTAATGAATATGAATTTTCTTTGGTTATCAACTCCACTTTCTTACCTAAAAGGTTATTAACAGATTGTTTATCCCAAACTTTCGTATCAACATACACCGGAATATTTCTATTTTTTGCCAGCAAAACCAAATGGCTTAAAGGGGTCTGAAGTTCCGTAATAATAATCCCGCGCACGGTTGGAATAAATTCCGGAGTTGTATTAATGATGATAATTTCATCAGCTTTAGGATTGAAATCTTCTTTTTTCTGCAAATCATACTTTTTCAAAATTCCGACATTAGAAGCATTCTCAATCGACTGTTCTGTAATTCGTTTAAAAATAAAATCTGAGAAAACAGTTGGAATTTTTAATGTTTTTTTTGAATTTAAGCCGATTACATGCGGAGAATTCAGATAAAACTTCAGCTTATCTTTGAAAAACACATTTTTATTGACCTCATTAAAAAAGAAATTGATCAAACCTGCATTCATCTCGTCTGAAGCAGCCAGTTCCATCACCCAATCATCAGAATCTTCTAAATAATTGATATTGGCGAGAAGATAGGTTCTCTTGTTGGTCGGATTGTAAGATTCTTTGTTAAACTCTCCTATTTCCTGACTATATCCCAAAACCTGCGAACAGAAATCATAATGATAGGTATATCTTGTACTGTTAAAGAAGTATAATTTTTTCGCACCGTAATCATAAACCACTTTTACAGACTTCATATTCGTAAACTTATCGGTCAACGGTTTTCCGGAAAGATTGAGAAACTGTTGTTTCTTGGTGATAGAATGCACATAATTATCCTGTGAATACGATAAAAGTGAGAAAGTGAGAAATAAGAATAATAAAATATTTTTCATGTCTTTGTGAAGATTACCTCACAAATGTAGAAAATATCCTGAATGTGACAAATAGTAATAAACTTGGTGACATTTTGAATTCCCCTCCTTTGGAGGGGTGGATTCGACCGAAGGGAGAAGACGGGGTGGTTTTAGAATATCTTTTTAAAAAACAGGGAATTATTTTGATATACTCCTACCTTCTAGCCCCGATAAAGACGGCATCCTTTTGTGGAGCAAAGCGGAACAAAAGATATAGTGGATAGCGGGAAAAAGCTACGAAAAACATAAGTAATCGGTAATGATCAATAGGTAATGGTTCTTATTTATTTTTGATGGTGAATATTCTTCAAAAGCAAAGTCCCGTTTTGAAAATAAAACGAGACTTCACAGGTAAAAACAAGGTATCTTTAGATGACAGGTCCTGCTGCATCTTTTATTTCTTCTAATAATCTTTTGCGTTCTTGTAATCTTCTTCTGGCAATGACAGATTTCCCGCTGATGAGTCTTATCAATCTTGGGTATTTGAATTTTTCTTCCCCAAAATGATGCGTCAAAACAAACAATAAAATTCCGAAACCTGCAACGATGATGTAACCGAAAATTTTCTTGTTGGCAGAAAGGATCGCATTGAGCTGAATACTTTTTAAATTGGCTGAAAGATTTTGTGAAGTAAGCGTCATTCCATCTAAATAAACCGCTAAATTGCCCAAACTTTCAATCTGAAACTGATATTGAAACCACGAAAATAAAGCCGAGAAAAATCCTACCGCAAGAAATGTACGCCAAACTAAAACCAATCCGATAGCAGCCAACATATCATCGAGTTCCAACTTATCTAAAGTATAATACCACACAGAAATAAAGAGCGATCCCATCCCAAAACCTTTCAGAAACATCGGCAAATACCAACTTTCATAATTGAATTCGAGCACCATTGAAAAGTACATAATAATCATATACCCTATCATCGCTGAAAATCCTGAAAAGATGAACATTTTAAGAGGTTTTTCTTTTTTAAACCAATATACAGCGACAATTCCGGCAAGAATTAATCCAGGGATCATCATTAAATTCAGTTTGGCATTCGTCAATTGGTCATATCCTAAAACTCCGACTGAAAAAATATTTTGAATTGAAGCAGTTCCTAAAAACATTCCTAAACAAAACAGTAAAAACAATCCGTTTTGAACATTGTTTCGTTTGAAAATTTTGAATGACAAATAAGGTCTTTTCAAAGTCATCTGACGAATTGCCAACAAAGCAAAACTAACAAACGCAGCTATACTCGCATTAATGATCCTTGTAGAATTCAACCAATCCTGCTGTTTTCCAAATGAAAAAACATAAGCCGAAAACATGAAAGTAGAAACAAATAAAAGAATACTCAGCCAATCGATATAATGCAACGGAACTTTTAAAGCAAAATATTTATTATGCATAAAGATCCAGCAAATTAAAGCCATCGCAAAACACTGAAGCGATGCGATGATGAAAAACTGTTGCCAATTATAGAGCATCGAAATTTCTACCGCATAGTAACCGGAAATCTGCGTCAAAGTTAAAACGAATGTATAAAACACCCCGTAGAAAACCCCTCTTCCACCCATGATGACCATCAACGGAAGAAAAAGCTCGATGGTGATCATCATTTTTAAAAATCCAATAACCAAAGCACTTACAATGATAATTGCGGGCTCCATGGTAGTCCCATTGATGTAACTTAACAATCCTAAAAGCACCAATAAAAGCACCACTTTATCACGCACTTTATATCTCATTTTAAATCTGAGAACAACGGGCATACAAGCTCCCATCCCAATAGTTGTAGCGTAATTTGCCCACATAAAATATTCAGTAAGATGACCGGTTCCGCTCGTCATAAAGCTGATATTCCCGGCATAAACACCTCCTAAAGGCATTACGACCACAAGCAGCAAAACTATAAGTAACAGCTGAACAGGCTTTGGAACCCAATCGCTGAAAAGACCTTTGTTATACATTTTTTTATAGATATTAGATTTCAGATATTAGACATCAGATTTCCAGCATTCTTCATTTTTTCATACACCAGGTCTGGAATCTGATATCTGAAATCTTTTAGTCGTTAATTTTAATTAACTGAAACATTCATATTCATCCCTGCGCTAAGTTTAGCGATATCTTCCTTTTTGTTGGAGGCTGTAAACTCAATTCTTACTGGAATTCTCTGCTGTACTTTTATAAAGTTACCGGTAGAGTTATCTGTCGGAACACTTGAATATCTAGAACCTGTTGCTGCAGAGACCGCCGTTACTGTACCTTCAAATTCTTTTTTACCTAAAGCATCGGCTGTCATTTTCATTTTTTGTCCGATCTTAATATTGGGCATTTGGCTTTCTAAAAAGTTTGCGGTTACCCATTTTTGATCATTCAAAACGATAGTTCCTACTTGTTGACCCGGCTGGATCAGTTGTCCTTCAGCGATCAATCTTCTTCCCATTACTCCGTCGTAAGGTGCGGTAATCACAGTATATGAAAGATTGATTTTCGCCATTTCCAATGCAGATTTTGTTCTTTTGATTTCCGCATCGTTAATTCCTAATTTGCTTTTTACTTCAGTTGTAGAAAGATTGGCCGTCTGCTTCTGATTAACCAAGGTTTCGTATGCCGCTTTTTGAGCATCGTACTCTGTTTTCACCTGGTCGTATTGCTGTTTCGTAACTGCTTCAGAAGCTAAAAGATTTTTGTATCGGTTTAAATTCTGTTCAGCATTCCAAAGTCTGGCTTTTGCTCCTGCAATATTAGATTCCATAACACTTACGTTATTAGAAACCGTGTTTACCGATGAACTTGTTGCTGATCTTTGTGCTAAAGCATTTTGATAAGCCGCTTCAGCCTGACCCAATTGAGTAAGAATTTCCCTCTTGTCTAAAATCACCAAAGTATCTCCTTTTTTTACCGTTTGATGTTCGATAAATCTAATTTCATTGATATAAGCCGAAACTCTTGTATTGATCGGATTAATAAATTCCTCCACTTGAGCTGCTTCGGTATACGTTTTATCACCAATGTGAAAATATTGACGAATTAGCCAGAATAAGCCCAAACCAATCACCAGAAAAACGATGATATTTGAAAGGATAGCTCTTATTTTATTCTTTTTATTTTGCTTTTTCTTAGCTTCTGCGCTTGAAACCGCAGGTTGTGTATCTTGAGTATTTTGTTCCTTGTTTTCCATTGTTTTGATGTATGTTTTTGAACACAAAGTTCACAGAGTTTTTACTATTAATTGCTTTTTAAGTTTCACAAAGGCGTTTCACTTAAAAGATTTCCGTTTTGATTTTTTAAACGCAAAGATTTTATTCTGAGACATTAGATTTTTAAGTCTGCAAAGGCAAATAAATTTGCTTCGCAAAGCTTATACAGGAGCTTTATAAAACCAACTTGTTAATTCATCTTTGCCCACTTTATTTATTTTCATGAATCTTAAACTTTGCGTTTAAATTTTTCTATAATTAAAAATTGCTAAAGCGTTCCTGTTGATTTCAGCAGATTATAATATTGATATAGAACATTGATTTCGGCATTCGCCAAATCTAGTTCCGACTGTAGTTTTTGAAGTTGTGCATCAATCATCTCAGCTTGCACAGCCAATTGATTAAGATATTTAGCTTCTGTGATTTTATAGTTTTCTTCAGCTAAACTTTTAGCATCATTCAAAATTGCAGTTTGCTGGATCGCTTCCTGATATTTTGTGTACGCTGCATTCACAGCCATATCAAGATTCTGTTGCACCAAAGTCATTGCATCATTGGCCTGGTTTTTCTGTAGCTCACCAAGCTTCACTCTTTCTTTGGTTTTATATAAATTATCAATATTATAACTCAAAGAAACACCGCCTTGCCAACCGCTCGAATACATATCCAAAACAGGGTTTCTTGTGGTAATTGGTCGTTGTAAAGAATATCCTCCAAAACCTGAAAGTGTCGGCATTTTATCAGTTTTAATAACTTCTATGTTTTTATCGGCAACAGCAATATTGGTTTTTGCAGATTTCATTTGTTGATTGCTATCGTGAGCTAAATTCAGATAATAATCCATCCCGATTCCGGTTTCTTTATTGCCTAAATTTTCTACAGGAATTATCTGAGTTTCGGAATTTAATCCTAAAGCGATATTCAGATTATAATTGAGAATTTTTCTATTGTTGACTAAGGTTAACATTCCCTGGTCTAAATTTTTAATCGCCAATTCACCACGAATCACTTCGTTTCTGGTAACCATTCCTTGCTGGTAAAATTTTTGAATATTTTTCAGCCTTTCCTGAGCCAGCTTTTTATTGTTTTGAATAACAACTTCCTGATTTAAAATTTTATAAATATCTAAATAATTAGAAATCACCAAAAACTTGATATCCTGTTTTCTACTTTCAAAATCTAATTCTGAAAGCTGTTCGCGAAGTCCTGCCAATTCGATAGATTTATTCACCAAACCTCCTTTGAAAATGAGTTGAGTCGCCTGAACACCATACGAACTTCCGTAATGCGGCATCGGAATCGTCGTTGAATTGGAAAAATCTTTGTCGATTGCCATTACATTTCCCAAATAGAATTGGCTTGTTGAAGCTGTGATCGTAGGAAGCTTCTGAAGCTTTGTAATATCTTTCTGCTGTTTGGCAATATCGATATTCTGAGCTGAAACTTTAAGTTGCTGATGATTTTGAATTGCCAATTGGGCAACTTCATCCACTGTCATCTGTTTTATGTCTTGTGAAAAAAACAGCGCAGGAAAAAGACCTATCAAAACTGATAGAGCTGTTTTTATGTTTTTTACCATTTTACCTTGCTTTACAGATGCAAAGTTAGGCGAAGCATAGATTCAAACAAATGTTTGAATTTTGGAAAAAGATGTTCAAATGTAGGATTCGGTTATTGATATTGTTGTCTGTACTGACTCGGGCTCAGCTCTAAATGTTTCTTAAAAAAGTGTGAAAATGAATATTGGTCACTAAAACCAAGAATTGTAGAAATCTCTGAAACAGGCATTTTAGAAGAGTTCAAATACACTTTTGCTTCATTGATAACTATAGAAGAAATGATTTGGCTTGCTGACCTTCCTGTCACCGATTTTACTACTGATGAAAGATGTCTGGTTGTAATCGACTGCCGCTCGGCATAAAACTCCACCGTTCTGTTATTCAAATGATGAGACGACAAATCATTTAGGAAAACAAAAACAATTTCTTCCTGTCTCGACATCTGATTCATTGCGCTGTTGTCTTCATTAGAAATGATTCCAGCAATCTGATAGCAAAAAACTGAAAAAAGATGCTCTACAATCTCTTTTTTGTAAGTCATTTCGGTTTCAGAATCTAAAATAGATTTTAAAAAATTAACACTTTTCCAAATTAAATCTAAATCATCTTTAGAAAAAGGAACTCCCACATTCATTTGCTGACGGAAATACCGATAAGTGATTAACCTATTGAATTTCAAAGATAAAGCAGAAATAAATTCACGTTTATAAGAAACCATTCTCGACTGAAAATCATCACTTACAGAAATCATCTCATAAACCGTTTGCGGATCTGTCACCATAAACGTATTTGCAGTAAGCTCAAGATCATTGAAATGCTGACGAAGCTTTATAGAACCGCTTTTAATAAAGATAAAAGCAGGATTATCCGGACGGAAAGGCTTATCCACAGATATTCTTTCGAAAATATTATGTTGCGTAAAAACATCAACTCCGAACTTTTCTAAAGCATTCATTTTATCCATTTAAATTTAATCTTCCAAAGCATACACCGCAAAACTTGCCAACCAATGATCTCCACCATAATTTCCTTGAAATAAAAGTGGAAGCCCGTTGTTTAAAAAGATATTTGCTGTTTTTTGAAATTGTTTTTTCAACGGATGATTATCGGGAAGAGACTTAGCAATTCCTTTCATACACCAGGCTTTTGTAAAAGATAATCCAACTAAATGTACGGTTTGATAATCACTCAAATCACTTACTACAGGAATTTTCTCGATATTTTCGATACTTCTTTTCTCATAAAATTGGTCAAGCCATTTTACAAACTCTTTCTGAGGAAGAATTCTTCTCATCAAATCTGCAATTTCCAAACTTGGCGAGAAAAAATCGGAGCCATCGGGTTCTAGATATGCAGGAGTTTTAGTATTATTTAGATAGAAATATTTTGCCTTTTCAATCAGTTCATTCTCAAAAGTCTTGTCGCCTGTTGCTCTTGCCCAATCTAATGCAAAAACCATTGCAAACGCTGTGTTTGGATGAACTCCCGTTCTGTTGGGATACGTTTGTTTCGGAAGATAAGTTTTCCATGAATTCAAAATTTTGTCTGTCAAAGGTTTTAGATTCTGATGCCAGATTTTTGCTTTCGGGTGATTCCATGTCGTTAATTCTTCATCTAACTTTAATAACCACGCCCAACCATAAGTTCTTTCGAAAGTGGTTGTTAACTGATATTTCGTAAAATAATCAGCTTCAGTTTGTAGATTTTCTTTTGTAAATGAATTGTCGAGAATTTTTTCAATGTCTTCAGCAACTGATAAGTTCGGTTTTGTTTTTAGTAGTCGAACCAACATCCAATGACCATGAACTGAGCTGTGCCAATCAAAACACCCATAAAAACTTGGATGAAGATCTTTCGGGCTCAAAGTTACTTCATTCGCATTATTAATAATGTGTGCTGTTTTGTTCGGATACTCCTGATTGATACAATGAAGCGGTTTTTCCGATAACTTTATCGCCATTTCATCCGATAATTTCGGGCTTTCCTGGGCAAAAATTAAGAATGGTGAAAATGCAAATGCTAAAAGACTTTTTTTCATTCAATAAAAATATAAAAGTAATTCTAGATTTTAAGCATAGTTTTTAAAATTAATCTTAATTGTATTTATCACATAATTATAGCAAAAAAATGAAAAATCCGAACATCAAATAATATTCGGATTTTTATTTTGACATTACTTTATTGAAGATTGCTTCACTTTCGGTTCGCAATGACATTATTTTCCTAAGACAAAAACAGCTGGAATTTTATGTAGTTCCGGTTTTTGTTTTTGCCAGTCTTTAATGGTTTTTGTTTTGATGAACTCATGCTCAGGATCATTGATGTTTGCAGCAATACAAAGTTTTGTATTAGGCGATAAAAATTTGGTTAAATCTTCGAAAAGCACATTATTTCGATAAGGTGTTTCCATGAAAATCTGAGAATATCCTGTTTTCTGAACCATCGATTCCAAATGCATGATCTGCTTTTTCTTTTCGCTTTTATCGATTGGTAAATATCCGTTAAAAGTAAATTCCTGTCCGTTAAAACCGCTTGAAATTAACGCTAAAATAATCGAAGAAGGTCCTGAAATTGGAATAACTCTGATGTTTTTTTCGTGACACCATTTTACAATTAAATTTCCTGGATCAGCAATACACGGAAGTCCGGCTTCAGAAAGCAGTCCAAAATCCTGTCCGTTGAGCATTCTATCCTGCGCTTCTTTAATATCTGCGTTTTCAGTATATTTATCTAACAAAAAAAGCTTAAGATCTGACTGTTTTTTTTCCGGCGCAAAGAACTTTACGACTTTTCTGGCTGTTTTTTCGTTTTCAACAAAAAAATAATCCGTCTGCATAATATAATCTTTTATAACAGGCGAAAAATGGCTGATTGAAGTATTTTCTGAAAGATAAGCGGGAAGTAGAAAAAGCATTTTTGGTAAGTTATGAGTTGTGAATTATGAGTTTTGAGTTTTTGAAATGAGAAGTTTTTCAGCGATTTTTTCGCAGGCTTCATCTAATTGATGATAGACTTTTTCAAAACCATCGATTCCGTCCCAATAAGGATCGGGAACTTCTCCTGAAGCATGATTAAGATCTGCGGCTTCCATCAATAATGAAATTTTGCTTCGCTGCTCTTCGTTTTGAGCTAAAGAAATTACATTTTTCAAATTATTCAAATCCATACAGTAAATTTTATCAAAGTGATTTAGATCTTCTGTAGTAATCGGTCGGGAAAGTTGTTTTGAAATATCAATTCCGTATTTGGCAGCGGTTTTTACCGATCTTCTATCAGGATTGCTTCCCTGATGCATATCGATTGTTCCGGCAGAATCTACTATAAAATCTTCAGGAAGTTTTGATCTCATAATTCCTTCTGCTAAAGGACTTCTGCAAATATTTCCGAGACAGACCATTAAAATTTTCATTTCAATATCATTTACAATTTAATTAATAAAATTTTCTTCAAACAAAGCTAAATAAAAAAGGAGAATAAGCCTATTCTCCTTTCTATAAATATTTTGTACAGAATTAATTTTTGATTTTTTCTGTTAAGTCTTTTACGTATTTCTTAATTTCTTTATCAATTTTAGAAACGTCTTTTATGGTATCGCAAGCGTACATTACTGTTGAATGATCTTTACCTCCCATTTCTTCACCAATTTTACTAAAAGTAGCATTGGTATATTCTTTTGAAAAATACATCGCCAATTGTCTAGGAAGGGCAATTTCTCTTTTTCTTGTTTTAGATAAAAGCTGCTCTTTTTTAATCCCGAAATAATCGCAAACTACATCCTGAATATAAGGAATATTAATCACTTTTTTCTGGTTAGCCGCAATCTTATTAATCGTTTCTTTTAATAATTCTAAGCTTAAATCTGATTTATAAATCGTAGAATAAGCGATTACAGAATTAATAATTCCGATCAATTCTCTTACATTGGTTTTCGCTTCTGCAGCAAGGAAATCAAGCATATCTTCGGTAAGAACGATACCGTCTCTGCTTAATTTAGCCTGAATAATCTGTTTACGTGTATTTAAATCCGGAGATTTGATCTCTGCAGAAAGTCCCCATTTGAAACGGGAAACAATCCTGTCCTGAATATCCATAATATCAACCGGAGCCTTATCTGAAGTAAGGATAATCTGTTTTCCATTTTGATGCAAATAATCAAAAATATGGAAGAAACTGTCCTGAGTTGCAGATTTACCTGACAAGAACTGAATATCATCAATAATCAGAACGTCTACCATTTGATAAAAATTGGCAAATTCTGTCTGTTTATGAGCTTTAGCAGCCGAAATAAATTGCTGAATAAATTTTTCAGATGATAAATAAAGAACTACTTTATCCGGAAACTGACTTTTCACCTCCAAACCTACAGCCTGACCTAAGTGCGTTTTACCAACACCATAACCTCCATATAAAAATAAAGGGTTAAAAGCAGTTGCTCCTGGTCTTTTTGCGATTGATCTTGCAACGGTAGAAGCAAACTTGTTGCTTTCACCTTCTACATAGTTATCAAAAGAAAAATCTGCTTTAAGGTTAGAATCAATATTTACTTTTCTAATTCCCGGAACTACAAAAGGATTCACAATATTTCCGGAAAATCCTTGAGGCATGGTTTCCTGAACTTTCGGAGTGGAAACAGACTTCCCTTTCATATTCATGGTAACCGGTCTTTCTAAACCGCTTGGTTTATTTTCCATTACCGAATACCAAAGTTTTACTCCTTTACCGATATTTTTCTTTAGAGCAGCAGAAAGCAATGACAGATAGTTATCTTCAATATATTCTTTGTAAAAATCACTCGGAACCATCAACGTAAGATTGTTCTCAACCAACGAAATTGGTTGTACTTTGTCGAATAGTAAATCGAAAGATTTTTCAAGTTTTTTAAGATCAGAATTATCTTCAGCTGCGTTAAGATTATCACGCATAAACTGAAGGCACTTCTGCCAAATCATCATTAAATTTTCATCCATTTTTATGCCCTGATTAATTCTTTGGTTAGTCGTTTTTACGAGGAAGACAAAGGTCTCATTTTTTATTTTCAAAAAAAAATATTTCGCATATTGATTATTTAAAAATATATTTGTATGTATAATTAAGAGATAAAAATGATACACTCAACACACTCATTACGAGTACGTTACGCAGAAACAGACCCCATGAAATACGTCTATTACGGCAATTATGCAACCTATTTTGAATTAGGTCGCGTGGAACTTTTTCGAAGCATCGGCATCTCTTATGACGAGATAGAAAAGCAAGGAATTTGGCTTCCGGTTTCTGATTATAAAATTAAGTATTTAAAACCAGCACTATACGATCAAAAATTAGAAATTCACACTTTTATGAGAAAAATTCCGGGAGTAAGAATTGAATTTGAATATGAAATTTACAACGAAGAAGGTACTAAAATCACAGAAGCTTCCACTACTCTATTTTTTTTGAATGCTGAAACCAATAAAGTCATAAAATGTCCGGATTTTTTAATGAAATTAATTGAAGAAAACTGGAAAGAAGAAAATCATTAAATATGATTTAAGGTTTTTAAACGACTAAATTTTCAAATCACTATATTTGGTAGTAAATCAAGCCAATGATTTATGCACTTATCATAATATTAATTGTAATAGTTATTTTAGTTTATCAAAAGCTGAACAGAAAGATTCAAATTCTGGAACAGAAGATAAATGATTTATCGAAAGACAAAATAACAACTGAGCAACTTTTAGAAATTCCCCAGGAAACAATCAGGGCTGAAACTTTACCGACTGATAAAATTGATCTTGAACAAAAAGCAATTCCTGAAATCATTGAAGGAGATTCAGAACCTGAAAAAGACTGGCTGACTCCTCTTTTTGATTTTATTAAGCAGAATGTTCTTACAATTATCGGAATCTTTACATTGGTTTTAGGAATCGGGTATTTTGTAAAGTATGCCATCGATAAAAACTGGATTGGCGAAAGCGCAAGAATAGGCATTGGTTTTCTGGCAGGGTTTATTCTTATCATCACCGCTCATTTTATCAGGAAAAATTACACTATTTTCTCATCCATTATTATGGGCGGCGGAATTGCTGTGCTTTATTTTACCACAACGATTGCATTCAGAGAATATCATTTGTTTACGCAGAATACGGCATTTGTAATTACTTGTGCGATTACTCTGCTTTCGATTTTCCTTTCTTATCGTTATAACAGTGAGACACTGATTATTTTCTCTTTGTTCGGAGGTTTTCTGGCACCGTTGATGATCAGTACAGGGCAAAGCAATTATATTTTCCTTTTTACTTATTTATCTCTTTTAAATATCGGAATGCTGATTACCGTTTATTTGAAAAACTGGAAAAGTGTAGGCTGGATCGCTTTTATTTTCACGGCAATCTACCTTTATTTCTGGACCATCGAAAAAACCGATCTTACAAGTATTTTATTTTACATTGTTACTTATATTATATTTTACGCTTTTGCACTTCAGAACTATTTTAAAATCAGCCAGCTTTCTAAGCTTGATATTTTAATGTTGGTTCTGATTAATTTTTCAAGCATTATCGGATTGGTTTATATCTTTTCTATTTTAAAATATGAACCTTTAAGTGTTTTCCCGCTCAGCTTTGCGCTCATCAATATCTTTTTTGCGTTCAGAGAATATCAGAATAAAAAGTTTAAAAGAAATTATTCCGTTTTTGCAGGAATCGGAATCAGTCTTTTGACTTTGGCTGTTGCATTACAATTTAAAACCCATCTTATCACGAGTGTTTGGGCAATTGAAGCTTCTCTTTTATTATATATATGGAAAAAAACCGATCACAGTATTTTCAAAATATTTTTCTATCTGCTTTTTCCGTTGGTTATTTTGTCTCAAATGATAACCTGGACTGAGTATATAAATAATGAAAGACATTTGACTTTAATTTTCAATCCTGTTTTTCTAACGAGTTTGGTGGTTATTGCAAGTTGTTTTTTCAATTTAATTTTGCTGAAGAAAGAATCTAAAGAAAAAAATGATACCGAGTTTTTTGAAAGCGCCTTTAAAGTTTTATGCTTTGGAGCGATTTACTTTTCTATTTTATTTGAATTGATTTATCAGCTTTCTTCTCAAAATTTTGTTGTTATCATTACGTACAGCTTTTTATACAGCTTTGTTTTTACAAGTTTATTACTCATACTAAAGAAAAGCTTAAGCATTTCAGAAGACTTAGAAAACCTGTTGATTTATGGCTTGTTGTTTTTATTTATTGCGCACATTACAAATTCACAAATTGTAAACGCAGTAATAGCAAAGGAAATTAGATTAAGTTTCTATTGGATTCATTTGATTTATTTGGCGCCGCTTTTATATTTAATTATAAAACTGATTCCACAATCAGAGTTTCTAAAGCAAAAAGCCGGTTATTTACTTGTTTCATTAGTTTGCACCCTTTCTGTAAGTTTTGAGCTCTATCGAATTTATATTTTCTCAAACAATACGACTTCTCAAAATATCATGCAGCTGCAAGAGCATTTCAGTATTCTGTATCTTCCTATTATTTGGGCAGTTTTATCATGCGGATTTATTTTTGCAGGTCTAAAGAAGAATATTACAGAACTCAATAAAATTGGTTTTGGTCTACTTGGGATTACCATTCTTAAATTATATCTCTATGATGTTTGGCAAATGGATAACGTTTCTAGAATTATCGCTTTTATTATTTTAGGTATTATTTTGTTGTTAAGCTCATTTATGTTTCAAAAATTTAAAAACATGCTTAAAAATTTAGTTGAAAATAGTGAGAATTCTATCGATAAGGATATTTAAAATCTTTAATAAACTATGATTCATCAACATTTTACAATTAATCTAAAATTTTACTTGATATTTTACAAAAAGTAAGTATATTTATCACGTTTTTAACGTTTATATTATTAATTATGAAAAAAGTCCTATATTCCCTTTTCATCTTTGCTTCTGCCACACTATTTGCTCAGAAAAATACAAAAGTAAAATTTGCTGTTTTAGAAGACATGGTGGGTACAACAACATTGTTTGAAAACCAAAAACAATATATAAAAAGTACACAGGCATACAAGAGTGCCAATTTACCTCAAAAACTTAAAAAATTCAGCTTTATTGCAGATCAAGGTCTTACCGAGGTTAAGCTTAAAAATGATGCAGGTATTTTAGACAATATAAGTTTGGCACAGCTTAATGAACAAAACAATCTTCCTAAAAATACTCCTGTTATCATCGAAGGATATGAGTTTAAGGATACCGCAATGAGAATATTTGCAGAAATTGCACAAGTAGTAGACGTTAAAGACTACAACGGTGTAAAATCTCTATTCATTACTACAACAAGGAAATAAAAAATAAGATTTAAAAAAAACGGATGCTCTTTTGAACATCCGTTTTTTTGTGATTAATATTTGTTAGTCCATTTTTTCTTAAGCTCGTCGTAGATTTTCTTTTCGGTGGCATTATTTCCGGGTTCATAAAACTTAGCATCTTTTATTTCCTCCGGCAGAAAATCCTGATCTACAAAATTCCCTTCAAAAGAATGGGCATATTTATATTCTTTACCATAATCTAAATCTTTCATCAGCTTTGTCGGAGCGTTTCTCAAATGTAAAGGCACAGGAAGATTTCCGGTCTTCTTCACAAAAGCCAAAGCATCATTAATTGCCATATAAGCAGAATTACTTTTGGGTGAAACCGCAAGATAAATAGCCGTTTCGCTCAGTAAAATTCTTGCTTCAGGATTTCCAATAACATTGATCGCCTGAAAACAGTTATTGGCAATAACTAAAGCATTCGGATTGGCCAAACCAATATCTTCAGAAGCAAGAATAAGCATTCGTCGTGCAATAAACTTGATATCTTCACCACCTGCAATCATTCTTGCCAACCAATAAACTACGCCGTTTGGATCGCTTCCACGCATCGATTTTATGAAAGCCGAAATAATATCATAATGTTGTTCGCCATTTTTATCATAAAGCGCCATCGTTTCCTGAAGAACCGACATCACATCATCGTTTGAAATTTCTTTAGTATCAGAATTTTTAAACTGATTCAAGACCAGTTCTACAGAATTAATCAACTTTCTGCCATCACCTCCGGAATATTGTATGAAAGCTTGTTTTTCTTTAATTGTAAAATCAGTTCCTTCATCTTTATTAAACCTTTCAGATGCAATATCAATAAGCTCTTCCAGTTTTTCGTGGCTTAAAGCTTTCAATATATAAACCTGACTTCTTGAAAGCAATGCAGATACCACTTCAAAACTTGGATTTTCGGTAGTGGCGCCAATAAGAACTACCCAACCTTTTTCTACGGCATGAAGAAGAGAATCCTGTTGAGATTTATTAAAACGGTGAATCTCATCAATAAAAAGAATGGGTGATTTTCCCGAAAAAAGATTTTGCTTTTTGGCATCTTCAATCACATCACGCACATCTTTTACCCCAGAAGAAACTGCAGAAAGTTTAAAAAACTTCCTACCCGATTTTTCCGAAATAATTTCCGCCAAAGTCGTTTTCCCCGTTCCCGGAGGTCCCCAAAGGATAAGAGAATTTAAGGTGTCATTTTCCAGCATTTTCCGGATGGTACCTTTTTCACCGGTAAGATGCTCCTGCCCTAAAACTTCATCTAAGGTTTTTGGTCTTAATCTTTCTGCTAAAGGAGTGTTGTGATTCAAGATTTTATCTATTTGAATTTTAAATATTTGGCGAAAGTAAACAGAATTGATAAAGCTATCAATTGATCCGACGAATCATTTGTTTACTCTCTGAAACTTCAAACAAATTTAAACTAAATTTCAATTTTTTACCCTACTTTTGCAATGTTTTGAAACTTTCATTTAACAAAATCATCACTTCTCCTTTGGTAATTCTCATCAAATTTTACCAATGGTTTATTTCGCCCTTACTTCCCAAGAATTGCCGATACGAGCCTACCTGTTCACATTATATGGTAGAATCTCTGCAAGTTCACGGTATTTTTAAAGGATTTTGGTTGGGTGTAAAAAGAATTTCAAAATGTCATCCTTGGGGCGGAAGCGGTTATGATCCTGTTCCTCCAAAAAAATAAAATATTCAATAATAAACAAATAAAAATGAGTAATATTTTCTTCCGAATTTATTTTGTGCTGTTTGCATTGGTTACCCAATGTTTTTTTGCACAGAATCATCAAGACAGCTTATCAGACGGAACATTAAAAATCAATTCTGCCGAGTTACCTGTAAAAATTTATGCCAGTACAGAATTTAGAAATATCAATAAATTTGCTGAGGTGGTAACCAATGACAATACTTTGGTTATTTTCACCAAAACCAATGTAGAAGCAGATCCTTATCATTCTAATGCAATTCTTATTAATAATTACAAGAACGCAAACTATCAGTTTTTTGATAAAGATTTTAAGCTTGTAGAAAACTCAAACATCTCTGAAGATAAAATTGAAACACTCAAATATGCATTAAAAACCAAAAAACCGGTAACTTCAGGTGACACTGTTTCATTAGAAACTCCGTTTAAAATTTGGGATATCACTCCCGGAATCCAATTGGGACCTGTTACATTGCACTTTTATAGTTTGATGTTTATTTTCGCATTCGGAATAGGATATGTTTTGATGACAAAAATGTATCAAACTGATAATGTAAACCTGAAATATGTAGAACCTATTTTTACATGGACATTAATCGGAACAATTCTGGGAGCAAGAATGGGACACGTTATTTTTTATCAGCCCGAATTATTCAAAGAAGATTTCTGGAGTGTTTTCTTACCAATAAGTACAAAGAATGGTTTAAAATTTACCGGTTTTTCCGGATTGGCAAGTCACGGAGCTACAATTGCCGTGATTTTAACAACGCTTTATTATTCATTTAAAATTATCAAGAAAAATCCGTTTTGGGTTTATGACAGATTAGGAATTGTAGTTGCCATTGGTGGAGCTTTTGTTAGAATGGGGAATTTTTTCAATTCTGAAATCATTGGTAAACCAGTTGATCCTAGTTCACCATTTGCCATTCTTTTTCCACAACAAAGCAGTGAATATGGTGTAACCATTCCGCGTTATCCTACTCAGTTATTTGAAGCGGTAGGTTATGTTTTATTGTTTATTTTACTTTGGACTTTGTACAGAAAAACTGACAAAAAATATCAGCAAGGATGGTTATTTGGTTTATTCTTTATCATTTTGTGGGCAATCAGATTCTTTGTAGAATTTTTGAAAGAACCTCAAGGTGACGAATTTATTTCTTTTGCAGGATTAAATACCGGACAAATTTTATCAATTCCATTTATGATTGCAGGGTTCATCATTATGATCTATTCTAAAAATTTAAAAATTACAGAAGCTGAAAACGCTAAACCTGAATAATTTTTAAAACACATAAAAATCTGAAAGTCACAACTTAGTTGTGGCTTTTTTGTTTAAATAAAGAAAGACATTACCAATCTCATCGATTACATCTGTAGGCTGCATAGCTTCTTTAGAATGTTTTTCAGCAGCAAAATCAGCGGCTTTTCCATGAAGCCAGACTCCTAAAATAGCAGCTTCCTGTTCAGAATATTTTTGAGCTAAAAGTGAAGTAATAATTCCGGTAAGAATATCTCCGCTTCCACCTTTTGCCAAACCCGAATTTCCGGTGATATTGTAGAAAACTTTTCCTTCTGGAGTTACCACTTGCGTATGATGATCTTTTAAAACGATATAAATCCCCAATTCTTTTGCTTTTGTTCTGGCTAAATCTAACCTTTCAAATGAGTTTTCCGTTTTTCCGAAAAGTCTTTCAAATTCTTTCGGATGCGGCGTTATAATTGATTTTTTAGGAATTAATTCTAAATAAACCTTGTCTTTAGAAATAATATTTAAAGCATCTGCATCCAAAATCAAAGGAGCTTGGTAATTTTTAAGAAATTTCAGCAAAGCTTTTTCCGTTTCTTTTCCTGTACCTAAACCAGGACCAATTCCAAAAACAGTCTTTTCCTCATCTTCAATTTGATTGATAAATTTCTCACCGCCCTCAATAAACATTGCTTCGGGAACATTTGTCTGCAGAACTCCATAACCACAATTGGGAGCCAAAACAAATGTTAAACCCGAACCTGTTTTTAAAGCCGATTTTGTCGCCAAAACTACCGCTCCTATTTTCCCGTAACTTCCACCAACAATAATTGATTTTCCATAAGTTCCTTTATGAGCGAAATCTTGTCTTAATTTAAAAATATTTAGAATAACTTCATCATCAATTACAAAATCATTGGTTGGAGTATTTTCAATAAATTCCTGAGATAAATTGATATCTAAGACAATAACTTTTCCGGCAAAAACTCCAATTTCAGGATGAAGAAAAGTTTTTTTCCAGAACTGAAAAGTCAATGTATAATCTGCTTTAAATATTATTGAATTTTCATCATTGATTTGATCTGCAAATAGTCCTGACGGAATATCAATCGAAATTTTAGGATTATTTTTGGAGTTTAAAACTTCAATCACCGTTTTAAAAATACCTTCCAGTTTTCTTGATAATCCGGTTCCGAAAAGCGCATCGATGATTACTGTTTTTTCATCAAAATTGTATGTTGAAACTTCTTGAAAATCTTTCACCGAAATTCCGGAAATATCTTTCAGCCTTTTATAATTAATTAAAGCATCATCAGAAAATTTCAACTGATCTTTATTGATAAATACATCAATATCAAAACCTTTCAAATACAGCATTCTCGCAATGGCAAAACCATCACCGCCATTATTACCGTTTCCGCAAAATATTGCAAATTTTGTATGATATTTACAATTCGAAAAAATCCATTCTGCACAAAGTGAAGAAGCTCTTTCCATTAATTGAACAGACGAAATCGGCTCATTCTGAATGGTATAAAGATCAGCCAATCTGATATTTTCTACAGTAAAAATTTTCATTTTGCTTGTTTTTTTTCAATTTAATGATAGTTTCTGATAATTTAAAGCAAAAAAAATACCCAAAACATCTAAGATTTATTATATTTAAATGATACTTTTGTGTAAAACAACTAAAAATATAAATTATGGGATTTGTTAAAGAATTTAAAGAATTTGCCATTAAAGGCAACGCTTTTGATCTGGCGGTGGGTGTAATCATCGGTGGAGCTTTCGGAAAAATTGTAACGAGTATGATCGATGATTTAATCATGCCTATCGTTGCAGCAATCGTGGGAAAACCAGATTTTAGCAGTATTTATTTCGCAATGGGAAAAGGTTCTGAAAATATTCCTGCAGGATCAACGCTTGCAAAAGCTAAAGAACTTGCTCCGGATGCAGCAATTTTTGCCTACGGAAATTTCATTACAGTAGCAATCAATTTTATACTTCTTGCGTTTGTTGTTTTCATGCTTGTAAAAACAATTAACAGAATGAGAAAAACTGAAGCTGAAACTCCTGCAGAACCAGCTGCACCAACAACTACAGAACAATTACTTTCTGAAATTCGTGACGAATTGAAAAAGAAATAATAAAAATTTTACATAAAAAAACAAATCCGCCGCAACTAAAGTTGCGGCGAATTTTTATAACGATAAAACAATATTTTTACTGAATTTGTAAAATACTTGTAATCTGCTCTGCCAAAGAAAGCCCGATTCTATCCTGAGCTTCCAAAGTTGAAGCACCTGTATGTGGTGTTACAGAAATTTTAGAATGCGTAATAATTTCTTTTGATGGAGTCGGCTCATTAATAAAAACATCAAGACCTGCAAATCTTACTTTTCCTGAATCTAAAGCTTCAATTAAAGCAGTTTCATCAATCACACCACCTCTTGAACAGTTAACAATAGCAACACCATCTTTCATCATTTCAAACTCAGATTTGCCGATCATATAACCTTCTTTCTGAGCCGGAACGTGAAGCGTAATAAAATCTGAATGTCTTAAAACTTGCTCCAAAGGTTCAGTTTCAATATCTACATTGATGAACTGATTGTTGTAGAAAGTTACTTTAATACTTGCTTTCCCAACCATATTATCAGCAGCAATTACTCTCATCCCTAAACCTAAAGCAATTTTAGCAACTTCCTGACCGATTCTTCCCATCCCAACGATTCCGATGGTTTTTCCTTTCAATTCAATACCTGCAGCATAAGCTTTTTTTAGCGATGCAAATTCTGTATCTCCAATCAAAGGCATTTTTCTGTTGGAATCCTGCAAAAATCTAGCTCCTGAAAATAAATGGGCAAAAACCAATTCAGCAACCGATTCTGAAGAAGCAGAAGGCGTGTTGATCACATGAATTCCTTTTTCTCTTGCATAATCTACATCAATATTATCCATTCCTACTCCACCTCTACCGATGATTTCCAGTGACGGACAATTATCAATAATATCTTTTCTTACCTGTGTCGCACTTCTCACTAAAACTGTACGAATCTTGTGCTCGTTGATGTAATCTAAAAGAAGCTCCTGCGGAACTTTTGTAGTAATTACCTCAAAGCCTTTTTCAGTTAATGCATCAATCCCAGACTGATCTAAACCGTCGTTTGCTAAAACTTTCATAACTAACTTATAATCTATTTAAAATGTAAAAAGATTTAAAAATTAAAAGAATTTCTGGTTTTCACCTTTCGTTTAATCTTTAAATCTTTTCTATGATTTAATCTTCTTTAAAAACTTCTATGGTCACTTGCTTTTCAATCAAGTCGGTAAATTTACCTTTGTATCTTGTAGCTCTTACCAAGTGATTATCAATCCAGTGATAATTTCCTCCTCTTGGTTTACCACACAAAACACTGTGATATTTGAAACCATGTTTATCTAACCAATCTATTGTAATTTGTTTCAAATTTTCAGTTCTTGAAGTGAAAAAACAAATTTGGTGACCTTCATCATACCATTTGTTAATGGTTTCCAGCGCATCGGGAAAAGGCTCACAGGTTACCATTCTTTCTGGCTCTTCGTTTGGAACATCGTCTGTAATTGTTCCGTCGATATCTATCAGATAATTTTTAATTCCGTCTTTTAGAATCGGACTGATATGCTCAATATAATCTAGTTCCATCGTTCAAAAATTTTAAAGTGCAAAGTTACACTTTCTCATCCAAACAGATACATTAATCTTAGTTTATGTTAAAAATTTAACACAAAATCAATTTTTAAATTAACGAAACTTAATATTTCATTGCATTTTTCATAAATATAGAGAATGTTTTTCACATTCAAAAAAGCTAAAATTTCATAAATAATTAAAAAAACTAAACATTTATTTTACAAAATCACGTTTTAAACTTAAATTTGTAGGAATGGAAGAATTGGTAGTATTAGTAAATCCGGAAGATAAAGTTTTAGGTTTGATGGAAAAACAGCAGGCTCATATTAATGGGCTTCTTCATCGTGCTTTTTCGGTTTTTTTATTTAATGAAAACGGCGAAATGCTTTTGCAGAAACGCGCTGCAGAAAAATATCATTCTCCGCACCAATGGACCAATGCGGTTTGCTCGCATCCCAGAATTGAAGAAACCTATCTTGAAGGCGCAAAAAGAAGATTGAATGAAGAACTCGGAATAGAAGCTGAACTTTCAGAAAAATTTCATTTTATCTATAAAGCTGATGTTGGAGGCGGACTTTGGGAGCACGAGCTCGATCACGTTTTTACAGGAACTTATAATTCTGATTTCAATCTGAATAAAGATGAAGTGGAAGAAGTTCGCTATATTACACTGGAAAATTTAGATAAAGAAATATCAGAACATCCCGAACAATTTACAGAATGGTTTAAAATTATTCTGGAAGAATATAAACATCATTTTTAAAACACACAGATGAAAAAAATTGTATTAATCACAGCTATTTTATTGAGCATTTACTCGTTTTCTCAGAAACTGGGAACTGAGCTTTATGAAAGTGAAAACTATTCGATCACAATACCCGATACATGGAAAGCAACAAATGATGAAGGAATTGTAAACATTTTCCCCACCAATGAAATTGGCGCAGTTACCATTTCAGAATATCATAATCTGGATTTGCCAAAAGCAGAAGTGAAAAAATTCATCCTTGCTTTGTACAACTCTCCGGATGACGAAAAGAAAGTAAAAAATACGGGAAGTAAAAAAGGATATTCAGAATATCAGTATGAATATTTTGATGAAAAAGAAAAGCTGTTCTGGATTACAAAATTATATCAGAAAGATAAAAGTATGTTTTTGGTAAGCATCAATTGCCAACAAAAACACTGGAACGGAAATTATATGAAAGTTTTTAACGAGACTTTTGAAAGTTTTAAAATAAAAAAATAGAAAACATATTGTTGATTGTTTTTAGTTTACGGTTGATAGAATAACATTTCAAACTAAAATTATCATCTGCTATTTAATTAAAATATATAATAAGATAAAAATGAAAAAAACAGCATTGTACGACAAACACGTTTCTTTGGGAGCGAAAATGGTACCTTTTGCAGGATTTGATATGCCTGTACAATATTCCGGAGTAACGGAAGAACACTTTGCAGTAAGAGAAAAAGCAGGATTGTTTGACGTATCTCACATGGGACAGTTTTTCGTTGAAGGTGAAGGTGCAAAAGATCTTTTGCAGTTTGTAACGACAAACAATGTTGATGTTTTAGAAAACGGAAAAGCTCAGTACTCTTGTCTTCCGAACGAAAACGGAGGAATTGTAGATGATCTTATCGTTTATAAAATGGCAGATCAAAAATATTTTGTGGTTGTAAATGCTTCAAATATTGATAAAGACTGGGATCATATTTCAAAATACAACAGTTTCGGAGCAAAATTAACCAACGCTTCAGACGAAATGTCTTTATTGGCAGTTCAGGGACCGAAAGCGACTGAAATTCTTCAGAAATTAACAGAAACTAACCTTTCTGAAATTCCTTATTACAATTTCACTGTTGGAACTGTTGCAGGAGTAAACGACGTGATCATTTCAAACACGGGTTATACAGGAAGCGGTGGTTTTGAAATCTATTTCAACAACGAGTCTGCAGAAAAATTGTGGGATGCTATTATTGAAGCCGGAGCTGAAGAAGGAATTATCCCTTGTGGGTTGGCTGCAAGAGACACTTTAAGATTAGAAAAAGGATTCTGTCTTTACGGAATGGATATTGACGATACAACGTCTCCTATTGAAGCCGGATTAGGCTGGATTACAAAGTTTGATAAAGACTTTGTGTCGAAAGATATTTTTGCAAAACAGAAAGAAGTAGGTGTTTCGAGAAAATTGGTTGGTTTCGAATTGACAGACAAAGGTGTTCCAAGACACGATTATCCTGTAGTGGACGCTGAAGGAAATGTAATCGGGAAAGTTACCTCAGGAACGCAGTCGCCAATGAAAAAAATCGGTTTGGGGATCGCTTATGTAGATAAGCCTCATTTCAAATTAGGAACTGAGATCTTTATTCAGGTAAGAAATAAAAATATCCCTGCAAAAGTGGTAAAAATGCCATTCGTTTAAGCTGATATTTTTAATTAAATATAAAACCGCTTTATCATTTTGATGAAGCGGTTCTTTTTTACAATTGTGTCTTTTGTGATGCTCTTAGTGAACCTTGTGGTTAATAAATCTAAACACTAAGTTCACAAATATTTTTCACAAGATTCACAACGCACCTGTTAAGATTTCGTCTACTGCATCTTATTTCCCGCAAGTTGTTTGAAACTTCCTGCGACCGCATTTTCTTTCCCGTAATCTGTTTGAGACTTCCGTCAACTGTGTTTTGTTTCGCACAGTTTGTTTGGAACTTTCTACGATTGCATTTTGTTTCCCACAATCTGTTTGAGACTTCCGTCAACTTTATTTTATTTCCCGCAGTTTGTTTGAAACCAAACAACTTTTACTTTTGTTCCAAACAAGCTGTTAAAATTCTAAAAATCATTTTCGATTAAGCACACAAAAAAACCTCACAGGTTTTTAAAACCTGTGAGGTTTGGGTATATTTTCAAAAAGATATTTAAAATTAGTGAATTCGTGGCAGACTTACTCCACTCCAAAAAATATCTTCAAAGCTTCTACATTTTTCTTATCATTTCCAACAAAAATTTCTTTATCAGTAATAAAAACAGGACGCTTTAAAAAAGTATAATGATCTAAAATAAGTTCTTTAAAATCCTTTTCTGTTAAAGATTTTACATCCAGTCCTCTCAATTTGATCTGAGTAGATTTCTTGCTGAATAATGCTTCGTAAGACTTTGTATGCTCGTACATTTCAGCCAATTCTTCTTTGTTGATCGGTTCTTTTCTTATTTCTCTTTTTTCCCAGTCTGAAAGATCAAACTGTGCTAAAATCTTTCTGCAGGTATCACAAGTATTAAGATGAAAAACTTTCTTCATAAATTAAATTTTCCCCAAAAGTAAGGCTAAATATAAAATTCTGAAAATTATTAAATACCTTTATTAAAATTAAAAAAAATGGATAACAAACCTGTTACTTTTCAGTTTATCTCTGAGCCTTCAGATGTAAATTATGGTGGAAACGTACACGGCGGAAGTGTAATGAAGTGGATCGACCAAGCTGGTTACGCCTGTGCAACCACATGGAGTGGAAATTATTCTGTAACAGTCTACGTTGGAGGAATTCGTTTCTACGAACCTATTAAGATCGGTGAAATTGTAAAAGTAGAAGCACAGGTAATTTATACTGGTTCTTCGAGTATGCATATTGCGATCAATGTTTTTTCAAGAAATTTGAAGCAGCCTACTTTTGATAAGAAAACGCACTGCATCATTGTATTTGTAGCCGTAGATGAAAATGGAAAGAAACTTCCAGTTCCGAAATGGATTCCTGAAACTGAAGAAGAAAAACAACAGGAGAAATATGCAAAACGTCTAATGGAGCTAAGAACTCAGATTGAAGATGAAATGAAACCTTTTTTGTAAAGATTTATTGTTTAAAGTAAAAACCCTTCCAAAGATAATTTGGAAGGGTTTTATTATTTTAGTCTTTGCAATTATAAACTTGCGGACAACCCATATACTGAGTACAATATGAAGGTCCGGTAACGGCTCCTGTGCAACTGCATCCACAAAGAGATAAATCTGGATTTCCAACTTTAATTCCTCCTACGATGTTTTTAAGGTCAGCCTGCTTTAATTTTTTAGCGTTTTTTAAAATGTTTGTCATGTGATTTGTTTTTTTAATTAATATAGTTTGATGATCAAATTTAAATATTATTTACAAATAGAACGCAAATAAATGATAAATATTATCAAATCATTACACATAATTCAATTTTGAAGTTAAATTCCCTTGTAGCATTTACAATAAAATCAACTTTAAAAAGTATAGAAAGAATGAATATGACATTGAAACATAAAAAAATCTGCCTCAAAACTGAGACAGATTCATATTTTTTAACGTCAAGATCTAGTATACATCTTTGCAAGTATATACTTGCGGACAAGCGATATACTGTACACAATAGAAAGGACCTGTAACGGCTCCTGCACAATCGCATCCACAAAGAGATAAATCGGGGTTTCCGCTTACTCCTCCTACGATGTTTTTAAGATCTGCTTGCTTTAATTTTTTAGCGTTTTTCAAAATGTTTGTCATGTGATTAGTTTTTAGTTTAACAATATAGTTTGAGTACCAAATGTAAGCATTATTTAGAAATAAATCACCAACAACAAATTAATATTATCAAATTATTACACATAATTCAATTTAATACGAAACATCCATAAAAATAATATTTAATCTTCAAAAATTTTCATAAAAAAAACCTTTCAATTAAATGAAAGGTTTCTATGTATATTCTTGTATTAAACTTTAATTATCTTGCGATATTTACCGTTCTTGTTTCTCTGATTACCGTTACTTTTACTTGTCCTGGATAAGTCAATTCATTCTGAATTTTCTCTGAAATATCGTAAGAAAGCTGAGAAGACATTTCGTCGTTTACTTTACCACTTTCTACCATAACTCTCAGTTCTCTACCCGCCTGAATTGCGTAAGCTGAAGAAACACCTTCAAAGCTTAATGCTGCAGCTTCAAGATCCTTTAGTCTTTGAATATAAGATTCTAAAACCTGTCTTCTTGCTCCCGGTCTTGCTCCTGAAATTGCATCGGCAACCTGAATAATTGGAGACAATAAAGAAGTCATTTCTACTTCGTCGTGGTGAGCTCCGATGGCATTGATTACTTCTGCATTTTCACCATATTTTTCTGCCCATTGCATTCCTAAAAGTGCGTGTGGAAGTTCAGATTCCTGCTCAGGAACTTTACCAATATCGTGTAAAAGACCTGCTCTTTTTGCTAATTTTACGTTTAACCCTAATTCTGCAGCCATTGTTGCAGCGATGTTGGCTACTTCTCTTGAGTGCTGTAGAAGGTTTTGTCCGTATGAAGAACGGTATTTCATTCTACCAACGATTTTCACCAATTCAGGATGCAAACCGTGAATTCCTAAATCGATAATGGTTCTTTTACCAACTTCAATAATTTCTTCTTCGATTTGTTTTCTTGTCTTTTCTACAACTTCTTCGATTCTTGCAGGGTGAATTCTACCGTCTGTAACCAATCTGTGAAGTGATAATCTTGCGATCTCTCTTCTTACCGGATCAAAGCATGAAAGAAGAATAGCTTCCGGAGTATCATCAACGATGATTTCTACACCTGTAACCGCTTCTAAAGCACGGATATTTCTACCTTCTCTACCAATAATTCTACCTTTTACTTCATCAGATTCAATATTAAATACAGAAACTGAATTTTCAATCGCCTGTTCTGTACCAATTCTCTGAATAGTCTGAATAACGATTTTTCTTGCTTCACTTTTCGCATTCAACTGAGCTTCTTCCATAATGCTCTGAACGTGCGCCTGAGCTCTGGTTTTAGCTTCTGCTCTCATGGTTTCTACCAATTCTGCTTTCGCTTCTTCTGCAGTATAATTTGAAATTTTCTCAAGCATTTCAACTTTCTTGGCAGTTGCCTGATCCAGATCGTGTTGTTTTTTCTCTAAAATTTCGTTTTTCTTAGCATAATCAGCAATCTGTTTGTCAAGATCTTTTTCTAATTTCCCTGCTTTGCTAAGCTCGTCATTCAGCTTATTTTCTTTGTCTTTTGTTCTTTTTTCAGCATCTTGCATTTTCTTTTCGCGTGCCTGAATATCTGCATCGTGCTGTGACTTTAGTTCTAAGAATTTTTCTTTAGCCTGAAGATTCTTTTCTTTTTTTATGGATTCAGCTTGTACATTAGCTTTTTCTATTAAATTATCTGCATTTTTCTTTGCATCGTCTATAATAAATTTTGCCTTGGTATTCAGGGAGCTTTTAGAGAAAAACATTCCTGCTACTGCACCGATTACTAAGCAAATAACGCCTATAATAATAGCGGTTGTTGTCATATATATTGAGTTTTAATTGTCTTGTTAATTTAAAATAAAAAACCCACAGCAATCCAGTGATTTAGAGTAAACTCCTAATCTTCACGATTTGATCTGATTTCTTCTCTCTGTAATCTGCGTAATGCAGCACGCCATTGAAAAGACTTTCGAACATTAAATTGTTTAGCGTTGAGTTTACCTTAATGTGTTAGAATTACTGTAGGCAGTCTTTTTGGAAAAAAAAATCTATTTTCCTATATCGTCCAATGACCGATTAATTTCTGCTAATCTTTCGTTGGTTGATTTTATATTTTTATCATGATTCAGAGCCACTACTTCTGCGTTGGTTCCCAATTTTAGGGCACACATTGCCAAAGCATCCTGTTTATCTCTTACATCAAAATTTTGTTCAAAATCTTTAATCATATTTTCTATTTGCTTCCCCACTTTGCGCAGAGTTTCTTCTTCTGCTGCGGGTACATTTAGCGGATATACTCTTCCTGCAATGTTGATGGTTATTCTCCTTACCTCCATTATAATCCACTATTTTGAAGCTGTGCAATACAAAAGTCTACTTCTTTCACCAATCTGTTGATATGGTTTTTCATGAGTCTGTTGTGTTCAGGATTTCCTGATATTGCTGAATACAATTTTATATTTTTCTGTTCTTCTGCCAAGACCTGATTTTTCTTTCTCTCTTCATCATATTTCGTCTTCAGCTCAGCATGCTCCTTATTTAATTCTAAATATTTTTCAGATAGATTTTGATAGCTTTTTTGGAGGATCAAAATCTTTTTTTCTATTTCTGAAAAATTATTTTCTAATTCTTGAAGCATTTCAGGTTTATAAATTTTCTAACTATTAGCAAAAATAGGAAAATATTAGTACCGATGAAAATAATAATCTCTATATTTTAACAAAAATAAAAAAGGAGATGCCAAGCACCTCCTTTTTATATTAATTTTATATTATATTATTCAAATTTCAATACAAACATAACCGCTCTTGTTTGTAGTGTAGAAACTGCTGCAGACCAATATGGAGGTGTAGTAGCGTTATCTGCAACCATTTCGTTATTCATAAAGAATGTACCTCTGATTGCCGGAGTTAATTTAAATTTATTAAAATAGAACTGAATTCCCATTTCAGCAGACCAAGCAAAGTTGTGCGTTGTCGATCTGAAAACCTGTTGCATGTTATCGTCCTGAGAATCTGAGTTTGATTGTAAATTAACAATATAATTTACACCAGCTGCAACATAAGGTCTTGAATTGTACCATCTTTCTCCATGTAATTCCAACATTACAGGGATGTCTACCAAAGTAGATTTGATATCTCTTACCCTATCTTTTTCTGTTAAAGCAATAGGAATAAAAGGAGCATTCGTTAAACTTCCATCCTGATACATTGCATTGCTATCTGTATTAAAAGTCAGTTGTCTCTGAGCAAACTGCAAACCTGGCTCTACTCTTACATCTAAATAGTCATTTAATCTGAATTTGGCAATAAGACCCGCTCCAAAGCTTGTGCTTTCTTTTGAAGACACCAAATTATGATTTTCATACATTCCGTATCTTGGGTTGAGTACAATTCTATAATCCAGTAAATTACCATTCAGATAAAACCCCCAACTCACTTTTTTCTGGTCAAAGTCTTCCAACTTGTCCATCCTGTTACGGGTTCTAAATTGAGCATTTGCAACTGTTGCAAAACTTACTGAGGCTAAAACCAGAGCTTTTAATAGAAATTTATTCATAGGTTATTTTGTTGCTTTATAAATTGTGGCTATACCTAAACTTAATTTTTTGTATTCTACTTTTTTAAATCCTGTATCTAAAAGAATTTGTCTCATCTTTTCTCCAAAAGGAAATGCATTTACAGAATCGGGAAGATAAGTATACGCCCTGTTGTCTTTAGAAACCAATCTGCCGATTGCCGGCAAAATATTTTTGAAATAAAACATATAAAATGGTCCTAAAAAACCCTCTACCTTTGAAAATTCAAGAATATAAACACTCTTATTTTCTTTAACCACTCTTCTCAACTCTGCCAAACCTTTGGTAAGGTTCTCAAAATTTCTCACTCCAAAAGCAACGGAAACTGCATCAAATCTATTGTCCTCGAAAGGTAAATTTTCTGCATCGCCCTTTTGCATGGAAATTTTGCCGTCTAAATTAAGTTTTTTTATTTTAATAACGCCAACATTTAACATTTGTTGCGACAAATCTAATCCTACTACTTTTGCACCGGTTCCTTTTTCTACCGCAATGGCCAAATCTCCGGTTCCTGTAGCGACATCCAACGTTTCTTTCGGGTTGTCATGATTCATCCATTTTACCAGTTTATTTCTCCACAACACATCTATTTTCATAGACAAAACGTGGTTTAATAAATCGTATTTAGGCGCAATGTTGTCGAACATATCCTCTACCTGACTCTTTTTACTAGATTCAGAATTGTAGGGCGTTACTTGGTTGATATCTTTTGTCAAAACTTAAAACTTATAGTATTCTTTATAATAATTAAGATAATCCTGCTTGCGGAAAATCTTTGTACGGGACTCTACTTTCTGAATATTTTTGATCATCTGATCGTAATCTTCATCTACATTATAATAAAAATCATCTGTGTAGAGTTTGTTAAAACGTTTAGCTCCCCCATAATATTGTTTTCCGTCAATCATGGTTTTATCCAGTGCCAAAAGTAATGAATCTTTTTTAAGATTGTATCCATAATATTGCTCATTGATGTAATAATCTTTATGGGCAATATTTAAAAGACCACGAATTTTATTTACCTCAAAAGCAGAATCATAAAGCATTTTCTTATTCTGATCAAAAACTTTTATAGAATTTTTCCCTTTCTGTAAGTCTACCTGCACAGATTGCCCTGCAGAAATAATACCTTCAGGCTCATTATTTATCTTAAAATAGTAGGTATTGGGAGTAGGGTTATCTACAAGGTAATAATTTTTCTTTGCTAAAAAGAAGTTGTAAATGGCAAAAGCACCGATAAATACCACAACAGCAATAATTAAACCTTTTAAAGACGGATTGTTTTTCATAGATTGGCTGAAACAATTTTTGCAAATTTAATAATATTTTTAATTCTTTCTTATTAATATTAATTATTAACTTTGCATCTTTAAAAAATTACATAAGCGAATGCCAAATACGATCATTATTGGTTCCGGATCTTATCTTCCGAATAGAGTAATTGGAAGGGATTTTTTCTTAGATTCAGAGTTTTATACAGAAGACGGGGTGAAGATTGACAAGCCTGCTGAGGAAACTATTGCAAAATTTGTAGAAATTACAGAAATAGAAAACAGGAGATTTATTGACGAAGATCTTTCAAATTCACAAATCGGTTTTGAAGCTGCAAAAATTGCTATTGCAGACGCAAATATAGACCAGGAAGAGCTTGATTATATCATCTACGCAAGTAATTTTGGTGAAGTTACCGTAAACGGATATGTAGACTTTATGCCGACAATGGCAGCAAGAGTTAAAAATAAACTAGGCATTAAAAACAGAAAATGTATTACTTATGATATGATTTTCGGTTGTCCGGGTTGGGTTGAAGCGATGATTTTAGCTGATAATTTAATTAAAGCTAACGTTGCAAAAACAATTCTTGTTATCGGTGCAGAAACTTTAAGCCGAGTAACCGATCCTCACGATAGAAACAGAATGATTTTCGCAGACGGAGCCGGAGCTGTAGTAGTAAAAGCGACTGACGAAGAAAATGTAGGGATTATTGCTCATAATACAATTTGTGATAATGGTCCTGAATTGAATTATCTTGCAAACGGACCTTCTATCAACGCAGAATCAGATCAGACTCGTTTATTTGTAAGAATGCAGGGAAGAAAAATTTATGAGTACGCTCTTAAAAATGTTCCTGCAGCTATTAAAGAAACTATTGAAGACGCAAAATTATCGATTGAAGATATCGACAAAATATTGATCCACCAAGCGAATGCTAAAATGGATTATGCAATGATAGACAGACTTCACAAGCTTTATGATGTGAAAGATTACGATCATTCTGTATCTCCTATGACCGTTCAGGATCTGGGAAATACCTCTGTAGCAACAATTCCTACCATGTTTGATTTAATAATTAAAGGAAAAATGGAGGGTCATACGTTTAAAGATAAAGGGAACATTGTGATGACTTCGGTTGGAGCCGGAATGAACATCAATGCGATCGTTTATAAATTTCCGTAAGAATATTAATTAAACAATATAAAAAGCACAGGAAATTTATTTTTTGTGCTTTTTTTAAACCTGATTATGCAAAAAAACTTCTTATTTATAGCCGCAATCTTCTTATTTTTAGAAGTTTATATTTTTCAGGCGATAAGAACCTTAACAGACAATTTCTGGGTAAGGCTTGGCTATGTCGTTCTGTCTTTAGCCGTTTATGGCGTTTTTGCGTACGAAGTTTCTCATTTCGAAAGAGCAGATAGAAGTACAATGCGAGCTCAGATCATGATTTCATTATTTTTAGTCTTTATTTTACCTAAGATTTTTATTGTTATTGGTTTATTATTTGAAGATTTTATAAGAATACCAACAGAATTTTATAGAAAACTTATGTTTAACGAAATTTCTATAATACAAATTTTGATAATAATTGCATATATTTTATTTTTAATTTTGGCACCATTATCATTATCCACTAAAGCAAAAATAACAGCTGTTGTTTTAGTAGTTGTTTCAATTATTTATTATAAAGAAATTTTCATAACCGATCGTCCTTATCTGCCAGAAAGAAGAAAATTCATCAGTCTAATTGGTCTTGGTTTAGGCGGCGTACTTTCTGCCCTTTTCATAGACGGAATCACCTTTGGAAAATACCGTCACAAAGTAAGAAGAGTAAAAGTAAAGTTTGCTAATCTTCCTAAAAGTTTTAAAGGATATAAAGTCATTCAGATTTCAGATGTTCACAGCGGAAGTTTTTCAGACCCAAGCAAACTTCAACATGCGATTGATTTAATTAATGAACAAAATCCAGATTTAGTTTTATTTACCGGAGATATGGTCAACAATGTTGCTGATGAATTCAAACCATTTATTCCTTTATTTTCTAAAATTAAAGCGAAAGACGGGAAATTTGCAGTCTTAGGAAACCATGATTATGGTGATTATATAAAATGGAATTCTAAGGATGAACAAAACAAAAATCTTGAAACCTTAATTGATTATCAAAGACAAGCTGGTTTTGATATGTTGCGTAATGAAAACAGAATTATTGAAAAAAACGGAGAGAATATCTATATTTTAGGGGTTGAAAATTGGGGATTAAAGCCTTTTCCGCAATATGGAGATATTGATAAAGCTCTGGAAAACGTTCCACAAAATTCCACTAAAATATTAATGAGCCACGACCCTACTCATTTTGATTACGTTGTGAAAAAACACCCTAAAGATATTCATTTAACACTTTCAGGACACACACACGGAATGCAGTTTGGTTTAGATTTAAAAAATATAAAATGGTCTCCTGTACAATACCGCTATCCAAAATGGGCAGATTTGTACGAAAGTGAAGGAAAAATGCTTTATGTAAACAGAGGTTTCGGAGTTTTAGGTTATCCAGGAAGAGTTGGTGTTTTACCGGAAATTACGCTTTTTGAATTGAGTTAGAGATGCGAGCTACGCGATACGAGTTTCGTGTTCCGAGATTTGTGATGAGATATTCGATTTTTTCGGTTTTTAGTCCTAAATAAATTTCGAATTTCAATCTACGAATCTTTAAACTCGAATCTCGGAACCCAAAACTCAAAACTCGAAACTCGAAACTCGAAACTAAAAAATATAATCTTTCATTCTTGAAGTCGCCAATTCTTTTTCATTGATCCAAGAAAGAAAAGCTTCTAGTTTATCCTCCATTTTTTTTCCTAAATAAAACCTTCGGTAAAACGGAACTTTAAACTGATATTTATTAAGGTTGGTAAACTGCCAAGATTCAAGGTAAACCAAAACAAAATCATCATTTTTTAAGGTTTCAAAAACCATATTCTGATAATACTGCATTGGCAAAATCTGAAAAACAAAATCGTTATAAGGTAACTGACTGTATGGAGAAATACTTTCCGGAACAATGCTTAAACCGTTATCTTCGATGATTTCAGAAGTTCGTTTTAAACGTTTAAAAGGAAACAGAATATCCGCGTGATCGATGTTTGAGATATAATTAAAACCAATTGATTTTAAAGCTTCCAAAGAAAACTGGTTGTCTTTCTGGCGAATTCCTTTGATTTGTTTTTCAAGAAGTTCCTGAATCGTTTTTTTTACTTGATCGATCTTTTCAAGACTAGAATCTTTATTATAAAAAGCAATTTCATGCCCTTGAGCAGAAATTGCTTTTAGTAAATTCTGAAGTTTTTCTGCAATAGAAATTTCTACAAAAAAACTTGCTTTTATATCGTGAAGATCTAAGATCCTGAGAATTGCTTTGGTATTACTTTCGGTAATTTTCAATCTTTCATCATCAGAAATAATGCTGCTGTTTTTGGTTCCAGCTTCAAAGTTTATGATGTTAAAAGTGAGCAATATCATTCAATAGATTTTAGATGAAATTAATTATTAAAAGAGTGATTAGCACTCAGTTTAATTAATTTTTATTCAATTTTATTTTTAAATTTTTGATCATATCTTTCGACATCTCAGAAATTCCGAAATCATAAGATAATCCCCAATCTTTTTTAGCGACAGAATCATCAATTGAAGCTGGCCAAGAATCTGCGATTGCCTGTCTGAAATCCGGTTTGTAATCAATTTCAAATTCAGGAATTTCTTTTTTAATTTCTGCTGCCAATTCTGCTGGAGTAAAAGACATCCCACCTAAATTATAAGACGAACGAACGGTAAGACTTTCTTTTGGAGCATCCATTAACTGTAACGTAGCGTTGATGGCATCATCCATATACAACATCGGCATTCCTGTATTTTCAGAAATAAAACTTGTATATTTTCCTTCTTCGATTGCTTCGTAGAAAATTTCAACGGCATAATCTGTAGTTCCTCCACCTGCAGGAGTTTTCCAAGAAATCAAACCAGGATAACGGATACTTCTTACATCTACTCCATATTTATCAAAATAATATTCGCACCATTTTTCTCCCGCCATTTTAGAAATACCGTAAACAGTTGTAGGGTTTAAAACAACATCCTGACCTACATTTTCTTTTGGAATTCCTTTACCGAAAACAGCGATAGAACTTGGCCAGAAAATCTTTTTAAGCAAACCTTCTTTTGCAAGCTCACAAAAATGAAGAAGTGGCTCAAGATTTAATTTCCATGCGAAAATGGGTTGCTTTTCTGATGTTCCTGATAAAAGAGAAGCCAAATGATACACTGTTGTAATTTCATAATCTTTGATGACCTGTCTTACCAATTGCGTGTTGGTAACATCCATTCTTTCGTAATGTCCAGCAGAAGTAAGACCTTTCTGATATCTGTCAAGACCTGAAGCAACGACATTCTCAGCTCCATGTATCTCTACCAATCTGTTCGTCAGCTCAGTTCCGATTTGCCCTAAAGCCCCTGTAATCAATATTTTTTCCGTATAAGACTCCATTTTACTTTTTATTATTATGATAAAAGCAAAAATAGAAATTTTAGACCCTATTTTAAAACAAAATTGTAAATTCGATTACAATTTTTACAAATGAAAAAAATTATTATTTCGTTAATCTTGTTTTCTTGCTCGCTTTCAGCACAGTACACTGATATCAATATTGTAAAAGAAGTTAAGGTAAAAAATAAAGGAGTTGTAGTTTCTGCGCATCCTTTGGCGAGTGAGGCCGGAGCAAAAATTCTTAAAATGGGCGGAAATGCTTATGATGCAGTGGTCGCTACACAATACGCTTTAGCCGTTGTTTATCCTCAAGCCGGAAATATTGGCGGTGGCGGATTTTTGGTAGGTGTAAAAAATAACGGAGAAAAATTTACGCTCGATTACCGTGAAACCGCACCTAAAAATGCATCCAAAAATATGTATATCAACAAAAACGGAAAAGCCAATACCGATTGGTCTCAAAACGGGAGATTAGCGGTTGGAATTCCTGGAAGTGTGGCGGGATTTTTTGCAACTTTAAAGCATTGCAGTCTTCCGATGGAAAAACTGATTCAACCTGCCATTGATTTGGCTGAAAAAGGTTTTGCAATTACCGAACAGGAAGCCAGATTATTAAATTCCCATAAAGAATATTTTCAAAAATATAATAAAAACTCCAATGCATTTGTAAAAAACGAGGCTTGGAAATCAGGTGACATTCTGATGCAGAAAGAATTAGCAGAAACTTTAAAATTAATTCAAAGATCAGGATCAAAAGGATTTTATGAAGGAAAAACTGCCGAACTTCTGGTTTCAGAAATGAAAAAAGAAAACGGAATCATTACTTTAGAAGACCTGAAAAACTATAAAGTTGCCGAAAGAAAAGCACTCGAATTTGATTATAAAGGAAACAATGTTATTTCGATGCCTTTACCTTCAAGCGGCGGAATTCTTTTAGCACAAATGTTAAAGATGTCGGGTTATGAAAATCTAGAAAAATATCAACAAAATTCTACGCAGGCAGTTCAGATTATGGTGGAAGCCGAAAGAAGAGCTTTTGCCGACAGAGCCGAATATATGGGCGATCCCGATTTTATTCAGGATAAAACAGCCTATTTAATTTCTGATGATTATTTGAAAAACAGATGGAAAAGTTTTAGTTTTAGTAAAGCTACGCCAAGTTCGGAAGTAGGAAAAGTCATTAACCATCCCAAAGAATCTACGGAAACCACACATATTTCAGTGATTGACAAAGATGGAAATGCCGCCGCCGTTACCACAACTTTAAATGGTTTGTACGGAAGTAAAGTTGTTGTTTCCGGAGCAGGTTTTTTCTTAAATAATGAAATGGATGATTTCTCGATAAAACCAGGTGTTCCCAATATGTTTGGTGCAGTTGGCGGTGAAGCAAACGCAATTCAGCCTAATAAAAGAATGCTTTCCTCGATGACACCAACCATTGTTCTGAAAAACGGAAAACCTTATATCGTTGTAGGAACTCCGGGCGGAACAACCATTCCGACTTCTGTTTATCAGTCGATTGTGAATGTGATTGATTTTAAATTGAATACCAATATGACTGTTAATTCTCCAAAATTCCATCATCAATGGCTTCCTGAAACAGTATCTTTTGAAAAGAATTTTCCGGAAAGAACGATCAAAGATCTAGAAAAATTAGGTTATAAAGCTGAAAGAGTGAATCAATTGGGAAGAACGGAAATGATTGTCATAGACGATAATGGAAATATTCATGCTGTTGCAGATGGTCGTGGTGATGACTCCGTTGCAGTAGAATAAATTTTATTTGAGGTTCGAGGTTTGAGATTCGAGGTTCGAGATTCAAAGTTAAGATTGGAGATTTGGGGAATTAGGTGAAGCTTTTAAATTTAATTAAACTTTTCAACAAATTAAATTTAAGTTTGTTTCAAATTTTCCTATTTTTCGTTCTTAAAAAAGTAAATCCATCTCTTTTGAAAGCAAAAAAATTCTACCAGCAACTCTATTTTCAGGTAATTATTGCCATTACTTTAGGAATTCTCTTAGGAAATTTCTACCCCGAATTAGGCGAAAAAATGAAACCTCTAGGCGATGGATTCATTAAATTGGTTAAAATGATCATTGCCCCGGTCATTTTCATTACACTTACTTTAGGAATTGCCCACATGACGGACTTGAAAAAAGTGGGACGAATTGCCATAAAAGCAATGCTCTATTTTTTCACATTTTCAACGTTAGCATTGATAATCGGTTTAATTGTAGGGAATATTATTCAACCCGGAGCTGGTCTAAACATTGATCCGGCAAGTTTATCGGGTGACGTTTCTCAATACCAGCAAAAAGCACACGACACGACGCTCACCGGATTTATCATGAATATTATTCCGGAAACATTATTCAGTCCATTGATTGGAGATAATATTCTTCAGGTTCTTTTGGTAGCTATTTTAATGGGAATTGCTTTAGTTTTAACGAAAGAAAAAAGCGGAAAAGTCACAGAATTTTTACAGGTTTTAGCTGCTCCAATTTTCAAAATTGTTCATATACTGATGAAATTAGCACCGATCGGAGCTTTCGGAGCGATGGCTTTTACGATTGGAAAATATGGTTTAGCTTCCGTTTTAAATTTAATTTTTCTTGTTGGAACTTTCTATATCACCTCTATCCTATTTGTCGTTTTGGTTTTGGGAGCAGTTGCTTGGTACAATGGTTTTAATATTTTTAAACTGATGTATTATTTAAAAGAAGAACTTTTGTTGGTTTTGGGAACAAGCTCTTCAGAATCTGCACTTCCCGGAATTATGGAAAAGATGGAAAAAGCAGGATGTTCCAGAGCGATTGTAGGTTTGGTAGTTCCCACCGGATATTCTTTTAATCTTGACGGAACCAATATTTATATGACTCTCGCCTCATTATTCATTGCGCAAGCTTTAAATATTGATCTTTCTATTGAAAAGCAACTTATGCTTCTTTTGGTGGCAATGTTGAGTTCTAAAGGAGCTGCAGGTGTTACAGGAGCTGGTTTTGTGACTTTAGCAGCAAACTTTAGCCGTTGTTCCTGAAATTCCGATTGCGGGAATGACCTTAATTCTAGGAATCGATAAATTTATGAGTGAATGTCGTGCTTTAACGAATGTCATTGGAAACTCTGTAGCAACTGTAGTGGTAGCTAATTGGGAAAAACAATTTGATAAAGAACAACTTCAATATTGCCTGGAAAATCCAAATGAAATTGAGAAAAAACTGGAAGTTTAAAGATCATTTTAATGAAAATTTTCGCAAAATTCATATTACTATTTATTGCAGGAATTTGTTTAGCCTGCAACGAACAAAATAATAACAAAAAGATGAATGGAAATAATCCCGTTGTATATTTTGAAATTCCCGTTACCAATATTGAACGGGCAGAAAAATTTTACACCCATGTTTTTAATTTTAAATTTGAAAAAGAAATCATTGACGATTACGAAATGATGCTTTTCCCTTTTGAAGAAGCCCAAAGTGGAATTTCCGGAGCTTTGGCAAAAGGAGATGTCTATAAACCAACGAAAGATGGAGTGATTATTTATTTTAAAACCAAAAATATTGATTCTACATTAAAAAAAGTTTTAGAAAACAAAGGAAAAATTCTTTATCCAAAAACGATTAATGAGAAACATGGTTTTGCGGTTGCAGAATTTGAAGATAGTGAAGGAAACCGAATTGCCCTTCATGAAACCATAAACAATAGGCAATAGGCAATAGGCAATAAAATTAAGTTTTTTAATCTATATGATTAAAGCCATAAAAAATATAGGTTCTAAGTATTTACTTTGTAATACATTATTATCGTAATGATAATTTTTTCATCATTTGTGTTTTTAGCCTTCTTCACGGAAGGCTTTTTTATTTCACAATGATCTTAAATTAAAATATTCAGGCTTGAAGGCTGAACTTTCACATGAATAGGAGATTTTATTTTGTTAAATTCTCCATCAAGATGCCAGTTTTTAGTATTTACTTTAAACTCGATTTCTGAAACCGGAAGATATGTGATGTAATCATCTTCTTTCAATTTTTTGGTAAACATTCTGAACGCAAAAAGCGGTGAATACGTCAACGGAAATTTTTTCACCAAAACCATATCAACCAAACCGTCACTTTTACTCGCCATTGGCGCAATATAAGCGTTGTTGCCAAACTGACGGGTGTTTGCAATATTCACCATCAAATACTTCCCATTGTACTGCTTATAATTTTCATCAAAAAATTTAAGCTTGATCGGTTTATAATTAAAAAAAGTCTTCAAAGAAACTTTAATGTAATTTTTAAATCCGCGGTTAGTTTTTTCAAATTCTTTAACGACTTTCCCATCAAAACCAGTTCCCGAAACATTGATAGAAAGCCTGTCGTTTACCGTAAAAGTATCTATTTTACGAGATTTCTTCGCCTTTAATTTATCTAATAATTCATCCAAATTTTTGCTGAATTGTGTTTCATTAGAAAAACCATTTCCCGATCCTGCCGGAAAAATAGCCAAAACTTTTTCGGTATTAATGAGTTGTTTAGCAACCGTAGAAATCGTTCCGTCTCCTCCGATAGCAACAAAAAAATTAACCTCATCGAAGTGTGTTTTGATAAAATGATCAGTTCCCAAAATAGACTCAGAAATATAGTACAAAGGATTTTTGACCTTATTTTTAAGTTCGTTCAAGAATGGCTGATAATTTTTTTTTGCCGAAAAAGGATTGATGATAAAAGCTACTTTTTCCATTGCCACAAAAGTAAAAAATGCTTCCTGATTTGGAAGCATTAATATTAGTTAATTTTCATTCTCTTTTTAAATTCCGGATTAATTGTTCCGTCGAGCTCTTTCCAAGAGACAGGAATTACAATATCTCCGGCTGCAAAAGCTGCAATTTCATAAGGACTGTAATGAAAATATAAATTCTTTTCATCAAAATAAAAATCTTTGTTTGCTGGGATTACATCTACCAAAAGCATATCTGAGTTTTTAACTGAGCCATCAGAATCGGTTGTTCCGCTCGGAAGTTTGTCAAGATTTTTCATTAAAAGTTCTTCTAGTCTTGCTTTCGGCATTGTGGTAATATCTTTTAAATCTAATTTTTTGTTGTTGTTTAAATCGAAAACTCTTGTATCGAAAGAATAGTTACCGTGCGCTCCGCCTTGATATGAAGTATGTAAATATTCAATCTGAAGAAAATCGTCATTTTGAGAAATAAGTTTCATAAATGAGCCAGCTTCCCAGGTTTGCGGATTCTGAATATCGGAAATCCATTCTTTACTGTCTTCTTTTACAGATGAAACAAATTCAGCTTTATCTTTATCTAAAAAATTTTGTAATCCTTGTTTTGAATAGTCCGTAATTCCTGTTTTATCGTAATAAATACTGTCTAAAAGGGCTTTATCTTTTAAAGTTGGGAAAACCAATACTTTTGAAGCATAATTTACAGAAAGTTTATCGTTAATCTTCACAGAATCATTCACTTTAAGAGAATCTATTGTGAATTTTTCAGGACTTTTATTCTCAGCTTTTGTGTCAACTTTTTCTGATTCTGTCTTTTTACAGGCAGACAAAAGGAAAGCTGCCGAGAACAAGATTAGTACAACTTTATTTTTCATAATAATTTATTTTCCGACTAGAATGCAAAAACCATTCACAAAATGAATGCTTTTTAAATTTACATCAATAAATGATTATTTTTATCTATATCCGCTTTCAATCATAATAAAAATTTTAACGCAAAGAGGGCAAAGATTTCTTTAAACAATTCGCTGTTTGTAAGCTCGCAAAGGCGTTTCACTTAGCTAAGCTCACGAAGATTTTTTAATATGACAAAAAGCGGACAATCATATTATTTTTTAATTAAACTCATGACCTGGCTTTCAGAATCTGAAATTACTTTCCAGATTTGTTTGAATGCGGGATAATATTCTTTAGGGTAGTCTGCACTTGCAATTTTCACTTCAGATGTTACAGTAATTTTATTGTCTTTGTTTTCTACAATATAAGAATATGAAATTTCTTTATCATCTGTTATAATCTTTTTACTTTTTGGCAAATCGGCAACTGTATATCCTTCAGGAATTTCAATTTCTACTTTCTTAGTCCTTACATAAGGTGAAACAAAATTAATCATGTATTTTCTCTCTTCTGTTTCATCAAAACCATTAGAAGACTGGTGAAGAAATAATAATGGATTAAAAATTTTCTTTTTCCCTACATTGTCAATTAGATTATTCGAAGAAAATTTCATTTTAGATTCAAAATCGCCGTTACTTAGAACCGCAGAGTTAATATCTGAAAAATCTATAGAGTAACTTTCTTTGTATTGTTTTTTATACTTATCGGGATTTTCATCGTAGCTTTCTTTAGCATTCAAAGCAAAAAGTCCTGCATCTTTATCTTCATAAGTTCCGCTTACTGTACCGTCATCATTTATTTTGGCTTTAGTAAGATAAGTTCCATAACTCATTTTCGCATTAAACATCGTAATTACTTCTGCTTTATCGTCTTTAATTAAAAGCCCACTATTATTCCACACGCGTGAAGGTAAAAGATTTGCCTGTGATTGTTTTGACGTAGCATCGAAAAGATAAAATCTTTTGTCGATTTCTGCTCCTACAACAACATAATTAAAATTACCTACGTTAGGAAATGCTAAATTTAGTTGCCCATTTCTAACCGTAGAAATAAGAATAGGATAAGCCGAAATGTTTGCACTTCTAAACATTGCTGTCAACATCAAGTTTAAATCGGCATCATTTCCGATTTTATTTTTTATGAGATCTCTAATTCCATTTTCAGCATAAATACCATTATTTTGATTCCATGTAAAATTAGTTTTCACATAATCTAAAATTTTATTAGCTTTTAAAAGCTCATCTTTTTCATCGACAATTCCGGCTGGTAAAAGTTCTTTAACTAATCTATCTTTTTTATACTGAGAGCCAAAATCATCATGATCCCATAATTTTTTTCTAATATCTTCCCAAGTAGAGGTATACATTTTAAGATTGTCTCCAAAATAAGTTGAATGAAGCTCTGCCCTAATTTTAGTTCTATAATTATCATTATTCTTTACATATTTTTCAGATTTGAAACCTTTAAGATTTTCATAACCAAATCTATATGTTTTATGTTGCGAACCATAAATAATATCTTCTTTTACGATATTGTATTTAGGAGCTAAACTACCCGTAAAATCTACACTGTAAGACATTTGCAATGGTGTATCAAAAACGTATTCAGTATAAACAGAAGGCGTATCTAGTTCAATATATATTAACGGGATTTCATATGCGAAAGGTGAAGAAACTTCATAATGATATTCTATAACAGAACCATTTTTAATATTTGGAAAAGCATATTTACTTATTGTTATATATTTATTTTCCTTCGATTTAAATTTAGAACTTTTATCAACTTTTGTCTCAACAACATTTTCATCCTCAAGATTATAAACAAGAGCTTTCATATTAACCAAAACTTCACGATCACCAGAATTATTGTCATAGAGTGATATTTCTAAATTATGCCATTCTTCAGATTTATCTTTATCATAAATTTTTATTCTATACGTAAATTCTTTAATAAGATGTCCTGTTCTATTATCTATTCTATAGTGTATAGCACGATAAAGTAGTTCTGCTGGAGCTTTAGAATCAATTTCTGATTTCTCTTTTTTAAGATCAGCTTTATCAAATTTTGGCATTTTTAAAAACTGTTGCTTTTGAGCAGAAAGTTCTAAGCTCATCAAAATAATACATAAAAAGGTTATTATATTTTTCATTTATGACTTTTTAGAAATTAAAATTTTAGCGTTATCAGCATTCATAATTTTTTTTCGAAAACTGATATAATCATTGTATTTATCTTTAGTGTGAAGTCCTTTTTTCATTTGAAAAAATCTTTTTACAATTAATTGATCCTCTTTTTTCTCAAAAGAGATTTTGTAAGTTCCAAATTCGGAATTTATATTTCCATTTTCCGGCATTTCTTCAATAGTATATCCCGCAGGAAGCTTATAGGTAATCTCATATTCATCTTCAAAAGAAAAACGGTTTTCAAATGGGAGATTTCTATTTTCATCTCGGTGAAATGCAGCATTCGTGTAAATAGGAACAGCTCTGAAAATATAGCTAGAGCCCACTATTTTAGAATAATTAACAGCTTTGAAATTCAGATCAAAATCGATTGTTGCTAAATCTCTGTTATTTTTAAAATCAGCCATCTCAACTTTCTCAAAATCTAATGTAGAAAGCATATTTTTTATGGTATTATTTTTCTCAGTCTGCCCTAATCCGGCAAATACTAAATTAAAATCATACTGATTTCCCGTATAAGTAAATTTACCGCTCCCTGTAATCGTTTTATCTGGATTTAATTGAATATTTAAAACCTGTTTTTCTTTATTTTGCTGTGAAGAATAGCTTGGTGTTTCCATAATTTCGATTCCATCAGGTTTTACAGCCAAAACGTTTCGATCAGTAGTATTGAAACTTAAATGATTGTAAGCCATTTCCTGAGACGTATTTTCTAGCCAGATATTTCCTTTTTCTGTTGGGATAACCAAAATCACGTGATTACCACCCATTTTTGGAAAATCTATATCAAAACTTATCGGTGAAGAATTAGAATTAATAATTACATAATAAGATTTTATTCCTGCTTCATCCAAAAGCGTTTTCATGTAATTGGTAAGACCTTTACAATCGCCATATCCTTTTTTCTGAACTTCATCCGGCATCATCGGCTGCCAACCTCCAATTCCTAAGGCTACGAAAACATATCGTGTTTTGCTTTGCATATACTGATAGATTTTCTTCACTTTTTCTTCCGTAGATCCAGAAAGATTAAGCGCAGCAATTTCAGATTTTATTTGCGGAGTAGAAACCGAAACTGGTGTCAAAAGATTATTATAATACCATAAACCGAAATCTTTCCAAGTTGTGATATTCCCTTTTTTGCCAACCAAATTAAACTGATCCAAAGAAAAACTTACTTTAGGCAGTATTTTTTGAGGATTCGGAACCATGTCTTCATGATCTATTGCCGGAATATTTTGATAAGTATATAATTTACCTCCATCTTCTTCTGAAACATTTACCGAAGCAAATCCAAAAGGCGAATCATACGTTTTCGAGCGTAAATTGATTCCTGATTTATTGATAACTTTAAAACTGCTTTTCTGTAAAGAAATATTAAAATCATTATAAGGCGTAAAATCTGGAATAAAGACCGTATTCTGATCTTTTTGATCGTAACTAAACTCAATCGTATAAGGATAACTTGTAGGTGTATAAGATAAATACATCATTCTGTTATCAGAATAAAATGACCCTTGAGAATTGGCTGCTACATCGGTAAAATCACTTTTAGAATAACTTTTTATTTTAGCTCCCTTTTCGTCATATACCGTTACTTTAACATTCGAAACGGTGTTACCTTTTTCATAATAGATTTTAGGAAGCGAAAAACCAACCGCATCTTTGTTGATTACTGTAATTGCTGAAGAATTTCGGTAAACAATTTCATCCACTTTATTGATTTCCAAAACCGTGCTTTCATTTCGGATGACTGCACTTGCATTTTTCTTTAAAACATCACTAATTTCAGATACCGGATAACTTTGTGCATAGTAAAAAGAAGCTAAAGAAAATGCTCCAATACACCATAATTTCATCATTCGTTAATATTTTCCCCAAAAATATAAAAAATCTTAATAAAATATTAAAAAAACATCATAAATATGAGAATTATTAGATTTTTATTAATCAAAAAAAAGACCCCATTAAAAATGGAGCCTTAAAATATTATTTAAAAAGATGATTAAACATCAATCTTAGCATATTTTGCATTTTTCTCGATAAACTCTCTTCTTGGTGGAACTTCATCTCCCATCAACATAGAAAATACATTATCTGCTTCTACTGCATTATCAATCGTTACCTGCTTCAAAATTCTGTGTTCCGGGTTTAGCGTAGTTTCCCAAAGCTGTTCCGGGTTCATTTCCCCAAGACCTTTATAACGCTGAACTTCTACCCCTCTTCCATCTGGAGACATTTCTAAAGTTAATTCTTCACGCTCTTTTTCATTGTAAGCGTAAACTTTCTTATTACCTTTTTTCAATAAGTATAAAGGCGGTTGTGCAATATAAATATATCCGTTTTCAATCATTTCTTTCATGAATCTAAAGAAGAACGTAAGAATCAAAGTAGAAATGTGAGAACCGTCAATATCGGCATCGGTCATGATTACTACTTTATGGTATCTTAGTTTAGCCAAATTCAAAGCTTTACTATCTTCTTCAGTTCCTACAGAAACTCCAAGAGCCGTATAAATATTTTTAATTTCTTCGTTATCGTAAACTTTATGAAGCATTGATTTCTCAACATTCAAAATCTTACCTCTTAACGGAAGAATCGCCTGAAAATGTCTATCTCTACCCTGTTTTGCAGTTCCACCTGCCGAGTCTCCCTCAACTAAGAATAATTCAGATTCTGCAGGATCTTTTGATGAACAGTCAGATAATTTCCCTGGTAAACCAGAACCTCCCATCGGAGATTTTCTCTGAACCATTTCACGAGCTTTCTTTGCAGCCTGTCTTGCTTTAGCAGCCAAAACAACTTTCTGTACAATAAGTTTTGCTTCGTTAGGATTTTCCTCAAGGAAATTTGTAAGCATTTCACCTACAATTTTATCAACAGCACCTGAAACTTCAGAGTTACCCAATTTAGTTTTTGTCTGTCCTTCAAACTGAGGTTCCATTACTTTTACAGAAACTACAGCCGTTAAACCTTCACGGAAGTCATCACCCGTAATTTCTACTTTTTCTTTAGCAGGAATTCCTAAATCATCTGCATATTTCTTCAGCGTTCTCGTCAAAGCACGTCTAAAACCAGCTAAGTGAGTTCCTCCTTCATGCGTGTTAATATTATTAACATAAGAGTGAAGATTTTCGCTAAATGAAGTATTGTAACGCATTGCTACTTCAATAGGAATATTTTCTCTTTCGCCTTCCATGAAAATAACGTTTTCCATGATAGATTCACGATTTCCATCGATGAATTCAACGAATTCTTTCAAACCACCTTCAGAATGGAAAACCTCAAAGGCGAAAGTTCCATCTTCGTTTGGCTCTCTTTCGTCAACCAAAGTAATGGTGATTCCTTTATTTAAGAAAGATAATTCTCTTAATCTTGCAGCAAGAGTATCATAATTATACACCAATTCCTGGAAAATAGTTCCGTCTGGTTGGAAGAAAACTTCAGTTCCTCTTTCGTCGGTAGTACCAATTTCTTCAACCTGCGTTAAAGCTTTACCTTCAGAATATTTTTGCTGATATAATTTACCGTCACGGCTTACTGTAGCCACCAACAAAGTAGAAAGTGCGTTCACACAAGAAACACCCACACCGTGAAGACCACCAGAAACTTTGTAAGAATCTTTATCAAATTTTCCACCCGCTCCAATTTTGGTCATTACAACCTCAAGCGCCGATTTTTGTTCTTTTTCGTGAAAATCTACAGGAATACCTCTACCATTATCTTTTACAGAGATACTTTCACCTTTGTGTATGGTAACTAATATCGTATCACAATGACCTGCAAGAGCTTCGTCAATAGAGTTATCTACCACTTCATAAACCAAATGATGAAGACCTCTTGTTCCTACATCTCCAATGTACATAGATGGTCTTAATCGAACGTGCTCCATCCCTTCTAAGGCTTGGATACTACTAGCTGTATATTGTTTTTGACTCATATAAATTTAAATATATTTGCTTAATGCAAAGACCCACAAATATCGTGATTTTTTTCGACTTATGAAAGTAATTCACATCATAAAATATCAGAATTTATCCTAAAAAACAGAGACAATTTTTAAATAAAAAAACAATAAAGTTACAATCCAGATCCGAATTGATTGCAATGTTTTAAATCATATAAAGTTACCGTGATTTTATCCGTAACTTTAAACTTGAAAAATTAAATTTATGGATGATTTTATTGCTGCACGTGCCCAAATGGCGCTTTCTTTAGGTTTTCATATCATCTTCGCCTGTGTTGGAATGGTCATGCCTTTTTTAATGGCTTTCGCTCATTGGAAATATCTCAAAACCGGAAACGAAATTTATAAAGGGCTTACCAAAGCTTGGAGCAAAGGAGTTGCAATTCTTTTTGCTACCGGTGCAGTTTCCGGAACAATGCTTTCGTTCGAACTCGGATTGCTTTGGCCAGGTTTTATGAAACACGCCGGACCTATTTTCGGAATGCCGTTTTCTCTTGAAGGAACAGCATTTTTTATTGAAGCGATTGCCATTGGCTTTTTTCTTTATGGTTGGGATAAATTCAACAAATGGTTCCATTGGTTTTGTGGATTTTTGGTCGGCTTAAGTGGTTTAGCTTCAGGAATTTTAGTGGTTGCAGCAAATGCATGGATGAATTCACCAACCGGATTTGACTATATCAATGGACAATACATCAACATAGATCCTATAAAAGCCATGTTTAATGATGCTTGGTTTCCGCAGGCATTGCACATGACAGTTGCTGCTTTTTGTGCGACAGGATTTGTAGTTGCGGGAGTTCATGCCTTTTTAATTATGCGAAAAAAAAATGTAGAATTCCATACTAAAGCATTTAGAATTGCTGCTGCTTTTGCAATGATTGGAGCTTTTGGTGCGCCTTTGAGTGGTGATGTTGCTGCAAAATCTGTTGCAGAAAGACAGCCTATAAAACTCGCTGCAATGGAAGCTCATTTTGAAACAGAAAAAGGTGCTGCTTTTGTATTAGGCGGAATTCCTGATGAAGAAAAAGGAGAAATTAAATATGCTATAAAAATTCCAAAAGTTTTAAGCTTTTTGGTGAGTAATGATTTTAATTCGGAAGTGAAAGGATTGAATGATTTTCCAAGAGATGAATGGCCTCCGGTTGCTGTGGTACACTACGCTTTTCAGATTATGATTTTCTTCGGCGTTGTGATGATTTGTATTGGAAGTCTGTATCTTTATGCTTTCTTTTTCAAAAAAGATTGGCTGAATAAAAACTGGCTGTTAAAAACATTCCTTTTTGCCACACCTTTCGGATATATTGCTTTGGAAGCAGGTTGGACAGTCACCGAAGTCGGCAGACAACCCTGGATTATCTATGGAATCATGAAAACCGTTGACGCTGTTACACCAATGCCCGGAATTCAGTATTCATTTTATTTCTTCACAGCTATATTTATTTCATTATCATTGATTATTATTTTCCTTTTGAGAAGACAAATACAAATGGTTCCTAAGCTTTACGATCCTACAGACCCTCAGTTTAATTCTAAAAACAAAAAATCATGATCTACGTTGTAATTGGTTTTCTATGGCTTTCCGTATGTCTTTATGTGATTTTGGGTGGCGCTGATTTCGGAGCCGGAATTGTAGAATTAATGACCAAAAAGAAAAACAGAAAGTACACCGAAAAAATCATGTACGAGTCGATTGCTCCCGTTTGGGAAGCCAATCACATGTGGCTCATCATTGCGATTGTAATTCTGTTTGTAGGATTTCCTGAAATCTACACCACCTTATCAACTTACCTTCACATTCCGTTAGTATTAATGCTTGTCGGAATTATTGCAAGAGGTACAGCATTTACTTTCAGACATTACGATGCCGTGGAAGACCGATGGCAGATTATTTATACTCAGATTTTCTATTATGCAAGTCTTTTAACTCCTTTTTTCTTAGGTTTAATAGCGGCTGCAACTGTTTCGCAATCTATTAATCCTGATGCAAATAACTTTTTAGACCTGTATGTTTTTAGTTGGCTAAATTGGTTTGGTGTTGCTGTAGGATTGTTTACCGTTTCACTTTGTGCTTATTTGGCATCTATTTTTTCTTTACGGGAAACCAGCGATAGACTGGAATTAGAATTAATGATTCACAAATCACATCAAACAATGATTTTTGTAGTCATTACAGGATTATTGGTATTTTTAGCAGCATATCTTTCCGGTATTCCTTTAACAAAATGGATTTTCTCAAAATATCTTGGGGTGATGTCAATTAGTTTTGCCACCGTTGCTTTAGGTTTAATTTTAAGAGCGATGCATAAGAAGAAATTACTTCCGGTAAGAGCTTTGGCCGGATTTCAAATCATTATGATTCTGGTTGCAGCAACTTATCAGCACAATCCTGATATTATTTTATTAGGAAACGGACAGCACCTCTCATTATTAGAACATATTGCTTCTCCAAAAACTATTTCGGCTTTAGGATGGGCTTTGTTATTGGGTTCCCTATTTATTTTACCTTTTTTATTTTATCTGATGTTTTCATTTACCAAACAAAGAAAATAAATTGGTTTAAAAAATAATTTAAATGAATTTAAATAAAGAATATCATCTTAAAGATTATGAACTAGTCTCTTTTAAACCCTATCTCTATAGACTTTTTAAAAGTAAGCAAAATACATTTTTACTGGAGATAACCTGCGGAATGCATGGAATTTGGCACGTTTGGATTAAATTAAACCAAGAAGAAATATCTTTATATAAAGAAGAAAACGACTCCGCTTTGGAAAAAATTGCAGGAATATTTTCTTATTATTGCTATGATGAAGAATATAAAAAAAGATATGTGGAAGTCATTCAATAAACAACCTCGAGATATTCTTTTAGAATAATTTTGAAACCCAGAAAATATCTACATTGTTTTAGGCCAGTTTATATCCAATGTTCTAACAGGGAACGGAACATTGATTTTATGCAAATCAAAAGCTTTTTTTATAGAAACAATTGCATTATGCCCTACTGTAAGATAATCTATTTGCTCAGCAGAATTGCACCATAAACGAACTGTAAAATTGATCGAACTATCACCAAATTCCTCGTAAAAAAGTGTAATTTTTTCTTCAGGAGCAAGTCCTTCAATATTTTTTAAAGCATCTACAGCTATTTGAGCCACTTTTTCCAGATTAGAATCATAAGAAACTCCTACCTTAAGATCAAGACGACGTTTACCTAAAATTGAATAATTTTCTACAGGATTCTGAAAGACATCTTTATTCGGAATAATAACTATTTTCCCTTGAAAAGTTTTGATAACAGTATCACGAAGGTTTACTTCCATTACTTTTCCCATATAATTTTTAACCGAAACAATATCACCGATATGCAAAGGTTTACGGAACGATATAAAAATACCCGAAATAAAATTGGATGCGATATCTTGGAATGCAAACGCTAAAGCCAACCCAAAAATTCCGGCTCCGGCAAGAATGGAAGTGACTGCTTTATCGAGTTTTAAAATACTCAGCGCCGTAAAAAAAACGATGCCAAGAGCAGTAATATAAATAAATGTACTGAATAGATTGGTTATGGTATGATTGGAAGAAATTTTTTTGAAAATTTTTAATGTCAGCTTACGAATCCATTTTGCAATAAAAAATCCGATTAATAAAACAAATACTGCCAAAAGCAGATTGGGTAAAATTTCTACAATTTCGCGAAACCAGAGGTTAAGTTTTTCATCGATTAGCTCTATAGCTTTGTTTAAATCAAACATAGTTTAAAGATTTTGTGTTTTTTGGGCTACTTCAGTCTTAGTAAATTTATAAAAAAATAAATAAGTATAACTTTTTTCTAAAATTTCAAATTTTTAAAGCATTATTTTTTGATCAAGACCAATTCGACACGGCGGTTTTTCATGCGATCTTCTTCTGTTTCCTCGGGATAGACCACAGGATTGAGATGACCAAGTCCTCTTGCAGTAATTCTGCTCGATTCAATTCCGCTTTTCAACAGAAATTCTTTGATTGCATTGGCTCTGGTGAAAGAAAGATTGAATGTTTTTAAATCTAAATCTTCACCATCAAAATTTTCGTAGTCGCAACAGATATGTCCTTGCAATTCGATTTCTAATGTTGGGTTTTCTTTCAGCATTTTTAAAAGTTTCACAATCTCAGATTGTCCTTTCGAAAGCCAAACATGACGACCACCAACAAAACTCACATTCGGAAGCGCAAAAGTATCTTTCACTTTCATCTGAGAAATTTCCATACTTAAAAAACTGGGCAAAGCATTTCTTGAAATTTTCTCTCCCGAAGCAAAAGTTTTTTCGATAAAAATATCGACTCTACGGTTCTTCGCACGTAATTCGTCGGTACTGTTGTCATTGATTTGTTTCTCTTCACCCAAACCAATAACACTGATTAATTGTATATTTTCTGAAATTGCATTCTGAAGATAATTACGAACTGTATTTGCACGATTTTCTGAAAGTTTCACGTTATATTCATTTGTTCCGGAAGAATCACAGTTTCCAAAAATTTTGAATTTTAAACTGGTTCTCAATTGTACTAAACTATCCAGTTTTTGTTTAGATTCAGGATTTATTTCGTAAGAATTGTGTGCAAAATAAACAGAGGTCATCATTTGCGCATTCAATCCTGTTGAAATTAAAAAGAACAAAACAAAGTATTTCATCGGGTTTTGAGTTTCCTTTAGAACGGAAAAATATTTAATTATTGTTTTAGAAAACAAAAAATCCTGAAAATAATTTCAGGATTTTAAAATATAATTTTTAAAACTCTTTTATAAACGATTCTATAGGATTTGTTAATCTCGCTTACTTTCCATGTTTCTCCAATATTCTATCATCTCATCTTTAGAAAAGAGCTTATTGACAATTGTCCCAAGTCCAGGTAAATATTTATCGTCAGATGTAATTTCATCTTTAAATTCCTGTCCAATAAAAAAATACCAATTTTTATCAATTGTTAATTGAGTCCTTGAAAATTCTCTAATTGGGCCAAAAACAGAATCAGAATCAATTTTTACAGTTTTAAATTGTAAGGCCTTACTTTTATTTTCAAATGCACTCTCAACTATAGTATCAGATTTTTGCTGAAGTCTATTATGCATATCTTGAACCCATCCCTCACCATAAACTTGACTCCAAAGATAAACAGGTTGATTACTTAAATTAAGATAACCTCCTTTTTCTTTGAATTCTGGTGTTACCACAAATACAGTATCTAATAATTTTTTATCTGCAAAAGAATATACTTTATGTTTACCTATGGAAAGACTTATATGAGAACCTGATTTTGAAGGAAGCTCAAAACTCATATCATCAATTTTTACTTTCATAACATCATCATAAGGATTGTAAATTTCTATTTTATCAACCTTTGTACAAGAAGAAGTGAAAATTAATAATATAAATAGATAAGCTCTCATTAAAAGCAAATATTACACTAACAAATTTTTTAAACCAATTTCATCAAAACAACTTCGTCAATTTTCTCTACTTTTACCAAGTTTCCTTTCGTTAAAGTTTTAGAAGCCTTATCCCATTTTTTACCTGATAATTTACTCATCGTTTTCACTTCAGCCAAAGCAATTTGCTCACCTGATTTCAATATATCAAGAATCAAATGCTCATCTTCTCCCAATTCGATTTGAGGAGCCAATTTTTCCGGTTTCATTTGAGGGAAGAATAATACTTCCTGAATTGAAGGATTGTTGGTTAAGAACATGATCAATCTATCCATTCCGATTCCCATTCCTGAAGTTGGCGGCATTCCGTATTCTAAAGCTCTCAAGAAATCTTCATCGATAAATTGCCCTGCTTCATCGTCTCCCTTTTCAGCTAATTTTAATTGGTCTTCAAAACGTGCTCTTTGGTCGATCGGGTCATTTAATTCTGAATAAGCATTTGCGATTTCTTTACCACAAACCATTAATTCAAAACGTTCCGTCAAACCTTCTTGGCTTCTGTGTTTTTTAGTCAAAGGCGACATTTCTACCGGATAATCGGTAATGAAAGTTGGCTGAATAAAGTTTCCTTCACATTTTTCACCAAAAATTTCGTCGATCAATTTTCCTTTCCCCATCGTTTCGTTTACTTCGATTCCGATAGATTTAGCAAAGTCAAACAATTCCTGCTCAGATTTTCCTGTAATATCAAAACCTGTATATTTTTGAATGGCTTCTGTCATCGAAACTCTAGCATAAGGTGCTTTGAAATCAATTTCCTGATCACCGAATTTTGCTTTTGTAGTTCCGTTCACAGCTATTGCACAATGTTCTATCATTTTCTCGGTGAAATCCATCATCCAATAGTAATCTTTGTAAGCTACATAGATTTCCATAACGGTAAATTCAGGATTGTGAGTTCTGTCCATTCCTTCATTTCTGAAGTTTTTTGAGAATTCATATACTCCGTCAAAACCACCAACGATCAATCTTTTCAGATATAATTCATTCGCAATTCTCATATACAAAGGAATATCCAAAGCATTGTGATGCGTGATGAATGGTCTTGCTGCAGCTCCACCAGGAATAGCCTGTAAAACCGGAGTTTCTACTTCAATATAACCTGCATCATTAAAAAACTGACGCATTGCTGTGTACATTTTTGTTCTCTTCACGAAAGTTTCCTTTACGTGAGGATTCACAATTAAATCTACATAACGTTGTCTGTATCTTAATTCAGCATCATTGAAAGCATCGTGCACTACTCCATTCTCATCAGTTTTTGCCTGAGGAAGGGGTCTTAAAGTTTTCGTTAAAAGCGTAAAGTTTTTTACCAAAACCGTCATTTCACCAACCTGAGTTGTGAACAATTCTCCTTCGATACCGATAATATCACCGATGTCTAAAAGATGCTTATAAATGTCGTTGTATAAAGTTTTATCTTCTCCTGTACAGATTTCGTCTCTGTTGAAATATACCTGAATCTTCCCTGTAGAATCCTGCAATTCAGCAAAAGAAGCCTTCCCCTGAATTCTACGAGACATCAATCTTCCCGCAATCTTCACCTGTTTACTTTCAGAAAAATTCTGTTTTATAGATTCTGTAGTATCTGTAACGTTGTATTCTTCCGCAGGGAATGCGTTGATTCCCATTTCAACAAGCTTATTCAGCTTTTCTCTTCTAATGATTTCCTGTTCTGATAATTGCATTGTAATTCAATTTTTTCGAATTGCAAATTTATGAAATAATATCATATTTTAATATTAAAAACCCTTTCAGAATTTGAATTTCCGAAAGGGTTTCTAAAATGACGTTTTTTTCTATTTTTTACAGTAAAATCTAATGTCTAATTTTTAATCATTTTTTTAGTTACAGTGGTTCCATTTTGAAACTTCACATTCGCAAAATACACTCCTTTTGGTAATTCTGTAACGCTTTGATTGTCTTCTCTAAGAGTCTTGATTAGTTTTCCATCTGTAGAATAAATTTCAATCATAGAAACCTTTTCTTTTGATTTATAAACAAAATTTGACTTCATTGGATTCTCAAACCAAATTGATTCTTTAGAAACTTCCTCATAAACCCCAAGGTTTGATGTTATAATAAATTTACCTAAATAAATGCTATTATTGGTTCCACTTATTTCTCCCGCAACAATAATAGAATTGGGTGATATTATATTAAAACTCTCTGCCCATTCTGAAGTACTATTGGTATTGAAAATATAAATTCCATTGTTGTTAAATCCATTATCCAATGTTCCATCTAAGTTTAACCTTCCTAGTAAAAGATTTGTGGTTCCGCCATCAATACTTGCTCCACAAAAATAAATTTGATTTGAAAGTATTTTTAAACCTGAAATTATAGCATTTGCTAAAACATAGCTTCCGTTGTTTGCGAAGCTTGTTGAAAGTATTCCTGTTGAAGAATATTTTTTAATTGTTATTGTAAAATTATTTTCATTCGATAATCCATAGATAATATTTTGAGCATCATCTATTGAAATATAATCCGATGTGGCTTCTATTTCATTCGAAGATCCAAAAGAACCTACAATCACACTCCCATTTGTTCCAAATGCTGAATCTAAACTCCCATCTGTATTTACAAGAGTTATTGAATGTGTGAAGTTCTGATTGTTGGTTGATTGTACAATCAGTTTATTATTTGGACCAAGATAGATTCCGTTTGCATTTACAAGTCCCGAAATTACGGATGAAGAAATTACAACACCAGTATTTACATCAATTTTATCTAAAAATACCTGAGAAGATGTATTTCTAACAGTATATAAATTATTTCCAATCAATACATCTTCTGATCCGTATATTGTTGAAGCCAATGTTACAGTACCATTTGTTCCAAATGAATTATCAAGACTTCCATCATTATTAAGCCTGATTAACGCTCCTTGTTCCGGATAAAAAATTAATATTTTATCTCCAATCAAATACAAATTGGCAGAATAAGCATTTGCATTTTGAAAAGAAATAAAATACCCTGAATTCGCAAATGTTGTATCAAGAACTCCATCCGAATTAAATCTTGCAATAAAAACCTCATCGTTATTAGCACCATTAATTCGCATTCCTGCGACAATTATCTTTCCATCAGGCTGAACAATCGATTTTATAATCGAATATCCTTCAGTCTGATAATTTAGCACAGAAACACCGTTGGTTCCAAAAGTATTGTCTGTTGTAACAGATTGTGCGTTTAGAAATATGGCTGTGATACAGCCTAAGATTGTAATAATTTTTTTCATTATGTGTGTTTTAAAATTTTTATGCTTTTAATTTTAGATGAAGCATACAAAATCATTTGTTGTAAAATTAATATTTTTTTTTACAAGTCTGACTTTTTTTATTTAAAAATTCACAACATGATTATTAAAACCAATCTTTCCTTTTTTCTTTTGGAATAAATGTCCACGCTAATATTCTGCTGATTTTCTGTCCTTGCGCCATATCGATAGTTTTTACCTCAACAGCTTTTACTTTGTTTAAAAGAGAATTCAGCTTAAAAAGATTTTCCTGTTTTGAAACCAAACACGTAAACCAAAGAATTTGGGATGAGAATAAAGCACTTTCTTCAATCATTTTTGAGATAAAAGCCAATTCGCCACCTTCGCACCATAACTCAGATTGTTGTCCTCCAAAATTGAGATTGGTTTTTGAAGTCTTTGATTTTTTAAGATTTTTTGTCTTCCTTAGATTTCCTTTCATTGCAGATTCTTCGGAATCATGGAAAGGTGGATTACACATCGAGAATGTGAATCGATTTTCGGGAGAAAGAATATTTTTGAATATAAAATTCGAATCCGGTTGAAATTTCAACTGAATATGGGCTGAGAAATCAGGATTATCATCTAAAATCTTCTGAGCATTTTCCAAAGATTTCTGATTAATATCGGTTCCCAACATTCCCCAACCGTAAGATTGATGGGCAATTAAAGGATACACCAAATTCGCTCCTGTTCCGATATCAAGACCTTTTACGGAAATACCTCTTGGAATTTCTTTAGAATTTTCAGTCAATAAATCTGCGAGATAATGAATATAATCTGCACGCCCAGGAATTGGCGGACAAAGATTCTGGTCTGGAATATCCCAGTTTTTAATTCCATAAAAATGCTGCAACAAGGCTTTATTTAGCAATTTAACAGCTTTTGGAATACTGAAATTAATGGTCTGAGTACCGTAAGAATTGACGAAAACATAATGTTTCAATTCTGGCACACAAGAAATCAGCTGTTCAAAATCGTAAGAATTTCGGTGCAGATTTCTTGGGTGCAGAGTTGATTTTTCGACAGTCATTTATTTTTTCTGACTTAAAATATATTCTACCATTTTTTTGGCGTCATCTTTAGAAACTTGTGGGTGTGGCTGCATTGGTACGCTTCCCCAAACACCGCTTCCGCCTTCAATAATTTTTGAAGCCAAGATTTCGATATCTTTTTCAGAATATTTCTCAGCAATTTCTTTATAAGATGGGCCTATCGTTCTTTCCACAGCATTATGACATGCCATACAATCAGAACCTTCAATTAAATCTTTTCCCGAAACATTGCTATTTACAGGAGTCGAAATATCTGTAGAATCTGTTGATAAAGCTTGTGAATCTTCTTTTTTAGAACAGGAAACAATAAATAAGCTTATCAATCCTGTCAAAAACAGTTTTTTCATTATTTTGCAGCTGTAGAATCTGTTGCAGGTGCAGGTGTTGCTGCTACTGGAGCTGGTGTAGATTTAGTAGAATCTACTACTGTAGGTGCTGCTGGCTCTTCTAGCATAACGTTGCTGTCTTGTAGAGATTTGTCAGCTTTTTTTGAGCAGCTTACTGCGAATATACTTCCGATAAATGCGATTGCCAATACTTTTTTCATAGGTAACTTTCTATATTATTTTTTAATATTTCAGTGAAAGAAATCCATAATCTCTCACTTTTTTTATTTGCTGACAAAAATATAAAAATAAAGTTTCAAATACGAGATTTAAAGCTATTTTAAATCATATTTAAACAGATTCCAAGAAACTGAAAATAAATTTTATCTAATTTTTTTGTTTTTGATAATAAAAAAATTTCTACATTTGCCTCATGATTATTTCTAACAACAAAAATTGGTGGTGGCACTCAAACTCTTCGTCGGGTCTGATGCTATTGTCGTGTTGTTAAATTACAGCTTGAATTCTATAGAAAAATATACAGAGACTTTGACGATTGCGTTGAAGTCTTTTTTTGTTCCATATCTAAAAATTTATAAAAATGTTTAACAATACAATCAATATAAAAACCACCTCAAAAAAAACATTGGGAGACCTTCAAACTCCGATGAATATTTACCTTCAGATAAGAGATAAATTTCGCGATACCATTTTGCTTGAAAGTTCAGATGCAAAAAATATCGACAACAATTTTTCTTTCATTGCGGTAAACGCGATTGCCGGAATTGAAATAAAAAATCTTCATGAGTATGAAATCAAATTCCCCAATGAAAATCCTGAGAAAAAATCGTTAGAAAACATAGAAGTGACGCAGTTACTGAATGATTTTTCTAAAGTTTTTGTTTGTGAAAAACCCAACGACAAAATAGAAGAAACGGCACAAAGTCTTTTCGGATACACAAGTTTTGAGGCTGTTCCGTTTTTTGAAAACATCAGTTTTAAACCTCAAAGCAAAGAAGTTGAAATCCCGATTCTTCGTTACAGACTGTACCAATATGTGATTGCCATTAATCATTTTAATGATGAAATGCATATTATCGAAAATCAAATTGATGGTGTAAAATCTGAAATGCTCTTGCTACAGGATTTAATTAAAAATAAAAATGCACTCGTTTATCCATTCGAAAAAGATGGTTTTGAATCCTCAAATCTTACCGATGATGAATATTTGGAATTGGTAGATAAAGCCCAAAAACATTGTAAAAGAGGTGATGTATTTCAATTAGTTTTGAGCAGAAGGTTTGAGCAGAAATTTAAAGGTGACGAGTTTAATGTATATCGTGCTTTGAGAAATATCAATCCATCGCCTTACTTATTCTTTTTTGACTACGGAAACTATAAACTATTTGGTTCAAGCCCTGAAAGTCAGTTAATTATTAAAAACAACAAAGCCATCATCCACCCTATTGCAGGAACTTTTAAAAGAAGCGGAGATTTCGAAACCGATCTACAATCTGCAGAAGCCTTAAAAAAAGACCCGAAAGAAAATGCAGAACATACGATGTTGGTAGATTTAGCCAGAAACGACTTAGGAAAAAAAGGAAAAAATGTAACTGTAACTAAGTTAAAAGAAATTCAGCTTTTCTCCCACGTTATTCACATGGTAAGTGAAGTTACTGCTGAATTGGAAGAAAACACCAACCCTTTTGACATTGTTTCTGATACTTTCCCACAGGGAACTTTAAGCGGAGCGCCAAAATACAAAGCCCTTCAACTTATTAATGAATACGAAAAAGATTCGCGCGGTTATTACGGCGGTTGCATCGGAATGATTGGTTTGAATGGCGATTGTAATCAGGCAATTATGATTCGAACATTTTTAAGCAAGAACAATACTTTATTTTATCAGGCAGGAGCTGGTCTGGTTGCGAAATCAATCCCTCAAAATGAGCTAGAAGAAGTAAATAATAAACTAAATGCTTTAAAAAAAGCGGTTGAAAAAGCGGAGAGATTAGTTGTTGGTTGATAGTTGTTAGTTTTTAGAATAAAATACAAATATGGAATATAAAGATTTAGAAGTATGGATCGAAGCAAGAAAATTAACAAAACTTGTTTATGACTCGACCAAAAGTTATCCAAAAGAAGAGATTTTTGGGTTAACAAACCAAATGAGAAGATGTGCAGTTTCAGTTCCCTCAAATATTGCCGAAGGCTGCGGAAGAAATACAGCAAAAGAAACAATACATTTTCTATTTATTGCGAGAGGTTCTCTTTTTGAACTTGAAACACAATTTTACTTATCGTTAGACTTAACATACATAAATAATGAAGATTTCAAAATTATTTCAAATCAAATAATACTTTGTAAAAAGTTAATCAACGGATTTATTAATTATTACAGAACAAAATAATGACAAATATAAAACCATCAACCAACAACCATCAACCAACAACCAAAACCCTCGTATTCGACAACTACGATAGCTTTACCTACAACCTTGTTCAGATGATTGAGCAAATTCTGAATCAAAAAGTTGATGTTTATCGAAATGATGAAATTTCGTTAGAAGAAATTGAGAAGTATGATAAAATCATTCTTTCTCCAGGACCAGGAATTCCCGAAGAAGCTGGAATTTTACTGAATGTAATCAAAAAATACGCTCCAACAAAAAGTATTTTAGGAGTTTGTCTTGGTCAACAGGCAATCGCTGAAGCTTTTGGAGGAAGCTTAATCAATCTTACAGAGATTTTTCATGGGGTAGCAACAGAAGCAATCCAAATCAGCGAGCATAAAATTTTCAATGATTTACCTCCAACTTTAGAAGTCGGGAGATATCACAGTTGGGCAGTGAATCCTGAAAATTTCCCTGACGAATTGGAAATTACCAGTATAGACAGCAAAGGAATGATTATGAGCTTGAAACATAAAACTTATGATGTTCATGGCGTTCAATATCATCCTGAAAGTATTTTGACTCCCGATGGAAAAACCATTATTAGAAATTTTTTAATTGGTTAATAGATTTTAGTTGATAGTTGATAGTTGATAGAAAATTATTCTAAAAATACTTTAAAACTAACAAGCAATCACTAACAACCAGCAACCATTTACTATTATGAAAGAAATATTAGAATATCTTTTCAATCACCACACTTTGTCAAAATCGCAGGCAAAAGCTATTATGATTGAGATTGCTCAAAATAAATTTAACGCTACTGAAGTCACTTCCTTTATCAGTATTTTTCTAATGCGAAATATTACCTTGGAAGAATTGAAAGGTTTCCGAGAAGCACTTCTTCAAATGGCGATTCCGGTTAATTTGAATACTAATGACAGCATCGACATTGTGGGAACCGGTGGTGATGGAAAAAATACCATCAACATTTCTACTTTAGCAAGTTTTGTTGTTGCAGGAGCCGGACAAAAAGTAACCAAACACGGAAACTATGGTGCATCAACGGTTACGGGTTCATCCAATGTTTTAGAGGCTTTAGGTTATCAATTCAAAAAAACATCAGACGAGCTTAATCAAGATTTAGAAAAAGCGAATATCTGTTTTCTTCACGCTCCCTATTTTCATCCAGCGTTGCAATCCGTTGGAGCTTTGCGAAAATCTTTAGGCTTGCGTACTTTTTTTAATTTACTTGGTCCATTAGTAAATCCTGCAAAACCACAGTTTTCTGTGATAGGAGTTTATAATCTGGAGATTGCAAGAATATATCAGTATCTGCTTCAAAAAGAAAATCAGGAATTTGTTTTAGTTCATGGAATGGATGGATATGATGAAATCAGCCTTACTCAAGACAGTAAAATCATCACGAAAAGCGGTGAAAATATTTATTCCGCAGAAGATTTAGGTTTCAAACCTGTTGATGCTGAAAACATAGAAGCAGGAAAAACCATCGAAGAAACAGCAAAAATTTTCAAAAATATCTTAGAAAGAAAAGGTACAGATTCTCAAAATGCTGTGGTTTTAGTCAATGCAACGGTTGCTTTGTATCACACCCAGAAATTTGGAACTTATGATGATTGTTTGACTTTAGCAAAAGAAAGTTTGTTTGAAGGAAAAGCGTTGAATAGTTTACAGTTATTAGTTGATGGTTGATAGTTTTTTTCCATACTACAAAAATCCATCAACTAACAACAATTAACCATCAACCTAAAAAATGAACATTTTAGATAAAATCATAGCAAGAAAAAAACAGGAAATAAAAGATTCAAAATCTAAAGTTTCTGTGGAACAGCTTAAAGATTCAGAATTTTTCGGAAGAAAAACTTTTTCTCTGAAAGAAACTCTAGAATCAAAATCAGGAATTATTGCTGAATTTAAAAGACGGTCGCCTTCAAAAGGGATTATTAATAATCAAATTTCGCCTTTAGAAGTGGCTTCAACTTATGAAAAATTTGGAGCAAGCGGAATTTCTATTCTTACTGATAAAGATTTTTTCGGCGGAAGTTTTGACGATATTTTGAATGTAAGAAATCACATCCAGATTCCAATTCTAAGAAAAGATTTTATGGTTGATGAATATCAATTTTATGAAGCCAAATCAATCGGAGCCGATGTAATTTTATTGATTGCGGCTTGTCTTTCTCCCAATCAGGTCTTAGAATTTACAAAATTGGCTCATTCCTTAAATCTTGAAGTTTTATTAGAAATTCACACCGAAGAAGAACTTCAACACATTCATAAAAGCATTGATTTTGTAGGAATTAACAACAGAAATTTAAAAGATTTCAAGGTTGATTTACAACATTCTGTAAACCTAAAAAATCAGCTTCCTGAAAATATTTTATCTGTTGCCGAAAGCGGAATTTATAACGAAGAAGATTTTATATATTTAAAAGAAAAAGGATTCAACGGTTTTTTGATGGGCGAATATTTTATGAAAAATGAAAACCCCGGAAATAAATTTTCTGAATTCGTTTCTAATGTAAAAATATAACAGTTTACCAATTTAGCAATGATTGAGAACCAACAAAAATCGACAGAAAACTCTCAACCAAAACTCAAAGTTTGCGGACTAACCCAATTTGCTCAAATTCGTGAATTAGTGGCATTAAAAGTTGATTTTCTTGGCTTTATCTTCTACGAAAAATCACCAAGATATGTTCTGAACCATTTAAATTTAAATGAAATATCAGAAATAGATCATCAAGGAAAAGTTGGGGTTTTTGTCAATGAAAATGCAGATAAAATAATAGAAATTGCTGAAAAAGCAGATTTAAATTTTATTCAGCTTCACGGCGATGAAAGTGATGATTTTATTTTGGAATTGAGAAAAAAATTAAAACCTGAAGTTAGAATCATAAAAGTCATTAGAATTGGAAACCAAAAGTCGGAAGTAAGAATAAAAATTGAAAAAGTCTTCGGCTCCGCTCAGACAGACAACCAACAACAATCAACCATCAACTATCTCCTATTCGACACCGATTCTAAAGCATTTGGAGGAACAGGAAAAACTTTCGACTGGAATATTTTAAACGAAATAGAAATCCCGATTCCGTATTTTTTAAGCGGCGGAATTTCTTTGGAAAATATTGAAGAACTGAAAAACTTTGTCAAAGTTAATCTGCATGAAAATAAAACTTTGACAAAGTTAAATACACCTTTTGCACTCGACATTAATTCAAAATTTGAAATAGAACCGGGAAATAAAGATTTGGAGAAAATAAAAGAATTTTTATCATTAATTAATTAATTAATTAATTGATATAATCATATGAAAAACCATCAATACAAATCAAAAATAAAATGGACGGGAAACACCGGTGAATCAACAAAAAACTATCGTTCTTATGAAAGAACTTATACCATATCTGTGGATGGAAAAGTTGAAATAAAAGGTTCTTCAGACCCTGCATTTTTGGGCAATCCTGAACTTCACAATCCTGAAGATTTACTGTTGGCTTCCGTTTCTTCGTGTCATCTTTTATGGTATTTGCATTTTTGTTCTGTGAATAAAATTTTGGTCTTGGAATATGAAGATCTTGTAGAAGGAACAATGATAGAAAGCGAAAACGGCAGTGGAAAGTTCACAGAAATTATCTTAAAACCCAAAATTTTGGTTGCCGAAAAAGAAATGATAGAAAAAGCAATCGAACTTCATCAAAAGGCAAATGAGTATTGTTTCATCGCCAACTCATTAAATTTTGAAGTAAAACATCAACCTGAAATTAATTACAAAAATGATTAAAACAAATTATAAAAATCCAGACGAACAAGGATATTACGGAGAATTCGGAGGTGCTTTCATCCCCGAAATGCTCTATCCAAATGTAGAAGAACTTCAAAAAAACTATCTTAAAATTATAGAATCTGAAGAATTTCAGACTGAGTATCAGGATTTGCTGAAAAACTATGTAGGTCGCGCTACTCCATTATATTTGGCGAAAAATTTAAGCGAAAAATATCAGACACAGATTTATTTAAAAAGAGAAGACCTCAACCATACCGGAGCGCATAAAATCAACAATGCTTTGGGGCAGGTTTTATTGGCAAAACGTTTAGGCAAACATAGAATCATTGCTGAAACAGGAGCCGGACAACACGGCGTTGCAACTGCTACAGCTTGTGCGCTTCTTGGTTTGGAATGTATCGTTTACATGGGCGAAATCGACATTGCAAGACAGGCTCCGAATGTTGCAAGGATGAAAATGCTTGGAGCAACCGTCGTTCCAGCTACGTCAGGTTCAAAAACGTTAAAAGATGCTGTGAATGAAGCGTTAAGAGACTGGATCAACAACTCAACCACAACCCATTACGTTATCGGAAGTGTGGTTGGTCCACATCCATTTCCCGATTTGGTCGCGAGATTTCAATCTGTGATTTCAAAGGAAATTAAGGAACAGCTTAACGAACAAATTGGTCGATCAACTCCTGATTATGTCATCGCTTGTGTGGGTGGCGGAAGCAATGCTGCAGGAACTTTCTATCATTTTGTGGAAGAAGAAAATGTAAAAATCATTGCTGCAGAAGCCGGAGGTTTTGGAGTGGATTCAGGGAAATCTGCTGCGACAACTTTTCTGGGAACTTTAGGTGTTTTGCACGGAAGTAAAAGCTTGGTGATGCAGACAAAAGACGGACAGGTTATCGAACCACACTCTATTTCTGCAGGTTTAGATTACCCGGGAATCGGACCTTTTCATGCGCATTTATTTAAAGAAAATCGTGCGGAATTTTTCAGTATTAACGATGATGAAGCTTTGCAATCCGCTTTTGATTTAACTAAATTGGAAGGAATTATCCCTGCCTTGGAAAGCGCTCATGCTTTAGCGGTTTTAGATAAAAAGAAATTTAACGAAAACGATATTGTCGTTATTTGCTTAAGCGGTCGTGGTGATAAGGATATGGAAACGTATTTGAAAATGCTGGAAGATGGAAGTCAGAAGACGGAAGTTTAATTCAGTAAAAAACTTCTCGGAGACTGTAAAATTTTTATCTCGCAGATTTTACAGATTACGCAGATAAAATAAATCTGCGAAATTTGCTCAATCTGCGAGAAAATAATAAATATATAGATTAATAAAAAAATGAACGATAATAACATCCAGCTTCCAGCTTCCAGCACCCAACCTAAACTCCTCAACATCTACTTCACAGCAGGAATTCCACAACTGGAAGATACCACTGAAATTATAAAACTCATTCAGGATTCCGGAGCCGATATGATGGAAATAGGAATGCCTTATTCCGACCCTGTCGCTGATGGTCCTGTCATTCAAAAAGCGCACGAACTGGCTTTAAATAACGGAATGACGATTTCAACTTTACTTTCTCAACTGAAATCTATTAAAAACGAAATCAGAATTCCAATTATATTAATGGGATACATCAATCCGGTTTTAAGTTTCGGGTTTGAAAATTTTTGCAGAGAATGTTCTGAAAGTGGAGTTTCAGGATTAATTATTCCCGATTTGCCACCGATTGAATTTGAAAAAAATTACCAGCAAATTTTAGAAAAATACAATTTAAATTTTACGTTTTTGGTAACTCCCGAAACTTCAGATGAAAGAATTTTGTATCTCGATTCATTAAGTTCAGGCTTTTTATATGCAGTAAGTTCTTCATCCACAACAGGAAATGAGAATGCTGTTTTAAAAAACGAAGAATACCTTTCAAGATTGGCTTCTCTCCCACTGAAAAATCCTGTAATGATTGGTTTTGGGATTAAATCTAAAGAAGATTTTGAAAACGTTACCCAAAAAGCAGACGGCGGAATTATCGGTACCGCCTTCGTCAACATCCTTCTGCAAAATAGAGATTGGAAGACCAAAGCCATAGATTTCATCCATTCCATAAGAGCGTAAAAATCACTAAATTTGTTTCATCAAATTAAAGAATGAATACACATCAGAATAAAGTCGTAGAATTTGAAGATTTAGGCATCAAAGAATATCAGTCCTCTTGGGATTATCAGGAAAAACTGATGAAAGATATTATTGATATTAAAGTTAAAAACAGGGATCTCCCTGCCGAGCAACATCTTACCACGCCAAATCATTTTCTTTTGGTAGAGCATCCTCACGTTTATACACTCGGCAAAAGCGGTCATGAAGAAAATATGCTTGCCGGAATCGATAAACTGAAAGAAATAGATGCCACTTTTGTAAAAGTTAATCGTGGCGGTGACATTACCTATCATGGCTACGGACAAATCGTGGGTTATCCGGTTTTAGATTTAGAAAATTTCTTCACAGATATTCATAAATACATGAGAAATCTTGAAGAAGTCATCATCAGAACCATTGCCGAATACGGATTAAAAGGCGAGCGTTCTCCCGGAGAAACCGGAGTTTGGCTGGATGTAGGAAAACCTTACGCCAGAAAAATTTGTGCGATGGGTGTAAAAGCTTCACGTTGGGTTACGCTGCATGGCTTTGCCTTAAACATCAATACCGACATGCGTTATTTTGAATACATCATTCCTTGCGGTATCAAAGACAAGCAGGTAACTTCTCTAAAAAGAGAACTGGAAAGAGAGCTTACTCCCGAAGAAATGGAAGACATTAAAGCCAAAATCAGAAAGCATTTTGCGGATGTTTTTGAGGCGGAATTGGTGATGAAGGCTTAATAAAGATATATTATATTCTATCTTAAATCTTTTCATGATGATACCAGAAGAAATAATAAAACTTGCTCAAACAGAAAAAAAACTTTTACAATCTGAGCTTGATTGTAAATTATTTGAATTGAAAGCTCTTAATTGGAGGATTTTAGAATGCATAATGTTCGTTAAAACAAATCAGGATTGTTCTTTGCAAGAAGCTAAAACAATAGTGTTAGAGTCTAAAGCTTGGATTGATAAAAAAGATGAGTTTATCAATCATCAACAAGAGCAGATGGAAGAGTTTCTTGATGCAGCAAAAAATGATATTCAGGAAATAGAACAAACTTTTTCTTCTACAACAAATGATGTCATGATTTTTTCACTGAAAAATAACCTTTAAATATTTACAAATACAAAAATCCTTTCAATTTTTTGAAAGGATTTCCTTTTGATACAATATGAATTAAACAAATCCACACTAGAGCGAGCGTCTCTCTCGTATTATCACCAAAAGCACGATTCTTGCGACAGCAAAGAAAATAATAAATGTAAAACCTCGCTCCGGTGAGGTTTTCTCATAAAAAACCACAACACCCGTTCTTTTCTATCTGAAAAAAATCTATATTTGTTACACTAACAAACTAAACACAAATGATTTATGGCATCAACCACAGAAACAGGTCATGCAAAAAACATTGCAAATTTTCAGACCTTAATTGAGTTCTTAATGGCCTATGGCTCATCCTACAATCCCTCAAAAACCAACTTGCAGTTACCCGCACTCATTGCTTTGAAAAGTTCTGCCGAAATTGCTCTCGCAGATGTTTTATCTAATCATACCATCTACAACAGAAAGGTAAGCGAAAGGCAGGAAGCTTTCAGCGGTATCAAAACGATGGCAACAAGATTCATCAACGCAATACAGGTTTCCAATGCATCTGAAGGCAGCATTAAAGAAGCAAAATTCCACAATAGAAGATTACAGGGCAAAAGAGCATCCCCTCCCAAAAACCCTGTCAGTCCCGAAACCACTCCCGCTACCATTTCCGTAAGCCAGCAATCCTATGACCAGCTCATTCAGCATTTATCAGCGCTTAAAATGGTCTTAGCAAACGAGCCCAATTATCAGCCCAATGAGCCGGAGTTGCTTGTAGACACACTTGCCTCAACCATCACAGATCTACAAAATAAAAATTTGGAGGTAATAAGAGCGTATGCTAATGTCAACAATGCAAGAATCATTAGAAACAAACTTTTATACGGTGACGAAATTGGAATTTGCGAGATCGCTTCAGACATCAAAAAATACATCAAGGCGATATTCGGAGCTACCAGTCCGGAGTTTGCACAGATAAAAGGTATAGAATTTTCTAAAATTAAAAATTAAAACCCTCACCATTATTTCTCATTAAGGACAGTACGCTCCTAAAAACAAAATCCTCTTTTAAAGCAAGAGGATTTTTCGTATCAGAAATAGAAATAAAGCTCCTCCAGAAAGAATTTAAATGACTTGAAAAAGAATTACCTCAACTTAAAAAAGAAATAAGCAAACTCAGAAAAGAATTTTACCAACTTGGAAAAGACATATTATTATCCAAAAAAGAATTATACCAACTCAAATTAGAAAGGCAACAACTTAAAGCATTCTAAAATTTAGAAATTTATTTTTTTATGAATTTCCATACATAGTAACAACTTAGTTTTTAACGATTTATTGGTCCTTCCGCAAGAATCTAAACAGACTGAAAACAAAGCAATTTAAATTCCTACGGAATAACAAAATAATTTCTGATTTTAGACTTATTAATAAAAACAGACATTCATTATTTTCTGAATGCTCACCCACAATTTCTCATATTTTATAACTTCTTGTATTTCTTTGCTAAGTTTACGCCTTTGTATA
>NZ_JAPDKN010000042.1 GCF_026163565.1 Chryseobacterium sp. YIM B08800
TTTTAATATTCTTTGTTTGCCTTTGCGTTAAATTATACATCATTAATAAAAACGGATAAACATAATTGTTAATTAAAATGATCAACTTCTTAATGGCAAAAATGCTTTAAATATTCACAAACAAAAGATCCTTTCAAAAAATTGAAAGGATCTCCTTTTGATACAATATGAATTAAACTAAGTGTGCTCTATTTTACTGAACAATAATTTTAAAATTGCTGTTCAACTCCTCTCCTGAAACGTTCAGTATATAATTTCCTGAAACTTTTTTCCCGGCAATATTTAAATTAAATATTCCGTTTCCATTAGCATTTATTTTTTCTTTAACGATCACTTTTCCTGTCATATCTAAAATGGTAGCAGTTAAACTAGATCTTTTATATTCAGGAAGATTAATGAAGATCTGGTCTTTTATAGGATTCGGATATACCGTTCCTACATTTTTACTGATACTGAATTCCGCATTTCTCAACACCGCCTGACTGTACAAAGCAGATATTTCTGTTGGAGATAATGCATAATTGTACATCTTAAGTTCATCAAATGCACCTTTATAAGGAGCCGGAGCATTAGCGGTTGACAAAAATTCAAGTTCACCAATATTTCCGATGATCAAATCACTTGCTTCCCCAATTCCTGTAACGGCAGTCTCATCACCTTCAGCACTTAAAACACCATTTGTGTAAATTCTCATTTTATGCGCCGTAATATCTCTCTGGATCACAACATGCACCCAGTTATTGGTAAAATAATTGGCAATTGGTGAAGTGATTTCTTTCTTCGTAACATCATCATCAATTGCATATCGCAACTGACCACCTTTTATTTCTACATTAAAACGTTTCCCGGTGGCTCCTGTCGCTGTATTTTTGGTAAACGAACCTTTACACAACACATAAAGACTCGTCGCTGAAGACGATGGAATCATGCTTGTAGGAGCTTTCATCCAGAAAGAAACGGTGAAAGAATTAGCATTAAATAAAATCTGATCCTGATGCGGAATACTCGCTATGTACGGCGTATTGGGTGAAGTTGCCAGATCTAGTGCATAATTTTCTTTTCCGGGAATTCTTACGCTTGCATTATCATAAGCCACGTTTAATGTTCCATGATTCGCATAAGAAGTTAGATCTGCAATCTGCTCACCCGATAAAGGTGCTTCTGAAAATGGCCAGTTTCCAACCAAGCTCGGCGTCAATGCCCGGAAACTCCAAACATCGCCTGTTACAGAACCCAATGCATTAGACGAATCAATTCTCCAATAATAATTTGTTGCTGTATTTAAATTACTTAACTGATATGATGGCGCAGCAGAATAAGGAACTGTGGCTACATTATTTAAATTTTGTGGATTTGTTCCAAAATAAACAGTGTAAGTAGTGGTGTTGGTACTTCCTGTCCATTTTAAAAGTAAATTCCCATTGTTTAATTGGACATCATTAAAACCATTAGCAGGATTCGGAGCAGTGGCTTTTGTTGGAGCTGACGGAACAGGTGGTGTAGTTACAGAAGCATTTGAAGTATACACAGAAGATTCTGTAGCATTCACTGCTTTCACCCTGTAATAATATTGAGTGTTTGGCGTTAAACCCGCTTCATTATAGGTCGTTGTATTCGCAGGTAATGTTGCAATGACTGTAAATGCAGTTCCGTTTGTAGAACGTTCTAATACATAATTCGTTTCATTGGTTGCGTTATCGTTCCAGTTAACCGTTAATGAACTTGCAGCCGGAGTTCCCGTAGTTACTGGATTAGTAAAATTTAAATTGGATGGCGGAATAATAAAATCCGGAGCAGCGGTGTTGTGTAAACCGTTAATATAAACCTCAATATTCAGATACGGAGCATGTGTTGTGCTTACTGCCAAAGCATCGAAAACATTTGGATTCAGTCCGTTTGCAGTTTCCCAAGCATCGGGCATTCCGTCATTATCGGTATCTAAAGGAGCCGGAGCGCCATAAACGTGTCCCGCTCCACCATTGGTAAACCCAAATTGAGTAGTTAAATCGCTTTGCACATAAACATAAGTTGCGGTTGTTCCTTTCGACATCAAATCTGAAATCATCAACTGATCTACCTGATCACGTCTCGGATAAGACGCCCCTACTTTTGAAACAATATTATCAAAAGCTCCTTGTGCAGTCAAGGTCGGGTTTTTCATCGGATAATCATACGAAGTTGCCTGAATGGCGTTGATATCTCCGACAGGATATCCAGTTAAATTCTGAGGAACCAAAGTCCCGTCCAGAACTCCATTTTTATTATTATCAAAATAATTTCCGGAACCATATAGATTGAAGTTGGCATTTCCTACGCTGAAAGGTGTAGAAACCGTATTACTTGTATTAGGACCACCAATAAAATAATTGTTGATGATGTTTGCGTAAGAAGCTCCCGCAGAATCTCCACCCATAATATAGGCTTCTCCTGATTGGGTATGTCCGTAAGTATTTCCATAATTGCCCCAATTATACACTACATTGTTGACAAATTCATTGATGCCTTTTATTTTATTATTTCGGGTTTTATTACAGATATATAAATTCCCGATCAAGCTGATCTTTCCACCTGGAGGAGGCTGCATTAAACCACCTGCTGAATGATTATGACGATGTAATCCCTGTCCAATAATAGAATTCTGGATCGTGATATTATCAGGAGCAGTGCCATTATTGTCCCAGTTTACAGAAAAAACCTCATCGGTACCCCAAGTAAAGGTCATGTGATCTAAAATAATATTAGCTCCATTCGCAATTCCTGATGCATCTTGATTTTGAGAAGTTCCTCCATAACGGACACGAAAATATCGGGCAATCGTATTATTCGACCCTGAAAATGAAACTCTCGGTCCTAAAAATAGAATTCCTTCTCCGGGAGCAGTTTGTCCGGCAATCGTGGTATTACTTGCAACAGCTACAACCGATTGTAGATTAACAATTCCGCCCACTTTAAAGATAACAAAACGACCTGGCTGACTTACAGCATCACGGAATGAGCCTGCTCCGCTATCATTTAGATTGGTCACCAAATAAATTTGAGGATTAGCTGCTCCTCTCGCTCCTGTAGTAAATCTACCAAAACCGGTAGCTTCAGGAAACGCTAATGTTTGAGCATTCAAATCTGCAGTAGAAAATGTGATTCCGCAAAGCAGTAAAGATTTAAGAGCCTGCTTAATGAGTAAAGATTTGTTTTTCATAAATATTAATTTTTTTGGATAAACCAATCTACCCAGAAACAGAAATATGAGCATCCTGCCCCATCCTGTTGATCTATTACAAATCAATTCATTAGCTACATTTCATCAAAGAAATTAATTTATTGATAAAAAAAATTCGTAACTAAATATATTAAATGAAAAATTCATCCATAAACTTTAAACAATTATGCATGGAATAATGAAAGATTGACTACATATTTAAATTATTCGTAATTTTTCATTGTAAACAATGTGTAAAACACATAAAAACAAACAAAAGCCTATGAAGAAAAAACTACTCTTTAATTATCTTTTAATGACGGCATTCTTTCTCTATTCATGTGGAAAAGAATACACTACAAAAAGTGATATTTCCATTAAAACAGTTTCGATTGTTACATTTATTTTTGGTGGAATTGCTATGTTGATTGTCTTTACCTCCAAAAAAAGGTAATTTTTAAATGTGAATTAAAAAAATCCCTCTCATCACTGAAAGGGATTTATTATATCTAAAAAACTTCTAATTACATATAAGCTTCAATTGGCTCACAAGTACAAACTAAGTTTCTGTCTCCGTAAGCTTCATCAACTCTGGAAACTGATGCAAAGAATTTGTGATCTCTTACCCACTCTAGCGGATAAGCAGCTTTCTCTCTGCTGTATGGTTTGTCCCAAGAATCAGAAATCACCAATTGTTCAGTGTGAGGAGCATTTTTCAATACATTGTTTGCCTGGTCAGCTTCTCCGTTGGCAATCTCATCAATTTCTTGTTTAATTGAAATTAACGCTTCAGCAAAACGATCAATTTCAGACTTGCTTTCAGATTCTGTAGGCTCAATCATTAATGTTCCTGCAACTGGGAAAGAAACTGTTGGAGCATGGAAACCATAATCCATCAATCTTTTCGCAACATCAGCAACCTCAATTCCTAAAGATTTGAACTGACGGAAATCTACGATACACTCGTGTGCTACTCTACCTTCAGTATTTGAATATAAAATTGGGAAATGCTCTGCTAAGATCTCTTTTAAATAGTTTGCATTTAAAATTGCGTGCTCAGTTGCTTTTTTCAAACCTGAAGTTCCCAACATTTTGATGTAAGCGTAAGAAATATTCAGAATCAATCCTGAACCGTAAGGTGCAGCAGAAATTCCTGCAATCGCTTCATTAGAACCAACATTAATGTTTGCATTCGTAGGCAAGAAAGGAACTAAGTGTTTAGCCACACAGATTGGACCAACTCCAGGACCTCCACCTCCGTGAGGAATAGCGAAAGTTTTGTGAAGATTTAAGTGACAAACGTCTGCTCCGATGTTTCCTGGACTTGTATATCCAACCTGAGCATTCATATTGGCACCGTCCATATACACTTGTCCACCATGATCATGAACTAATTTTGTAATCTCTTTAATGTTTGCATCAAAGAATCCGTAAGTTGACGGATACGTGATCATCACACAAGAAAGATTTTCAGAATGTTGCTCTGTTTTAGCTTTGAAATCTTCGAAATCAATTTCTCCATTTTCAAGGTTTTTAACAACCACAATCTTCATTCCTGCCATTGCAGCAGACGCCGGATTTGTTCCGTGTGCAGACTGAGGAATCAACACCACATTTCTGTGACCTTCACCTCTTGAGATATGATATTCTCTAATCACCATCAATCCTGCATATTCACCTTGAGCTCCAGAATTTGGCTGAAGAGAAGTCCCTGCAAAACCTGTGATTTCAGAAAGATCTTTTTCTAATTCTTTAATCATTTCCTGATAACCTCCTGCCTGATTTACCGGTACAAAAGGGTGAACACTTCCCCAATCTGCCCACGAAAGTGGCAACATCTGAGTCGCAGCGTTCAGTTTCATTGTACAAGACCCCAAAGAAATCATTGAATGAGTTAATGATAAATCTTTTCTTTCAAGACGCTTGATGTAACGCATCAATTCGGTCTCTGTATGATATTTGTTGAATACTTCTTCCGTAAGAATCTCATCTTTTCTAAGATTTTCTTCAGGAATGCTGTATCCTTCTTTTATTTCTAATTTGAAAGTCTGCTTGTCTTTAAACTGAGCGAAAGAAGCCATCAAAACATTTAGTTTTTCTAATGTAGTACTTTCATTGATGGCAACACTTACAACCCCTTCTGTGAAATAGTTAAGGTTTAAATTATGATCAAGCATCAATCTGTTTAATCTTGCTTTTTCATCTTCAGCCATCAAGATTTTTACCGTATCAAAGATTGGCTCTTCTGCAATTTCATATCCTAAAGCTTTCAATCCTCCTTTTAATGCATTAGCTTTAAAGTGAATCTGATCTGCAATATAGTTTAATCCTTTAGGACCGTGATAAACAGCGTACATTCCAGCCATTACAGCTAAAAGAACCTGAGCTGTACAAATATTTGAAGTCGCTCTTTCTCTTTTAATATGTTGCTCTCTTGTTTGCAAAGCCATTCTCAATGCACGTTTTCCGTACATATCCTGAGAAACCCCGATAATTCTTCCCGGAATATCTCTTTTATAATCTTCTCTACAAGAGAAAAACGCTGCGTGAGGACCACCATAACCTAATGGAATACCAAATCTTTGTGAAGTACCAACCGCACAGTCAGCTCCCATTGAAGCCGGAGATTTTAATTTCACCAAAGCCATAGGGTCACAAGCTACAACAACTTGTAAATCTAATTTTTTGTACTCAACAATGTCTTCTGTATAGTCTAAAACGATTCCGTTTTTACCAGGATATTGAAGTAAAACTCCGTAGTAAGATTCGTCGAACTGGTGAGTTTTGTGATCTCCTTCTACGATTTCGATTGCTAAACCTTCAGCTTTTGTTTTAAGAACAGAAACGGTTTGAGGCAATACTAAATCAGAAATAAAGAACTTGTTTGCTCCAGCTTTTTTCTGATCTTTTGTTCTGTTGTTAAAGAACATGTGCATTGCTTCTGCAGCTGCCGTAGATTCATCCAACAAAGATGCGTTTGCCAAAGCAAAACCTGTCAAATCGCACACAACAGTTTGATAATTAAGCAAAGCTTCTAATCTTCCCTGTGCAATTTCCGCTTGATAAGGCGTATAAGCTGTATACCAACTTGGATTTTCAAAGATGTTTCTCTGAATTGCAGATGGTAACAATGTATTGTGGTATCCAAACCCAATATAGCTTGTATAATCCGTGTTCTTCGATGCCAATTCTTTCGAATGATTCAGCATTTGATACTCTGAAAGTGGCTCAGAAATGTTCAAATCATTTTCTAAACGGATTGATGATGGAATGGTTTGAGAAATTAACTCTTCGATACTTGAAACGCCAACTTTTTCCAACATTGCCTGTTTATCGGCTTCGTTTAAGGAGATGTGACGGCTCACAAACTGTTCTGTATTCATTTTTTATATTAGATTTTGTTTGTAAAAAAAGATTCGTAAAATTACGATTTTTTAGCTGATTGCACAACCCATGTTAAGCTGATATTAATTCTCTTGACAAGTCATTTTGGTTAAACATTTTAAATCAAAATTTCAATTTAAATCGTTTTAAAAGTTGCGCAAACTCTTTGCTAATCAGCAAATACATATTTATTAAAATATATTAATTATATTTATTCTAAATTAATATATTTGCAACATGAATATCATCACTCCTTTTAAAGTTCCGCCATTGAGTCCTGCGTTTTCTTTCAAGAATGAAGAAATGTTCTGTGGTGACAAAAAATCTTGCTGTAAAAAGTTCAAGAAAGGAAAAAGGTGCAAAAAATGCCCTGGAAGAAAAAAACTGGCTTAGTTAGTTAGACTACTAATTAAAAAGTAAATTGCTAAAGCTAAAATCAACAACCCAAAGATTAATCTGAAAATTTTTGGCTGTCCTTTCCGATTTGTGGCTGTTCTTGGCTGTGATTTGAAAAGCTCTTCTGCCCTGTCTCTGAACTTCTCACCATCAGATTCAAAAACTTCGGTTATAGTGATTCCCTGAACAACGGTTTTGTGCAAAAGCGAATTGGTTGCATGCAACAGCAACTGAAATTTTCCGTTTTTAAATTCTGTGATTTTAAAAATTCTTTCTCCATAAGCTTTCTTTAATCCAAAGGGTAAAACTTTTACCACATCAGCATTTTGTGTTTGCCAGGTGATGATAATCTCCTCCCCTTTTTTTGCATGAATTTTATTAGCCGTAAAAGTTTTAATAGAAGGCGGAACAGTATATCTAAAGCTTTTTTGCTGACTTTCTAAATTCTGATCATACGTAATTCTTCTTCCTTTATCACTCAAAGTCTCATACGCTTCCTGAATTTCTTTGAAACGGTCTGCAAAGAAATCATCGTCTTGATTTTTGTCGGGATGGTATTTTAATGAAAGTTTTCTGTAGGATTTTTTGATGTCTTCATCCGAAGCATCGTGAGGAATACCGAGAAAATAGTAGTAGTCTTTCATGAAAGTGAATACAAAAATAAGGATTTTGTCGGTTTGGGCAAAAATAAAAAAGCCACGAATTCACGAATTTTGTTATTGCGAGCAAAGCGAAGTAGTCTCTTTTTTTAACACTAAAATCGCTAAGGTTTTATTTAAATTATTGAAAATATTTTTCGTCCGCAAGGGCGTTTCACTCAGCCAAGAGAATATTTAATTTTTTGAATTTTATTCTCCGTCGAGTTCGTCATTCCCCACGAATCTAAGCTATTTTTAGATTCGTTGCCGAGATTCTTGCAGAATGACAAACATTGTATTGTTAGAATAAATCATCCGTGAAAATTCGTGAAATCTGCGGGAGATTTTTCAAAATAATATTTCGTGCATTCGTGGCAAAAACTCATTCGCTGCAAAAAAAATTCAGGCTCGGGAAGCAAAGCTTCCCGAGCCTGAATAAGACAATTCTAATTTAGTTATTTCAAACTTATGCTTCGCAAGTGTTATCTTTTCTGCAACATTTTGCAAATTCTTTTTTGAACTTTCCTTTCAGTTCCTGATATTGTTCCTCATCCATTTCTCTGATCTTATCCGCCAATCCGAATGGAGATTTTTCTTTGATTCCGTATTCATTAAAAATACCTCTTACAAATCTTTTTCTTTCGATCACTTTTTTGGCAATTACGGCAACTCCTGCAACAGCAACAGCTCCTAAAATACCTTTTAATACTGAATTTTTCATTTTTTTTAATTTTAAATTTTACTACTTCTTGTTTTTAAAAATGTCTTACTAAAATCAAAAATTTTAACGCAAAGTTCGCTAAGGTTTCTTTTAAATTCTTTGCGTATATTTTTCGTTCGCAAAGGCGTTTCACTCAGCTAAGAACAGAAGGTTTTAATTACTTATAAGACATATTTTGTTTTTTATAGAGACAAATTCGTTCTTATTTTTACTTTACTACTTCTAAAAATTTTTAAACTATTCGTTATTTCTGTTGAAGAATCCGGTTGAGCATTTCTGTCTCCAGATCTCTTTGAATTTTTCTTTTTCTTCATCAGACATTCCTGCCATTTTATGTCTCAGGTGTTTTTCTTTCATATCTCTCATTCCTTGTCCGAATTTCCCATGAAAACCTCCGAAAAGAATTTTACTTAAAATCAAAATTCCCATTGCCTGCCAATAATTAATGGTTTTTACGCCAATAATTTCGGGAAGAATGCAATTCCACAATGACATTACGATCCATGCAACGACAAGGAATATCAAGGGTGGACATAAAATTAAAAGAGCCCAACTTTTCTTATATTTATTATTCATTTTATTTATTTCTAATTATTTAAATCTTCATACAATTGTTTCAATCTGTTTCTCAAATGCTTTACCGCATAATTTTTTCTACTGATGATGGTTTTAATATTTTCACCCTGTTCATCGGCGATTTGCTGTAAAGTTTTATCGTTGAGTTCGTTTTCCATGTAGACCAACTTTTGTTTTTCGGGAAGTTCTTCCAAAGCTGCAAACAGTTTTTTCCAAATTTCGTCCTGAAACATTTTTACTTCCGGTCCTGCACTGTCATCTAGAAGCAGAATGTCTTTTATAGAAAACGTTCCGTCTTCATCTTCGTAGACAAAATCTTCAAGATTTTCGGTTTTCTTTTTACGGTATTTATCGGTGATTTTATTTGCCGTTACCCGGTACAACCATCCGCCAACATTTACAATTTCAGAAAGATTGGTCAAACTGCTGAACTGGTACCAGACTTCCTGCAGAATATCTTCTGCATCTTCGGTATTTTTCACTTTCGGACGAATGAAAGACATCAGTTTTCCGCCGTAACTCGATACGGTTTGAGAAATAATGTTTTCCTTTTCCTTCTGTGGCATTGGTAATTTTTCGGCAATCTCCATATTGCTATGACGACTGTGTATTTTGTTTTACTTTAATAAATTTAAAATATTTTTTCGGAATTTTAGTTTTTCTTTTGTTTATCGAAGTTTTTTAAACACGAATGACACAAATATTTCTTCGCCAATTTCACAATTTTAGTATTATCCATTTGTGAAACTAGTGCAAAAATTAATGCTTATTTGTGTTTAAATAAAAAACGGAAAGCAAAATACTTCCCGTTCAATTAATTATAAAAACTGTCTTCTTTTATTTATTGAAATTCTCAGCAAAGAAACCTAACATCGATTTATAAAACTCAATTCTGTTGGGTTCTTTTCCAAAACCGTGTCCTTCGTCATATTTTACCATGTAAGGAACTTCAAATCCTTTGCTTCTTAAAGCTTTAACGATTTGGTCAGATTCATTGATGTTAACTCTCGGGTCATTAGCGCCCTGAACCACAAATAACGGCTTTTTGATCTTATCAATCTGGAAAACAGGTGAAACTTCTTTTGCTATTTTAGCTTCTTCAGGATTGTCTAAATCATACCAGATCTGTTTTACCATTTCTTTATACGGCTTCCAATATTCCGGGAAAGAATCGAAGAACGTGAAAATATTGGAAACTCCTACATAATCAACGCCACAAGAGTACAAATCAGGAGTTTTAATCAATCCCATCAATGTAGCGTAACCACCGTGACTTCCGCCATAAATCGCTACTTTATTTTTATCAATCCAACCTTGTTCAATTGCATATTTTACGCCATCTTCTACATCATCCATCGCTTTACGGCCGATTTGTTTGTATCCGGTTGTTTGAAACTCTTTTCCATAGCCTCCTGAAATCCTAAAATTAACCTGTAACGTAGCGTATCCTCTGCTTGCGAACAATTGTGTTTCAGGATTGAAACCCCAATCATCTCTTATTCCTTGCGGACCGCCGTGAGGGTTTACAATCAAAGGAACTTTTTCACCGTTCAAAGCTGCTTTTGGGAGTGTAATATAACCATGAATTGTAAGTCCGTCTCTGCTTTTAAACTGAATTGGTCTCATTTCTGCCATATCTTCTTCTTTTAACTGAGGCATCAAATCAAAAAGAAGTTTGGTTGTTTTGGTTTTTGTATCGTATTCATAATACTTTCCATACAGTTTATCACTGTCAACAACAACCAATAATTTTTCGTTTTTATCGTCTGAAGAAGCAATTCCAAACTGTTTATCGCCAAATTCTGAAGTCAGCTTATCATGAATTTCTTTGTAAAATTTACTTACAGGAATCGTTTCATTTTTAATTCCGTTATAACTGATGTAATCCAGCTCATAATTTCTGCTTTTTCCAGCCTGTGCTATTGAAGAAACATCAAATGTCGGGTTGGAATAAACCTCCTTAATAATCGCGTTTTTCTTTAAATCGTATAAAACGATTCTAGATTTATCACTCCCAAGATTGGTTACCAAATAAACCTCATCTTTATTTTTAGAATTGTCATTAAAGCTGATTACGTTAAAGGTATCTTTCCAATCGGTTGCTTTAACAAGATTAAATTTTCCTGTTTGCAAATCTTTGTAAAATAGTTTGGTCGTTAAACCATTTTCAAGAATTGTGTAGCCTCTCAGATTCCCTTGTCTGTCGAAAAGATAATCGTCAATCGGGCTTTTTACATCTTTATTTTCATACAACTGAGTAATTTCACCAGTATTAAAATTGATTTTATACGGTTCGAAGATCTGTTTATTGTTCTTGTTCATGCTCACAATAACAAACTCTGTATCTTTAATCAATCTTACCGAATTTAACGTGATCCCTTCAAAAGGAGTCAAATCTTTTAAGTTTTTTCCGTCAATATCGGCGGCGTACAAATGGATATTTTCGTTTCCACCTTTATCTTGTGTGTAAAACAGACGCTTTTTATCGAGCCAGCCATAACTTCTTATCAAGTCATCTTTTTCAACCAATGCTTTTGTAATTTTACCCGATTTTAAATCTTTTACATAAACATGATTTTTGCTGTCCTTATCTTTTTCTTTGTAGGATAAGTACTGTCCGTCGGGAGAAATTTTAAATTGTGAAGCTTTCGGTCTTGCGAAATAGTCTTCCACTTTGTATTTAAAGTTTCCTTTGTCATAGGAAATAAGCTTTTCTATTGTAGCTTTTGATGAAACCAATGTCGGGTCACCCGGCAATTTGCTATCTTTAGTTTGTGCATTTATCATGAGACTTGTGATTACCACTTGTGTAATACCTAAAATTTTGGAATTTAAATTCATATTTGATGGATTTGGTTAAACTATATATTATAAGACGCTTCAAGTGCACAAAACGTTACATTATTTATCGCTAATTTGTGAAATTAATTGTGTTTTTGTATTTATAGTTTTCTTGTAATCAAACCTAACAGGTTTTCAAAACCTGTTAGGTTAGGTTTATTGGTAAAATATCATTATTAGCCCGGATAGAAACGACATCCTTTTTTGTGAAAACCGGAGCGAAGCGCAGGTTGTAACAAAAAAGATACAGTGGATAGCCGGAAAAAGCTACAAATTTTAAAAATTAGTATAAATATAAAAGCAGGAAGCCAATTTTGACTTCCTGTTTTTATTCTATTGATAGATTACTACATCATCTTTTTTAATTTGATATCCTTTTTTCTTGTACGGAACTAAAACATAGCTTTCTTTGATATGACTTCCGCTTTTCCATATTTTGCCATTTCCTACTCTATCGAGAATAATACTTTTTGCACTTTGATTTGGAATAAAAATCTCGGCTTTTTTCATGTTTTTACTGAAAATGACTGCCGTCATTGAAGTGGAACTTCCTTCTGGGTTTACCTCTTTCAGTTTTATTTTCTGATTAAAAACCTTTACGCAATTATTTCTGAGTTGAGAATAAGTGTAACCAGCAGAAGGTATACAACCGTGAACGTCTCTGTCGCCTCCTACAACAGGAGCTTTCTGGGCAAAAACAAGGGAACCAAGGAACATTGCACTGAATAAAATTGTTTTTTTCATACTTAAATTTTTAAATGTTTTCGATTTGGTAAAAAGTATGCCAAAAATATCGTATCGGCATATTTAGTTCTAAGATACAAAAAAGCCACTCATTTTGAGTGGCTTATAAAAATTATTTTGTCCAGTTGATTTTTGAATGTTTCACCTCTTCAGAGTTTGTACCAATCATGATATCAAATTCTCCGGCTTCCCAGTCGTATTTTAAATCTCCGTTGTAGAATTTCAAATTTTCAGGGGTAATGTCGAAAGTAACCTTTTTAGACTCTCCTTTTTTCAACATTATTTTTTGGAATCCTTTTAATTCTTTTACCGGTCTTGTAATGCTTCCCACCATATCTCTGATGTATAACTGAACAACTTCTGCTCCATCATAGTTTCCAGAATTCGTTACAGTAACTGAAGCCTGAATGGTTTGATTTCCTTTTGGATTTGCGTTAGAAACCGTTACATCAGAATAATTGAATTTAGAATAGCTCAATCCATATCCAAACGGATATAATGGCGTATTACATTCATCCATATAGTTTGAACGGAATCTTTCGTAAACACATTTATCCACTTTATCCTGAGCTAAAGGGCGACCAGTATTTTTAGCATTATAATAAATAGGAACCTGACCAAGACTTCTCGGGAATGTCATCGGCAATTTTCCTGAAGGATTTACCTTACCGAAAAGTACATCAGCAATGGCGTTACCTGCTTCTGAACCCGCAAACCAAGCATTCAAAATAGCATCAGGAGCATCTTTTACATTCGTTAATGCTAAAGGACGACCTGTGAAAAGTACCATTGCGATCGGTTTACCTGTTTTTTTCAATTCGTTCAGTAAATCAACCTGAGATTGAGGAATGGTAATTTCAGTTCTTGAAGAAGATTCTCCGCTCATTTCTGCAGATTCTCCAATTGCCAAGACAATAACGTCAGCTTTGTTGGCAATATCAACAGCTTCTTTTAATAAGGCTTCTTTTGAACGGTTATCTCTGTCGGTTTTTTTACCGTGAGCTGCATAAATATCTTCTAATTTGGCATCGTAATCAATGTTGGCTCCTTTTGCAGAAAGAAATTTCACATCTTTCCCATAATTAGCCTGAAGACCCTGCATTAAATTAACAGAAATTGCATGTTTTGTAGCGACACTCCAAGTTCCCGCCATGTTCAGAGAGTTGTTTACCAATGGACCAATTACTGCAACAGTTCCTGATTTTTTCAAAGGTAAAATCTGGTTTTCATTTTTCATCAAAACCATTGATTGCGCTGCCGCACTTCTTGCGATATTACGGTTTTCTAAATTATAAACTTCTTTAGCCGCTAATTTTGCATCACCGTGCTTGTAGGGATTATCGAATAAACCTAAATCGTATTTAGCTTCAAGAATTCTTCTTGCCGCCATATCGATTTCGGCTTGCGTTACTTTTCCTTCAGCTAAAGATTTTTTTAAAGTAGTTAAAAATCCTTCACCAACCATATCCATATCAACTCCGGCTTTTAAAGCTAAAGCAGAAACCTGCTGAAGATCTCCCATTCCGTGTTCTACCATTTCGTTGATCCCGGTATAATCGGTCACCACAAAACCTTTGAATTTCCACTGGTTTCTTAAAACCTCAGTTTGTAGCCATCTGCTTCCTGTCGCAGGAACTCCGTCGACTTCATTAAAAGAAGCCATTACAGAAGCTACTCCTGCATCAACAGCTGCTTTATAAGGTGGAAAATATTCGTTGAACATTCTTACGTGGCTCATGTCTACGGTGTTGTAATCTCTACCCGCTTCACCTGCTCCATACAATGCAAAATGTTTTACACAAGCCAAAATATTGCTTCCGTTTGCCAAGTCTTTTCCTTGATAACCGTAGACCATGTTTTTAGCAATTTCGCTCCCTAAATACGGATCTTCACCAGAACCTTCGGAAACTCTTCCCCATCTTGGTTCGCGAGAAATATCTACCATTGGCGAGAACGTCCAGTTGATTCCATCTGAAGCTGCTTCTCTTGCTGCAACTCTTGCTGACTGTTGTACCAAATTCATATCCCAAGAAGCTGCTAAACCTAATGGAATAGGGAAAGTAGTTTCGTACCCGTGAATGACATCCATCCCAAAAATCATTGGAATTTTAAGGCGACTTTTTTCAACAGCTACTTTCTGAACTGCCTTAATTTTATCGGCTCCTTTGATGTTGAATAATCCACCAACTAAACCTTGCTCTACTTTTTTTCCGATGTCTGAGCTTTGAGCCTGACCTGTTGTAAAGTCTCCTGAAGTTGGTAAATTTAACTGACCAATCTTCTCATCTAATGTCATCTTAGCTAAAAGAGCATCAACAAAAGCCTTTTTCTTTGATTGATATTGTACGGTCTGATAAGACTGAACCGGCTTTGTAACCATTTCCTGTGCAGAAAACACAGGAGCCAATGCTAAAGTCGCAATTATAATTAATTTTTTACTCATTACTTCTTCATTTTTTTAAGGAATTCGTGAATCTTCGATTTCATATATCTTACTTCTTAAATTATATTTCTTTTTGTTTTATCAATGATTCTATTTAAAGCAAAGAAAAACTAAATAGTTAATTTTTCAAAATTTTTTGTTATTTAATTCAATTATTTTTCTTTTCTCTTAGACAACATCCATTCGTATAACGCTGGATTTGAATAAGTAGAATCCCAAGAATTGTGGTTATCATTCGGGAAGATTGTCAATTCTGCAGACGGATTAATCGGATGAAGTTTTTGGTAAAAATTGAATGCATTTTCCGGCAACACGACATCATCCATTCCGCCATGAAAGATCTTCATATTTAAATTTTTGTACTGATGAATATTCGCATACATCACACGGTCTGTAGGTGCACAAACAGAAACCACAGAAGCAAACATTTCGGGATGTTCCATTGCCAGTTTCAGCGTTCCCCAACCACCCATAGAAAGCCCTGTAAGGTAAATTCTGGAAGCGTCAATTTTATATTTGGTCTGAATTTCTTTAATTAAATTATAAACGCTTACCGTGTCCCACCAAGTATTTTCAGGACATTGAGGAGCCAAAATTGCCACAGGTTCTTTAATAAGATCTTTGTATGTAAAAGGACTGTGCGCTTTTACCAATTCCAGATTATTACCTCTTTCTCCTGAACCATGAAGAAAGACAATTAAAGGAATATTACCTTTTGCTTTTTGGGGATAATCTAAAATATATGAGATTTTTTCCACTCTTTTAACTTCTTTATTCAGTTCTGCTTTGATTTCCTGAGCATTTAAGCTTAAAGAAAATGGCAAAAGTAAAAGTGGTAAGTGTTTTAGTTTTAAATTCATATTTCTTTAGGTTTTGGCTAAAGCCGTTTGATTTTGTTTTTGGTTAAAACGGGCTAAAGCCTGTTTCTATTGATTATTTTGTGAGTCTTGTCAAGGTTTAAAAACCTTGACAAGGCTTGGTTGTATTACTAGCCCCGATTGGAGCATTTGTTTGAGCTCATTTTGTGTATTTCGGCGGCGGCTTTGCCGCCGCCGAAATACACAAAATAGCGAGTGCGGAAAGCGGGATTAAGCTCCTAAAAACTATTTAATATTGTATTTTTCAGATTTAAAGCTTAGTTTTTTCAATCCTTTCTGAATTTCAGGAGCATTCATGAATAGTTTCCATAAAAATCCTGTTCTGTAATTTTCGATCATAGGAGAAATTGTTCCCTGATCAATTGCTAAATATCGTGGCGTCGTCCAATTATCATAATTGATTGACGTTGCGTCGTAAGGTCCTGCAGAACCGATGAATTCTGGTTTTTGAGTATAAATGAATCTCAAAAAGTCCATAGATTCTTTTGGTGAATATGGAAAACTGCTCAAAGCAGCTGTTGGAGTGATTACTCCATGATCGTTTTGCGGGAAGTGGGCATCGTAACCAACGCTTCCGTCTTTGTTTCTTGAATAACCTGCTGTTAATCCCCAATAATTTGGTCCGTAGCCTTTCCATTGTTTTGGGTTTTCGACACAGTATTTGTAATCAATAAGAACTTGATTTTTATTTAAATCGAAGTAATTTTTGATTAATTTATCTGACAAATTGGTAGGATCCAGACCGATGTAGGAATATTGAGTCCAAAATAATGGTCCGCCATATTCTTCGGCTCCATTATGTTTTACATACATCGGAAGTCCGTATTTTTCTTTGTCTGAAAGATAGGTTCCGTTTCTTGTCCAGCCTTTGTAATAGGTTTCAGCATCGATAGAATAAGTTGGTGATGAGGCTGCTAAAATATAAGTAATCAGACATTCATTATATCCTTCCAAAGGAAAATTCATTTCCCATTGATATTCTGGTGACCAATGCCAATACAGGACTTTTTCGCCGCCTTTAGTGTACCAGTTCCACTGAATACCTTTCCAAAGTTCGTCACATTTTTTGGCAAGAGCTTTTTCTTCGGCGTTTCCGTTTTTGAAGTATTCTCTCACCTGAATAATTCCTGTGGTAAGAAAAGCAGTTTCTACTAAATCTCCACCATTATCTTTTTTTCCGAAAGGAACAGTTTTGCCTGTTTCTCCGTTGATCCAGTGTGACCAAGCTCCTTTATGACGATCTGCTTTTGCAAGAAAATTCATTGCGATTGTCAATCTTTTCACCGCATCTTTTCTAGAAATAAACCCTCTCTCAACACCCACTAAAATAGTTGCTAAACCAAATCCAGATCCGCCTGTTGTAACTACATGTTTGTCGTTATCAGGATAGATATTGTCTTCATGATATCTTTCTCTACCCAACATAGAATTGGGTTCTGCATAATCCCAAAAATATTTTAAAGCATCTTTCTGAACTTTATCCATCAATTGCTCATCGGTAATGTTTGATTTTACAATTGATTTTTGAGTAGAATCTTGTTTTGAAACTTGAGAATTTTTGCATGAGACCATAAGTAATGATGTCGCTGCGATTGAGAGTATTATCCTTTTCATTATATCATTTTTTTAAACTTAAATACTAAAAGAAGAGGAGAACTTTCATTCTCCTCTACATATATTTGATTATTAATAACCAGGGTTTTGAACGAAGAGTCCATTACTTTGATTAATCGCATCCATAGGAATTGGGAAAAGTTCATTTTTCCCTGCTATAAATCCTTTAGATCCTAAAAATGTAGCAGCTTGTCCTGTTCTTACAAGATCCGGGAATCTATCCATTTCCATAGCTAATTCTACTCTTCTTTCTTGCCAAATGGCAGTTCTAAGAGCAGCTTGTGTAGAAGCTGTAGTATTTCCAAGATTTGCTCTAAATCTTACTTTATTAATATTTAAAATAGCAGCAGCGGTATTTCCTAATTCATTAGCAGCTTCTGCATTGATTAAAAGAATATCTGCAAATCTTAAGATTCTAAGATTCTGAATAGAACCGTAACCACAGGCATTATTATTCAGAGCTTTAGGTACATAAACTTTTTGGTTCCACATATCTCCCGCATTAGGGTCACCTTTCTTAATTAAGTCGCCTTCAATTGTAGTTTCACCTTCTCTTAAAATAGATAACTCTTTTCTAATATCACCTGGTTCAAATGCATTTTCTAAAGCTGTTGTTGGGGTGAAGAATCCCCATCCAAATTGGTTTCTAACTCCTTGAACTTCTGCATACTGACTACCTACTTCTTTACCTAAAGAAGGATCACAGCCACAATTTACTTCAAATACTGACTCTGTTCCAAATTCACCAGCAGGTCTAAATAAGTGGTTAAAATCTGGATCTAAAGAATATCCCATTGCAATAACCTGATTGGATGTATCATAAGCTTTTTGATAATCTTTCATATAAAGGTAAACCTTAGAAAGTAACCCTAATGCACCACCTCTTGTTACCCTTCCAAGATCTGAAGCCGGATAAGTTTGAGGTAACACTGCAGCAGCTTCTGTTAAATCTTTAACGATAAAGGCATAAACTTCGGCAACAGAATTTCTTGGTTTAGTGTAAATTCCATCAGCTGGAAGACCATCAAAAATAGGAACACCACCGTAGATTCTTACTAAATTGAAATAAAAGTAAGCTCTCAACATTTTAGTTTCCGCTATCAATCTATTTTTTAATGTAGCATCCATTTCTATTTTAGGCACGTTGGTAATCACCTGATTGGCTCTGTTTACAGCTTGCCACTGCCCAATCCAATACCCTCTTACTCCATCATCACTACTTGTAAAAGTAAAGTTGTCATATGCATTAATAAATGACGCATCTCCAGGATTGGATCCTTTCTCTACATCATCACCTGTTACTCCGAAAACATATTGTGCAGGAAAACCTGTATTCTCCCAGCTTCTTAAAAAACTGTAAACAGCATTAGTTGCGCGCATTGCGTCATCCTGTGTCGTGAAGAAATTTTCTATATCAATTTCACCCTCATCTTTAATATCTACAAAATCATCATTACAACTAACAATTAGTGAAAAAAGAGACAGTGTTAAAAATATTTTTTTCATGATTTTTTTAATTAAAATGTTAAGTTCATACCCATTGTATAAATTGCTGAAATTGGATAAATATTATTATCAATTCCCATTTGTACTCTATCCGTATTGTTAATCTCAGGAGAGAAACCGTTATATTTGAAACTTGTCCAAGGGTTTTGTGCACTTACGTACAATCTTAGTTTCGTTACAGATAAAGCATTTGCTAAAGATTTAGGCAGATTATAGCCAACCTGTATGTTTCTGATTCTAATATAGCTACCATCTTCTACATAAAAGCTGTTTGGTGCGATAATTAATTGGTTAGACGTAATCATAGAGTTAGTGTTGGAAGTACCTGCACCTTGCCATCTGTTTTCATACATATCTAAATCCCAAGTTTCGTTTCCGAAACGGCGTTCGCGGTTGTAATTGTAAATCTTATTACCAAATACACCTTGGAAATCGACTGCAATATCGACAGCATAGATATTAAAATTAACTCCAAAACCATAAGTTCCTTTAGGAATTGGACTTCCTAAGAATGTTTTATCTCTTGAGTCAATAACTCCGTTACCATCTTGGTCTGTAAATTTAAACCATCCAGCTTTTGCTCCTGCCTGTCCTGATGCTGCTGCTTCTGCATCTGTTTGGAAGACACCTGCAACATCATATCCATAATATGCACCTACAGGCTGACCAGCTTGTAATCTTACAATAGAGTTTCCAAATAAACTTGCACCTGTTTCTAAATATGATCCTCCGTAAACTGATGTAATCTCATTTTTAAGAGAAGTAAAATTACCATAAACTCCAAAGCTTATATTCTCATTCAACCTAGCATTATAATTGGCAGAAATCTCAAAACCTCTGTTATTAAAAGAATAAGCATTAGTTCTAAATGCATTCCAGTTAGCTGCCCCAGATACTGTTCCTTGGAAAACAGTGTATACAACATTTTTAGAATCTTTGTCAAAATAAGCAGCATCAATTTTTAATTTATTATTAAAAAGCGCCATCTCTAAACCAACATCTTTTCCTACAGTAGTTTCCCAACCAATATTTGTATCAACAAATTGGTCAATAGTAGCTGCAGGATATCCAGTATTTCCAAAATATGCTCCTCCTCCAATAATTGAGATATTTTGATTAAATTCTCTTTTTACATTAGGGTTACCTAGCTCACCATAACTTGCTCTTAATTTTAAAAGATTAAAAACATTTTGCTCGCTCATAAAATCTTCTTTAGATATTACCCAACCAGCACTTACAGCAGGAAAAACCCTCGCTCTATCAACATTAATCTGTGAGCTTGCATCTCTACGAATGGAAGCATTCACCAAATACTTTCCTTTATAATCATAATTTAATCTTCCAAAAAATGATTCGATTCTTTGCTGATCTTGATCTACTGCTAAATCATCTCTATCTATACCACTTACATATAATTGGCCAGTTCCATTTGCAACATTTAAAGAACCGTTAGTTCCATCATAATTAACTCCTCTTGAAGTCCAATAATCTTGAGATACTGTAGTTCTTGTTCTTGAAAAACCAGCTAACACATCAAAGTTATGATTACCAAAGTTCTTTTTCCAGTTGATTGTATTATCCCAAACATAATTTCTGTTTCTGTAGTTTCTAGTCACCAATGTTGATGGTGCCTGGCTTGATACAGGAACATAAGTAAGAGTTGGAGTATATTCATACTGACTTGGACTATAATTATCTGTAGAATAGCTAATTCTGAAATTAAAATCTTTCAAAAACTTCAATTCCCCATATATATTATTTAGCAATCTTTCCTGTCTTACTTGTGAGCGATACATATCTAGCTTTGCTCTAGGATTCGGTATAGAATACCCATTGAAAAACTGATAATCACCGGTAGTAGGATTCATAACAGAAAATATCGGTGGGGTATTGTATGCATCCAACAAAGGGTTTTGCGCTACATCAGTACGCATTTTAGAGAAACTAAAATTGTTTCCGATTGTAATATTATCTGTTATTTTATAACTTAGATTTAATTTAGTATTAAATCTATTAAAACCACTTCCAGAATTAATACCTCTACCTGCAGCCAAATTGCCTTCATCTTGAAGATAACCTACACTACCGTAATAATTAAGCTTTCCTAAACTTCCGGTTGCTGAAAAATCATTAGCATTAATGATGCTTGTACGGAAAATCTCATTAAACCAGTCTGTATCCGCCGGAAAATCTGCTCTAGAAATAGATCCTGCACTAGAGCCATTGTCATTCATCAGTTTTTCGTTGTATAACTCAATATACTGATCAGTGTTTACCATTTTAGGAATGTTGGTAACCTTTTTAAATCCAATATAAGAATTGACATTATAAACAGATTTTCCTTTTCCGGTTTTAGTTTTAATGATTACAGCACCATTCGCAGCCTGTGCTCCATAAATTGCCAAACTTGATGGATCTTTCAAAACACTCATCGATTCAATATCCTGAGGATTTAGATAAGAAATATCAGTAGTAATCATTCCATCAACAATAAACACCGTATTCCCAGTTAAAGATCCAACCCCTCTAATATCTACTCTTGGAGAGCCTCCCGGAGTACCAATATTGGTAATATTTACCCCTGCAAGTTTCCCCTGAACAGAACTCAATGGGTTTGCATTTGGCTTATCTGCTAAATCTTTAGCGCTAACCAAACCAATACTTCCAGTAACATTTTCTTTTTTTTGTGTACCATATCCTATGAGTACAACCTCCTCTATTTTCTGTTCTTTTGCAACAGTGTCTTTAGGAGCAACCTGCCCATTGACATTCATCCCAAAATAGAGAACGGCAATAAGACAAGAGTACTTTAAATTAGTTTGTTTCATATAGTTTAATTTTATCTTGTATAATCAAATGTGTAAAAATAGATTTTCAGTAATTCTATTTTCTCAAAAGAAGACTTTGGTTCAAAAATATAAAAAATATCAAATGATGTTAAATTTAGTTAAATAATTTATTAAATCCTTGTTAATTTGCGAAATATGTTAAATAAAATCAAATTTTAATAAATTTCACAATTAAAAATTTTAATATAAATGAATATTTCACATTGAAGCAAAGCTTTTTTTCAGGCGAAAAACACCCAAAAACTGCTTTTAATGTCTCAAATCTAAGCAATCAGGATTTTTGCATTAAATAACCACTTAATTCCCTATATAAAGACTATTATTATCTCAAACAAATAAATTTTTGTTAAACACACAATTGTCTTTACCTTTGGTGCGTTATTTGAAAATGATAAAAAAATTGACAATGAAAAAATATATTATAGCCGCTGCATTAATCTTCGGAACGGGTGCAGTGATTACCACAAGTTTAAACTCTTGCTCTACCCTTGCTACTTCAGATTTGGGATTAGCGGTCATTAAAAGAGTTTTATTAGGCGGAATCAACAAAGGAGCGAATATTTACGGCAACAAAGAAGCTTTCCTTCAAAACAATTTAGTCGATAAAGCATTACCAAAAGAGTTGAGAGACATCAATACTACTTTAGAAAAAATAGCTCCTTCAATCGTTGCAAAAGAGAGAGAATATATTGCCGAAGCTGCAGTTTACACGGTAGGTATTTCAAAACCAATTTTAGAAACAGCAGTAAATAGCTTGAATGCACAAGATGTGACCAGAATTATTCAGGGGGAAAAAGGAACTGCCACTTTAATCTTGAAAGAAAAAACTCAGGCGCAACTTGTTGCAGCAATTGCACCAAGAGTTGAGCAAGAACTTAACAAATATGGCATCGTAAAAACCATTAATACCGCATTATCGGGAAGCAATCTTTTGGGAAGTCTTTTAGGTGGAAATAAAACAAACGTCAACGCAGGTGGATTGAGCATGTTGGCTTCAGAGCAAATTGTAAACGGTCTTTTTAATATTATTGAAGATCACGAGAAGCAAAACTCGGCGTCGTTGCTTGCGCCATTTGGAAAATAGCTCAATTTTCATTAAATTTATATATAATTAAAGGAAGAAGATGGAAATATTACAAGGAAATGAAAACAAAAATCCTGAAGAATTTTATAAATCATTAAAGGAAAAACTAGAAAACAATCATGATTTTCCGGAAGATTATCTGTTTAAATTTATTGTCCCGACAGATGATGCAAAGCTTACAGAAATTTATAAAGTTTTCGACGGTATAAAGTTTACACTGGGAAACCGCGAAAGCAAGAACGGAAAATATACGGCATGTAACATCAATGCTTTTGTTTTGGATGCAGATCAGGTAGTTCGTATTTATAAAGAAGTTGCAACAATAGAAAATGTTATTTTATTGTAAGCTGAATAAAATTCAAAATAGAAAAAGGTTAGTTTATAAGCTAACCTTTTTTATTTTATGTAGATTTAAAATCTATTTTTCTATGAAGAATTTCACATTTTCGAGAGGTCTTCCCAACATGGCAACCGAACCTTTTATAATGATAGGTCTTTGTATTAGCGAAGGATTTTCAGACAAAATCTGAATCCATTCTTCCTCCGAATGGTCTTTTCCGGCAAATTTTTCAAGATATAATTTCTCTTCTTTTCTGATGATATGAAAAACACTTTGATTCAGTTTTTTTAAAACTGTTTTCAGTTCTAAAACACTTAAAGGATCTTCCACGATATTGATGATTTCAAACTGAACACCATTTTCATCTAAATACTCTAAAACAGCATTAGATTTTGAACAGTTTCCGTTGTGTAAGACCTTAATCATCATAATAAAATTTAAGCTAAATTATTTTAAAACAAACCGTTCAGTTCGGCATCTATTTTTTCTAAAATAAATCCGAAATCTTCCGGTTTTTCTACAAAATCAAGATCATCAACTTCGATAACCAATAATTTGCCTTCTGTGTAACCCGAAATCCATTTTTCGTACTTCTGATTCAGCTTAGAAAGATATTCTATACTGATTGAAGCTTCATATTCTCTTCCTCTTTTATAGATTTTTTTTACCAGATTAGGCACATCAGATTTAAGATAAATAAGCAAATCGGGTGCCGAAACAAAAGTTTTCATCAAATCAAAAAGCGACGCATAGTTTTTGAAATCTCTATCCGACAAAAGCTTCATATCATTCAGGTTTTCTGCAAAAATATGCGCATCTTCATAGATCGTACGATCTTGAATAATATTTTTCCCACTTTCTCTGATTTCTTTTACCTGTCGGAATCTGCTGCCCAGAAAATAAATCTGCAAAGCAAAACTCCACTTACTCATGTCTGCGTAAAAATCTTCCAGATAAGGATTGTGATCTACGTCTTCAAACTGGGCATCCCAACCGTAATGTTTGGCAAGCATCGTCGTTAAAGTAGTTTTTCCTGCACCAATGTTTCCTGTAACTGCAATATGCATATTTCTGTCTCTTTATTTTGAAATGTTAAAATCTAAAAGCCCAAATCCTGAATTTCATCCATTATTTTAAGAATATCTGTTTTTTCAGACTTTTCTTTTTCCAGTTTTTCGATGGATTTTTCAAGTTCTTTTTTCTGGTTTTCCGCCTCTTTAAGCTTTTTAATATCAGCGATATCTTCAAGGGTGTAAAGATAGAGTTTGTTGCCTTTTATTTCAAAATATGACAGCGAATTTTTATCCACAATCTGTGCGTCGGGATCGTCAAAAATCTTACTTAAACCTTTCTCAGGATTGTATTTGAATATGGTATTTTTAGCAATAATTAAAACCACTTCGTTTTCTCTGCGGAAACGTTTTGCATTCTCTACCGGAGCTTCAAAGAGTTTTTCGAACTTTAAATTGTATACCCTAAACTGATTTTTAGATAAAATATAAACCTTCGTTTCAAAAACCAAAAGATCAATCACCTCATCGAAACTGGCATCAAAAGGAAAGGAATTGATGGTTGTTTCGTTTCTGAAATTATACTGAAGAAGACGTTTTGTGCTTTCATCAAGCAACCAAATTTGTTGCAGATCTTCTGCATAGGCGTGTTTTATAAAACTGAATTTTTGTTTAAAATCAAGCTTTTGGATTTCATTAAGATTTTGATCTACAAATTTCATTTCCTGCGCATTTTCTGAAAAAAGTGCCACCGTTAAAGGATTTTGTATTTCCTGAACTTTAAATGGAACAGTAAACATCAGTTTGCCTAACTGTTTTCCCAGAGAATCGTATTTGGTAAAACTGAAATCTTTGTTTCGGTACAGATAGAGATTTCCGTAATCGTCTGAAAACATATCTTTCGTTTCCTTAAGCTTTAAGGTATCAAAAGGAAGTACTTTCTGCGCAGAAACCGAACAGAAAATCAAAACTAGAAAGAGAGATATTAATTTCAAAAAAACTTTTTTACAAAGATAGCGCTCCAAAAGGAACGCTACCAATTTACATACTTTATTTTATTCAATCTGAAATTGCTTTCAATTTTAACTATTTGATGGCAACTTCATAAATTTTTGACCATTTTTTTCCTGTCACAAGCATGTTGTCACCTTTAAAAGCGATTCCATTTAATACATTTTCGCTGTCTGCTTTAGTAAAAGGATCAGCAATTTTTGTAAAATCAAATTTCCCTACCACTTCACCGTTTGCAGGGTTTATTTTTAAAATAATAGGCTTGTGCCAAACGTTTGCATAGATAAATCCTTTGTAATATTCGAGTTCATTCAATTGGTCATACACTGAAGTATTCCCGGCAACTGAAATATATCTAATCATTTTCGACGGATCATTTTTATCTAAAAAGTAAAGATTCTTTGATCCGTCTGAAGCGATAAGATTTTTTCCGTCATACGTTAAACCCCAACCTTTTACCATCATATCGGGATAAGCAAATTCAGAAACCAGGCTTAAAGAGCTTTTGTCGTAAACAAACCCTTTTTTGTTTTCCCAAGTCAGCTGATATATTTTGTCTCCAGCAATTGTACTTCCTTCAGAAAAAACATCATCCGGTTGTTTTGTTTCTTTAATCGGAGTATTTTCTCCAAGTTTATAAGTGATTAATCTTGACGAACCGTATTGTCCTTCACTTTCATAAATTGTATTTCCATCAAGCTGGAAACCTTGTGTAAAGTTGTTTGGATCGTGCGGATATTCTGCTACAACTTCGTAGTTTAAATTTTGTTCAGGACTTTTACTGTAAACATTAATCGTTGCATCCTGATATAAAGTCTCGCCACCTTTCGTTTTAATATTAAAAGTTACCGCATTATCACCTAATGTAAAATATTTAGGATCTACGGTAAGGCTTGTAGATTCTTTTTCACCAAAACTGATGGTAATACTTTCTGCACTTTCTAAAACATCTTTAGGAAGATCTAGTTTGTCGCCAAAATGATAACCTGTAGTTTCCATTGATGCATTATAATCAGCCAGAGAAGTCAATATTTTTTCGTCGTTTTTACAAGACACTACCATAAAAGATGCTGCCAAAAGTAGTCCTGCACAACCTACAATTATTCTGTTTTTCATTTTTATTTCTAAAATTTCATCAAAAATAGCAAATTTTATTCCTCTCTGCTAATTTCTGACACAGGTTGAGCAAATTGCAGAATATATCCGTTGTTATCGTAGATGGCAAACTCTCTCATTCCCCATTCGAAAGTTTCAATTTCGTAGCAGATATTGGCTTTTGTTTTTAAATCTTCCCATACCTCATCTACATTTTCCACATTAAAATAAAACGAGCCTGAAAAACCGATTCCATTTAATTTCTCATGTTGATTGGGCTTTGAGATCATGATCTGAATACCATCTTTTTGCAAAGAAGCCCATTGCCAATCGTCATTTCTTTCATTTAAAGAAAATCCTAGAATATGAAGATAAAAACCGATGGTTTCATCTAAATTTTCAGTCCATAAAATTGGGTGGAGAGATTTGAATTTCATATTCATAAAGTATTTTAAGTTTTAATAATCTAAACTCTATACATATAATTCTCGCTGATTGTGCCGATTTTGCAGATTAAAAAACTAAAAACAATAGCGTAAATAAATATTTAATTTAAACCTTAAGACTAATTATTAATATATTTTTTGCCACGAATGCACAAATATACTTAGCAAATATGAAAAAACTCGTGCATTCGTGGCTTATAAATTAAACTCTAAATTTAATGAGCAAAACCTGTAATCTTAGCTTCATCAAAATCGAGCTGCATTTCGATGGTTCTCATCACATGGTCATCGAATATTTTTTCACGTTTCATACGGTGAAGCTCGTTTCTCTGTGCCTGAATGACTTGTCTTAAAACATCTTTATTTTCATTCATTGCGGTTGCATAATCTACAGCAGACCCCATACATTGCGTTTTATCGGCAATTAATTTCATTTCGTTTTCCAATTTATAGATCTGATGCTTTACGAGACTATTGCTTTCAGACAATTCCGAGAAATCTGAAGTCAGTTTTTCCAGTGCGGTTTCTTTTAATTTTTTCATTAAAATAGCTTCCTGCTTTTCTTCCGGAAGCTCACTTCCTGCATCTTCAATTTTTAGGAATTTTAAAATTGGTGCAAGTAATAATCCTTGTCCGACCAAAGTAATCAGAATAATCACAAAAGTTACAAACAGAATAATATTTCTATGCGGAAAGGCTTCTCCCGGACTGATATAAACCGGAATTGAAAGAGCAGCTGCCAAAGAAACAACTCCTCTCATCGCCGCAAAACTGATGATAAAAGGTTCTTTCCAATCGGGTTTGGGATTTTCCTGCCGAACTTTTTTAGACAACAATCTTGGAACATAAACAATTGCATAGCTGTAAGCCAAACGAGTGAAAATGATAGCGCCTCCAATCACTATACTGTAAAAAATACCTTCTGAAATTGTATAATCTTTCATTGCACCAACTACAATCGGTAATTCAAGCCCAATTAAAATGAAAATAATAGTATTCATTAAGAAAATAACGACGCTCCAAACATTCCCGGTTTGAATTCTTGAAGTATGGCTTAAATAACAATGCGAATTATAAGACATCAATAATCCTCCTGCAACAACCGCCAAAACTCCAGAAAAATGAAAATGTTCTGCAGCAACGTACATTACGTAAGGAACAATCAGAGTGATTACGGTATCAATATTAGAATTGGAAGGAATTAATCTTAAAAATTTTCCAAAAACCAAACCTGCTCCTATTCCTACTGCAACACCACCAATCGCCATTGTAAAGAAATCGGTTACTGCTTCACGGAAAATAAATTGTCCTGAAATTACCGCAGCCAAAGCAAATTTAAATACAATTAAACTCGATGCGTCATTAATTAAACTTTCGCCTTCTAAAATGGTGGTAATTTTTTTAGGAATCTTCATATTTTTTAAAACAGAAGTCGCTGCAACCGCATCTGGAGGAGAATTAACCCCGCCCAAAAGGAATCCCATTGCAACGGTCAATCCTGGAATGATTGATGAAGAAAGATAAGCAACGACAATCGATGTTAAGAAAACCAATCCGAATGCCATCGAAAAAATTTGTTTTCGCCATTTATGAAAATCCTGCCACGAAGTAAACCAGGCTGCTTCAAATAAAATGGGCGGAAGAAATATGAGAAATACCAAATCGGGCTCAATTTCTATTTGCGGCATTCCCGGAATGAAGCTTACGAGTAAACCTGCAATCACAAGAAAAATCGGATAAGCTACTTTGAGCTTCTGCCCTACCATCACCAAAATCATCACCGATAAAAGTACAGCGATGGAAATAATTACATAATCGTGAATCATGGTCTGTGATTATTTAGTTGTTATAAGAAAAATTTAGTTTTTAAGTATTTTAGTTTTCTAGTTTTCTAGTTTTGAAAACTCTTTACAGATTCTGCTTTTAAAGACCGAATCAAAGTCTTTTTTACCTTAGTTTTTTGAGACATAAATTTTAACCGCAAAAACTACAAAAGAAATGATTGAAGAAAGAGGATCTCAAAGGTTGCAAAAGGTAATATTTTACTACATTTACAATTTTGAAAACTTTTGAACAACGTAAGATTCATAAAATCTTTTGTTTCTTTTGTGGTTTAAAAATAATTAATTTTTAGTAAAAGGTATGTTATTATAAAAACCGATTTGTATCTGTCCGCGGTTTTTATTTTCCTGAAGCTGATTCATATATCCTGCTTCAATTCTCATATTTTTATTAATAATAAATCCTAAAGCGCCATAAACCCGGTTTCTGTCGAAAACAGGACTATCTAAATTAAGAAAAATCTCATTATACGCTGAAACATAAAGAGTTTTCGGCAACATTTCTTTGTTGTTGATCGGGATATTCAATCCTAATAAATAACGGAACCTCATCCTGAAATCATCCTGTAAAAAACGTTCTTCCAAACGATAACGGTGCTGCAAATTAAATCTTCCGAACTTCTGTTTTGTAATAAACTGCTGGAAAATACGATGTTCAATATTTTCTGATTTTTCACCTTTTACATAAGGCCGGCTTAAAATAAAACCATAACCCAGCAAAACATTATTGTTATTTTCTGTCAAATCATAACCAATTCCGGTACGGATTAATAATTGTTCCAAATCACCAATTCCATCAAAATTACGGTATTGAATTTCATTATGGAAATTCAGCTTTTTGCTGATTTTATTATTCCCAAAATACATATACCAAGCTCCCAAATCACTTTCCTGAGCAAATGACAGAACGCTTCCAAAGCACAAAACTGCAACAGCCACCTTCCTTAAAAACCTCATAACTTTAATATTTATTTATATTAACTATCATAATTAACAAAATTAATATTAAAAATCTATAATACCAAGAAAATTATATTTCGAAATTTATTTTAAGAAGGAACTATTTCTTCTAAAATATTATTGTGGTTTTTATCAATATACGTGCAGGTCATTTTGTTGAGATCCATTTTCCAACCTTCTATTCCATTTCGGCACAGTCTTTACAAAATGTTGGATAATCTGTTCCGCCTTGTTGATGGAGTTTTAATCTAATTTTAAAATTTTCAAGATTTGCATTTTCTGCTATTTCTAAAGCATCATATTTTTTTCCTGTTTCGGCAAAATTATTTTCAGCATCAAAATATTTTGTATTTCCATCAGCAACAAACGTTGTATAATGAGATACTCCCAGTTTTTTTATTTGTTGAATATAATTCGGAAAATCGGCACCACTTTTTACTTTTTGGTGTTCGTTTTTAATCTCGTCAATTGTAAATTTCATCTTGTTTATAGTTTTATAAGTTATTTTTCTGGTTACATTTTAACGCAAAGAACGCAAAAATTTTATTTGAACTGTTTGAAAATATTTTTCGTTCGCAAAGGCGTTTAACTCAGCAAAGAAAAACCTAATTTCTTAATAATTAAATTTTGATTGATTTTTAATAAACAAAATCCATTGTAAATTTTGAAGATATTTTCAAATATTTAGTATTTAAACTATTGTATTTCTTTATTAAATGAAATGCCTTTGTTTATCTTAAAAAAGAAATCTATCTGAATAAACTTTGTCTTTCTTAGCGATTAAAAAACGCAAGGATAGACAAGGAATTTAAAAAAAATTACTTGAATAAAGATAAACAAAGCCGTTTCATTTATATCCGAAAGACAAAATCTAAAATACACACCGGATTAAACAAATTAATCATACAATAATAACCGACAGATAATTGCCGGTTATTATTTTATTTTAATCAAATTTAGAATATAAATTTTAAGGATGTTGCTGCATTTTCGCAGGATCATCATAATTTACCATCCAGTTGATGTCAAATTTATCGGTGAACATTCCGAAATATGCTCCCCAAAAAGTATCTGCAAGAGGCATTGTAACATTTCCACCCGCAGAAAGTCCGTTAAAAAGCTTCTCTGCTTCTTCTTTAGAATCTGCATTGATGGAAACTGAAAAATTATTTCCCACTTTTAAGCTTGAAGCCCATTCTCCGCCGGTATCGCTTCCCATCAAAATCGTTTCTTTTGAAATCGGAAGAGACACATGCATAATTTTGTCTTTATCTTCCTGAGACATTTCTTTTCCTTCTTGTGGAGGCATTTCGCCAAAAGTTCCGATGTAAGGATATTCTCCGCCGAAAATCGATTTATAAAAATCAAAAGCTTCTTTGCAGTTTCCGTTGAAGGTAAGATAAACATTTACTGTTGCCATAATATAGTTTTTTATTTGATTGAGATATGAGATGCGAGATACGAGATTCGGGTTTCGAGGTGCGTGATTCGAGATGTGTGATTCCAGACGCGGAGCTCGAATCACGAAACCCGAAATCCGAACCACGAATGACAAATTAACGATGTTGGTCGATGAGAATCATATTTCCATCGGGATCTTTCAGGAAAATATGTTCCGGACCGGAGGTGGTTTCGTCTGCGGTTTTATCTAGTTCTACTCCGCTTTCTTTCAGTTTTTTCTGAATTTCTCTTACATCATCAAACTCTTCAAGATTTTGAGCATTTTCATCCCAACCCGGATTGAAAGTCAGCATATTTCCATCGAACATCGCCTGAAAAAGACCGATCAAAGTACTTCCGTTTTTCATGATGAGATAATTATTTTCCATGCCTCCTCCCATTGCAGAGAAACCTAATTTTTCGTAAAACTCTTTAGATTTAGCAAGATCTTTCACGCTCAAGCTTAGCGAAAATACGCCTAATTTCATATGTAAATTTTTATTATTTTTTATTTAAAGCTAATCTGTATCCTGCTAAAACCAGTGACCAAACTAAAATTCCGAGAACCCAAAACCAAATAGGTGTTGGTAAAACGGTCATATTGTAAATGGTGAAAACAAGAAAAATGATTCCGCAAATTAATGCTGCAGTAGGTTTTCCATCTTTTGAAATTTTTGTAGCTATGAATCCCGAAACCAAAGCTCCTAAAGCATAGCCAATAATCACCATAAACTTCCCTAAAAAAGGAAGAGTTTCAATATAATTTTTAAAACCTTCCATATCACCGGGTTTCATCCCTTCAGGATAAGGATATATGAGATGATTTACAGTTTCAACCGCCCAAACACAGATGGAACCAACAATAATTCCGGCAACAACTGCCAATATTTTTTTTAACATAGTTATTGATTTTTTAAACGTGTTTTGAAATCTAAAGTTTTGTCATAGCTTTTCCAATCACCAATCAGTTCGATATATTGGCTTTCAATTTTTTCGGTCGTCTTATTCCATTTAAAAGTATAAATAAATTTGCCTGTAAAGATCCCGGAATGCTTTCCTTTCATTTCTTCAGCCAACTCATAATCACCATATACAACACCTTTATTTTTCGTGTCTTTATACTTGGTAATTTTAAACTTTCCCTCAAATTTTGAATGGTTATTTTCTACTACAGAATATCCTGAAACAAAATATTCCTGATCTTTTTTCTTGTCCTGCTCAGAAATTTCTATTTTAAGTTTAATGGTTTCTTTATCGTTGCCAATAGTTCCTACATAAGGCTTTGAATTATTGAGCCAAACACCGGAAATATTGGGCATCTGTGCAAAAGCAAAATTGAATAGAAAAACAAAAAATAGTAACGATAATTTCATAATTAATTATTTAAAAACAACTTTGGACAGATCTGTATGTGTAAAATTTCCAAACCAAAATTCGGATTCTTTTCCAGTCTCGAAATTTTCCCAAACTCCTTTAAAAGTCGTAATAGAATAATTTCCGCGCTGACTTTGGTCTTTCATTGTCTCAATTCTGAATTTTCCTTTAAAAATTCCGTCATTATGATCAGGCTGAGTTCCGCTTAAATAAAAATCACCGAAAACGATCATTTGTTCCGGATGATCTTTCATGTTATAGACAGAATTAAATGTCAGTTTTCCTTTGCAGGTCAATGTTTTACCGTTGGTTGTAAAGATTCCTTTCACCGCGTAATTTTCTGGGTTTTTCGGATCTTTCGTTACGGTTTCAAATCTGACATCTACTTTTTCACCGTCAATATTACCATCAAAACCCAGCTTTTCATTAAATATAATTTTGGTGAAATCCTGTTCTTTTAAAGGAAAATTATTCGACTGCGCATAAAAATTTAAACACGAAAAAAATAAGAATAAGAATATTTTCATCCCGTCAATTTCTATACACCAAACTGACTCAAGTGATGATTAAGATGTTTCGCAAACATATTATTCCATTCCTGAGATTTTAATTTCCCAAAAGAAAATGATTCTTTACCGTCAAAAGCTGAAGCTCCCAATTGCTGAGTTTTTTGAATAAAGCCAATCAGTCTCTTTTTTTCTTCTTCAAAATCTTTTCTTTCTTTAATGATAAACTGAGGCGCCGTAGGAGAATCGTGTGGATATGCTTTTTCGCTTGTCACCTTTGGTTTTACAAAAGTTTTCAAAATAAACTTAGCAATTGCGCCCGGTTTTTTGTGCTTTTCCGGTTCGTAAACCATTTCATAAGAAACACAGCAGTGCGCTAACATTTGGTCTACCGTCATTCTTCCCCACAAACCGTGAGTTTCTTCTACAAGATTATTTATTCTATTGATATAATTCTGAGCATCTTTTGCGTCAAATACGTTTTCCATTTTTGTCTAAATCTTTAGAAACAAATATATCAGTTTTTTTGTTTCATTGAAATATTTTTTTTGATTTTGAAAGGTGAATTATCTATAAAATATTTAATCGGAAACTTCTCTTGTTTTTAATTCAGTTCCTCAAATGAAATTAGAATATTCTACAGAGTCAAATTCTTTTATTCTTGATATTTTAATGCAAAAAATGTCTTTCATTGCGAATTGTAAACGCAAGGAAAGACAAAGAATAATTTATTAGTATCTTAAATTTAATCTAAACAAAGGCGTTTTACTTATTTTTGAAAGACAAAGAGATGAATGAGTATAAAATTGTAAAAATAAAAAGCTCCATACAAATTTGCATGGAGCTTGACTAATTATTCTTATTAATTTATTTCTGAATCGCTTTTTTCATTGCTGCATCCGGACGTAAAATTCTGTAACGAACCTCTAAGTCTTTAGGCACATAAAAAACCAAAGGTAACTTGCTGTTGTATCTTACGATTTCAGGTTGTAAATAAACAAATTTCTTGGTCTTTTTCTGATCCGGACAAGCCATTAAAGTTCCGCCTGTTTCTCCGTTAGATTCTACTTCATAATAATTGTAGCCCCAACCTTGTAAATCCTGAGAAGTAACTTTTCCCATTAAAAAATGTTTGTTACAGTCCAATAATTTTTCAACGCCTACAAAAAATTCAACTTTCAAATCATTTTCGTTTTTTGCAACAGGTAATTGAATATAAACCTGCTTAAAACCTTCTTTAGCTTTTGGAAACATTTCTATCTCAAGTTTTTCAAATTTCTCTGTTTTTCTCTTCTGAGCAGAAACATTACCCACTACAAACATCATCAATACTACGGATACTGCTTTTAAAAATTTCATAATTATTTGATTTAAAATTTACAATTTCCTTATTCTCAAAAACTATTCCATAATTACCACATTCGAACCTTTTGTATGTGAATTCATCTGCGGCGCATAATAGTTTTGAATCGTGGTAATTCCGTTTGAGAATTTTCCTGATGCATTGGCTACATAATCATATTCAAAAACATATTTTCCTTTTGGCATATACTGAATATAGAAGTTTGTAGACGCATCTTTGGTTGACTGATAATACCCCAAACTATTTTTCCATTGATAACCTGAAAGTACATTCAACGGTTCAAATCCTGCAGCTCGCATGTCTTTGATGTGAATAAATTCCATCGCACGGTCTGTATTTAAAATCATTCTTACCGTTACTTTATCGCCAACTTTCAGCGGAGTTTCGGGAGAGATTTTATGTAATTCTTCACCATTTACCGTTTTCACTTTTTTGTAGAGTTCTTTTACTACAGAAATATAATTTTCGGAAGATTTTATTTTATCCAAGTCTTCATAATACTGCCAGAATAAACCTCCCTGAACAATTCCTGCGCCTGGTTTTGTTACTGTAACTGTTGCAAGATTTTTATCTAAAACATCTGTTTTCACAGCAGATTTCACATAACCTGTCGCCTGAGTTTGCGGTTTCAGTTCTTTTCCGCCCCAAATGATGGTTGCTTTATCGCTTTCCGCAGAAGTCCAAGATTTTCCTGAATTTAAAATCGTAAAAATCACTTCTGAAGTTCCTCTTGAGCTTCCCCAAGAATTGACTTCTTTCTGAGTAATCAACCAGATTTTCATGTCTTCAATGAATTTTTGGTCGTTTGGTTTCAGCTTATTAAATGCTTCCAAAGCTCCTGCATGATTCACAACTTTTGAACTGAACCAACCCCAGTCATCAAGATTTTGTTTCCAATAAATTCCCTGAGTTTTAGAATCTACTGAAGTTTCTTTTAAATAATTTAATAATTTATCTGAAACATCTTTTAAGCCATAATCGCTCATCAATAAAGCTGCACGATGTAATCCGAAGAATGTAAAATCGGTAATTTTTGTTGTTTTGGCCTTTTGTTTTACCAAAGATTTCAGTGTTGCGCCTTTTCCTTTTAAAGGATATTGTTTTTCCCAATAATTTCGGGTGTCAAGATAATCTAAAGTCCAGTTGTTGATTACATTTTCCTTTTTAACATCTGTGTATTTATTGATTTCATTGTCAACATAACCAATCAGTTTTGCTACCAATTCTTTCTGTTCGGAAAATTGATAGTCTTTCACATTATCTTTTAACCAAGCATTTATTTTTCCTAAGTTTTTAAGAATATAAAGAGACGTTCCGTATGAACTCGGATAACCTTGATACCAAGAAAAACCACCATCCGGATTTTGCAGCTTTTTGAAATCATCCCAATCCTGATTAATCGAATTTTTCATTGTATTGGCATCAAAAAGCAATGCTAATTTTGCCATCTGTTCCTCTTCGTTTTTACTTTCCAAAACCCAAGGTGTTTCTTCAAGCAACAACTGTTTCAGCTCCTGATTTTTTTCAAGATTTGAAGCTAATAATCCCTTGCTTTGATATTCTTCAAAAATAGTTTTCAGTTTCGGATTGGCTTTAAAAACTTCTGAAGCTAAAACATCTGCAAACCATTTATTGAAGATGACATCTGCAGAACTATTCTGGTCATTTTTCAGACTTGGAAGCGCAAACATAATTTCCCAAATCGGATTGGTCGTCAATTCTAAAGTATTCGAAACATTAGAAATCGTCGTCGAGTTTGTATTTTTAAGATTGTCTAAAACAAAAGTTTTTGTTTCGCCTTCTTTCACGAAAATTGGAACGGCATCAGTCACCAACATTCTGTTTGGTAAAACCGGAATGGCTTTTTGTTCACCATCAGAATATTGTCCGGCTTTTGCAATGACTTTTAAAATGATTGATGAAACATTATTCGGTACTTTTATTTTCCAGGTTAATACAGAATTTCCGTTTTCATTTACTGAAAAAGCCTGTTCCTTATTGTATCCGAAAACTGCCGTCAAAGTACTCAACTCGAATTTCTCTGAAATATCTTCGTTGGTAAATGCATCCAAAATCTGCAGTTGCGCAGAACCATTCAGTTTTTTGCTCGTTAAGTTTGATAGTTTTGACTGAAGATTCAATTCATCCCCTTCTCTCAAAAATCTTGGGTAATTTGGGGTAACAGAAAACTCTTTTTGCGTCACCACTTCTTTTTCCAATGTTGTTGCTCTTGCGTCTTTTGTATGAGCTAAGAACATCAATTTCCATTTTGTAAGCGCTTCGGGTGACGTGAATTCAAAATTAACATTCCCTTCTGCATCAGTTTTTAAATCTGGATAGAAGAATGCAGTTTCATTTAAGTTTTGACGAACTTGAACATTTTCTAAAGTCTCTTCAGTTGGAGGAGAATTTTCAACTTTTGGAGCTTTTAAAGGTTCAGGAACAACATTTTGCATTACCACAATCTTGTCTTCTGCCACTATTTCTCTTTTAGCCATACTTGCTCTCGCCCCAGAAACTGGTGGTGGCGGTGGCGGAGTATATGCAGCCGCTTTTACACCTTCCTGATTGACCATTCCTGTTGTGGTCTCCAATTGTCTGCTGTAATCTACAAAGTAAATGTTTCCATCAAACCAATTAAACTGGGGAATATCTACCACTTTATTATCAAAATACTCCATTCTGTTTTGATAATATTTTTCTTCAAGACCGGTATGAATCGCATAAGAAGACGTAAACGAATAAGGTCTGTACAGATTTTGCCAGCTAAAAGTATTCACAGAAAACTGGTCCAAAGACATATCGTACATATTGGCTAAAACCTCAGCATTAATCTTTTCTTTGTCGTTACCTGAAACTTTCACCGTCCATTTTTCTTTAGAATTAGGTTCGATTTTATCTCTGAATGTTACCGTTTCTATTTTCAATGGCTGTTCTGTGTCTTTAATTTTTAAATCAACTGTTTTGGTTTGAATATCATTAAATGAAGCCAACTGAAACTGAATATATAAACCCGTTACATTTTTATCATTCGGAATTTCAGTTTCATATTCCAGCACACCGTTTTTGAACTGATGAACTTCGGTAACTGTTTTTCCTAAACCATTTTGTAGGAAAATATTCACCAAAGCATTTGGAATTGATGAATACACATAAATTTTTGCCTTTTCACCTCTGGAAACCTCCTCTTTTGGTTCTAAAACTGTTAAAAAAGTTTTCTGAGTTGGCTTCAATGATTTTTTATCCCAAACAGAGAAATTTTGAGTAGATTTTATTGTGTCTTTCCCTTCAATATTATATAATTCCAGTTGATAATCTCCAGCGTTTAAAGAACCTAGATTCAAGACGCTAGAGTCAAGACTCTTATCGTTATTTTCAAGATTTGAATTCTTGATTCTTGATTCTTGATTCTCGATTCTATCTATTATTACTTTTTCAACTTTCCAGTTTTTTATTTCATCATTTTTATCATACAAATCATGTGGAAACTTGCTGATAAATTCTTCTTTTGAAAATTTCGGCAGATTCTGAACTTCTGTTTTAAAATTATCTCTGAAAATCCTGTTTGGGGTTTCCAGTTTTGAAAGTTTTACCTGATAAGATTTTTTAAGGTTTTGTTCATTATAATTTTTGGTTTCTACTTTTACGTTTAGGTTTTCATCCGCAAAAACATTTTTAATATCGTCTGCTTTGATGTAATGAGAAACCGAAGCTACTTTTAAATTGGTATTCGCTGTTTGAGTTTCACCATTAATGTCGGTAACCGAAGCGTTGATTTGGTAATTATCAATCTGAATCCCTTCTAATTTTTCGTCTTTTTTAAGGTCTAATCTTATGGTAAATTCTCCTTTTTCGTTGGTTTTTGCTTCTCCAAGAATCGAGTTTTCGTTATCATTATCATTTGGATACCAAGGGAAATATCTCCAACGGATGTTTTGTTTTTTAATTTCATAATTGACGTTGGTGTTACTCAAAGCCACTCCCGAAAACATCATTGCTTTACCTTTCAGTTCGATGGTTTGTCCGTATTTATATTCATCTTCTACAGGGTCAAAAGTCACTTCAAATTTTGGACGTTTGTATTCTTCCACCTTTATATATCTGTAACCACTCGTATTTCCATCAGTGATGATTCTAAAATTACCGTTCAGTTTTCCTTTAGGTAAAATAAAACTTCCGTGATAAGACCCGAATTCGTTGGTGGTGAAATTCTGTACCGAAACTTCCTGATTATTGGCATCTCTTAAAGTTATTTTCTGTTTTAAATTTGATGCAACAGATTCTATTTCATTGTCTATTTTTGTATTGATTACTTTAAAATAAACGGTTTGTCCGGGTCTGTAAATTGCTCGGTCTGTAAAAATCTGAGCTTTTGTGCGGGTTTGTTTATTCGGATTGTATATTTCCCGATTATTGTTACCATACATCTGCATCAGCTGAAAGTCATTGGTTTTCGGCTGTTGAATCAAAATCGCTCTGTAATAATCTTTACTATTGGTCATCGGAAATTTGAAAACCCCATTTTCATTGGTTTTACCGGCAACTTTATTTAAAGTTTTACCTTCTACAAATTCATAAAATGTAAGATTTTCATTATTGATTGGCTTCCCATTTTCAGAACTGATTAGTTTCAATTCATTAGAAAGTTTATTGCTTTCGTTGATATTCTGGTAAATAATTTTATGATTTGAAACAAAAAAATAAAAGTTATGATTACTTCCTTCTTCTGGTTTTGAACCGGAAACTTCATATTCGGCAACATAAATTCCGGAAGGAAGCGCCTTCATTTCAATCGAAGTTTTGTGAAGTTGATAATCTTGAGGATCATTCAACTGAAAAACCTCTTTTCTTACCAACGACTTTTTTATTTTTGAGTAAGCATTATCGTAAGGGCTTCTCGCAAATTGCATCAACGGCAAAAAATTATCTTTTACTTCATAAATATTTACAGAAAATTCTTTCACATTCTTAAACTCTGCAACCAAATGAATTGGCAAATTAGGCTGAGTTTGTTCTTCATATCTGAAGCTTAAAAAAGGATTAATAATCTGATTTTCCTTATTTTTAATGTTCTCCATAAAAGGAGATTTCGGATATTGATTTTTGATAGAATTGACAAGCTGAACCGCTTCTTTTTCTTTTTTTGCTTTAATTAATTCATCTATTACATCTTCTGCAATAAGCACTTTGTAATCACCTTCAATATTCGATTTCATCAGATTCTGAAGCTGTACTAATTTATCTTTGCACGAATTAGCAATGCAACTCTCAGAAAGTTTCTGATGTAGAAAATAAAGCTTAGAATTGCCTGTACTTTTAGCAATTAATTCATCAAAAATCGTGTTGATTAAAACTCTGTTTTCCGCCAGTTCGTTCTTTGTAAATAATTCATTACTGGATAAAAAATTTACCTTTTTCAAAGAATACCAATCCTGTAAAGTAGAGAAATAAGCAATGTAGTCTGTATTGGAAAAAATATCTTTGTAATTTACCAAAGCTATTTTATTCATTGCCTGATTTTCTGAGTCAAGCTCTTTAAAATTTTGAATTAAATAGTTTTTAAAATCAAGCTTGCTCCATGTTTCAATTTGCGAAACATCTTGAGAATTCATATTGGTTCTGCCATTGATTTCCCAAGAATGCTCATTGTAATAATCAAGAGTAAAACCGGATAACAAAACCTTGTATACTAAAAGGTCATCGCCTTTAATATTTTTTTCTGTAGTTTTTAGTTTAGCAAAAAACTTGGATGCCGCATCATTTTTCTCATCGTCATTGGTTCGATTTACAATGCTGAATTCTGCTTTCAGGGAGCGGATCAACTGTAAGGCATTATTTTCTTTCATAGCTTGTTTCTGAATTTCTAAAACAACCGGAAGATTTGATTTATAAGCTCCCTTTTCATAATTTACTTGTATTTTTTTCCATTGTGTATCGTAATACTTTTGGGCAAAAGCACCAGAAAAACATGATAAAAATAGGAGAACCAACAAAATCTTGGAAAATCTTTGCATAAGTGTTATTTTTGATAAATGAATTGCTTAAAATTACTGAAAAAATCTGTCATCGACAGCCAACTTTATGTCTCCTTAATGGGAACATTTTTCGCAGTATTTTTCATGATGGAGCAAAATACATTCCGTTTCCCTTCAATCCTTTTGATATTCATCACCTATTTCAGTGGATATTTGTACACGAAATACCAATACACAAAATATTTTTATAAAATCTTATTATTAAATATCATCACAGGAATTATTTCAGCATTACTAATTATTTTTAATCATAATGAAATACGTTTGGTAAAATGGTTTGTGATTGTGGTTTTAGGGTTATTGTACAACAGTTTTTTTCTAGAAACTTATATCAGAAAAATTCCTTTACTGAAAGTATTTTATGTAGGTTTAGTTTGGGCTTTGGTCAATTGTTGGCTTACTTTACCTTCATTTAATTTTCCCATATTTTTCATTAGTTTCTTCTTTGTAACAGCGCTAGTTTTACCATTTGATATTCGCGATATGAAAAGTGATACCGTTCAGACATTTCCAAAACTAATTGGTATTCAAAACACAAAATATCTTGCTTACGTTTTTATTTTCGTTGCTTGCATTTTAGCTATTTTTCATTTGAAAATTCAGTTTGCTGTAAGTTTTTTTCTAGCCTCGCTATTTACTTATATTCTGGTTTATTTTTCGGAGAATTCTAATAGAGATTCGTATTTTTCTTTTTGGGTTGAAACTTGTTCCTGCTTACCTTTTTTGTTTTTAATTCTGTTGGAAATGTTTTACCTTTACTAAAAATTTGCAGTAATGGAATCTTTTGAAAGTATTCAGAACAAATTAATCAGAGCTATCAGCGAAAGTTCTGACCGAGAAAAGATTTTCAGTCTGTGGGAGTTTTGGAATGGCAAGAATTCTAATTTATCAGTTGCTGAGCCTCACTCTTTTTACAACTCTGAAAAGCCGATGACAGATGAAGAAGTTGAGGAATATTTCAAGGAAGAAGAGATCATTTTACCTGATTATGTAATGAAAATGATTGAGCGTGGAATGGATGATGTAAAAAACGGACGTGTTATTGACAATGAAGAAGTAGAAAAATATTTTGAAGAATGGCTAAAAGATTAAAATGGACAGAGTTTTCAAAAAGCCAACGAAAAGATATTTTAGAATATTGGAACAATAGAAACAAATCAAAAGAATATTCAAAAAAATTGAATAAGCTTTTTGATAAAATAGCATTAATGATTTTGGAGCATCCTGAAATCGGAGTAAAAATAAATGGTTCAGAATGTCGTGGAAGATTGATTAAAGATTATTATATCATTTATATAAACTTCGAAAAAAGTATTGAAATTTTAAGTATTTTTGATACTCGTCAAAATCCTGAAAAACTTGAAAGCATTTTAGGATTATGATTATCAACAAACTCATCCTTTACAATTTTAAAAATCATTCTGAAAAAAAGTTTGAATTTTCCCCGCAAATCAACTGTTTTGTAGGAAATAACGGCGTAGGAAAAACCAACATTCTCGATGCGCTGCATTATCTTTCTGTAGGTAAAAGTTTCTTGGGAAATACCGATACCAACAACATCAAAAAAGATGAAGATTTTTTCACTCTCGATGCGGAAATTCAGAATGAAGAGAGCGAAGATACTTTAAAAATATCTCAGCCTAGAGAAGCAAAAAAAGTCATTAAAAAGAATGATAAAAGCTACGATAGAATGGCCGATCATATTGGTTATTTACCCAGTGTGATGATTTCTCCGTATGATTCAAACCTTATTTCAGATTCCGGGGAAAGTCGCAGGAAATTTTTAGATTCTATGATTTCTCAGACCGATTCAGGATATCTATATGATTTGATTCAGTATCAGAAAACCATTCAGCAACGAAATGCTTTATTAAAATATTTTGCTAAAAACAGAGTTTGGGATAAAGATTCTTTGGAAATTTACGATGATCCGATCACAAAATCCGGAACTAAAATCTTTGAAAAAAGAAGAGAATTTGTAGCAAAACTAAATCCTATCGTTCAAAATTTCTATCAAATTATTTCGGGTGGAAAAGAAAGTGTTTCTGTTATTTATGAATCTCATTTACTTAATGATTCTTTTGAAAGTTTATTAATTGAAAGTTTAGAAAGAGATAGAATGCTTACTTACACTTCAAAAGGAATTCACAAAGACGACCTGCTTTTTGAAATGGATTCTGTTCTCATAAAAAAAATAGGTTCACAAGGACAGCAAAAATCGTTTTTAATTTCATTAAAACTAGCTCAAATGAGCTTAGTAAAAGAACTAACGAATAAAACACCGATTCTTTTACTTGATGATATTTTTGACAAGCTTGATGATACACGCGTTGCTCAATTGATTAAATTGGTCAATCAGGAAAATTTCGGTCAGATTTTTATTACAGATACACACAGAGAACGTACAGAAAGTGTTGTGAAGAAAATCAATGAGGAAAGTATTATTTTTGAGATATGATACGAGATTGGGGATACGAGTTTCGAGATACGGGATGCGAGTTTTTAAATTCAGGGTTTTAGAGATTCGAAATCGTAGATTGGTAAATTGTATTTATTAATTTAAAAAACACAAATAATGAGTTACAGGAATTTAGAAATTTACAAAATGGCTTTTGATTTATTTACAAAAACCCATAAAGCTTCTTTTCTTCTTCCGAAATATGAAATGTACGAGTTAGGAAGCCAATTAAGAAGGTCTTCTGATTCTGTAATTACTAATATTGTTGAGGGTTATGGTCGCTCTGTTTATAAAAATGAGTATTATAGATTTTTAGTATTTAGCCATGCAAGTAATGATGAAACAATAAATCATCTTGAGAAAATTATAATTTTATATCCTGAATTTTCAGCAGAATTTGAAGTTTTAAAACAACAATACGATTTACTCGGTGGAAAAATTAATATTTACAAGAAATGGGTTAAAGAAAACTGGAATGAAAGCAAATCTTAAAAATTATAATCAGTTTAAAAATCTCGAATTAACGAATCACGAAACCCGTATCTCTTATGAAAAAAAATAAAAAACGTGAATTTCAATCTTCTGAGTTGGTAAAATCTTTTGCCCGAATTTATGGTTTTGAAGATAAGTTGGTTGCTTTTGATATTAAAGATTTTCTGGAAGATTATCTTGATGAAAGTCTTTTTCAGGAAATTGTAAGCGTTAATTTAGATGATAAAATTATTCAGATTAGAATCAATTCACCTTTGCTGAAAAACGATTTTAAAATGAGAAAAAGCTTTTATCTGAAAAAGTTTCAGGATAAATTTGGGGAAGAAAAATTTATCGATCTTCAGATTTTGTAGGCATTGAACTTTGCACTAATTGATCAGATTTCACATCAAAACTTGATCGAAGCGGAATAAAAAATTTCAAAGGGTTTCTTAAGAAATACTTATAAATCGCGCGGTAAATTTCCCTTACTTCACCAAAATTCATTTTTCTTGAACGGAATGCCAAGAACATCGACAAACTGAAACTTACCAGAAAATTGAAAAACCCGATAATAAACACGGTGATGAATGAGGTCCAAAAAACTGATGTTCCTACAACAAAATCTTTTCCGTACAAACCAATGGCAAAATTTCCGGCTGCAAAAGTGATGTGACGAATATCTAAATCGAGACCGAAGAATAAACCAACCGGCGCTGTTGCACCAAGAAAAACCCCAAACCAGAAATTAGAAATAATTCCGGCCCAGTTTTTAGCATAATATTTTGAAAGACTTTTCGCAAAACGAACTCCAAACATCCTTCTAATCGGAAGATTTTTTGCAATTCGATCCGGAATCTGATAAAACACCGAGTTATTTCCAATATTCCCTGAAATAATCCCTGAAATAAAAAGATAAAAACCTGCAATACAAGCGTGTAAAATAGCTTTAGATTCAAATGGATCAAGATCTTTCAGCAATTTGTCTGATTTTTCCACGGCTAAATTTTGCGAGAAGAAAACATCCAAACCATAAATAATCAGCAATGCAATCGGGAAAGAAAGAAGTACATTTCCTACAAAAGCAATAAACTGACTTCGGAATAATTTTGAAACCAGATCAGCAAATTCGGTGTAATTATTTTTGGTACTTTCCTGTTCAGATAAAACTTTGGTCATCGTTGCAGCGGTCATTGCAGGCTGTTTTGTTGCCAAAGTAAATCCCATCAGATAAATCATCACAAACCCCATCGCATAGTTTAATGAATACAAAAACGCATGAAAAAAATCACTTCCCGGCATAAAACCGTACAGCATTTTCAGAATACATAATGCTCCAACGATGATTCCGCCACCGCTTGCTTTGTAGAACATTTTCATGTACTGTTTGCGGCTTGAAGTAATATAATGACTTCCTGTTTCTGCAGTATGATTGGTAATCAAATGCGAAATCAAACGGGTGCTGCCATTAATAAGATCTGAGATATTATTCTTGTGAGATTTGTAGCTCAGAATATTAAAAATCAACTGTTTAGACTTGATAACAACATCTTCCGGCTGATCAATAATCAATAAATTGACAATCTCAGAAATTCTCTGGGTTTGTTGACGAATCTTAAGCAGAGACTGATTAATTTTCCCTGAAATACCGTATTTTGAAGAGTTTTTGAAAGCGATATTCACAAAATCCTGACATTGTTCCGCATAAATTTTAATCTGCTTATAACGGCTGTCTTTTGAGTGAAGCTGAATTTCAGGATTGATTTTAAATTCTTCCGCCAAAGCTTCAAGTTCGTTCTGCAATGCCAAAAATGGATTATCAAAATTCCTGTATTCAGGAGCCATTCTTACCACATCAACTTCAAGAGCCATCCCAGTAACGCGCCAGGAAAGAATATTCATTGAAAATATAAGTTCGCTTTTTACATTTTCTTTTTCAATAAAATCTGAAATTCCTAAAATATTCAGAAATTCATTTACCTCATCTTCAGGAATATTATGCAAATATTCAAGATCGGTTTTTGGTCTGAGACTTACGTTATCGATAAGATACCAAACCGTTTTTTCGTTTTCTACGGGTGGTAAGATTTTATTTAAGATCCTTTTTTTGAGCTCAGGAAAAAAGGCATTTTCTGAAAGAATATTGGCTTCTGTTAAAGAAAGATTGAAGGGTCTTTCTTCAAAAATATTGTAAATATAATGTTTGAAATGAGCTGCAGAGTTTGGGTTTGATTTTAAAAAATTTAGAACATTCTTAAAATCTGTCTTTTTTATTGCCTCCAAAAACTCAGCTAAAGGCTCCAACGAAGAAGTCTCATTCTTAAAAGAAAAATACTTTTTAAGGACAGATTCGAAATTTTTTGTACTTGAACTCAACAGTTTCATTAGTGCAAAGATACTATTTCAAACTTACATTCCTCATTTGTCTCATAATCCAGTTGTGCTTCTTTCTCAGATAAGCCGATGGATTTTTAGGATCGTATTTTTTAGGGTTGGGTAAAACAGCGGCAATCCATGCTGCTTCCGAAGTATTAAGATCTTTTGAAGACTTCCCAAAATAGTACTGTGCAGCGGCTTCCACTCCGAAAACACCTTGTCCCATTTCAATAGAATTCAGGTATCTTTCGAGGATAATATCTTTAGACCAAACTTTTTCGATAATGAAGGTATAAACAGCTTCAAGCCCTTTTCTCACCCAGCTTCTACCTTGCCAAAGGAAAATATTTTTAGCGGTTTGCTGTGAGATTGTACTTCCGCCTCTCAGTTTTTTACCTTTTTCATTGTTTTTCATCGCTTTTTCGATTGCTGTATAATCGAAACCATTGTGATTAAAAAACTTCTGATCTTCTGAAGCAATGACCGCTTTCTTCACATTAGATCCCATTTCATCATAAGAAATATAGTCTCGGTGCAATTTTCCGTATTCAAAAAGACCTCCGATCTGCGTGATCGTGATGGGTGGATTGAAAAATCTTCCCCAAACAATGAAAACTACATTCAGAATCAGAACAATAAAAATAAATTGTTTTATTTTTTTCCACATAAGCTAAAAACTTGGCACAAAAATATAAAAATACTGCGAGTTACTGCAATTCGTTCATGTAAGTCAGTTGATAATCTGGTAAAAGTTCAGGATGAAATATTTTGATATAATCTTTTAGAACCAGATCTGAACGTACCACTCCACTTTCAAAAAAATCATTGGCTTTCTGTTTTTCTTTTCCTGAAATCCCATAGATTTTCCCTTTGCTAAACACTTCCAGTTTCCCATAAAAAGGATTGATGTTCAGCATCTCTTTTTTAGATTTATGATTCCCTGCATTTACCCAATACTGAATGTTTTTAGATTTAGCAAAAACTTCTTCAAAGCTCATTGTTACAGCTTTTTCTTCGGTATTATCTTTTAAAATATAATTAGCATTTGCGTCTGCTACATAATTGGCTGTAAAAGTTTTTCCACCCGGCATATACCAAACATCACCATACATTTCGTTCGCTAAAACATTAGGTTTTGAAGTAGCTTTTGAAGCTAGTGTTTTTAAATCATTATAATTTTTCTGAATTTGATTAAATTTTTCTTCCGCCTCTTTCTCTTTTCCTAAAAGTTTTCCGAATAATTTAATGTAAGAAGTCTTTACCATCGGACTTTGCTCCATATATTCATCTAAAAAAATTACCTGAATATTATTATTTTTCAAAAGTTGGTACGTATTATCAAAACTCGCAATGTAGTTGGTAAAAATAGCATCCGGTTTCATTGAAATTATTTTTTCTACATCATATTTCTGTTCGTTCCCAACGTTTTGAATTTTTCCTGATTTTAATAATTGATCAATTTTTTCTGAATAAATATATTCTGGGCTTGCAATTCCAATTACCAAATTTTCAGCTTCCAGTTCAGAAACAAATCCCATCAAACTTGCATTCAAAAGTATAATTTTATGGAAAGGAACTTTATTTTTTTCAAAACTGTAAGTAAAGTTCCCCGATTTTAAGTCTAATTTTCCGCCACCATCCTTAAATTGCAGTCTTTCGGAGATGACTTCCCAATCTGAAGGCGATATTTTTTGTTCTCTTTTACAGTTGGTTAGAAATAAAAACGCGATTATTAGTAAAAAATTTGCTTTCATCTTTCAAAGAAACTAAAAAAGTATTATATTTGCAAACCTTTAAATGATAAGGAAACAACGGACTCGTGGCGCAACTGAATAGCGCATCTGATTACGGCTCAGAAGGTTACAGGTTTGAATCCTGTCGAGTTCACAAGACCGACATTTGAAGATTTCACTCTTCGATGTCGGTTTTTTTTATTTCCTAATCCGTTGTTATACTGGTAGATGCATTGAGCAACAATGTTCATTTTAGGTGTTTGAAAACTTTTTCCGTCAAATTCGACTTTTTGGGGAAATATCAAACACCCAATCGTCCTTTTTGTTTGTAGATCGCCCTGTTGATAAAGGTTTGCAAGGTTTTCCATCCCGTCAAGTGCATTTTCTATTTTTGCTCTAATGTCAAGTTCCTTGCTATCCGAAACCATTTGCTGAAGTTCCTGTTCCAATTGTTCAATTTGTGATTTTGTAATCCTTTTGATCTCTTTATAATCCTCTTCATCTAGTTTATCAATAAGATATTTATCTCTTGCGTTCGCAACCTTTTCATTAAGTAAGTTGATCTCTTTTGAAATTGACTTTCTTTTAGCTTCTATATCATAGGTGAATTGTTTATAATTATCTAAGAGTATCTCCTTCATAAGTTCTTTGATGATCGGATTGTATTCCAGTTTAGAAATTTCAAGCTCAAAGAGTTCATTTAACTTATCAGAGTCAAATCTGAATCCGCACTTATAATGGCAATGATAGTAATAATAGGTTTTAGCCTTTCCTTTTGCACCGCTTGCCGTAAGATTCTTTCCACATCTTGGACAGACCAGAAGACCTCTAAGGGGAAAGCGCTCGTTTCCGAAAACTCTTCCACCAGGACCTTCTACTTTTCTTTTTTTGTCCATAATGTGTTGAACCTGATTAAACAATCGTTCGCTAATCAATGCTTCATGCTTTCCTTCAGTGTAATAAGCCTCCTCTTGTTTATAGTCTTCAATATAGATCTTCCCGCAGTAAACCGGATTTCTCATCGCTTTGGCGAAAGCGCTTCTTGACATTGAGACACCCTCTCTTTTATTCATTTGCAACCTTACATGGTCGGCAGGAATATGACCTTTGGAAATCTCATTAAATGCCCAGATAATATTGGAAGCCTCAGGATCCTTAATGGCAATATATTTTTTACCATCTTCATGACTTCTATTGATATATCCATAAGGAGCTATTCCCATCAGTCGCCCCTCTTTCTTTGCTCTCCTCATTCCATGGAAAGTATTTAATGCTCTTCTGTCATTTTCCACCTCAGGAGTAGATAAATAAATAGCCAACATTAATTTATTTTCAGGAACTGACATATCCAAAGGCTGCTCAATGGCTTGGGGAATAACGTGATTTTTTTGGAGCAAACTGATCATTTGATAGGCATCACCGGTATTACGACTAAATCGATCCCACTTTGTAAATAGAACCAAACTGCTTTTATGGCTCTTCTTTTTAATTTCGAGAAGATACTTTTTCCACTCAGGACGTTCAAAGCTTTTAGCTGAATGGTCTTCATAGATTACTTTATTAATGGAAATATCATTGTTTGCACAATATCTGCGTAATCTTTCGTCCTGATCTCTTTGAGAATATCCTTTTTCCGCCTGCTCATCAGTGGAAACTCTTATATATAGATCTGCTATTATCATTATTCTGATGATTTCGTTAAAAATTAATTTTAGGGAGTAAACAATTAAAAATCGTTACAGTAGAAATTCATCATTCTAATATTTTACTAAAATACAAATAATCAATCAGATGTAAAAAATTCTTTGAGCGTAAGTTTTACAATAATGTATAGAAATTCCATAATTTCTTCTGATTGTTCTTCGTTAATATTATAACCAGCTGTTCTAAGGATTTCTAAAGCTTTATCGGGAGGAATTTTCTTTAGCTTTATTGCTGGAATATATTTTTTAATATCGTACTCAGATGCGGGTTGATTCTTGGATTTATCTTTCTTCATAACAATCTGATTGAGACTTTGACCTCAATAATTGTAATTTAGAAAGGGGCAAACAAAGTTCATTTGGTTGTCCTGTAATTGCAGTTGATGGCTTTACTATACTTTGAAAATCTTCAATGATTTTCTGAAATATTAGTACACAAATTTTTTATTTGATTTGTCTTTTAAGCTCTTCTTTGCTTGGAAGGATTGCTTTATATTCTTTAGCAAAAATGGTTTTATTATTTTCTGGAAGTGTAAATTCTATGACTGTTTTATTTTCTTCTTTGCATAGAATAATTCCAATAGTCGCGTTCTCGTCTTCAAGCTTTATTTTTCGGTCATAGTAGTTAACATACATCTGCATCTGTCCAATATCCTGATGGGTTAGCTTTCCTATTTTTAAATCTAGTAGAACGAAGCACTTTAACAGGCGATTATAGAAAACCAGATCTACAAAGAAACTGTCCCCCTCAAAAGTAAATCTTCGCTGACGACCTTCAAATAAGAAACCTTTACCTAATTCCAGCATAAAATGCTCCAGCTTATTTATGATTTCAGTTTCCAGATCACTTTCAGAATAACGGTTATCTTCTTTTAAATCTAAAAATTCCAGAACATAGTGGCTTTTTAACACATCCGTAGGCTTCTCCACAATTTGACCTTTCTGTGCTAATTGTTTCACACCTTCTTTATCCCTGCTTAATACCAATCTCTCATAAATCGCTGAACTATATTGACGTGTTAACTCTCTTACGCTCCAATTATTCTGACTTGCTTCTATTTCATAAAAATTTCGTTCTTCCTCATTTTCAATTTTCATCAATTGAATGTAGTGAGACCAGGATAATGAAAAAATAGAATTACGAGACACTGATTCATAATTTGAATCACCAGAAGAAATACGAAACGCTGTTTCGTAATTTTCTGTCATCCTATTTTGAAACGTCAGATAAAACTTTCTCATCCATTGCAAATTATCAACTGAATATCCTCTTCCAAACTCTTTTGTTAGTTGCTTACTCAAATTTTTCAACGTTTCCTTAGCATATTCCGCTCTATCCTTTCCACCCTGCTCATTCTCAACAATTATTTTCCCTATTTCAAAATAGGTCAATAACATGGTGGTATTTATATTTCGGACAAGGCTACTTTTAGCATTATCAATTAAATGCTTTATAGAAATGAAAAGGTTGGATGATAATTGACTCATATTTACAAATTTAAAATTATTTATTTACTAGACATCACTCGTATTTTGTGTGAAATATGACTTTTCAATGATATTAAAAGAAATGTACTGCACTTGGCAATAATTGGCAGTCTGTGGCATTTATCGGACAAGAAATAAACGTAAGAAAATATTTTTCATAATAAACCGGTAAAAAGGCAGCTAAGGTATTGTTGCCAGCCGACGGCCTATCCCACCAAAAGACTACGGCATAAACGGTCTCCTCCCTAAAGGTACCCTCCAATTATTCCGTTTCCTTTTGGTTTTTATTCTTTGGCAACACTTCATATCTGCTTTCTTTTTTCCAGTTTTTCTTTTGAAAAATATTCAGCGAAGCTTGAAAAGGCTTTTAAGGAATTAATCGGAAAAGAGACTGAAAACAAGTTAAAAATATAACAAGTACGGGAAATTCAAGTCTCTGCCGTATAAGAGCAATCACATGGATTTTAATATTGTCAATGAAATAAAACTAAGTTATTCAAGAAAAGGCAACTCTGAGAAATTAATAAGCTGTTCACGTGACGCCGTTGATGTATTCCGTCAATACTTTGACCCTGAAGAAATAGATTACAGAGAATCATTTTTTACATTGTATTTAAATCAGGCAAACAAAGTTTTAGGAATAAAGAAAATATCCGAATCAGGTATTTCTTCAACAATAGTTGATGTAAGAATTATTATGCAAGCAGCTCTTCTGTGCAATGCAACCGCGATAATTTTAGCACATAATCATCCGTCAGGCAATTTAAAACCCTCAGCAGAAGACTTGAAAATTACCCAGAGCATAAAAAACGCATCAGAATTTTTAAATATCAAATTATTGGATCATTGCATCTTAACCTCAACAGATTACCTATCATTTGCCGATGACGGTTATCTTTGAATCGGAATTATTGCTAATAAAGTAGGTGATAATCTTTAATTTTCGTTTATTTAGAATTCAGAAAAAATTTTTTTTTCATTTGTTGAAAACGTATTCGTCCACAAATTGAATAATTACTTATAAAAATATTTCATTAAATATCAACCAATTATAAACATTACATCATGTTAATTAATTTATCTGATAATGCTCTATATTGAAATTAATTGTAATTTAAATACCTAAAAAACTAGTTATTATGAAAACAATCTATTCAGCTGTACTTCTACTGCTAATTCTCGGTAATTCACTTTTTGCACAAACAAATAATCTTTTTGATGGATTTAAATTTATGAATATTCCAACAAACAACTTACCGATTGGTGCGCTATGGAACACTACATTAGGACCAATTGGAAATGGTGTTTCAGATGATCAATTATTGAAAAGTTTAAGCTACTCTAATTTGGATATGACAATTAATAAAGATTTAAAAACTTCTGTTGATGTAGGTATTAAAAAATTTTTAAGTTTAAACGGGGGATATAATGCTTTATCGAACATTTCTATATCTGTTAAAAAATTAGAGAAATTAACATTGAATTCTCTAGATGTACTTAAAGCTAATGTAGGAAATCAGATAATTTACGAGGGTCTTCGCGCTTCAGAATTTTCAATTGTAATTGATAAAAATAAAACTGCTGATGCTCAATTAGATTTAATGAAAATTTTCAGTAATTTAGATATGAAAGTTGATATTAACAATAATAACACGGAAACTATAACCGTATCTGGTGTAAATTTATTTATTGCTTACAGAGTTGCCGAAGTAGAAATTGGGAAAAAAAATTCTAAAAAATTGAAATTTACTACACAGGGCTATAGCTCTGATAATATGGTTAAACTATCCAGTACTTATGAATCTGTAACTCCCCAATATGTTGTAGCAATTTGTCCGTGTAATATTCAAAAATGTATGGCAGAATCTTATGAAAATGGCGATACCGCAAGATCTCTTTTCAGTCATTGTGCAGCAACCGTAGGTTTTGATTTAAAAGTAATTTTAAAAAATATTATTGATATGAAAACTGGAAAACCCCAAGAATATAAATACATTATTAAAAATCCAGGTGGTTCAATCAACAATTACAATCAGTCTATTTATAGCAAACCAACATCTTCAGGTTTAGAAGTATCTTATTTAAATTTTGAACGACTCGTATACGAAACAATTGGTGAGTCTAGAATGATATATATGCTGCATCAAAACAAAAATAGAAATGTATCTCTAGTTACTGAATCATTCAAATTTAACAATGTAGTTCCAAGCTCAGTAGCGGGTTGGTAATTTTTTGCAAAAAAGACAATTCCTTACTTTGTTAGGAAACGTCTTTTCGCAAATTGTTACGAGTAACCCTATTGAAAAAAATCTAGGTTAATTTTTTTCAAAAAGGTTACGATTAGTTTCTCTGGCTATTTCTTATAGCTTTGAATGACAAAAAATAAAAGGCTATTTCTGATGAAATAGCCTAAGTATATTACATTCTGCATAAAAATCTATCTACAATATCCCCTTATTTTGAGGATTAAATTGAAAATTGACTTTCTGCTTATTCCCCATTTCACAGCGGCCGCCTCAATTTCTTCCACAGTTATTATCCTCTGATCCTCCAGACGGAGCAATTCGGTTGCTCTTAATAGATATCCTTCAATTAATTTCAATCTGAATTCTGTGGGATTATTAATCGAAAGAAAGCTCATATACTCAACTCGCTCTTTCAATAGCGGAGCGTTTTGATGATGATTTAAATTTCTTTTAAATAATTGTGCTAACATATGTTTATGTTATACCTATTTATTCTAACGTTGAAGTGTAATTAAAAACTTGAATTTTAAATAGTTACTTATAAGGATCACTATTGGTAACCGAAAACAAAAAGTCCACATAAAATTTAGATCTGCATCTTTTTTATTTTGTATTTAAAAATAATATCGTAATATTGCAATATAATAATTTAATTATGGGAGCTACGAAGACAGATCATTTTACAGATAGTCAAAATCAAATTGCAGTTATTGCTAAAGCTTTGGGGCATCCGGCAAGAATTGCTATTATAGAATATTTATTGAAAGTCAATACTTGTATCACTGGAGATATTGTGAATGAATTACCATTAGCACAGCCTACCGTATCACAACATTTAAAAGAACTGAAAAATGCAGGATTGATACAAGGAAGTATCGAAGGTAATTCAGTTTGCTACTGTATTGACGAAAATACTTTTGGCATATTAAAAGAATATTTTTCAAAAATAATTTTTACGGTAACTAACCAAAAATGTTGTTAAGAATATGGAAATCGCTTTCTTAATATCCTCAATATTGTTGATCAGCTATTCGCTGTTGGCATTATTTGACGGTGTATTCTTACACCTATATAAATACCGTCTTTATCAACATAAAGAAAGCCGTTTTGAACATCTTACTCATACAATTAGAGCCTTATTATTTACTGGCATTCTTATTTCTTTGTTCATTAATATTGAAAACAATAATTTGTTTTTATTTGGCTGTATTTTGATTGTTGCTGACATTATCACTTTGTTGGTAGACGCATATTGTTGAAAAAGATAGTAGAGCGTTTATGGGGGGCCTGCCACGATGGGAATATATTGTTCATCTTTTGGTAAATGGATTCCACTTTGCCGCTATCGCTGTTTTTTTAGTGATTAAAATTAATCTTGACTCTGATGGAATCAGATTAATTGAAAATTTTCAAAAGATAGAAAACTATCAAACATTTAAGATTATAGCAATAAATCTTTTGCCGGGAGCAATTATAATAAGTCTTTTACATATACTGGTCTATAGTCCGAAATTCAATTATTACTTTAAAAAGATACAGCTTAAATGCTGTTAAAAAATTTGTTAATAAATATCGCAATATTGCATTATAACTATAAAATATTAAAACAATGAAATTATCAGAAATTAAAGAAATTCTTCCAACATTAGAAAATGTTGAATTTCAATTAGAAAACGGAACATTTGTACCTGAACATTTCCATGTTACAGAAGTGGGTCAGATCAATAAAAAATTTATTGATTGCGGTGGTGTAATCCGTGATGAAAAGGCTGTAAATTTTCAGCTTTGGAATGCGGATGATTATGAGCATCGTTTAAAACCTGGAAAATTATTAAGTATTATCAGACTTTCTGAGGAGAAATTAGGAATTGAAGATTCTGAGATCGAAGTAGAATATCAAAGCGATACGATCGGTAAATATGATCTAGAGTTTAACGGAAAAACGTTTGTATTGAAAAGCAAAACAACAGCATGCCTTGCCCAAGACGCTTGTGGTATTCCTTCTGAAAAGCAAAATAAAAACCTTTCTGAATTAAGTGTAAGTCAAAGCAATTCTTGTACACCCGGAGGTGGTTGTTGCTAAATATCTGGACAATATAATATATAACTTCTAAACAATATAAGAAATCAATGGAAGAAATTTTTGATGTTATTGTTATTGGAGGAGGACAGAGTGCCTTAGCTTGTGGATATTATCTGAGACGAGCAAAATTGAAATATATTATACTGGATAAACAGGCTGTTCCAGGTGGCGCATGGCTCCATACCTGGGATAGTCTGACTCTTTTTTCTCCTAGAGAGTACAGTTCCTTACCTGGCTGGTTAATGCCTAAATCTGAACATCAGTTTCCGCTAAGACAAGAAGTAATTGATTACTTGGGCAAGTATGAAGACCATTATCAACTGAATGTTCAAAGGAGTACTGAAGTTACTGAAATTAAAAAAAATGAAGGTTTATTTTACGTTCATACTCTTCAAGGGATTTTTAAAGCCAAAACAGTTATTTCAGCAACCGGAACTTGGGAGAATCCATTGATCCCAATGATTGATGGAATAGAAGATTATAAAGGTCTACAAATTCATTCAGGAAAATATCAGAACCCTGAAAAATTTATCGGACTGAAAACATTAGTAGTAGGCGAAGGTAATTCAGGTGCACAGATTGTCGCAGAGCTTTCAAAAGTTACCTCTGTAAAATGGTCAACCAAAAAGGAGCCCGAATTTTTACCTGATGATGTAGATGGCTATTATTTATTCACTGTTGCCTCTGCCCGATACAAGGCGGAAAAAGAAGGAAAACCGTTTGATTCATCACAATACAACTTAGGTAATATCGTAATGGTTCCAACCGTTAAGGAAGCTAAACAAAGAGGCGTATTTGTATCAAGTGGGACATTCCATCAGCTATACGATAAAGGGGTTATCTGGTACAATGGTGAAAAAGAGGAATTTGATGCCATTATTTGGTGCACGGGTTTCGGTTACAATACCTCTTATCTTAAATCACTTATAGAAACGGATGAAAAGGGCATTGCAAAAACTACAGAAAGCAAGTCCCTAGAAGTGAACGGACTATGGCTTGTAGGATATGGCAACTGGACTGGTTATGCCTCCGCAACATTAATAGGAGTAAACAGAATAGCAAAACAAACCATTCTTGAAATCGAAGAATATTTAAACCAAAATAACTAAAATGAAAATTGCATTATTCAGTGATATTCACGCTAATTTACCTGCACTGGAAGCTTTCTTTAATGATGTAGAAATCCGTAATCCGGATAGTATTTATTGTTTAGGAGATCTTGTAGGTTACAAGACCGACATTAGAAGACAATTCACTTCTTTGTCGGTTTTTTTCATCAATTTGTCCGCTATCCACAAACTATATCGTCCCACTTTCAGTGAGAGCATTTTCTGGCATTTTATCTGTTCCGGGTAAGCTAGATTTTTTTAACAATACAAAATTATCCTGAACATTTACTGTCCCGAAGTCCTGCCATTTTGTAAGGGAAAGTATCTGGAAGCCGTCATTAAAAATAAAGTTAGGTATCTGCTTTTCTACAGTTATATAGAGGTGATTTAGATATTTATTCTTCTTTATATAGAATTCTTTTTAATTGAGAAATTTCTTCTTTTACTAAACCAAATTGAAAATGACTATATAGAGCACTGTATGTGTTAATTTAGAACATTAAATGTTCTTACCAACAAGATTTACCTGACACAACATATTCTGTGCATTTTTCAATAGGAAAAAGCTTTTCTTGAATGATTTTATTTTTAATAAGTTTTCTTTCTCTAGTATCACTCACTCCTGTTATTAGATATTTTTCTGTTTTGTCCCATCCATAAAATGCCGCTTTATCGAAAAATTTTTCTTTATATAAAACCCCATTTTTACTACCTTTGAACATAACATATACGTCATTATCCCACATACTGTTCTGAAGATCGAGAAGTAAAATATCATCATAACCATCTTCGTCAACATCTACAACATATAAAAGTTTGGAAGAAGATTCTTTAAATTTACTTTTTTTATATTCTACTAAATCTGACCTTTTAAACTTCAGATTTTTATACATTTCGTAAGCAGACTTATAATCAGTATTAATTAGCCAAGTTGCTAAACCAAAATTTTCCTGCAATATTGTGTAAAATTCTTTTGGTAGAGATAAATTGCTTGTGATACTTGAAATATCTGTATAATTACTATCTTTTTCGCAAACTAGTTTGATGGAGTATTCTTTATTATCATAGTTTAAAGAAATATAAAATGTAAAAAAATCCGGTTTTCTTTCTTCAACAGAAATATTATCTGTTGAAAAATTAGTTTGTGCATCTTTAACTTTATTTGTACAATTAATATTAAAAAAAAACATTAAAGAAAGCAAGATTACTAATTTTGTCTTTTTATAGAAATTATTCATTGATTTTTCCTATTCTTTCGTTATAATTAAAATTCAAACTATTTTTTCTTTCTATACTTAATGTTCCGTCTTTAGAAATTCCAACAATGTAATGTCCACCATTGTATAATTTAATTATTTCTGCATCTAATATGGATTTTTCGTTCTGATTTGTAGATGTGTCCGGTAAAAACCCACTAAATTGTTGTAGTTCTGGAACTGAACTTGGACATGTTTTATATGTTAAATTTCCTTCTTCAATTGAATATGATTTTAATTGTTTGGTATTTTTCAAAAGACGACGAATATGATTAACTGCTGCTGTTATTTTTTCTGGTAATTTTAAATTCATTTTTACAGCAATATTTTCTTTCCAGTTCCAAATATAGTTAGGATTCTTAATTATTTCTTTTACTTCTGCAGTTGTTGTATTAAGGTTATTTTTTTCATATTTAAAATCTATTTGACATATTCCCCATCCATCAGGATAACCATAATTAGGAATTCCTTTACTTTCATAATTTCTGCCAGATGGACCGTATATTGCTTCTTTTCTATTTTTTCCTTTTCCCACAAATTCGGGATCCCAAAATTGCTTCATCAAAGAAATACCTTCACTTCCTGATTCACTTAATGCCATTTTATATACAAACCAATATTTTGTTAAATAACCTTTGTCCTGCATATATTTTTTTACTATTTCTTTAGTTGGATTTTTTCCTCTTATGTAGAATTTGAATGTGCTTAGTATTGATGTCTTTTCCTCATTCCAAACCTCCATTACTGCGGTGCCTCCTCTATATAAACCACGAAAATCTACATTCCAATTGGTTTTTCCCACATTCACAATCATAAATGCATTACCTCCATCATATTTACTCGGGAAATAATCTACATCATTCCTATCATAAAGTGACGCACTTGCTTTAAATTTAAACTCTGTCTTTAGTCTAAATCTTAAACTTTTATATTTACATTCTTTACCAATATATATTTCTATTCTAATTTTTGGCATTTCTGGTACTGAAGAAATAAAAACAAAAGATTCTGATTCTATTTTCGTATCATTATAATATACAGACAATAGATACTTATCATCCAAAATCTCCGGCAAAGGTTTGCCTGTTACATTAAGTTCTTCCGGCGCATTAATCTGTCCAGAATCTACAAACTCAATCTTCCCACTTTCAGTAGGAGCATTTCCGGGCATTTTGCCTGTTCTTGGCAAGATAGATTTTTTTAACAGTACAAAATTATCCTGCATATTTACTGTCTCAACATTTAACAGTTACTCTTGCAACAATAAATTTTTATACTTTTTTGAAATAAAATTTTCTATTTCTTTCCATTTAAATAGCGCTAAATATTGTGGATAACCGCTCTTATCATAAAAAATGAAGCTAATATCTACTCCTTTTCCCATATTATTTGTATTTATTTTATATTGAGAAAGGCTTTTCATATTAAAACACTTGCCTACTTGGTTTTTTATTTTTTTATTACAAAGATTTAAAAGCATTTTTTTATTAATAAATAAGTTTTCCCCAATCTCCGTATCATCATTAATATCAAAAAGATAATATTTTGTGTTTTCCCAAGGAGAACCGTAGGACTGAATTTTCATAGATAAATTAAGCAACCCTTTTTTATCAAATAATATTTTATATTTTTCAAAACCATACTGAGATTCTCTTAAAGGAGTTTGTCGCAATTAAATATTTTAAAGTGTCTTTTTTTGCTTGTAACCTTTTTTCAGGAATTTCAAATAACAACCCATTAAAAATATCGAAGCTTTTTTGAATTTTCGTATAAATTTTCGTGTTTTTGGTATTTATTTTTAGTTCCTGCAATTCAAAACAATCATGTGATATACAAACTGAATCTTTTAAAATAGATCCATTTTGAGCATATGAAAATATGCTAAACAAAAAAATAGACAACATAGTAAATGGGCATTTTGTCATTTTTTTTCTTTTTTTAAAAATTCATAATGTTCTTTAATTTCAAAAGCGACTTATGCTCTTTCATAATTTTTTGCCCTTTTAGGTAATGCATTTGTATCATATCTGTTTATAGCTTTTGAAACAGAATCAACGACATCGGCATCGGCATGTTCTTTTGCTGTTTTTTTGTTATATTTTGTACCTTCATTCCAAAACCATAAAGCAGTTTGAGTTGCATACATAGGATTTTCGGATAATTCTAGATAATTTCCTTTTAAGGTTACTCCTATTTTTTCTTCGGTAAAATCTATAGATCCTGTATTATCTTCTGGAAATACATTTTTATTTCTATACTTTGAAAATGTTTCATAATTTGCTCTACCTGTCACTTGTTTTAATCCTCTACCTTTAAATTTCCAGCCATCTCTAGTTAGCTCATTCCCATACCAAGACCTCTTGTATCACCTGGAAATGGAGCATATGCTCTTGAGAGTAACGGGACACCAAAAAAAGTATGAGGTTTTAACTCTATTTTATAATTTAAAGTTTTATCGCTTTTTAAAACTTCTTTTAAAACTTTCCCAATTCTCATTTTGGGATTCTTTGCATCCTTAACTCCCCTATACTTGGCATATAATTCTCCATCAACCACAAAAGGTTTTTCAGTGAGTAGAATTGTTTTAAGTTCATCATTTGTTTTTAATATTTCATTTCCATTATTGTCCGTAATTTTGAAAATTGAATTTAAATTATTTTTTAGTGATTCAATTATTGTATTATCAATCTGGATTTTAGAAGAACTAAAAACTCCAAGTGAGATAGTCGACCACCATTCTTCACCTTCTTCAAAAGTTGAAAAATCAGCAGACTCAAGAGCTATTTGAGCAATAAAATGTGCTTTTCTTAAACAGGTATCTAATCCGAAATTATTTCTATATTTATTTAAATAAGGAAGAAATGAATTTATAACAGTAACCTGTTTCTTACTTAAAGCCTCAGAACCAATCGTTTCTCTTATCAATCCTGAAGTAATCTCTTTTGAACAGTTTAGACATTTCTTATCCTCTTTTTCTCCGGCACAGGTGCACCAAAAGTATTAAGATTTTCCGGCGCATGAATCTGTCCACTATCATATTTTTGAATTTAGAGAAATCTGCAGCTTTTGAGTAAAATCATTTTGTTTTTTTATTCAATAAATATTTTTTGCCACTTATTCCTAACAAATACTTTTTGGAAAGCAAATTAACTGTTTTATCATTTTCATATTTTAATAGTTCTTCATCTTTTGTTAATATCCAATCATTGTACTTTTTAGAATAATTAAATTCCTGAGAATACTCTGTATCTCCAGCATCATCATAAATTAAGATACAACCACTACCACATTCATCTATTATTGGAAAATTTACATAATATACTTTAAAGTTATATTTCTTGTTACATTTTCCAATTTTTATTTCAACTTCGCAAAACGGCTGTCCTTGAGTGTTTACAAATTTATCACATTTATAATACAATGTATCTTTTACTTTATCCATATTGAAGTCTTGGATAATCTTTTGTTGTCCAAACATAATAGATGAGAATATTAGCACTATAAATATTACAATTCTATTTATCATCATATTTCTCAAATTTTGCCTTCTGTTTTTTTCCATATGAATAATCTTTTATTTTACTTGTTGAATATTTATATTTTCCTAACTCTTTTTCTAATTTATCTATGTTTATACAATCTTCTTTTACTTTCATAGTTTCGAGTATTTTTTTTACATTTTTAATGCGTACATCAAAATGATTAAAACCTCCATTAACACCAATATTAATATAATATATATCGTCTCTATCCGCAGCAATATTTAAGTCTTTCCACGCTGAATGAAATTTCCAATACCATGCAGATGCACTACAAGTGTAATTTATGTCTTCTGCGACTATATTTGGTGAATCTATATAATTTGGTTGTTTTATATAGTCAAAATAATATATATATGTGTCTTTCCAAGTTAATTGGAGCAAACCCCTACCTTTATATTTAGGACCATCTCCCTTTGTGTTGTTTTGATGACTAATACACTCCTTATATCTATTGTATGAGCGTTTTAGTTGTATCGTATTATAATTTAAATACGGATTGTCTTTTCTTTTTTTATTATCAAGATATAATTTATATTTATTATGTGCATCAATGTGTGTAGTATGATCATAATCCCATCCATCAGCATATTCAATTGTAGTTGCTAAACCAGTTTCTGCCTCAATTTGAGCTAAAAAATGAGCCTTGCGTAGACATGTATTAATATCATAATCTTTCATTGCCTTATTTAGTGCATCTGTAAAAGCTTGATAGGTTTTCATTTCATCAGGTAGGGGACAGTTTTTTGCAGTAAATAATTTTTTCGAATTATAGAAAGACATTATATCTTCTTTTGTAAATTCTTTCTCACAAAAACATTTTTCTTTTTCTTTCTCTGGCACAGGCGCACCAAAAGTATTAAGATTTTCTGGCGCATGAATCTGTCCGCTATCTACAAACTCAATTTTCCCACTTTCAGTGGGAGCATTTCCGGGCATTTTGCCTGTTCCTGGCAAGATAGATTTTTTTAACAATACAAAATTATCCTGCATATTCACAGTCCCGAAGTCTTGCCATTTTGTAAGGGAAAGCATCTGGAAGCCGTTATTAAAAATAAAGTTAGGGATCTGTTTTTCTACAATAGTTCCCGTAAGCTTATCCTGTGTTGTGGGAACATCATTCAAAACCCTGAACGTTCCCATATGAGAATTAAATTTTATTTTTGCGCCGTCTATTGCAAGCAGTTGTCCCTCCTGTTTGTCATCTTCTTTTTTCCGTTCTTCTCTTGTTTGCTGCATTTTCTGGCTGTTTTGAGAGCGTGCTGACTCATACATCGCCTGATCACTCTGTTCCTTTGAGCTGATATTATCTGCCTGCGCTTGGTTTTCTTTTTCTTCTCTTGCACGGATGTCTTTCATCAGCTTGTCTGCAAAAGATCTTTTATTGTTACTGCTTAGCCAACCCATAATAATGAATATTTTATTTGATGGTTATTTTCTTTGCTGCTCACAAAATTTTCTTTCAACAATCCTTTTTCATAGATTGAGATACCTTCTGTTTGACTTTCATTTTTATCTTCAGAACTTTTCATTTTTATTCTTATTTCTTCTGCTGAAAAAGTTTCCCGGTATAGGTATTCATTTTTTTCTTCTGTTATTTTTCTTATTTTTCTCCCATTGTCCGGATATTTCCCAGATTGCCCGTTAAAATATAATCCAAACATATTATAGCCTGACAAGAACTCAATGAACCTTCTTTCATCTTCTAAAACATCGGATATTTGTCTAAAATAATTTTCAACGACACTTCCTTTATTTGTTTCCAATAGCTTCATTTGTAATTGCTTCCACCTTAATTTAATAAAATTTAGATTATTCAGTTTAACAATATTATTCTCCTCATCTGCATAAAGATCTATCTCATCAAACAGGTAACTTATTTTTTTTAAAAGAAAACCTGACGCTGTATCCTGATCGGAAAAATCAAACTTGATACAAAGTATCTGATATTGATATAGTTCTTTATGCTTCCTCAGGAATGATATTTCTACATTGCGTACATATTTTTTTTCAAGAATATAATTGGGCATTATCTCTTCCGAAACAATGGTTTCGAATCTGTAAGTACTTACATATATCATTTAAAAAAATGATTTTAGTGTTCAACTCGTTTATAATCATCAGTAGGATCCATACCTAACCAATCTCTGTTTGCCGACCAATGCAGATATTCGTTCCGAAGCTTTCTCAACAATCCTTGATTTGTGTAACCTATTACTGTAACTTCCTCTATTACTGTAACTTTTTCCTTTTTCCCATCTATTAGGATTTCAGAAATTGGCGGAACGGTATCTATAAGAATTGGGATTGTTTTTGGTAAGTATTTATTTGGATCAAGATTATCATAGACAGGTTCCTTATTTTTCATTTTACCATTCATTATATCTGTCATTTCTTTATCAAATTTTTCTTGCTCTGCTTTTTTTCGTTTTATGCGTTTTAATTCTTCATCGCTTATAAATAACCATTCTCTCTCTTTTCCGTCAACATACTTTTTTAAATGTGTTTTGGCTTGTCTCAGAATGCTATCATTTATTGGGTAAGTTGTTGTTGGATATGCGCCGCTTATCATTTTATGTTTCATATGTTTTGAACCAAGTTCCTCCATAAAATGAAGCGTAATATAGCTATATTCTTTTTTAAGAAACCTTGTACCTGTTAGTTTTCTATAGGCACCAGGTGTATATAAACTATGCTTCTCAACGGAAATATCAAGCTCTTCTTCTTTATACCAATGCTCATCAATAAGATGTTGCTTTCTCATCTCTAATTTTAGATTTGAGCTTATGCTTACACTAGATAGTACAGTAGGTGCCAATCCGATATTGGCAGTTTCTATCTCATCTACTATTTCTGTTCCCGTTTCATAGGCGCCGCCAATATCACAATGTACTCCAGGGAAGTTAAACTCCTTACTCCCAACGAAGCGTGTAAGAGCAAAATTTTCCCTATGCTCATCCATTGCTGTAAAGTGGACAGCTTCTGCAAAACTACCGAGATTATTAAGCTGTAGCTGTTCTACATCATCTCCAAAATGATGTTCTGCGCCTAGAGTAGCGTGTACCGAGCCTACAGCTGCTCTTTTAGCAAAATTCATATCCCCGAATTCTTCATAAGAAGATACGGTATCATAAACACCTATAAAACGTATGACCAATGATACACTGTCTAATTCTTCCAGTTTCAAAACTCCTTTCCTTAGGAGATAGTATCCCAAATATCCAAATCTTGGCATTTTGCCATTATCCAGATATCGGGGATCTAGTTCAATTTTATCTTTATCCTGATAGATGGTTTTGTATTTGGGAACATATCTCTCTGTTTGGAAATCATTACCATAATTAGGACTTATTTTTTTTATAGTGAAGCCATCCTGCATTCTTTTGGACTTTATGGCAAGATCTTCAGGCCTTTTGCTATGATTATTGACCTCATATACAAAATTGCGTGCCGCTGCTGCACCACGGCTGAAACCGGAGACATCTATGGTGATTTGACTGAGTTTTTTCGTTTTATCAATATTTTTTTTTGCAGAAAAAATTTTTTCTGCTAACATTTCACATCCTCTTCTCACTTTTCCACGTACACCACTAAAGCCCGAACCGTACTGAAAACCATCATCTACATCTCTGCCTACTTTTTCATTTCCTTTCTCATCTTTGCCACCTATTGTACCAATACCTTCTATATAAATAGCGTATTCTTCATCACAACATTTGTACATACGGGCAACATTGGTGTAGTCATTAGAAAAACTATTATCTACGCCCAATTCATCCATACCAAATTTGCGTTCTCCAGGTTTTAGAGGTTCTCTATGGCAAGATTTCAGGTATCTTACATACTCGCTGTCATTAGGGTCAGGATCTTTATTTCCAAGCTTATCATATTCTGCTTCTTGTGCATCTCGTGTTGCTTTTATGGCTTTTTCATTTTCTTCCACTATTTTTTTATAGGAATCATCACTTATCTTGCTGCCGTCCGATTTGTAGGTATAATCACTTTTTGGTCTAATTCGATTCCCTTTATCCCTGTACCTTTCTCTTAATTCTGTGTTATACATATTATTAAGCGTCCCATCAAAGAACATCCCGAACTCCAAATGGAGGTCGCCATCTGGAACAACCGGAGCTCCTGCGTTATATACAAATGTTTGTCCCATAATTTACTTTCTTATTTCAAAAACTTCTAAATTTTCCGTTTTAATAAAAATATCTTTGCCGTTCCCTTTTAGTTTTACCGTAAAAAAAGTATTCGCCATATTGACTCTAATATCCAAATCTGCGGTTATACTGTCGGGATGTTCCCCATAGACCTCTTTAAATGCTGCAAGGGCAGATTCTTCATTTAAGTTGCAATTTCCACCATATCCAATACCTCCTTCGTCTATCCAATCAAATATAATTCTTCTTGGAATAGCTTTATTCTCATAGTCTTGTAATGGAAATTTCTCATTGAAAATTTCTCCAACCTCTCCATTTAAATATCTAATATCTAAAGTAGATTTTAAATTCAAAACAGAACCATTCTGCAATTCAAAAACTGGCTTCCAATTGTATTTTATGCGGTAGGTATCCCACAAGCCAAAAGGAATCGGTTTGTTTTTGTTAGCTTCCTGTACTGCTTTGGGGATGACGTCTTCACTCGTCATTATTCCCTTTTTGTATTTTGCATCAAATAGCAAACGTTCGTGGCTATCTAGCTGTGCAATTTCTGATGGTGGGATTACAATTTTCTTCCCTTGGTATCTTCCTATTTCTGTTTGTCTTCCTGTGCCAACCGCCCATACTACCACTACGCCACCAGGTGCAAAGCCTGTACAGATTCCGTCATAAGTTTCATGTCTTATTTTTCCGCTTCCACTAACCTCTTTGGTATCAAAACCTTTTTTTAAAAGTTCATATAATTTCTGATAGTCTATTGGGGTTTCTATGGTGTACATGCAATCTTCTGCAAACGAGAGCCAAGTCACATTTAAGAATCTCGGCATCCAATCTGAACGGTCATTCATACCATTACCTTTGTTTCCCCATCCGTATTTCCCTGTAGAGAGC
>NZ_JAPDKN010000043.1 GCF_026163565.1 Chryseobacterium sp. YIM B08800
TAAAAGTTCATATAATTTCTGATAGTCTATTGGGGTTTCTATGGTGTACATGCAATCTTCTGCAAACGAGAGCCAAGTCACATTTAAGAATCTCGGCATCCAATCTGAACGGTCATTCATACCATTACCTTTGTTTCCCCATCCGTATTTCCCTGTAGAGAGCCTATCGCTTAAACTTTTAAAGCCTATACTGCCTTTATAGACTTGTATAGGATAACCAAGCGGGCAAGAGAGACCTTCTGACCAACTAAATTGTTCTTCTTCCATTTTTGTGTTTTTTTCTTGTTT
>NZ_JAPDKN010000044.1 GCF_026163565.1 Chryseobacterium sp. YIM B08800
TTATGTTGCAAATAATCCTGTGTTAAGATTTGATGTAGACGGAAGGTGGTTTAATGATGATGGCACGATAGATACTTCTGGTAGAACGTTAGGTTACGTAAGCGGAAAACAGTATTTAAACAGTTTTCTTGGAATTAATAAAAATGATGGTGGTGGATCAGCTCTAAATATCATAATTAATTTTATAAGAGGTGATAATGAAGGTTTAGGAAATTTTATAAATAGTGAATTTGCAAAAAATGGTTGGCATATTATTGATGCAGAAAGCATGGAAGATGCTCTTACAAAATTAAAATCTTATTTAGGTAACGATCAGGCAGATAATATTTTTATCAATGCGCATGGCGTATTTAGTGAAAGATATTTGCGAAATGATGCGGGAGAGCTAATTGCAGATCTTAGTAGCAGTGGAAGGCATGGCTATAAGGTAATTGGTGACACTGGATTTCACACTTCAAAAGATCAAATTCTTGGCAGTGACTTGCAACAATATATTTTTGATAAATCTAAATTATCTTCTGATAAACTTAAAACTATTGATAGTTTTATTGGCATAGCAAAATATGTTAAAACTGGTAAAAATCTTATTATAGGAGCGTGTTGGGCTGTTCGATATGATGATCTCTTTGGAGTAAGTCTTTCTTCTATTGTTAAATCAATAGACATTTTTGCAAATCGAGATTATTCAAGTTTATGGACTGTAAAAGGTAAGGGCGTAATTCCTTTTCAAAACTTCATAAATTACAATCAAACTTCTGATGGGAACTATATTGATGGCTGGGTATGGTATAAAAATGGAAGTGTTACTAAACGAAATTTTAATATAATAATGACAAAATATGGAGTTAAAACAAATTAATAAAGTAATAATACTTTTAAATTTAATTATAAGTATTACTATTATGTCTCAAATGAAAATATCAGATATAGAAAATAAAAAAATTTCTATTGATTTAAATAAGGAAAAAGGAAATGTTATAGAAATATTTGGAAATAGAGATTACAAAGTATATTATATACTAAACAAAAAAAGATTTGATTTTGATAAGAAAATAAAAAATGTAGATTTAGCAAATATAATCTTCTATTCGAAAAAATATAATAAAGGAATTCTTACTGTTTTAAAACAAGGTATTGAGCATAATAAAGATTCTATATATAAAATAACTTTAAGTACAGGTTCATTTGATAATAATATGTTTATTCCATCAATGATTATTGTAGATAAGAATTTTAATTATGAATATTTAATGAAGTATTATTATATGCCTTTGCCTCCCCCAGATAGTGATAAATATACTGCTGGTTTTAGCATACAAGAATTTAAAAATTATTGTAATACAAAAAATATTGATTTAAAAAATAGTATTATTTATGAAGATATAAATGATATTTTGAGTAATATTTCAAAAATAAGTGTAGATAAAACAGGGGATAAATGTAATCCTATAATTTATGATATAGATTTTAGAGATTTCTTTCCAAAAAAAATAACTAAATAAATTATAAAAAACCTCGCTTCTTTCCCCCGCTGCCGCATTCTATGATAAAAACCAAATAAAATTTGTTAAAACTATGATGCAAATTTGTAGGTATTTACAAAAGCTTCGTTTCTGGCAATGACGGCGAATGCTCGACTTATAATTTTACACTTTACATTATTTATAATCAGGAGGGAATGTTTTCCTTCCTGTTTTTTTCTCTCATAATAAGTTCGTATCTCTGCATCATGTTTTATAGCTGAAAGGGCTGCCATATGTAGAATAGATTTCATTTTTTTATCAGCAAAATGACTCACTCTGGTTCTTCCTTTCACGGATGTACCGGAAGAATATTCGAAAGGTACAATGCCACAATAACAGGCAAATTTCCTCCAATTTGCAAAACTTTTAAAGCCTTTTGTTGCCAATAGAAGATAAAGTGAGGTTACCTCTCCAATTCCGGGAACAGATAAGAGTAATTTTTTCTGTTGCTTTAATTCATCATTGCTATTGATGATTTCACGAATGCTTTTTTCAATTTCCAATAGGATTTTCTTTAAAAATCAACTGTCTTTTTGTTGATTCTTTCCGTACAGATGTAGACTTTTTTCGGCAAAAAGTCTTTATTTTCAACAGTAGAACTAAAATCCTTAATCGCATCAATGGTTTTTTCACGCTCTGCATAAAGTAATTTTAAGCTCAGAATATTGTTTTCCGGAACTTCACTGAGTTCAATTTTATCAATATTTCTAAGTGAGTACATAGCAATATCTTTGGCGTCAGCTTTATCAGATTTTCCACGGCAGATGCCTTTTGATTGCTTTATTTCGAGAGCAGAACAATGGGCGAAATCCACTGAATACCCCGAGAGATTAATTCCTAAATTCATTGAGTAGATACCCGTATTTTCGAAACAGAATAAACTTTCATCTTTGGCAATTTTATACTTTTTTAATTGCCTGAAAAGTTCTTTGACTCCTTTCTCATCATTTGTAATGTGACCATTGATGATGAATTGTGCAGAAAAGTTAACAATGTAAAAATCTAATGTTTGTTTAGAAACATCAATCCCAATGTAATGTTTGTAGTTTTTCATAACTTCGTATTGCATTAAATTAAAAGTGTTGAATTTCTTTAAAGCCTTTATTAGACCTTTCTGTCTATCATTCTATCTAAAGCCATTCAACGAGATTCAAGGAGAAAGCAGAGGACTAATGCGGGAGATAAGTCTCAAGTTTAGCACGATTGTTAGTTCACCTCTGTTTTCCTTTGAATAAATTTAATCAGTTTTTATTAATACAAAGTAAAGGCACGATTGTATCGTGTGGCAGATAAAGAAAAAACCATTGCAAAAATGCAGTGGTTTTTGTGTTATATGATGTTCTGTTTTGTATAAAGAAACAAAACTATAATATATAATTAATGACAAGTCTCCAGATTATGTTTATGATTCGGGTCTGTGTTGTGACAATTCACATCATGCTCCGGAGAAACCTTCATTGCTTCAGATGGTGGAGAAATGTAGGGAATCCCAAGTTCAAGACCTCTTAGAATAAACAATCCACCAAGAATAATCATTACAACAGGAATTGCTTTTAAAATTTTAATTCTAAATGCCTGATTCATCAGATTTCCTACCAAAACGACGGTAAACATAAACGGAAGTGTTCCCAATCCGAACAAGGCCATAAAAGAAGCACCTTGCCAAATTCCGCCACTTGCAAGACTTGCGGTAAGAGCCATATAAACCATTCCGCATGGTAAAAATCCATTCAGAATACCTGTGGTGAATCTGGAGCGGTAATCTGCTTTCTGAAGCAGTTTTCCGAGGTTTGATTTAACTTTAAAAAGAAATTTAGAGATAAAAGGAATTTTTGAAGCAAAATCTTTTCCACCAAATGAAAATAATGCCATGATAATCAGCAAAATTCCCACTCCAATCGTAAGATATTGCTGAAAACCCGCCATTTCAAATCCCTGACCTACAATTCCCAAAATCGCGCCTAAAAAAGCATAGGTTGCAATTCTCCCAAACTGATAGGTAAGATTTTGAAGATAATAATTGGTAGCCTGCTTTTTGGTCAAGCCCATTGATAACGCAATGGGACCGCACATTCCGATACAGTGAAAACCGGATGCGAAGCCTAAACCAATTGCAGATATAATCAATGCTATTTCCATATCACATCATAATCGAGTCTGTAGTCGATTTTATCTTTTATCCAATGAAGTCTTAAAGTATAATTTCCGTTTTTCAAAACAGAAGATGGTATAACAAATGAATTAGTTCCATCTAATTTAACCGTCTTTTTAACATCTAAATTCTGATCGTCAGATCTGTTTAAAACAAAACTTACCACAGAATTTGAATTGTCAATACCTTTTGGAAAGGTTAATTTAATTCCTTCAGCTGACTGAGAATATGTCGGTTTTTCCGTAAGCTCATCTGCTCTTTTTTTGGCATCAATCACCGATTGGTAAAGAAGTTCTTCTTCGTAATATTTGTCGGTAACCATTTCAGAGTTTTTCTGTCCGTTTGGAAAAAGAAAAACCATTGATAAAATAAATATAATGAATGAGGCTAAAGCTAAAAAAATACCATGTCCCCAAGTGAAATTTTTCATAATTTAAAATTTTAAAACTGTAATTTAAAAGGCCCTTCGAAATACGTTTGATAAGAATCGATCAATTTTCCTTTCATATCATAAACGCCGATGGTAATGTTTTGTTTAGACAAATTCATTTCTGCTTCCGGGAAGCTGATGTTGATCGTTCCTTTTGAAATCTTGTCACGTTCTACCGTAATTTTGCTTGATCCGCTGTAACCCACTTCTGCATGAGCTGGTTCTATTACTTTGATGGTAACAATCTTTTTGTCGTTTGTTTTATTTAAGAAAGTATAGTTGTATGTATTGATGATTTTTCCTTCTCTTACAAAGAATGTACTTCCTGCAGGTTTAATGAATTTTGCCTCCATTTCACCACGGCTTGAAAGTAAGTATCCTAAGAATCCTACCAATAAAACCAAAACAACGGCAAATCCTTTCATTCTTCCGGTAAATTTATACGGAGCTCCGGTTTCTATTTCTTTTTCGGATGCGTAACGAACCAAACCTTTTGGTAAGCCTACTTTTTCCATTACTTCGTCACAAGCATCGATACAAGCGGTACAGTTTACACATTCTAGTTGTTGTCCATCTCTGATGTCAATTCCGGTAGGACAAACTACAACACATTGATAACAGTCGATACAGTCACCTTTTCCTGCTGCTTTTCTATCTTCTCCTTTTCTCCATTTAGAACGGTTTTCACCTCTTTTAAAGTCGTAAAAAACGTTGATGGTTTCTTTATCAATTAAAACGCCCTGTAATCTTCCGTAAGGACAAACCAATGTACAAACCTGCTCTCTGAACCATGCAAATACAAAGTAAAAAGCTGCCGTAAATAAAATCATTACGATAAAGTTGGTTGGGTTGGCAAATGGCCCTTCAGAAACAATTTTAAACACTTCCTGATATCCCACAATGTACATAAACATAAAATGGGTAATGATTAAGGAAATAACAATGTAAACCGACCATTTTAAACTTCTCTTCCAGATCTTTTCAGTATTCCACTCTTGCCTGTCAAGCTTCATTTGCTTATTTCGGTCTCCTTCAATCAGATATTCTATTTTACGAAAGACAGATTCCATAAAAATTGTCTGAGGGCAAATCCACCCGCAGAAAATTCTTCCGAATGCAATCGTAAAAATAATAATGAAAATAAGAGATGCAATAGCGCCTAAAGTAAGGATGAAAAAATCTTGCGGATAAAAAGGCTGCCCTGCAATAAAGAATTCTCTATCGATAACGTTAAACAAAAAGAAAGGATTTCCGTTAACTTTTATAAATGGAACGGCAAAATAGACCACAAGCAGAATATAACTTACGAGATTTCTGTAATTGGTGTATTTACCTTTTGGTTTTTTAGGAAAAACCCATTTTCTTTTACCGGATTGTTCCATTGTGCCTATAGAATCTCTATAGGTTTCAGGGTCTAAAACCTGCCCCTGTCCACCGCGAGCGATGTCTTCATCTATTTTTGACATTTTTACTAGGTTTTAAAAAACGAAAAAACATAATTCGTTACTATTTTTATCTAATAACAAATTATGTTTTTCATATGTTTTATATTTTTTTTTAATTACTGTTTTTCCCAATGAGCTTCATCACCGTATGGTGGTGCGCCTCCATCTTTAGGAGTAATTGGTTTTTTTAGCTGGTTGATAGAGTAAACGTATGCAGCAACTTTTTCAATATCACTTCCTGTAAGAACTCCATTTTTACCCCAAGCCTGCATTGCAGTTCCTGTAACTCCATTTTCTACTACGTGGAAAACGTTTTTGAATAATGTTTTTTCAGGTTGGTTGTGCCAGAAATTATCTGTCAAGTTAGGACCGATACCTCCTTTACCGCCGTCTGAGTGACAAGATACACAGTTGGTTTTGAAAATTTCTTCTCCAGCTGCAATATTATCTTCAGAGAAAGCTGCCGATTCTATAGTTACCGGTGGCTGATCTTTAAGGTATTGTGCAATAGCTGCTTCTTGTTCTTTATATTCTTTATCGTATTCGCTGATTGGATGAGCAAAATCTGTAAAAGCGTATGCACAAATATAAACGATACAGAATACAGTTCCGAAATAGAATAAACCTAACCACCATTTTGGTAATTGATTATCCAATTCCATAATTCCGTCGAAACCGTGGTCGATCAAAATATCTTTTTCGTGAGAATCTGATTGCTTCTTAAATGCAGCATCATACTGTCTTCTCAAGAAAGGAATTTTCTTTTCAGCTAAGTAAGCAGACTTTTCTTCAGCCGTAAGTTTTTTAAATTTATTGTTCTCAATCAAATCTCCGATAGCACTGTGAATGTATGCTAAAATAGCACTGATTACAACAGTTCCCCAGAAATATGGTGAAGCTAAAAACGAGTAGCTCTGAACAAATAAATAATAAAATATTACTAATAATACTGTTATTATTAAAATGTTTACAACAACCGGTGTTCTTTGTCTCATAATAAATAGTTTAATTTTTTAAATTAAAATCATCTTCGTCATCCCCAAGTGGAGCGTGTTCTTCTTCTTTGTAATATTTTTTAGGCCTGCTAAAAACATATATAATCAAAGCAACGAAAAACAGCATAAAGAAAATCAGAGCCAATGTTTGGTAAAAACCTGCATTGTCAGTATTGGATAATATATCTTTAAAGTTTTGAGGAATCATAGTAAACTTTTAATTTTATTAGTTACTAGCTGTTTTTATTTCTGTCGTTTTAATATCAGTACCCAATCTCTGAAGATAAGCAATAAGAGCAACAATCTCTTTTTTCTCAAGTTCTCCTTTAGGTTTGTTTTCGTACACTTTTTTCACGTCAGCAGCTTCTACAAAGATATCTTTTACAATTTTCGCAGCCTGATTATCTGCCCACTGATCAGCAGTGTCAATCTGAGCTTTTGTATAAGGTACATCGTAGGTGTTTTTCATAAACTTGATTTTGTCTACCATTTGAGAACGGTCAAGATTATTTGAAATCAACCATGGGTAACGTGGCATAATAGAACCTGCAGACGTTTGTCTTGGGTTATACATATGCTTGTAGTGCCAAGAACTTGGGTTTTTACCACCTTCTCTATGCAAATCCGGTCCAGTTCTTTTCGATCCCCAAAGGAAAGGTCTGTCGTAAACAAATTCTCCAGCTTTAGAGTACTGTCCGTTTTTACCGTTAAATCTTACAATCTCGTCTCTGAATGGTCTTACCATTTGCGAGTGACAAGCGTTACAACCTTCACGGATATATAAATCTCTACCTTCTAATTCTAATGGTGAATAAGGTTTCACCGCAGATATTGTAGGTACGCTTTTCTTCAATGATAAAGTAGGAATGATTTCTACCATACTACCAATAGAAATGGTAAGTAATGCTAATACTGTTAATAACATTGGCATTCTTTCCAACCAAAGGTGGAAACCTTCTCCTTCTTTTCTTTTATTACTGATATTTGCCAAAGCCGGAGCTTCTGCAGGAACTTCTTTCTGGAAAGATCCTTTTTTAATGGTCATGTAAACATTCACTACCATTAAAAGACCTCCTGTAAGGTAGAATAAACCACCTACAAATCTCATTTTAAAGTAAGGAATAATTGCAGTAACGGTATCTAACCAGTTTTTCCACAATAAAGTTCCGTCCGGGTTGAATTGTTTCCACATCAAACCTTGAGTAAATCCTGAGATGTACATAGGTACTGCATAGAAAATAATTCCTAAAGTACCTAACCAGAAATGCCAGTTAGCCAATTTTACAGACCACATTTTGGTTCTCCACATGATCGGTACCAAATAATAGATAACACCGAATGCCATGAAACCATTCCATCCTAATGCTCCTAAATGTACGTGACCGATAACCCAGTCTGTAAAGTGACCAATTTTATTGATGTTTTTTGTTGCCAAAAGAGGCCCTTCAAATGTTGCCATACCATAACAAGTAACTGCAACGACGAAGAATTTCAAAATAGGATTTTCTCTTACTTTATCCCAAGCTCCTCTTAAAGTAAGAAGACCATTCAGCATTCCTCCCCAAGACGGTGCGATAAGCATAATTGAGAAACCAGTTCCCACTGCTTGTGCCCATGCCGGTAATGCAGTATACTGAAGGTGGTGAGGACCAGCCCAGATATATACGAAAATCAATGACCAGAAGTGAATGATTGATAGTTTGTAGGAAAATACAGGTCTGTCAGCCGCTTTAGGTAAGAAATAATACATTAAACCTAAAACAGGTGTCGTCAATACGAATGCTACCGCATTGTGACCATACCACCATTGTACGATGGCATCTTTTGCTCCTGCATACGCTGAATAAGATTTCCAACCAGAGAACGTTAAAGGTACTTCTAAGTTGTTGAAGATGTGAAGCATCGCTACGGCAACCCAAGTTCCAAGATAGAACCAAATAGCTACGTAAAGGTGTCTCACTCTTCTTTTTGCAATCGTTAAAATCATGTTCGCTCCGAAAATGATCCACGAAACTGCTATTAATATATCGATTGGCCACTCGTGCTCAGCATATTCTTTTGAAGTGTTGATCCCCATAAAGAATGTGATAAACGTAGCAACAATCATAAATTGCCATGTCCAGAAATGAATCCACGATAAAGTATCGCTGTACATTCTTGTTTTTAATAATCTTTGGGTAGAGTAGTAAACCCCTACATAAACGATATTACATACGAATGCAAAGATTACCGTGTTGGTGTGTAGCATTCTTATTCTACCAAACCCTAACGCACCGTTGGTATTAATTAACCCTTGTATGTTTCCTGATGCAAGACTGTTGATTGTTGTATCGTCAGTTCCAAACAAAAACTCAGGAAGCTCAGGATAGAAAAGCATCAATGCTGCCGTAAGTCCAAACACGAAACCGATAATTCCAAAAACTATGGTCGCGTAAAGGAATGCACGAACAATACTGTTGTCATAACTAAACTTTTGTGTCTCCATATTAACTATTCACTTTTTTCTTCAAATTTATTATTATCTCCTTTTTTCTTATCGCTGTTGTTGCCAGTGTCTTCTTTTTCCTTTATTTCATCGGAGTCAAAAAGTATTCTTACAGCCGGAGACTCGTCGTCTTCAAACTGTCCTTTTCTGGCGAAAACTATAAATACGACCAGAAAAACTACAGCCAAAGAAACGCTGCATAAGATCATTAAATATAGAATATCCATCTGACAACAAAATTAACCTATTTTCGGGGTTCAAATTTAGTGAAAAATAATGACATTCATCACGAAATACGGGTTTAGGCTAATTTAAAATCAGTCTAAATAAGGGCTTTTAAGGCTGTTTTTTGAAATATTTCCTCCCAAGAATCCAGGTGGAAATCGTCGTAAAAGAAATGACGGTAATCGAACTTGCAGGCATAATTAAAGCTGCAAAAAGCGGACTCATATTTCCGGTTACGGCAAACGTTAAACCAACCACATTGTATAAAAAGCTAATCAGGAAGGTTAGTTTTACAATCGTGATCGAGCCTTTACAAACGTTTAAATAATTGTCAAGCTGTGATACTTTTTCTCCGTTCATAATCACGTCAGAAGATGGTGTAAAGCTGTTGCTGTCGTCAGAAATTGCGATTCCTACGTTACTTTGTTTTAAAGCTCCGGCATCATTTAAACCGTCACCAAGCATAATCACTTTTAAGCCTTTATCCTGAAGATCCTTGATGTAATTCAATTTGTCTTCCGGGTTTTGGTTAAAAGCCATCGATCTGTAATTCGGGATGATTTCTTTAAGCTGGCTTTCTTCAGAAGAATTATCGCCGCTCAGAATGAAAATCTTATAATTGATCAGTTTTGTGAAAAGATTTCTAAGGTTTTCCCGGTATTCATTTTTAAAAATAAATTTTCCGATAAACTCATTATTTTTGCTGATGTAAACCGCCGTTTCAAGATTTTTAGATTCCTGATTATTGTATTTTGCAGAGCCAATTTTATAAAAATTCCCTCTTACGTTTGCTTCGTAGCCTTTTCCTGAGATCTCTTCAAAATTATCAACGGGGAAATAATCATCTTTTACTTCCAAGAACTCATACAAAGATTTGGAAAGCGGATGATTTGAGTTTTTAACTAAACTTTTAATGTTTAATAAATCAAATTCCTGAATTTCAGAACCTTCATATCTGATGTTTGATTTTTTTCTGTGGGTAATCGTTCCGGTTTTATCGAAAACTAAAGTGTTGACTTTTGCAATTTTCTCAATCGTTAAAGTGTCTTTTACATAAAATTTATTTCGACCTAAAATTCTCATAATGTGCCCGAAAGTAAACGGAGAAGACAATGCTAAAGCACAAGGACAAGCAATGATTAAAACGGCAGAAATAACCTGGAACATGGTTTCCAAATCAATGAAATACCAATAAATTCCTGCAACAAGCGCAATTCCTAAAATAATAAAGGTGAAATATTTACTGATGTCATTGATTAAAGTATCAAGTCCGGTCTCGTGTTTTTTGAAAGCTTCTTTATTCCAGAGTTGGGTAAGGTAACTTTGGTCGACATTTTTAATGACTTCAAGTTCCAAAGATGAACCGATCTGTTTTCCTCCGGCAAAGATTTTATCCCCCGGATTTTTAGAAATACTTTCACTTTCACCAGTAATAAAGCTGTTATCGATATTTCCGTTTCCGCTAATCAAAATAGCATCTACCGGAATAATTTCATGATTTCTTACTAAAATTCTGTCACCGATTTTAATCTCTGAAAGCAAAATATTTTCCTGTTTTCCGTTAAAATCAACTTTCGTTACCGCAATCGGGTAAAATGATTTATAATCTCGGTCATAAGAAAGAGAGCTGTACGTTCTTTTCTGGAAGATTTTCCCTAAAAGCATGAAAAACAGTAGTCCGCACAAAGTATCAAAATATCCGGGACCGTAATCAGTAGCGATTTCGTACATACTTCTTCCGAACAAAACAAAAATTCCCAAAACAATAGGAACGTCGATATTGACGATTTTGTTTTTTAAACCATACCAAGCAGATTTGTAATAATCTGATGCCGAATAAAATACAACAGGAACCGAAAGTAAGAACATTAAGACTCTGAATAAACCTTTGTAATGTTCCATCCAGTAATCTTCGCCGCCAATATATTCCGGGAAGGCCAAAAACATCCCGTTACCGAAAGCAAATCCTGCAATCGCCAGTTTTACCAATAAAGATTTATCTAAATTGTCTTCGTTTTTTTCGGCTGTTTCAAGGTTGATTGCGGGTTTGTATCCAAGATTGGTTAAAAATTTAGCTAATTCGCTTAATTTTAATTCGTTATGATTGAACGAAACCTGTAAAGTCTTTCTTGTGAAATTTACCTGAGAATAATGAATGTCTTTATGTAAAGTATGAAGGCTTTCTAATAACCAAATACAAGAAGAACAGTGTATTACCGGAATTCTGAAAGTAACAAGACTTGTGTTGCCTTCAGAAAAATCTGTAATTCTGTCAAAAATTTCTTTGGTGTCGAGATAATCAAATTGAGATGAGTTTTCTTCAGGTCTGATGCCTGCTTTTTTGTTTAATTCGTAAAAATTGCTGAGATTATTGGTATTCAGAATTTCATAAACAGATTTGCAGCCGGTACAACAGAAAATTTTTTCGTCAAAAGAAATTCTTTCCTTTTCTATCCCTTGTCCGCAATGAAAACAGTTCTCGCTCACCTTCATAAATTATTGACTTACAAAATTATAACATTTTTTTTTTGTTTATCGATTTAAAATGTTCTATTTTTGTGACAAATGTCATAAAAAATGTCGCAGGAACAACAAATTGCTATTGAGGATAGATTTGCAAGAGTTTTTAATGATAAATCGTTTAAAGAAAGGCTGAACAGCGCAGATTTTGAAAAGTATTTTAAAGCTAAAAAAAGCTTACGTTTTCAGAAGCACGATATTATTTTTGAAGACGGAGAAACGCCAAAAGGAGTTTTCGTCTTAGAAAAAGGTGCCGCTAAACTTTCAAAATCAGGAGCTTTTGGTAAAGATCAGATTTTAAGATTTATTAAAGAAGGAGATATCATTGGGTATCGTGCATTGCTTTGCGGAGAAACTTTTCAGGCAAAAGCAGAGGCGATGACGGATGTAGAAGCTACTTTCCTTCCCGCAGATGTTTTTATGGATTTGCTTGAAGTAGACTCGCAATTATCTTTTGTAATGCTTCAGAAAATATCGTACGAATTGGGAGAATCTTCTAATACAATCACATTCTTAGCTCAAAAAACAGTAAGAGAAAGACTGGCAGAAATTCTTATTCTTCTAGAACAAAAATTAGGAACAGATCCTGAAGGTTTTATCAAAATTTCTTTAACAAGAGAAGAAATTGCCAACATTATCGGAACGGCTACCGAAAGTGCCATCCGATTGATCTCTGAATTTAAAGGAGACAGTCTCATCGAAGTAGACGGTAGAAACATCAAGATTCTCAACCACGATAAATTAATGAAACTAGGACACGTAGTTTTGTAAAATACCAAATATCTAAGTCGGCGAAAGCCGACTTTTTAACTTTAAACAATCATATACATTATGTCTGTTCATTCCGAAATTAAAAGAGTTACTACAGAAACCTTGCGAAAAATGAAATTCGATAAGGAGAAAATAACAATGCTTACTGCTTACGATTTTACGACAGCAAAAATGGTTGATGCCGGTGGCGTTGATACCATTCTTATCGGAGATTCTGCTGCAAATGTAATGGCGGGTTTTGAAACGACGCTTCCTATTACATTAGATCAGATGATTTATCACACTCAAAGTGTGGTTAGAGGGGTAGAAAGAGCATTGGTAATTGCAGATCTTCCTTTCGGAACTTACCAAAGTAATCCGGATATCGCGCTGGAATCTGCGGTAAGAATGATGAAAGAAGGTGGCGCTCATGCAATTAAAATTGAAGGTGGAAAAGAAATTTCGAAATCAATTAAAAAGATTATCAATGCCGGAATTCCTATTATGGGACATTTGGGATTAACACCACAATCTATTTATCAGTTTGGAACCTATAAAGTAAGAGCTAAAGAAGAAGCTGAAGCTGAAAAATTAATCAACGATGCAAAATTGCTTGAAGAATTAGGGTGTTTTGGAGTTGTACTTGAAAAAATCCCAGCAGATTTGGCTAAAAGAGTAACGGAAAGTATCTCAATTCCAACGATTGGCATTGGAGCCGGATCTCATTGTGACGGACAGGTTTTGGTGTATCATGATATGGTGGGAATGAACAAAGGTTTCTCTCCAAAATTCTTAAGAAGATACCTAGATTTATATACAGAAATTACGGGAGCAGTTTCTCAATACGTGAAAGACGTGAAAAGTGCTGATTTCCCTAACCAAAATGAAAGCTATTAATGAAAAGTAATTTACAGACAACACAAGGAATTTTATCAATTTTAGCAATCATTTGTTTAGCAGCGGGTTGGTTTAGAATTTTCCCGGATAATATTAACTATCTTCTTTCAGCAAGATTATTTTATATTTTAATTGGAATTAGTTTTATCGTTCAGGGAAGAATGTTAATGCATACTAAGTTTATGTACCCAATGTATGCTGCGGCAGGTTTGTGTATCATCGGAGCATTTTTACCGATGGATTCAAGTCTTAACGTTATAAAAACGATTGGTCTTTTAGGTGGAGTGGTTATTTCTTTTGTGAGCAGATCACAGAATCGTTAAGGTAGTATGGAAGAACAGATCGTTTTTGAGGATAATCACCTTTTAGTTATCAATAAAAAAGTAGGGCAACTCGTTCAGGGAGACAAAACCGGTGACGAACCTTTACTCGATTCCATTAAAGATTTCATCAAAAAAAGAGATAATAAACCCGGAAATGTTTTTTTGGGTTTGGTACATCGTATCGATAGACCAACTTCGGGTTTGGTTATTTATGCTAAAACTTCAAAAGCACTATCGAGACTGACTCAAATGGTTAAAAATCGAGAGATTCAGAAAACGTATTGGGCAGTTGTTGCTAAAGAAATGATCCCGCAAAGCCAAAGATTGGTTCATTATTTAAAGAAAAACGAAAAAAATAATAAAGCGATCATTTTTACGAAAGTTACAGAAGGTGCAAAAGAAGCAATTCTTACCTACAATATTATTAAAACTCTGGATAATTATCTCCTTTTAGAAATTGACTTGGAAACCGGAAGGCATCATCAAATCAGGGCACAGTTATCAAAAACCGGAGTTCCCATTAAAGGTGATCTAAAATACGGTGCACCTCGTTCAAATCCTGATGGAGGAATTAATCTTCACGCCAGAAAACTTCAGTTTATACATCCTGTTACAAAAGAGGAGGTAACAATTGTTGCTCCCGTTCCGCAGAATGATGCGATCTGGAGAGCTTGCGAAGAGTAAAAACATAAATATGAAATTAAAATTATTTTTATTAATTACATTATTAATAGTCATTTCTTGTACTAATTCTGATAATGAATTGTTGAATGAAACGATTGAACCAGCTGTTGTGAAAAATCCTACTAAGATATCATCACAATTTCCTATTTTACTACAGTCTTCTGCCACAAGTGACCCAAATTGTTATTTTGAATATAATTCTCAAGGAAAAGTAACCAAAAAGATTGGTAAAATAATACAAGGGTCAAGTAGTTCTGGATTGCCACCATATTTTGTGAACTGGATTTACACTATAGTTTCATATAATGGGAATTCTGCAGTAATGAAAACTCATAGCTTAAATCCTACATTTAATCCTTTAATAGATGAAAAACTTTTTGAATTTGATAATCAAGGCAAAATAATAAAGTCTATAATATATGCACCACAATATATAGAATGGGAAAAGCACCTTACTTATAAATATAACACATCTGGTAAACTTGTTGAAATTTTAACAGAACTACCTAATATGCCATATATTCCAACTGATCCCAATGATTATATCCTAACCTATATTGAAAAGTTTACATATGATGGGGCAGGAAATTTGCAGAAAGCAATAACTACAGAAAGGCATAATAATACAGATATATATATTACAAAAAGTGTAGAATTTAGTAATTTCGATACTGTACAGAATCCGTTTAGTAACCTTACAGTTTTTGAAGATTATTTTTATTTGTCTTTATCTAAAAATAATTTTCAAAAAAGAAAGATCCAAGAGTTTAATATGGATGGTCAAGAAGTTTTTTTTAATGAACTGACATGGGCTAATCAATACAATTTAGATGGAAGTTTAAAACTATATTACTAAAATAACTACAGTACAAATTAAAGGCTGTCTCTAGTGAGATAGTCTTTTTATTTTAAATTGAAATCAAATTTTGCCCATTTTAAAAAAATGTCTAACTTCGCTCCCAACTTTAGGGGTGTCTGTTGACAAAACAGGCTGAGACTTTACCCTTTGAACCTGATTTCTAGATCATACTAGCGTAGGAAAAAGTGAGATGACTTTGCTGTACATTCTATTGTACAATGATGGGCATTCCTAAAGTGTATTTAAAAATTTAGGAATGGAGCTCACGATCAATCACACACTAAGAAATTTTGATGTACTTCCCAAAACGCTGGAAGCACTTATCGCTATGGAATTACCTGAAAAGAAAAAAGGGATTGCCGTAGCGCTCAACAATCGCATTATTCCGCAGCCATTCTGGGCGGAAACCATTCTCAACAACCAAGATTCAATTTTAATTATTACTGCTACACAAGGCGGTTAAAAAATATTTTTATGGCTCATAAAATTACACGTTCGCCGTTTCCGAACTCAAAAAAGATCTATGTTGAAGGAAAAATTCACCCAATCAATGTAGCGATGCGCGAAATACAGCTAAGTCCGACAAAACTCACCAACGGAAATTTAGAACATAATCCATCCGTTACAGTTTACGATACTTCAGGAGCTTACACTGATGAAAATTCTGAAATTAATATCGAAAAAGGACTTCCAAGAATCCGTGAACAATGGATTTTGGATAGAAATGACGTCGAAGTTTTAGATGGAATTACATCCGAATATGGAAAAGCAAGACTAGCTGATTTAAAATTAGATGAATTACGATTTTCTTATAATCACAAACCAAAAGTTGCAAAAGAAGGACAGGAAGTTACCCAATTATACTACGCAAAACAGGGCATCATCACACCCGAAATGGAATATATTGCCATCAGAGAAAATCAAAGAATCGAGCAACTGGATTCTGTTTCAAAAGACATGGCTTTTCAACATCAGGGTAATAATTTTGGTGCAAGAACTCCGAAAAGCAAAATCACTCCCGAGTTTGTAAGAGATGAAATTGCAGCCGGAAGAGCAATTATTCCCAATAATATCAATCATCCGGAAAGCGAACCGATGATCATCGGGCGAAATTTTTTGGTTAAAATTAATGCGAACATTGGAAATAGTGCTGTTTCATCGAGTATTGAAGAAGAAGTTGAGAAAGCAGTTTGGGCTTGCAGATGGGGAGCCGATACAATTATGGATCTGTCAACCGGAAAAAACATCCACGAAACCAGAGAATGGATCATCAGAAACAGTCCGGTTCCGATTGGTACCGTCCCAATTTATCAGGCATTGGAAAAAGTAAAAGGTGTTGCAGAAGATCTGACTTGGGAAATTTTTAAAGATACTTTGATCGAACAGGCAGAACAAGGAGTTTCTTATTTCACGATTCACGCCGGAGTTTTATTAAGATATATTCATCTAACCGCAAAACGTGTCACAGGAATTGTTTCCAGAGGTGGTTCTATCATGGCTAAATGGTGTTTGTTTCATCATAAAGAAAACTTTTTGTACACCCACTTCGAGGAAATCTGCGAGATCATGAAAAAATATGACGTTGCTTTTTCTTTAGGCGACGGTCTTCGTCCTGGTTCAATTGCAGATGCCAATGATGAAGCACAGTTTGCCGAATTGGAAACTTTAGGTGAACTGACAAAGATTGCCTGGAAACACAATGTTCAGGTAATGATTGAAGGTCCCGGTCACGTTCCGATGCACATGATCAAAGAAAATATGGATAAGCAATTGGAAGTTTGTGATGAAGCACCGTTTTATACTTTAGGACCTTTAACTACGGATATTGCGCCGGGTTACGATCACATTACTTCAGGGATTGGCGCTGCCATGATTGGTTGGTTTGGTTGTGCGATGTTGTGTTATGTAACTCCGAAAGAACATTTGGGACTACCCAATAAAGACGACGTAAAGGTTGGAGTAATCACGTATAAATTGGCTGCTCATGCTGCAGATTTGGCAAAAGGTCATCCAGGTTCGCAATATAGAGACAACGCTTTGAGTAAAGCAAGATTTGAATTCCGCTGGGAAGATCAGTTTAATCTTTCGCTCGATCCGGATACGGCAAGATCTTATCATGATGAAACACTTCCTGCAGATGGAGCAAAGATTGCACACTTTTGTTCGATGTGCGGACCAAAATTCTGTTCGATGAAGATTACACAGGAAATTCGTGAGTCTGCAGAAAAAGGAATGTTTGATAAATCTCAGGAATTCATCGAAAAAGGAAAAGAAATTTACATATGATCATTGTAATTTCTCCCGAAGAACTTGTTCTAAATGAAACTGAGATTATTAATGAATTATTTCAGGAAGGTTTGGATTTGCTTCATATCAGAAAGCCTTTTATTGATCAAAATGAAATGAAGGATTTTATTCAAAAGATAGATTCAAAATTTTACTCTCAATTGGTTTTGCATAGTCATTACTATTTGGCTGAGAACTTTAACATCTCAAGATTTCATTTCAGAGAAATTGACAGAAAAAATGGCTTGTATCAATCTTTTACAGATAAAAAAAAATCAACGTCTGTTCATGATATTAAAAGTTTTAATCACTTGAATAAAGAATGGGAATATGCATTTATAAGTCCGGTTTTCCCAAGTATTTCTAAAAAAGGATATGGGGAAAATTCAACGATTTTAAATGATATTAAAAAACGAGACAATTCTAATGTTAAACTAATTGCTTTGGGAGGAATTAACGAAAATAATATTCATCAGGTTCTTGACAATGGCGTTGATGGAGTGGCTTTGTTAGGTGCAATCTGGGAGAGCGATAAATCTTTAAATGTTTTCGGAAAATGCAGAGAGAATATAATTTATTAAGATGTATTCAAATTTAAAAATGGAAAAACTACAATATATTTCTCAAGGTTTTACAAAAGCCGAACAGGAATTAAATATAAAAAAAGCCTTAGACAATGGTATAAAATGGATTCAGGTTCGTTGGAAAAATGCTCCCGAAAATGAATTCATCAGTCTTTGTGAAAATTCAAAACTGCTTTGTTTAGAATATCAATCGGTTTGTATCATTAATGACCATGTTCAGATTGCAAAAAATATTGATGCAGATGGTATTCATTTAGGTTTAAAAGATACTTCGATTGATATTGCAAGACAGATTTTAGGAAAAAATAAAATTATTGGCGGAACGGCAAATTCTGTTTCAGATGTTCTTCAAAGAATGAATGAATCATGCGATTATATTGGTTTGGGACCACTTCGATTTACTTCAACTAAAGAACAGCTAAGTCCGATTTTAGGCTTTGATGGTTATGAAAAAATCATTCAGGATTTAAAAGAAAAAGGATTAGCGCTCCCTAAAATATTTGCCATTGGTGGAGTAGTTCTGAATGATATCGAGCTATTACAACAAATCGGAATTTATGGAGCCGCCGTTTCGGGTCAAATCACCAATCAACCATCTATTATCAACGAATTTAAAATAGCAATGAAATGAACAATCAACCATTAATAATAGCAGACAGGACTTTCGAATCGAGATTGTTTTTAGGAACCGGGAAATTTGGAGATCTTTCAGAAATGACCGACTCCATCATCGCTTCCGGAAGTGAATTGGTGACAATGGCATTAAAAAGAATCGATTCGCAATCTTCAGAAGATGATTTGTTGAATGCTTTAAAACCTACAAGATCTCATCTTTTACCGAATACTTCAGGAGCAAGAACTGCCAAAGAAGCGGTTTTAGCAGCGCAATTGGCAAGAGAAGCTTTGGAAACCAATTGGGTAAAGCTGGAAATCCATCCCGATCCAAAATATTTGTTACCCGATCCGATTGAAACGTTGTATGCAACAGAAGAATTGGCAAAATTAGGGTTTATCGTAATGCCTTATATTCATGCAGATCCGGTTTTGTGTAAACGTCTGGAAGATGTAGGAACAGCTGTTGTAATGCCTTTGGGGGCACCGATTGGAACGAATAAAGGGTTAAGAACTGTAGACTTTTTAGAAATAATTATTGCTCAAAGTAATGTTCCTGTTGTTGTTGATGCCGGAATTGGAGCACCTTCTGATGCCGCAAAAGCGATGGAAATGGGAGCTGATGCGGTTTTGGTAAATACGGCAATTGCTGTTGCAAGAAATCCTGTAAATATGGCATTGGCTTTTAAAGAAGGAGTAATTGCCGGAAGAAGAGCTTTTGAATCTGGGTTGGGAGCAATCGGAAACCATGCAGAAGCATCAAGTCCACTGACTTCTTTTTTGTTTGATTAAAACAAAGTGAAAAGGAAAGAGTCCCGAAGGGACGATTTAATAAAGGATAGGATGAAATTCTATTTAAAAATATCATCGAATGCATCATTTTGATTAATACAAATAGGTATGAAAAGTTTTAAAGATTTTTTTGAAAAATACCAATGGGATGAGGTAAAAGCAAAGCTTGAAAAAGTAACGTTATCTGACGTGGAAAATAGTCTTCAGAAAAAGAATAAAACAATAGATGATTTCCTTAATTTTCTTTCGCCTGTTGCTGCTCAAAAGTTAGAATTAATGGCGAAAATGACGCAGCAACTTACTCAAAAGCGTTTTGGGAAAACCATTCAGCTATATGCGCCGTTGTATTTGAGTAATGAATGTCAGAACATTTGTACGTATTGCGGTTTTAGTTTAGATAATTCGATTAAAAGGAAAACGCTTTCTGATACTGAATTGATGATCGAAGCTACCGTTTTAAGATCGATGGGTGTGAATCACGTTTTGCTGGTAAGCGGAGAAGCAAATAAAATAGTTGGAATTGATTATTTTCTAAATGCTGTTCGTTTGTTGAAGCCACACTTTGCTAATATTTCTATTGAAGTTCAGCCTTTGTCGGAAGAAGAATATCGAGCACTTCATGAAGCTGGCGTGAATGCAGTTTTGGTCTATCAGGAAACCTATCATCAGGAAGTTTATAAAGAATATCATCCGAAAGGAAAAAAATCAAATTTCAATTTTCGTCTGGAAACTCCCGACAGAATTGGTAAAGCCGGAATTCATAAAATGGGTTTAGGCGTTTTGTTGGGTTTGGAAGATTGGCGTGTTGACAGTTTTTTCAATGCGCTTCACATCGATTATCTTCAAAAGCAATATTGGAAGAGTAGATATTCAGTTTCATTTCCAAGATTAAGACCTGCGGAAGGAATTATTGAACCCAATTTTATCATGTCTGATAAAGATCTACTCCAATTGATCTGTGCTTACAGAATCTGGAATGAAGATTTGGAAATCTCAATCTCAACAAGAGAGAGTGAAAAATTTAGAAATAATATCATTTCATTGGGAGCAACAGCGATGAGTGCGGCTTCGAAAACTAATCCAGGTGGTTATGCGGTGGATAAAGAGTCTTTGGAACAATTTGAAACCAGTGATGAAAGAAGCATGGAAGAAATTAAAAGTGAGATTAAAAAAGCAGGCTATGATCCAATCATGAAAGATTGGGATGCTGTTTACAGTGGAATTTAAAATGAATTTTGAACCATTAAGATGGATTTAAGAAGTTAAGTTAATTAAGGAATATGATTGTCCGCTTTTTGTCATATTAAAAAATCTTCGTGTGCTTAGCTAAGTGAAACGCCTTTGCGAGCTTACAAACAGCGAATTATTTAAAGAAATCTTTGTGCTCTTTGCGTTAAAATTTTTATTATGATGGAAAACGGATATACATATTAAGGAATATTTGAAAATATTTTTTAGAATTCAGCTTTCTTTTATTCGCTTGCGAATACTTAATTTTCTCAATTTCTTAACTAAATCTTAATGTTTTAAATATAATTAATAAATGAAAAACGAAGACATTTTCTCAAGATACAGCCGACAGATTTTTATTGAAGAAATTGGTTTGGAAGGTCAGCGAAAAATAATGAATGCTAAAGTTTTGGTGATTGGGGCAGGAGGTTTGGGAAGTCCTGTCATTCAATATTTGGCTGCGGCGGGAGTTGGAACTTTGTGCGTTGCAGATTTTGATGAGGTTGAATTGCATAATTTAAACCGACAGATTATTCATAATGAACATTCTGTAGGGAGATCAAAAGTGAAAAGTGCAGAAGATTTTGTGAAAAACCTTAATCATCAGGTCAGTTTTATTGGGATTGAAAATAAAATTGATTACTCAAATGTTAAAGAAATTATTTCTCAGTTTGATATTATTGTTGACGGGTCCGATAATTTTAAAACAAGATATTTAGTTAATGATACTTGTGTAAAGCTTAAAAAGCCTTTAGTTTACGGAAGTATTCTTGGTTTTTCCGGACAGGTTGCGGTTTTTAATTATAAAGGAAGTAAGAATTTAAGAGATGTTTTTCCGGACCCTCCTTTTGATGAAAATTTTCCGGATTGTGACAGCCTCGGAGTTTTAGGTGCATTGCCGGGAATTGTAGGAAGTATGATGGCAAACCAAGCTTTGAAAATAATAACCGATTTACGATTAAATTTAAATCAAATAACATTAATTGACATCTTAAACTGGAGATTTGAGACGATTGATTTCTAAAAAAACTAATTGTTATAATTTTCCTCTTTTTGAAAGGATGGTTTTTAATGTTGATGAAAATTAAACATAAAAAAACGGACAAAAAGCCCGTTTCTATTGAAAAATATAATGGTTGAGATTTTGGGTAAATTTTATTTTATAAATTATTGTCCTTGCTGTAAAACTTCTCCGCTATTATCATTTTGATTGGTTGTTTTAATCATATTCGGATCTTCTTTTGCCAATTTATTTTTGGTTGGAATTTTATAAGAGAAAGATAATCCGAAAGTTCTGCTGTCATTTTTGTTTCTGATAAAGACATTCGGAGTAGCATTTATTGTTCTCAGATTGTTTTCAACAGTATTGAAAATATCATTCGCAAATAAAGTCAATGTCATTCTATCTTTATTGAATTTTCGCGACATACTGATGTCAAAACTATTATAGAACGATTTATTAGGATAGAAATAGTAGTAATTTCCTTTGCCTAAATAGGTGTAACTGATATTCAGTTTTATCTTAGAAGGTAACAAAAATTGTCCTGATGCACTGTAAGTCCAGTAACCTTTAGGATTAACGATTTTATCAATTTCTTGGATTTGATAAGAGGTATAAAGATAGATGAAATTCATTTTGTCAGGATTGACCTCCATTTTCAACAACTCACTGAAAGGCTTATTGAAAACCGCAAAAGGGATTGGAATTCCCGCATTGAAATTATGAATTCTTAAATGATCTACATTGGCAGACGTTTGGAAAATTCTGTCGCCGGTACGTGATACTTCTTGTACAACTTGGTTTTTTCCAGAGGTAAGCGTATATCCAATGAAAGCAAAGTTCATGGCGCTTAACTTAAATTCAAAATTATCGTAGATGGTCGGCTGAAGATTTGGATTTCCTGAAAAATCTATCGTCGAATTACCGTATCTCGTATTGTTTGGGTTAAGGTTAGCGATGCTTGGGAGGCTTATTTTTTTATTATAATTAATATTCGCAAAAACCATATTTGGAACAAAATTATACTGAACACTTGCATTGGGAAATACTTTGAATTTATCAAAAGGGATTAATGCATCATATTTTTTTTCTTCATAATCATAACTTGTCCCGCCAACATTATAGTATTCACCACGAAGTCCTAAAACGAAATCAAATTTTCCCTTTTTAGCATTTACTTCAGAATAGACTGCACTGGTTTTGCTGCTGTAATCAAGATTGTCGATGATATTGTCATTTGCCACAAAATCCTGCTGGTTGTAATCTGCACCTAAGCTCAGCTTACCTTCTTCCAAAATCTTAATAGGTTGTGCATAATCTACTTTTAGATTGAAAACATTCTGAGAAGAACCATTTGCGGTATTTAAAAAATTTTCTATTGGTAAAAGACGATGTGAGTTTTGGTTGAAATCTGCCTTGTTATTAGAATAGGTTCCTTTTATTTCAAATTTTTTACTGCGATCATCAAATTTTTTCTGATACGTTGCCATTACTTCATGACGCATGTTGTCAGAAGAAGTTTTGTCATTACTTATAATTTCCGTGCCTTCAAAAAGAGCATAACTGTCAATGTAGCGGTCTGCATTATTGTTAGAGAAATTGTAGTTCAATAGTAACCGGTCTTTCCCAAGATCAAACGTGAAAGCACTTCTTAAAAACTGATTTCTTCCGATATTGTCATTTCCTAATTTTGAAATTTCGTCTATGGTAGATTGAGTTTCACTTTCATTGTAAGATTGTCCGATATTCAATTGCCAACCAAACCATCTGTTTTTAGAATTCAGCGTTAAACTATTATTGAATTTATTTCTGAATTTATCATAATTACTGAAGCGATAACCACCTGCATAGGTTGCAGACAAGTAAGATTTAGCACTTCTGCTGGTGACAATGTTAAGAATAGCACCTCCCGAAGTTGCTGGAAATTCAGCGCCCGGTTGAGTAATCATTTCAATACGTTCTATGCTGTTGGCAGGTAAACCTTCTAGATAAGCTGTTAATTGGTCACTGTAAAGATTTAAAGGACGACCATCCATGTAAACTTCCAAAGATTTTCCTTGATAAATCATCCCGGCCATTTCTGAAACTACCAATCCCGGAATTTTTTTGAGACCTTCCATCGTTGTCCCGGAATTAAGGTGTGATTGCTCTGAAAAATCGTATATCGTTCTATCAGCTTTCTGCTCAACGGCTTTTTTAGTTTTAGTAATGATAACCCCTTCAATTTCTTTTTCTTTGGTTTCTCTTTTGTCTTTGGTTTCCTGAGAAAAACCTAAAGTTGAAGCTAAAATTGAAAGAGTAAGTAGTATTTTCTTCATAATGTGAGTTAAATCTACTCAGTTAGACGACAAAAAAATAAATTTGTTACAAAATTTTATTGCGCTCTGTCTTTTTCTTCAAAACTGATGCTTTTTGTTGTTCGTTTCTTTTTGTTGTTTCCGAGTGTATAATTTACGTTTAAACGGAAACTTCTTCCATCCCAATAATTATTAAAATGTTGGCTATTATCTTTAAAATACATATCACCACGATATTTCTGAGCAAAAATATTGGTGACAGTAGCATTGATCTGTAGCTGTTTTTCCATTAATGAAACTTTTATTCCTGAGGTAAGATTAGAAAAATTATGAAAATAGGAGTTTACATTTTTATAAGGCAGATCCTGACTGTAATTTAGAAAAAAGAAAACCGTTTTGTTTTTGTTGACTGTAAAGGTATTATTGATCGAATAACTTACTGAATACCCATTCTGTGCTTCAGCTTCAATATTAAATATTTTAGAATCTGTAAGTGACCCGTTCAGAGAAAGGCTTGTTTCCCAGAATTTGAAAATTTTGTCGGTGTAGGAAGCATTAAAACCATAAAAATCATTGTTGTAATAATTAAGATAAGTCCCTATCTGAGAAAGCCCATCGATTAAAGCAACTTGTCCGAAACCATTTTTAAGTTTTAAATAATAAATACTTGCTGAAAATTTGCTGTTGTAAGTATATCCCAATTCCAGATTATTAATGTAAGATGGCTTAAGCAAAGGATTTCCCGAAGAATAAGAGTAAGGATTTTCATACCATCTGAAAGGATTAAGATTGCTCATACTTGGACGGTTGATTCTTCTTGAATAGGAAAGACTGAAGACATTTTTTTCCTTTTTATAAGAAACAAAAGCCGATGGAAACCACTGTCCATAATTGTACTTGTTTTCTATGTTTGTTGATGGAGTAAAGCTTTGAGCCTGAGTGTTTTCATAACGAAGCCCTGCTTTAGTTTCCCAATGTTCTCCAAAGCTTTTGGCATAACTAAAATAAGCAGCATAATTTTCTTCCTTATATTCAAATAAATTGGCTCTTTGCAAATCTGGAATATATTGATTGTTGATGATGTTAAAATATTGCAGATCGGTAGCATTTTTAAACTGATTAAATTTAAGCCCTGTTTCAATGGTACCAAAAGAAAACGGGAGTTCCAGGTCTCCTTGCAAAGAAAAGACTTGTGGCTCAACAATTGATCTTGTATTGACATATTGAACTGAATTATCACTCAATTTTAATGTTGAAAAGTTAACGTCTGTATCAGAATTATTTTTAAAAAAGTTTGCTGCAAAACTTAATTTTTTCCCCAACGAATCTAATTTTAAATCATAATAAGCACTCAATGTATGAGTTGGTGTTTTTTCGCGGTGATGAGTTTTTGTTAAAAGATTTTCTACAGATAAGTCGGTGTCTATATTTCTTGTTTCGTTTACAATATCCATCCCAGATTTCTGATGAGCATAGATGTATTCCATTCCAATTTCGGAGTTTTTATTGAGCTTGTACGAAAGATTTAGGTTTGGTGTCAATTCTTTCCACATATCTTTTCTTATAGAACGGCTGTAGTTTTGGGTAGCCCCTAAAATAGTATAATTTTCTTCTGAACGTTTTGCTCCGTCAATATAACTAGTCTTTAATGACAGGCTGAGTTTTTCAGTCTGATAATTTAATAATCCTGTCGAATTTCCCCCCGAATAGGTTCTTTGATTCAATCCGGTATTCACAGATCCGCTCCATCCTAGGTTTGGATTTTTTTTCAAAATAATATTGATCAATCCACTGTTTCCCTGAGCTTCATATTTTGCAGGTGGAGTAGTGATTACCTCTATTTTAGCAATATTTTCCGAACGTATCGTTTTCAGATAATTAATAAGATTGGCTCCTGAAAGATTCAGCATTCTTCCGTTGACCATTACATTAACACTGCTTTTTCCTGCAATAGAAATACTTCCTAAATTATCGTCTACTTTCAACATTGGAACATTGGCCAATGTTTCCGAACCATCCATTCCCTGAGAAGCTACAGAAGCTTCAACATTAAAGATAAGTCGGTCAGCTTTTCTTTCGAGAAGAAGTTTTTTCTTTCCATTAATGGTAACAGATTCTATAGTTTTCAGTTGTAAACTATCTTGTTTTTGTGCAAATGAAGAGATATATAAGAAAGAAGCTGCAATAATGAATGTCTTTTTCATGAGGAATGGATGGTTTAGATTGATGAGGTAAGAAAATTATTTTTTTGAGTCTAAGGATGAAAATTCTACGTAATCATATTCCGGAGACATAGTGAAAAGCTGTCTGAAAACTGTAGCATGACCGTTTCCTGCAATCACCAAAATTCTGTCTTCTGCATTTTTAGGGATTTCTTGTATTTTTCTGAACATTCTAAGATTTCTGTTGTACCAGTATAAAGCAAGCAGATCTGCGCCGTCGTGTTCTCTCAATTTAAAATCTCCTGTTAAATACGCTCCATATTCATATTGATGATATTCTTTGCTGTTCATATATTTAAACATGTCAAGAATAGATTTGAAGTTTTTTCGCTCAGTATTCTTAATGAAAGTTGTATACTGTTGAGAAATACGGTCGTCATTTAAGAAATCATAATCTTTAAGAAGATCTTTAAAGTATAATGAGTCTGTCTTGCCAAATTTTTCTGTAAGATCATCCAAAACTGAATTCGCATCAATACTGTACAATTCATTGAGCTTAAGTTCTTTTGCAAGACGCATTGCAAGTTGGTAACGTTCATCTCTTTGATCTCTGTGTTTTCCTTCTTTGTATTCTTTTAATTTTTCATTGGCTTTCCAGTTTGGCCAGGCTTCAATCGCAATTTTTGTAGGCTTAAATTTTTTGATATAATTGATTAAATCTGTTACTTCAGTTGCTGTCTTCGGTTCTAAAACATCTATCTGATCACTTTTTTCTGTTTTATGAGCATCTTGATTGGGATAATCAAAATGAAATGAACCAACAACCAAAACTTTGGTTTTAGGATCAGGGAAATATTCTGAAGGCTTTTTTTGTGCGAATAAGAATGTTGAAATTGTTATTAACACTATTAATATTGATGTTTTCATAATAATTTGTTTTAAATATTTTTGACAAATTTATATCTCACATCAATTTGATAAAACAGCGTTTCGACCAAGTACGAAATATGCCGGTTTAAAATATTTTCATCGGAAAAAAAGAGGTGTTTGTAGATTTTGGAAGGTCTTACTTTGCTATTGTAATTATTTTTGGTGAATGAAAAATATAATACTCCTTTTAGGCTTAGCTTTTATGCAACCCAATGTAAACAATCACAGGGTAGATGTTTGGAAAACAATGACAATAGCTCCGAACGAAAGCATTACTATTAATAAAGTAAAAGCGCCAGTAACTTTAGAAATAAAAAATCTTTCAGAGGAAAATATAGTTTTAGTTTCTGAGCTGAAAATATCTTCTGAAATTTTGGGTAAATCTGAGTTTAAATATAGACTACCTAAAAAAAGCAGTTTAAAGTTAGAAAACCGAAATGCAAAATCAGTTTCAATATATTTGCATTATTACTCTTCTCAACCAATTATAGTTAACAACAAAGAATTACGATGAAAGCAAAACAAATTATATTTTTACACCTGTTTTATTGGATTCTTAATCTGGTTTTTTCCATAATTACGCCTATTATAGCTGGTAACACAGAATTTTTCGTTTTGAATGTTACCTTTTTTGTAGTCAGTTTTATTGCGTTTTATATCAATTATTTTTTTATTGTTCCTTTCTTTTTCAACATTAATAAACTGTATTTTACAATCTTAGGATTTTTTATTAGCGTAGGCTGTTTTGTATTTTTCAGATATATGGTTGAAGAATTAATACTGCCTTTGTTTATTGGACATGGTAATTATGCTGAGGGAACTTCACTTTTGTTTTATTATTATGACAATGTATTTTATAGTTCTACAACTCTGTTTATCAGTACTGTATTGTCTTTGTTCAATATGTTTTTTAAAGGGGAAGAAGAAAGACAACAATTAATTCAGGAAAAACAGTCTGCTGAGCTCAAAGCTTTGAAAACCCAGATCAATCCGCATTTTATTTTTAATACTTTGAATAATATTTATTCTTTAATGTATCAAAACTCAGAAAAAGCGTTGCCTGCCATTGAAGAATTAGGACAATTATTAAGATACAGCACAAAAGATCTTGAGAAAGATTTTATTACTTTAGATAAAGAAGTAGGATATTTAGACAGTCTGATTGCTTTAGAAAAACTGAGGATTAAAAATCCTGAATTATTAAATATTGAGAAAAAGTTATCACATCCTAAACTTAATATTTCGCCGATGCTTTTAGTTCCTTTCGTTGAAAATGCGTTTAAACACGGAGATTTTAGAAACAAAGGTTTTGAAATGAAAATTTCAGACAACAATAAAATTCTGCATTTTTACCTTTCAAATTTTAAAAAAGAGAAAATGAAGGATTCTGTTTCCGGAATCGGGATTGAAAATGTAAGGAAAAGACTCGAAATTTTATATCCTAAAAAATACGAACTGAAAATTACAGAAACCGAAACTGATTTTGTCGTAGATTTAAAGATCGATTTGAAGAATGAAGAAAATTAAATGCATTATTGTTGATGACGAGCCACTCGCCGTATCGCTCCTCGGGAGTTATGTAGAGAAAATTCCGTTTCTTGAGCTTGTTTTTTCTACTGAAAACCCTATTGAAGCTTTAGAATTTATTCAGAAGAACGATGCAGATCTTGTCTTTTTAGATATTCAAATGCCGGAATTAACGGGGATTAATTTCATGAAAATTGTCGGCGATAAAATGAAGTATATTTTGACTACGGCTTATTCAGAATATGCTTTAGAAGGATATGAGCACAATGTTGTTAATTATCTTTTAAAACCGATTTCTTTTGACCGTTTTAGCAAAAGCATCATGAAGGCTCAGGAGCGTTTTCCTGTAGCTGAAGCTAATGAAACCGGACATTTTTTCGTGAAATCTTCCGGGCAGCAACATCGCATCAATTTTGATGAAATTCTTTATGTAGAAAGCATTAAAGATTACGTCAACATCAAAACGGAAAAACAGGAATACATTGTTTTAGATACTCTAAAATCTCTTGAAAATCAGCTTCCTGAAAACTTTACAAGAATTCACAAATCTTTTATTTTAAATTTAGATAAAGTGAAAAGCTTAAATTCAAAAAAAGTGATATTGATTTCGGAACACGAAATTTCGGTGGGAGAAATGTATAAATCTAATCTTTTAGAAAAACTGAAATAAAAAGACTTTCTCATTTATTGAATACTCCAGCACAAATTATTTATTGAAAATTAAATGCTTGCGATAATTTGTTAGAGTCATTTCTTTTTAAAAATAATCAACCTGCGATGAAATTTTTATACTTGATTTAAAAAAAAATTAAGGAACTTTTTTAAAAATAGGTGATCTATTAAATAAGTCAATGAAGTTCTCTTTTTTCATTGTTAGCTCATAAATAATGCATTACGGTCTGTTTCTGGTAAACTCAAATGGGTGTTTTTTGGAAGAAAAATGTCTTTAATTTGTGATATGCCCAGAAAACACCACCTATTTTCCACCTACTTGTGCTTTTTTATCAATTTTTAGATTAAAAATCAAATATAATACTTATTTTTAGTTTAATTGGCTTATAATCAGTAGTTTGTTTGCATTGGTGTTTAAGTAAGTAAATTTGTTTATTTGTGGAAAATTCTTTTTTATCGTAAAACTTCTAATTCCTGAAATTTGCGTCGACCTTAATTAAACTCTTCTCGTTAGTACTATTATTTTAATTTGAGCAAAACTAAAATAAAGTATTATGTTGAAATTTTTAAAATTATTTCTAGTCAGGAAAAAGAACTTGAAAATCAGGTTTCTTTTATTGACTTTTTTATTTTCCGGATTAATAATTAAAGGGCAGGTTAATTCATATTCTTTCAGCCAGTCTCAAGGTTCATTTACTCCTCTTTTAGGAGGAACGGTTTTAGATACGGCGTCTGACACAATGGGCGCAGCTAGTTTAGATAACTTAGTGTATCCCGTATCATTACCATTCGACTTTTATTTTAATGGAATGCCTTATCATTCTCTATATGTATCTACTAATGGGTTTATAACTTTTGGTTCTGCACCTGTTAGTAATAACTTCAGCCCAATCTCTAATGATGAATCGTATGATGGAGCGGTTTCTGCTTGGGGAAGAGACCTAAATGCAGCTTTTATAAATAATATCAAAGGAAATATTACTTGGGATGTTGTGGGATCTGCACCAAATAGAGAAATTGTTATACAATGGACAGATTTTAAACCTCTTTACAGCACTTCCACTACAAATATTTATTCATTTTCTTTTCAGATTCGTCTGAAGGAAACTTCAAATGTAATTTCTGTTGTATACAAGGGTGGTTCTTATCTTATAGGTAATACAAGCCTTACTCAGAGATGCCAAATTGGTTTACGTGGTTCTTCTAATATGGACTTCAACAACCGCAGTAATTCTACAAATTCACAATTTATGAATTCTTCTGCAGGTTTGGGTAATAATTATATACAAGTGTTCCACACAATCAATTCAGTTCCGGGAATGCCTTCTGATGGATTTACCTATACATGGGTACCGCCAAGCTGCTTTGCTCCAAATTTGATAACAATTAATAATATTACAGGATCTGCGGCACAGGTTTCGTGGGCGGCACTTAATCCTGCTCCTGCTAATGGATATGATGTATATTATTCTACTTCTTCTACACCGCCTACAATAATTACTACTCCGAACATAACCGGTGTAATGACAAATTCGGTTACACTTAGTTCTTTGTTGCCTATAACAGCTTATTATGTTTGGGTGCGAAGTCTTTGTAATGCTATAAGTACCGGTGGATGGTCTGCCGTGAAATCTTTTGTAACAAAATGCCAACAGCCTTTATCAATTATTTCAACAACAAGTGCAACTGTTTGTCCTGGTCAGGCTACTGTTTTGTCTGCTGTAGCAGATGCAGGGGCAAATATTAATTGGTATGATGCACAATGGGGAGGTAATTTAGTGGGAACGGGTAATTCTTATACAACACCAGTTCTAAGTAATACAACGACTTATTATGCAACGGCATTTACAGGGATAAATTCTCAGACAACCGGAATATCTACTCCATCTGCCTCCGCTATCAATGGAACTGGAACCACCAATTTCGGAATTGTATTTGATGTTTTAAATACAACGACCATAGAAAAGGTTACTGTTTATCCCGTTACCTCGGTTGCGGGGAATACAGGAACTCTGACTATTGATATTGTGGATGGAACCAATACCATCATTCGTTCAAAAACATTCACTGTGATTGGAGGAACTGAGGCTGCTCCTTATGAAAATATTTTAGATCTTGATTTTACATTGCCTCCAGGAACTAATTATAAAATAACGCCCAAAAATTATATTGGCATTAACGGATTGCTTTTCGATCCTCCAGCATCAACAACATCTAATTACAGTTATCCTTTTACAGTGCAGAATGCAATTTCTATAACAACCAGCACGCTTTCTGCTGCTCCTGGAAATACTCCGAAGAACAATATATATTATTATTTCTATAATTGGATAGTCTCTACAATGTGTGAATCCGACAGGCAGGCTGTAACAGCTACAGTAGATTCCAACTGTTTGTCAACTTCTGAAGTTGATAAAAAAGATAGGATGGAAGTATATCCAAATCCTTTTTCTGATATTATAAACATCAATAAAGTTGAGTTATTGAAATCAATAAAAGTTACAGATATATCTGGTAAACTGGTGAGAGTAGTCAGTCGCCCGGAAGCTAGATTGAGACTAGGTGATCTTTCTCAAGGTATGTATATTTTACAACTTGAGATGAAAGATGGCTCAAAACAATCAATCAAAATTATTAAAAAATAATTTTTCATAGCTAAAAAAATATGGCTCTAATGTTTATTTAGAGCCATATTTGATTTAATAATACAAACGTTTTTGTGGATTGTATTTTTTATATAATTAATTTTTTTCCTGTTGCTTAATTAAGTTCAAAGCAGAGCCCGCTTTAAACCAATCAATTTGCTGATCGTTGTACGTATGATTTGCTAAAACGATGTCTTTCGTTCCATCAGAATGTACAAATTCTAAGGTCAATTGCTTTCCTGGTGCAAACTTATCGAGATCTAAGAAGTTAACAGTGTCGTCTTCTAAAATTTTATCATAATCAGATTCATTGGCAAAAGTAATTCCCAACATTCCTTGTTTTTTAAGGTTCGTTTCGTGAATTCTTGCAAATGATTTTACCAAAACTGCTTTCACACCAAGATGTCGAGGTTCCATGGCAGCATGTTCTCTTGAAGAACCTTCACCATAGTTTTGATCTCCTACAACAATGGTAGGAACTCCTGCAGCTTTGTAAGCTCTTTGTACAGCCGGAACTTCGCCGTATTCACCAGTTAATTCATTTTTAACGTGGTTGGTTTCCATATTGTAAGCATTTACGGCTCCAATCAACATGTTGTTTGAAATATTATCAAGGTGACCTCTGTATTTCAACCATGGTCCTGCCATAGAAATGTGGTCGGTGGTACATTTTCCGAAAGCTTTAATTAAAACTTTTGCACCGGTAATATTTTTACCATCCCAAGCTGGGAATTCTTCCAATAACTGAAGTCTGTCTGAGGTTGGACTTACATTGACCTGAACACTAGATCCGTCTGCAGATGGAGCTTGATAGCCGTTGTCATCTACAGCAAATCCTTTTGCAGGCAATTCAAAACCTTTTGGCTCGTCTAATTTAATTTGTTCGCCAGCTTCGTTGGTTAAAGTATCAGTAATTGGATTGAAATCTAATCTTCCGGAGATTGCCACTGCTGCAACCATTTCCGGAGACGCTACAAAAGCATGTGTATTTGGGTTACCGTCTGCTCTTTTTGCAAAGTTTCTGTTAAAAGAGTGAATAATTGAGTTTTTTTCTCCTTTTTCAGCACCTTCTCTGTCCCATTGTCCGATACAAGGTCCACAAGCATTGGTAAAGATCCTTGCATTTTCAAATTTTCTGAAAGAATCTAGGAATCCATCTCTTTCTGCAGTAAATTTCACTTGTTCTGAACCAGGATTAATGCCTAAAATTGCTTTAGGTTTTACCCCTTTTGCTACTGCGTCTTCTACAATAGAAGCTGCTCTCGATAGATCTTCATACGAAGAGTTGGTACAAGAACCGATCAATGCCCATTCAACTTCAAGAGGCCATCCGTTTGCTTCAGCTTTAGCTCTGAATTCAGAAACAGGAGTTGCTAAATCCGGAGTAAAAGGTCCGTTCAAATGAGGAGCTAATTCAGAAAGATTGATCTCTATTAATTGATCGAAATATTGTTCAGGGTTTGCATACACTTCAGCATCACCTGTTAAATGTTCTGCAATTTTATCAGCCGCATCTACAACATCTTGTCTTCCGGTTGCAGCCAAATATCTTCTCATCGAATCATCATATCCAAACGTAGAAGTTGTAGCTCCGATTTCAGCACCCATGTTACAGATTGTTCCTTTTCCTGTCGCTGAAAGAGATTCCGCTCCTTCTCCAAAATATTCTACGATGCATCCGGTTCCTCCTTTTACCGTAAGAATTCCTGCCACTTTTAGAATAACATCTTTTGCGGAAGTCCAGCCAGACATTTTTCCTGTTAATTTTACACCGATTAATTTTGGCATTTTTAATTCCCAAGCCATTCCAGCCATTACGTCTACCGCATCAGCTCCACCAACTCCAATGGCAACCATTCCTAAACCTCCTGCATTTACCGTATGAGAGTCGGTTCCGATCATCATTCCTCCTGGAAAGGCATAATTTTCTAAAACAACCTGGTGGATAATTCCGGCTCCCGGTTTCCAGAAACCAATTCCGTATTTATCACAAACTGAACTTAAGAAGTTGAAAACTTCAGAATTTTTATTAATTCCTTCCTGTAAATCTGCTTCTGCACCCACTCTCGCCTGAATCAAGTGATCCGCATGAGCAGTTGAAGGAACTGCTACTTTGGCTTTTCCAGCCTGCATAAATTGTAAAAGTGCCATTTGCGCAGTGGCATCCTGCATTGCAACTCTATCTGGAGCAAAATCCACGTAAGAATTTCCTCTTTCATATTCTTGTGTTGCGTTTCCTTCCCATAAATGAGTGTAAAGGATTTTTTCTGAAAGTGTGAGTGGTTTTCCTGTAATTTGTCTTGCAGCAGCAATTCTTTCAGGATAACGCTCATACACTTTTTTGATCATGTCAATGTCGAATGTCATATCTATTTTAATTTTTCTTTTCTAATAATTTTCCGGTTTTTTAATTAAAACCAAAGCCAGAAATTTTTCAAAATAAGTTCATCAAATATTATTCCTACCATTTATAAATAGGATTAATTAGATGAATAACTACTATTTTTTATACCTATGAAGTTAAGGAAAAATAAATTTTGAATCATTGACATAGGTTAAAATAATTCTTGCCGCTCTTAAATGGAAAGATTCTAAACAAAAAAATGGAAGACTTCTCTCGAAATCTTCCATTTTTTATCATCAGCCTTGTCAAGGTTCTAAACCTTGACAAGGCTTTTTTTATTCTACAAATTTAAAATCAATTAATGACCAACAGTTACCAATTCTTTGATAGATGGAACGAAAGTCGTCAAGTCAATTCCTTCAACAGCTTCTTTGTATTCATCGATATTTGGAATTCTTCCAATAATCGCAGACAATACAACAACCGGAGTCGAAGCTAATAATGATTCCCCTTTCTTACGTTCAGAATCTTCAACTACTCTTCCTTGGAAAAGACGGGTAGAAGTTGCCAAAACAGTATCTCCTTTTTCAGCTTTCTCCTGGTTACCCATACAAAGGTTACAACCAGGACGCTCAAGATACATCATATTTTCATACTGAGTACGAGCTTCGCCTTTTGGAGCAGCGTCATTGAATTCAAAACCTGAATATTTTTCTAATAATTCCCAGTCACCTTCAGCTTTTAACTCATCAATGATGTTATAAGTAGGAGCTGCAACAACCAATGGTGCGTTAAATTCTACTTTACCATTTTTCTGTTCAAGATTTCTCAACATCTGAGAAACTATTTTAAGGTCGCCTTTGTGAACCATACAAGAACCTACGAAACCAAGGTCAACTTTTTTCTCACCACCATAGAAAGTAAGGTCTCTGATGGTATCGTGCGTGTATCTTTTAGAAACATCGTCGTTATTTACATCCGGGTCAGCAATCATTGGCTCAACGATGATGTCTAGGTCAACAACTACTTCTGCGTAATATTTTGCATTAGCATCCGGAGTCAAAGCAGGTTTGTCACCAGTTCTGATTTCCTCGATTCTCTTGTTTGCCTTGTTAATTAGACCTTGAAGAACGTGATTATGGTTATCCATTCCTTTGTTAATCATAATCTGGATTCTGCTTTTCGCAATTTCCAATGATTCAATCAAAGTATCGTCTTCAGAAATACAGATAGAAGCTTTAGCTTTCATTTCTGCAGTCCAGTCAGTAAATGTAAACGCTTGGTCAGCAGGAAGAGTTCCAATGTGAACCTCAATAATTCTACCTTGGAAAACGTTTTCTCCGTCAAATTGCTTCAACATCTGAGCCTGAGTTGCGTGAACTACATCACGGAAATCCATGTGCTCTTTCATATCACCTTTAAAAGTCACTTTTACAGATTCAGGAATCGGCATTGATGCTTCACCTGTCGCTAAAGCAAGAGCTACGGTTCCAGAGTCAGCTCCGAAAGCAACACCTTTAGACATTCTTGTGTGAGAATCACCTCCGATGATGATTGCCCATTCGTCAACCGTAATATCGTTAAGAACTTTGTGAATAACGTCTGTCATTGCGTGGTATTCACCTTTCGGGTCACGGGCTGTGATAACTCCGAAATCGTTCATAAATTTCATTAATTTAGGAATATTAGCCTGAGCTTTTTTATCCCAAACTGAAGCAGTGTGACATCCTGACTGATAAGCTCCGTCTACGATTGGAGAAATCACGGTTGCAGCCATAGATTCCAATTCCTGAGAAGTCATCAAACCTGTCGTATCCTGAGAACCAACAATGTTTACTTCAACACGAACGTCTGAACCTGCGTGTAATAATTTACCTTCAGTAACACCCACTGCATTTCTGTTGAAGATTTTTTCAACAGCCGTCAAACCTTGTCCTTCAATAGAAATCTCTTTAGAAGGTGCGAAAACTGTAGGAGCTGTAATTCCTAAAGTTTTTGCAGCAAAAGTTTGAATTTTTTTACCAAAAACAATAGCGTAAGAACCACCCGCTTTGATGAATTCTAATTTTTGAGGAGTAAATGATTTTGAAATGTCTTTCAATTCAACATCTCCGTTGTATAATTTCTTTTCTTTGGTATTGATAGTCAAAACAGTTCCTGTAGCAACAGAATATTTTTCTTCTAAAACAATATCACCATTTTCGTTACGAACAGGATTTCCGTTTTCGTCAACTTTTTTCACCCAGTTTTGTAGGTCGATTCCGATACCTCCTGTTACATCAACAGTCGTTAAGAAGATTGGAGAAATACCGTTTGTTCCTGCTACAATTGGAGCGATGTTTACGAATGGTACGTAAGGACTTGCTTGTTTCCCAGTCCAAAGTGCAACGTTATTTACACCAGACATACGAGAAGAACCAACTCCCATTGTTCCTTTTTCTGCGATAAGCATTACACTTGCATCAGGATGTTGAGCTTGAAGCATTTTGATTTGGTCTTGGGCTTCAGGTGTAATCATACATTTCCCGTGAAGTTCTCTGTCTGAACGAGAGTGTGCCTGATTTCCAGGGGACAATAAATCTGTAGAAATATCACCTTCACCAGCGATGAAAGTCACTACTTTAATTTCTTCTGCAACTTCAGGAAGTTTAGTGAAAAATTCTGCTTTTGCATAGCTTTCCAAAATATCTTTAGCGATTACATTACCAGATTCGAAAGCCGCTTTCAAACGTGCAGTATCTGCATCGTATAAGTAAACCTGAGTTTTAAGAACTTCAGCAGCTGGCTTTGCTATTGCTTCATCGTTTCCTAAAGCTAAATCAAGAAGAACTTCAATAGAAGGTCCTCCTTTCATATGAGATAATAATTCGAAAGCGTAAGCTGGAGTAATTTCTTCAACCACAGATTCGCCAAGAATGATTTCCTTTAAAAACTTAGCTTTTACCCCTGCAGCACTTGTTGTACCCGGTAAAGTGTTATAAATAAAAAATTTAAGAGAATCAGCTCTGTATTCGTTGGCTGTATCTTTGATTTGCTCAATAATTGCGCTTGTTAAATCTGCGCTGTCAATTGGTTTTGGGTGAAGCCCTTGTGCTTTTCTTTCTTCAATCTCTTGGATGTAATCCTGATAAATATTCATAATTCTAGAAGTCTTTTCATTTTTAAACGCGCCTTTGGGATTTAATAAAATTCCTAATACGCATCACTTTCAAATTGTTTTACGATTGATTCGTAAATCTTTCTAAGTTTGTTATCGGAAATTGAAGCTGTTTATTGAAAATCTTTTCTGAAATAAAAATTTAACAGATAAGAAATGATGTTATTTTTTTAGATTTATCAAAAAAATCTTCAAAATTTAGTTTTCCGTTGTTAAACACTTGAAAATGTTTCCAAATTTACGAAATTTTACTATTTTGTATGGTTGAATTTATTTAGATTCTTTATAAATATGAATTTTATATTTTCTATTTTTGGTACAAAATAAACATAAGATGATTTTAAGAAAATTGAAGTTTGGTTTTTTAATAATGTGTTCCTTTTTTGCTTTTTCTCAATCTAAAACTCTTAAAAAGAATAATTTAAATAAATCTAAAAATACAGTAAAGTCAAATAGTGTAAAAAATGATGTGTCGAAACTTCCTGTAGTGAATGAAGAATTGCCATTGCTGATTCCGCAAAAAAAGAATGGAAAATCGGGCTTCGTCAATCAAAAAGGAAAATTTGTAATTCAACCGGAGTATGATCTGGTGATGTTTTTTGGTGAAGATTGCAACCTTTTAAACTCGCCCAACGAGAAAATCAGAAAGTTTGGAGGCGGAGATTTTGCCACTGTAGAAAAAGATAAAATTACATTCAGAATTAATAAATCTGGCAAAAAAGTTTATCAATATAAAGATGCTGATTTAGGAAAATGTAATTTGGAGTTGAAAAAAGCGCTATTTCATGCCTATATTTTAAACAAAAAATACGGTATCATTGAAGATTCGAAGTTTAAAAATCCTTCAGACCGCAGTCAATTTACTATTTATCCAGATTATCAATATCTCTACATTTTAGAAGGTAATGATTTGGCAAATCCGATGATTGTTGCAACCTATAATGATAAATTTGGTGTGATTGATATCAATAATAAGATTATCATTCCGTTTGAATATTCAGATATAAAAAGGAACTACAGCTGGAAATTGGGCAAAATGTTTGAAGTCACCAAAGATGATAAAAACTATTATTATATAGATTCTTACAACCGATCTTATTAAATTTTAACTAGTTGATGGTTTTTAGTTGATAGTTTGAAATTCAATATCTTAAAACGAGTAATGAGTTTTTTAATATTTATAAAAATCTATTGCTAAAACTAGTAATACATTCTAAATATTTCAAATCAAATATTTTTAGTAATTTTGCCGCTGAAATAAAGGGGTGCTCCAGTCGGGGCTGAGATTATACCCAATGAACCTGGAACGGGTAATGCTGTTTAGGGAAATTAAAATGAGCAATGAGTAATAAGCAATAGGTAATGCCTGAAATTATTACTTATTACCAATCACTCATTACTCATATCATAATCCGCCCCTTTTATTCCATTAAATTTTTAAAATTTATAAGAATGAAAGGATTGTTTTTTTTAGGACTTACCGCAAGTTCTCTGAGTTTTGCACAAACTCTAAATAATGATTCTCTGAAAATCAGAGAAATTGAAGCTGTCAACTTTACCAAAAGACTTCCTGTTGCCAAAGAAATCATTAATGTTCAGAAAGATCTAGACGGTAGAAACCTCGGGCAGGATCTACCTATTCTCTTAAAAAATCAAACGTCAATTATCTCAACTTCCGATGCCGGAAATGGAGTGGGCTATACCGGTTTTAGAATTCGTGGAGTTGCCGGAAGAGGAATTAATGTGATGATGAATGGCGTTCCGTTCAACGATTCTGAAAGTCAGGGGACTTTCTTCGTGAATGTTCCGGATCTTACGAGCTCGGCTTCACAAATCGTGATTCAAAGAGGTGTGGGAACATCTAATAACGGAGTTTCTGCTTTTGGAGCAAGTATTAATGTTATTTCTAAAGAGCCTGAAGAAAAGTTTTATTTTAAAACAGATGACAGCTACGGATCATTCAATACCTATAAATATTCAGCTGAGATAGGTTCCGGTAAATTCTGGAAAGACCGCCTTTCCGTGATGGGACGATATTCTTATATTCATTCTGATGGTTATATTGATAGGGCTTTTTCAGATTTAAATTCTTACAATTTCACAGCCTTATTTGAAGAAGGAAAAACAAAACTTCGTTTCATGGCTTTTGGAGGTAAAGAAAAAACATATCAAGCCTGGAACGGAATTGATAGACAAACCTGGGAAACAAATCCTAGACTAAATTATTCCGGTCAATATACAGATCTTTTTACGGGCGAAGAGAAATTTTATGATAACGAAACGGATAATTACAGACAAAATCATTATCAGTTTTTATGGGAACAAAACATCAACGAGCGTTGGAATCTTGAAACAACTTTACATTATACAAAAGGAAGAGGGTTTTATGAAAACTATGTAAGAGTAAACGAAGAAGATGAGGATGCAACACATTATTCCAATTACAATCTTCCGGTGTTTGAATTAAACGGTTCTCCGGTAAATCAAACTGATTTTATCAGAAAAAAATGGTTGAATAATGATTTTTACGGCTTAGTTTCTACTTTATATGGGAAATTTGAAAATTTAGATTTGAATTTCGGATTAGTAGGAAATCAATATTACGGAAGACATTATGGAAATGTTACCGGAGTATATTTTCCAAATATTGATGAATATGAATATTACCGTAACCGTTCGGTGAAAACTGAAGTTGCAGCTTTTGCCAAAGCATTAATCAAAGTAAATGATTTTGAATTCTTTGGAGATCTTCAGTTGAGAAATATCGATTACGATACCAAAATCTTAATGGAAGGTGATGGAGAAGGTGCTAATCTTGATAAAAACTGGTTATTTTTTAATCCAAAAGCGGGAGTTAATTATAAACTAGGCAACGGAAAAGTTTTCTTCTCTTATGCTCATGCACAACGTGAGCCGAATAGGGATGATCTAATATCAAACAATGATGTGAAATCAGAAAAACTTCATGATTTTGAAGCCGGAATTGAAAAGCAGTTTGGAAAAGTCGCTTTTACAGCCAATCTTTATTATATGTATTACCTGAATCAGTTGGTTTTAAACGGTCAGATCAGTAATATCGGTGAGTTTATCAGAACCAATTCCGGGAAAAGTTACAGAAGAGGTGTAGAAATTGGAGCTTTGGCAAAACTTTCAAAACAATGGGAAATTTCTGGAAACGTAAGTGTTAGCCAAAACAGAAATCTTGATTTCAGAATTAAAAATAAAAAAGAAATTACTGAACTAGGGAACACTGAAATTTCTTTTTCTCCTAATTTAATAGCTAATCTTAGTCTGAAATTTAATCCGACTAAAAATTTCCAATTGGCTTTGATGAATCAGTATGTTGGGAAGCAATATCTTGATAATACAGAAACTCAGAGTTTGGAACTTGATGATTATTTACTTACAGATTTTAATGCGCAATATGACTTTAAAATTGCAAAACATGAAGTTGCTTTAAAGCTTTTGGTGAATAATATTTTTAATCAGAAATATGTAAACAACGGGTATGTTTACAATGGTCCGGTTTATTTTTCTCAGGCAGGAACCAATTTTATGTTCGGAATCAGCTGGAAAATTCAATAATTAAAATTCGACACCATTTCATATCATTATATTTCAAGTTAGTTCAGATTAAATTTTTTAAAGACTGTTTCGGCAGTCTTTTTTAGTTTTAATTTTTTGTAATTATTGCTACTTATACATTAGAAATAAATCTTCCAAAAAGTCACGAAAAAGTCATAAATTTGCCACCAAATGAATATTTCAGCTTACATTTTAGACTATTTGAAACAATTTGGAACCGTTACTGTTCCGAAATTTGGTGTATTTTCTCTGGAAAATTCTAAAGCGGTCATCAACTCAGACAACGGAAGTATTCTTCCTCCTTCTTCAAAAATTGCATTTCATTCTGATTATCAGGTTTCATCAGATGATTTGGTAGATTTTATCAGTAATAAAAAATCAATTTCAAAAGAAGCGACTGAAAATGAATTGCAGATTCAGACTGATTTTTGGAAGAAAAAACTTCAGGCAGAACATACTTTAGAGATTCAGAATCTCGGAACTATTTTTCTTGAAGACGGAGAACTTCATTTCAAAGGAAATCGTTTGGAGTCTGACCATCCTGATTTTTATGGTTTGGAAGAAATTCGTTTCTCCGATATCAATGAAGGTGACTCTTTCGAAAGCCCGATAAACCCTGAGAAAGATTATAAATTTAATAAATCAATTCTTTGGATTTTCCTTTTTATTATTCCGGTTTTAGGAATATTATATTTAGGATATACTCAACAAGAACTTCTCTTTGGGAAAAAATCTTTTGATGATGTTTCGGTACAGACCAAAACAAAGAGAATTGAAAAGAAAATGCCGGTAAAAATAGATTCGGCAGAGATAAAAAGAGCAGATTCTGTAAAAGCTTTTAAAGCGGATTCTCTTAAAAAAGATTCAATAAAGCAGGCTGCAAGAACTTGGAAACCCAATTCCAATAAAAAGTAAATCAAAATGGCAAAAATAAAAAAAGCGTCAGAATCTCTGACGGTAATGACTAATATCGTACTTCCCAATGATACCAATCAACTGAGAAACCTTTTTGGAGGTGAATTGTTGGCAAGAATGGATCGTTGTGCTTCGATCTCAGCAACAAGACATTGCGAAAGAAGAGTGGTAACAGCTTCTGTGAACCATGTTTCTTTCGATCATCCAATTCCGGAAGGAGGAATTGTTGTGATGGAATCTAAAGTTTCTCGTGCATTCGGAACTTCGATGGAAATTTATGTGGATGTTTGGTTGGATGACCCGATTAATCAGAGAAAAATTCAAACCAATAAAGGAATTTACACTTTCGTTGCGGTTGATGAGTTTAACCGCCCAATCCCAATTCCTCAGATGGAGCCGGAAACCGAGCTTGAAAAAGAAAGATTCGCAGCTGCTTTAAGAAGAAAAGAGCTATCGTTGATCCTTTCGGGAAGAATGAAACCAACAGATTCTGTAGAATTGAAAAAGCTATTTTCAGGAGAAATTGAACAATAATTTACAACGGAAGAATTTTTCTTCCGTTTATTTTTAAATGTAAGTTACAAAAATGAGAATCTTATTATTAGATAAAAATCACCCTCTTATTACCGAACAGCTTTTAGCGAAGAACTTTATTTTGGAAGAAGATTTTACGTCTTCGTATGATGAGGTTTGTGGTAAAATTCAAAACTATGATGGAGTAATTATCAGAAGCAGAATTCCTTTAGACAAAAACTTTTTAGAAAAAGCAACCCATCTGAAATTCATTGCAAGAGTAGGAGCCGGAATGGAAAATATTGATATTCCTGTTGCTGAAAAACTGGGGATTCAATTAATAAATTCTCCTGAAGGGAACAGAGATTCCGTTGCTGAACATGTTGTAGGAATGTTGCTGATTTTAATGAACCGTCTTTTCATTGCCTCAAATGAAGTGAGAAAAGGAATTTGGTTGCGTGAAGAAAACCGTGGTGATGAATTATTGGGAAAAACAGTTGGTCTTATCGGTTACGGAAATATGGGGAAAGCTACAGCAAAAAGACTTTCAGGTTTTGGATGCAAGGTGATTTTTCATGATATTCTTCCTGATCTTTCAGATGAGTTTGCAACGCAGGTTTCTTTGGGAGAATTAAAAGAAAAAGCTGAGGTTTTAAGTTTGCATATTCCAATGACGGAAGAGACTTATTATTTAATTGACTCAACGTTTATTAATGAAATGAAAAACGACTTTTATTTCGTGAATACCGCAAGAGGAAAGAATGTTGAAACGAAATATTTAGTTGAAGCCTTAAGGTCCGGAAAAGTGAAAGGCGCGTGTCTTGATGTTTTAGAATACGAAAAAGCTTCTTTTGAAAATTTAGAATTGGAAAATGAAGATCTGCAATATCTGTTAGACTCAGAAAAAGCAATCGTAACGCCTCATATCGCAGGCTGGACGCATCAAAGCAAAGAGAAACTGGCACAAGTAATTGTAGATAAAATTATTGCATCGTTTTGCTAGTTTAAAAATAAGCGAATTAAATTACTCATTTAAGGTGTGAAATTTTATGTTAAATAATTCATAATTGATAACCGCCTTTTCATATTTGAACTGAGTTTTATTAAATTGCCGTTCATTTTTTGAACCCATGAAGAAGCTTAACCTTGTACTTGTTACCACCATATTTTTATTTCTATTTTCCTGTAAAAACAAATCTGAAAATAATTCTGCAACAGCAGCACCTACGACCAATCTTCCCAATTATGGAAATGTAGATTTAACAAAGGTTTTTGCTTCGGGAGACTTCAATCTTGTTGATAAAGATTATGCGGTAAATTATATCGACCAATATTATAAAAAGGTTTGGGAAAGAGGTAATTTAAGTGGAAGTTTCCTGGTCGCACAGGGAGATCAGATTTTATATGAAAACTATAGAGGTTTCGCTCGGGAAGGAAATCAAAATCCGATAAATCAAAATACGGCATTGCATGTTGCTTCAGTTTCAAAAACATTGACAGCAATGGCAATGATGAAGTTGATTGAAGCGGGTAAAATAAAGTTTACAGACCATTTAACGCAGTTTTTTCCAGGATTTCCTTATCCGAATGTAACGGTTCAGACCTTATTAGACCAAAGAAGCGGACTGCCAAAATACGAATATTTCATTACTAAAATTCAACCTGCTCCTGCAGAGCTTTCAAAAAATTATATCACCAATCAGGATGTTTTGAATATGATTATCAAATACAAACCTGAATTGGCGAGAGATACCGATACCGGTTTTATGTATTGCAATACCAATTTTGCGCTTTTGGCTTTGTTGATAGAGAAAGTGACGAAAACTCCTTTTCCGCAGGCGATGAAAGAGATGGTTTTCACTCCGCTGAAAATGACGAATACCTATATTTTTCAGGAAAAAGATATTCCTACGGCATCGCAGTCATTTTATTTTGGCGGAAATAAACTGTATCCATTAGATAGATTAGACCTTATTTATGGTGATAAAAATGTTTATACCACACCAAGAGATCTTTTTAACTTTTCGAAAGCAATGTTTTCTAAAGATTTTTTAAAACCGGAATTGATGCAAATGGTTTTTGCGCCTTACAGCAATGAAAAAGCAGGTCAAAATAATTATGGCTTAGGTTTTAGAATGAAAATTTTTGATAACGGAGAAAAGCTAACCTACCACAACGGTTGGTGGCACGGGACAAATTCTGTTTTTGCGCATCTTTTAAAATCAAAAGTTACCATTATTGCCATTGGAAATAAATATTCGGGAAGAGTATACTCGGCTTTGGCTTTATCGGGGCTGTTTGAAGATTTTCCGCCTCAGAAAGATAAGCTTCACAGCATTATGAATGATAATCAGGACACTTTGAAAACAACAACTGAGGTTTTTGGAGAATAATGTTTATTTTTGCTCAAATAATTTCATGAAAAGATTTCTTCTTTTATTCATCATCGGAATTCTTGTACAGTCTTGTGCAAGAGTCGGCTCACCAATAGGAGGTCTTAAGGATACTTTGGCTCCTGAAGCTATAGGTTCAAATATAGATTCCGCAAGAGTCAATGTAAGAAGAGATATTAAAGAACTTCGTATTGATTTTAATGAATATATTACTTTAAAGGATATTAATAAAAATCTTAATATTTCTCCGCCAATAAAGAATATCAAAAGAATTCTCCCTTCGAATATTGCCAATAAATATATGGTGATTCAATGGACAGATACTTTACAGGCAAATACTACGTATAATTTCAATTTTGGAAATGCAATCGTTGATAACAGCGAAGGTAATGTGCTACGATATTACAATTTTGCTTTTTCTACGGGTGAAAAGCTTGATGATTTGTACATCAGTGGAGTGGTTACAGATGCATTAGCTTTAAAAAAGAAAAGCAGTTCTGATAACAAAATGGTGGTTGGTCTTTATCAGTTGAAAGACAGTATGGATTACAAACAGAAACCATATTACATCACCAAAGTAGATGACGACGGATATTATGAGCTGAATTATCTTGCCAAAGGAAAATATAAGATTATTGCTTTTGATGACGACAACGAAAACTCTATTTACAATCCTGGAAAAGAAAAAATAGCATTTCAAAAAGACACAGTTGTTGTTGAAAAATCTATTTCTGGATTAAATTTAAAATTGTTTCCATCTAAAAAGCCATTTAAAAATCCTGAGTTAAAAGAAATGCCGGGAGGAATTTTAATGACTTTTGAAGGGAATCCTGAAGAGGTAAAAGTACTTTCTGTAAGCGAAAAACTGAAAGACATCAAAGTGACGCATAAGCCAAAATCAGATTCTGTAAAAATTTGGTTTGATGCAGTAAAAAGTGATGTTGGCCAAACTGTAAATGAAAAATTAGAGTTCAGTTACGATACGGGAACAAAACAAGATACTGTTGTCTCTTTTTATAAGTACAATAAAAAAAACGTGATGGATGTGGTAAGTGAAAATGGTGGATCTTTATTGCCTCCAAAAACTGATTTCAAAATCTCATCTACTTACCTTATTGATAAAATTGATCCAGAAAAATGGACTTTAAAAATTGACAGTACAACGGTACAACCATTCACGGCAAAAATATCTCCGACCAATCCTTATCAGATTTTAATAACATCAGATTTTATTTCCGGGAAAAAATATCAGTTGACGATTCCAAAAACGACAATTTCTTCTTATTATGAAAAAAATTCGGAGTCGAAACGTTTTGATTTTGAAATTGATAAAATTGAAAATTACGGACTTTTAGAAGTGATACTTCAAAATGCTCCGACTAAAAAATATTGGCTGCAGCTTTTAGACTCTTCTGAAAAAGCGATATATCAGAAATATACAAGCGGAAATTCGGTCACATTTGATGTGTTGAAACCTGCAGAATATATTATCAGGATTTTGGTAGATAATAATGAAAACGGATATTGGGATCCTGCAGATTTTGAAACTTCTACTTTTGCAGAAGACTCTTATACTTACTATAAAACTGCAGTTATCAGACCTTTATGGACGTCGAAAGAAACCTGGGATCTGAAAGATACAAGAGTGCTTGATATCAGTAAATTCGGAACGGCTACAAGTGCTGCAAAAGCTCAGTCTAACGACAATAAGTCAACAACAACCCCAACAAATAATTCTTCAATTCAGAATAATAATTCTGGAAATAGAGGAGCAAATAAAAATCTTCAATTAAGAAAATAATGCAGAAGTTTAAAAAGATAATTTTTTGGTGTTTGGTAGGTTTTGCGATCATCCAATTTATTCCTGTTGATAAAGTGAATAAACCTGTAGATCAGAGCAAAAATTTTGTTAAGGTTGAAAATACCCCATCAAAAGTCGCTGTATTATTGAAAAATGCTTGCTACGATTGCCATTCCGATGAAACGGTTTATCCTAAATACGCTTATATCGCTCCGTTCTCTTGGTCGGTGAAAAGCCATGTTAATGAAGGAAGAGAACATCTCAATTTTTCTGTTTGGGGAAGTTACAATAAAGATTTAAAGCAAAATATGCTTAAAAACTCAATACAGACCATTGAAAACAAAGTAATGCCAATGCCTGCTTATATTGTTTATCACCCAGAAGCCAACCTTTCTAAAGAAGATAGGCTGCTTTTAAATAATTATTTTAAAGGAATTTTAGATTCTAAAAAAATAGTAGAAAATAATTTTAATTAATATCTTTTAAATACTGTTCAAAGAATTTCTTCTGAGAATCAAAAGCAATGTCATCAAGATTGATTTCCGAAAGAGGAATCCATTGGGTTTCTGAAATCTCAGACAATTCTATATTCACGTCAAACTTCTCAGAAACACGATATTCATAAAATAAATCAATCGTATTGTAATCAATTTCTTTGTATTGATAAACATTCGGAAGACTCGTTAAATACCTTAGATTCTTAATGTCAATTTCAAGCTGGAGTTCCTCAAAAAGTTCTCTTTTACAAGTGTTTTCTGCGCTTTCTTTCGGATCTACAAATCCTCCGGCTAAATCCAGTTTCCCTTTCTTTGGCTCCTGATTTCTTCGGGTTAAATAGATTTCATCTCCACAGCGAATTACTACAGCAACGGCTCCGGCAACATTATTATATAAAGTGAAGCTGCACACAGGGCAGCTCCATTTTTTTTCTCCGTCCCAATTGAGGGTTTCGTTTCCGCAATTCGGACAAAATTTTAATATTTTCATTAAGCAATATTAGAGTTTCTCGGGTGATAATTTAGTATCACATCTCGAAGTTCTTCTGTTTTTAAATGGGTATAAATTCCTGTTGTTGTAATGCTTGAGTGCCCCAACATTTCCTGAATATAACGCAAATCGGCTCCGTTTTGTAACAAATGTGTAGCAAACGAATGTCTGAATGTATGCGGCGATATTTTCTTGCTTACTCCCGCTTTATCGGTTAATTCTTTAATAATAATAAATACAATCACACGAGACATCGAAGTTCCTCTACTGTTAAGGAAAAGGGTGTCTTCATGCTTTTTGTTGACTTTACTTTTAGAACGCACTTCGGTGATGTATTCTTTCAAAAGTTTTGCAGTGTATTGAGCTAAAGGTACAAAGCGTGTTTTGTTACCCTTGCCGATAACTTTAATGTAGTTTTCTTTAAAATTGATATTAGAAATTTTAACATCAATCAATTCGGAAACTCTGAGTCCGCATCCGTAAAGCACTTCAATAATGCAGTGGTTTCTTTTGCCTAAATCTGAACCTCTTTCAATCGCTTCGATTATTTTTTCAATATCTGCAAGGCTTAATGTATCGGGTAAATACAAGCCTAATTTAGGACCTTCCAACAATGTTGACGGATTATCATGGCGAATTTCATCTTCCAGTAAATATCTGAAAAAAGCTTTAATGGAAGAAATCCATCTCGCTTGTGATCGTTCGCTGAATTTCTGTTTAGATAGTTTGAAAATATATTCCTGAAGATTATCATACGTAATCTTTTCAGGCCCTGTATTTTCGAGGTCGCCTACTGCGTAATCTTTAAGTTTTTTAATGTCGCGGATATAAGCGTCGAGTGTGTTTTCTGAAAAATTTCTTTCAAAACGTAGAAAGATTTCGAAATCTTTAATTTTTTCATCCCAAGTCATCGTGTTGTGTTTTTTTTAATTAAATTTCTAACTCATTTTCGGAAACCTGTATTATTTCAATTTGGTGTTCTTTTAAAAAAGCAATTCCCTCATCATCTGAGTAAGCATTAATGTAGACCAGTTTTGAAATCCCTGCCTGTAAAATTAGTTTGCTACACTCTTTACAGGGCGATAAAGTAAGATACAAAGTTGCACCTAGGGCAGATTGTGTAGAGCCTGCCAATTTCAAAATTGCATTTGCTTCTGCGTGTAAAACATACCAATGGGTTTTCCCGGTTTCGTCTTCACAGCAGTTCTCAGATCCTGACGGAGTACCATTGTACCCATCTGAAATAATCATCCTATCTTTTACGATAAGAGCTCCTACTTGTTTCCTTTCGCAGTAGGAAAGTTTTGCCCATTCCTGAGCCATTTTTAGATAAGCTTTATCAAACTTATTATACTTCTGCATCGGTTGTTTTCGAAATAATTTGTGTTGGTATATTAGAAGTTAGGCTTTCTTTTTTCAATAAAAGCTGAAACTCCTTCTTGTTTGTCTTCTAAATCAAAAAGCTCGCCGAAGTATTTAATTTCGGTTTCAAAACCTTTATCAGTATCAGACAAATTGGTTGCTTTAATAGCGCGTGAAATTGCCATTGGAGAATTGTTAGCAATTGTTTTTGCCAATTCTTCTGTTTTAGAAAGAAGCTCACCGATAGGGAAAACTTCATTTACCAAACCAATTTCTTTTGCTTTTTGTGCAGGAATCATTTTTGCTGAAAAAATCATTTCATTCGCAATCCCTTTTCCTACTAATTTTGGAAGTCTTTGGGTTCCTCCATACCCCGGAATAAGACCTAAAGTTACTTCAGGAAGCCCAAGTTTAGCATTTTCAGAGGCATATCTGATGTGACATGCCATTGCTAATTCTAAACCTCCGCCCAAAGCGAAGCCATTTACTGCAGCAATTACCGGCTTAGACAGGTTTTCTATCTTGTCAAAAAGAATATTTTGTCCGTTTCTTGCTAATTCTTCTGCTTTTTCCTGACTAAAGTTACTAAATTCTTTTATATCTGCACCAGCAACGAACGATTTTTCTCCGCTTCCGGTTAAAATAATTACTCTTACCTCATTGTCAGATTGTAATTGATCTAATGCAGCACTGATTTCTTTTATAGTTTGTGCATTCAATGCATTTAAACTTTCAGGTCTGTTGATTGTAATTACAGCCGTTTTTTCTTCTTTCTTTAGCAGTATATTTTCGTAAGTCATTATTCTCTTAATCTTTAAGAACCTGCAAATTAAAAATTTTTTACAAATAAAAAGGGAAAAAATTAACTTTTTTCCCTTTTAAGTGTTTATTATTTAATAGTTTACTTTAAATGATTCATCATGTTGGCGTCTATATTGACGCTTAAACCTGATGCCACTTTCATGCCAAGCTCAATATTTGCCCTGAAAAAGTGACATAATTGGCGGTTGATAATCTCGTCTTTTTTAGGTCCGTCAATCCCTCTCATACTGCCTATGATGTTGTTTACCAGATGTTCTCTGTCTTCCTGTTTCATCGCTTTGGTGTATAAAAGCCCAGGTTGGGTGTAGTGATCGTCGTCATTTTCATTTCTGTTAAAATTAGCAACATGATTGCTGTCTAGCTCATATTCGAAATTTTTGTAAGAAGAATCTGGTTGAATGTCATCAAAACTATTTGGATGATAGTTTGGCTTATCCTGATATTCACTTGAGTCTGCCATAAAACCGTCTCTTTGATAATTGTTGACAGCAAAAGGACATCTGTTAACTTCAAGCTGGTGAGAATTTACACCCACTCTGTATCTGTGTGCATCTGGATAAGAAAATAATCTTCCCTGAAGCATTTTGTCTGGAGAAAAGCTAATTCCGCTAATCAAATTACTTGGTGAGAAAGTAGATTGCTCTACATGAGCAAAATAATTTACAGGAATTTCATTCAACTCCATTTCACCAACTTCAATCAAAGGAAAATCTCCCTGAAACCAAACTTTAGTAATGTCAAAAGGATTCCATCTGAATTCTTTTGCCTGCTCTTCGGTCATTACCTGTATGTACATTGTCCATTTCGGGAAATCGCCGTTTTCAATCGCATTGCAAAGGTCTTCCTGTGCAAAGTCTGGATTTTCTCCTGCCATTTTTGTAGCCTCATCATCGGTAAAGTTTTTGATTCCCTGTTTTGTTTTAAAATGGAACTTTACCCAAACTCTTTCATTCTTATCATTAATCATTGAAAATGTATGAGAGCCAAAACCGTGCATGTGTCTAAAACCATAAGGCGTACCTCTATCTGACATTAGAATAAGAACCTGGTGTAGCGATTCTGGGTTTAAACTCCAAAAATCCCACATCATGGTAGCACTTTTCAGGTTGGTTTTTGGAACTCTTTTTTGAGTATGTATAAAATCCGGGAATTTTTTAGCATCTTTAATAAAGAAAACAGGGGTGTTATTTCCTACTAAATCCCAATTTCCGTCTTCTGTATAAAATTTTAAGGCAAATCCTCTTGGGTCTCTTGCTGTATCTGCACTTCCTTTTTCACCACCAACGGTAGAGAAACGGGCAAACATTTTACACGAATTTCCTACCTGAGAAAATAATTTGGCTTTTGTATATTTTGAGATGTCATGAGTAACTGTAAACTTTCCGTAAGCTCCACTTCCTTTCGCATGAACAATTCTTTCAGGAATTCTTTCTCTCACAAAATGAGCAAGGTTTTCCTGTAAGATAAAATCTTGTAACAATACCGGACCACGCGCTCCGACTGTTTGAGAATCCTGGTGTTCATAATAAGGTGCTCCGCTGCTTGTTGTTAATTTTTTATTATCCATATAGTTATGATTTGAGATTCATTCTATTTTTCAGAATCAAATTTAGTTGAATTTTTAATGGCTTCTGCCAAAAACGTTATATCTTTGTCATAGATAATATTAATCAAATGAACATTCAGCAATTGGAATATCTTATCGCTGTAGATAAGTATAAACATTTTGGTAAAGCGGCTCAAGCATGTTTTATTACTCAGCCAACATTAAGTGCAATGATACAGAAGTTTGAAGATGAGCTGGATGTAAAGGTTTTTGACAGAACAACTCATCCAATCAGAACCACTGACGTAGGACTGCAAATAATAGACCAAGCTAAAGTAATCATCGAGGCTGTAAATGAGCTTAAAAACAAAGCAAATTTACTGAATAATATTCTGGGAGGAACCATTAACCTGGGAATTATTCCAACAGTTTCTTCGTTTATTCTGCCGACAGAAATTTTCAATTTCTTACAGGATAATCCTAAAATTCAGATGAATGTAAAGGAAATGACCACCGACAATATCATCAAAGCCCTTAAAGCAGGTGAATTGGATGCCGGAATTATTTCTACGCCTTATGATAACGCCAACGAATTTTATCAGGACTTCTTATTTAATGAAGAATTGATGATTTACAGCTCAGATACTGAGGCAAATAAAAAAAATACATTTATTGTTCCTGAAGAACTGAATGTAGAAAAAGTTTGGCTTTTAGAGGAAGGTAATTGTCTGAGAAACCAGTTTGAAAACATCTGTCATTTAAAGGAAAATACTCTGAAACCTAAAAACTTGGATTTCTTGGCGTCTAATATCCAGACTTTGGTACACATGGTTGATAATGTGGGTGGAATCAGTATTTTACCAGAATTAGCCTTAAATCAACTTTCGGAGGAACAAAAGAATAAGGTTTATAGGTTTAAAAAACCTTTCCCATACAGAGAAATCAAGATTATTTATTATAAACCTACTTTCAAGCAAAAAATCATTGATGAGTTGAGTTCTTTTATAAAATCTTCTTTAGAAACGAAGCTTAATTTCAATAATGCACCAAAAGATTTTGTAAGCATTAAGCCTCAATAACAGAATTGAGAGGCATTTAAAGCATGTTTCAATAAAAATATAATAATAGACAAAAGTTTTTGAGTATTAAAAAATAGTACTTAACTTTGCAGACGTTTATTAACGAGGAAAAATTTGACCTGATTGCAACCTCTCTAAAAAAATGCTAAAACAGTAATTCTCTTTTAGCTTTTCTGGGCAATTATTCATTTTTTCTTCACTTTTTTTAATCTAAAAAATACAAAGAATAATATGTCTTATTTATTTACATCTGAATCTGTTTCAGAAGGACATCCGGATAAAATTGCCGATCAGATTTCCGACGCATTGATCGATAACTTTTTAGCATACGACAAAACTTCTAAAGTAGCTTGTGAAACTTTGGTTACTACAGGACAGGTTGTTTTGGCAGGAGAGGTAAAATCTGATGCTTATTTAGATGTTCAGACTATTGCGAGAGAAGTAATCAACGGAATTGGTTATACAAAAGGTGAATATATGTTCAACGGTGATTCTTGTGGAGTAATTTCTGCAATTCACGAACAGTCACCGGATATCAACCAAGGTGTTGACAGAGCAGTTGCTGACGAAACTTTCGAAACAAAAGCAAACTCTCAAGGAGCGGGAGATCAGGGAATGATGTTTGGGTATGCAACCAACGAAACGGCAAACTATATGCCTTTAGCTTTAGATTTGGCACATACTATTCTTAAAGAACTTTCTGCAATCAGAAGAGAAGATTCTGAAATCAAATATCTTCGTCCGGATGCAAAATCTCAGGTAACAATTGAGTATTCTGACGATCACAAACCGATAAGAATTGATTCTATTGTAGTTTCTACTCAGCACGATGATTTCGGGGCTGAAGAAGAAATGTTAAACAAAATCAGAGAAGACATTAAAACAATTTTGATTCCTAGAGTTGTTGCTCAGCAGACTGAAGAGATCAAAGCTTTATTTAATGATCAGATCAAATATCACATCAATCCTACAGGAAAATTTGTAATCGGTGGTCCTCATGGAGATACAGGTCTTACAGGAAGAAAAATTATCGTTGATACTTACGGTGGAAAAGGAGCTCACGGTGGTGGTGCTTTCTCTGGAAAAGATCCTTCAAAAGTAGACAGAAGTGCTGCTTATGCTACAAGACACATTGCTAAAAACTTAGTTGCTGCAGGTGTTGCTGATGAAGTTTTGGTACAGGTTTCTTACGCGATTGGTGTTGCTGAACCTTGCGGATTGTACATCAATACTTACGGAACTTCAAAAGTAGGTTTAAATGACGGTGAAATCGCTAAAAAAGTATCTACAGTTTTCGATTTGAGACCTTATGCTATCGAACAAAACTTAAAATTAAGAAATCCTATTTATCAGGAAACTGCTTCTTACGGACACATGGGAAGAGAGCATTTCGTTGCAGATAAAACCTTTAATAAAGGGCACAAAAATGAGTTGACTCTTACAGGTTTAGAGTTCTTCACATGGGAGAAATTAGACAAAGTGGAAGAAATTAAATCTGCTTTCGGAATTTAATTCTTCTTTTCGGTATAGAAACTGCTTTAACATTAAAATGCTAAAGCAGTTTTTTTTATTTTTACACTTAAATATTTCACAATGAATATGCGATTTGCAATCTCTATACTTTTTCTGTTTTTCGTAAGCACTTTTGTAAAAGCGCAATACACGGTGCATAAAATGATTAATGTAGGATATGTTTACCAAAACCAAAGCTTCGGTGAAGTAGGAGGGAAGCTGATGTTTCTTAAAAATGACGATGTTATTTATCGTTTGGGAGCTTCTGCTTTAATGGGATCTGCGAATTCTGATTTTGCGATCATGCCTAAAATACAGGCAGATATTTTACTGAATTTTGAAAAAAATGTAGATTTCTATCATTCATATTATTTTCTTGCCGGAGTTGAAGGAACCAATAAATATGTGGCTCCCAAGATTGGGGTTACTCTTTTTGGAATTTTAGATTTAACAGGTGGTTATGCTTTTCCTATTGGGAATTCTGGTTTAAATGGTAAAGAATTAAAAGGAGTAAATGTAAATTTCACACTAAATATTCCAACTGCCTTCTTACATGATATGTTAAAGTAAGTTTTTTTAAATAATTCTTTAGAAAATTTAATAATTGGTTAACAGTTATTAAAAATTTTATTTATATTTACAGCATAATTGAATGCTTATAGATAAGACTTTACTCTAATACTGTTTTGACAAACTAAAAACGAACTTGACCCTAGTCAGGAAAACGTTTGTCGACGGATAATATGAGAAGAGTTATGAAATCAACGGACAGCCTATTAATTTCTCTATACCAAAAAGGAGACGAAGAAGCATTATCAACTTTAATACATCGCCATCAAAGAGAATTGTTTACGTTTATTTTGTATAAAATAAATGATCAGGATTTAGCAAATGATATTTTCCAGGATACTTTTATTAAAATTATTGTAATGCTGAAAGAAGGTCGTTACAATGAGGAGGGGAAGTTTATTCTCTGGGCAAAAAGGATTGCGCAGAATCTTATTATTGACCATTTTCGTGCAAAAGCAAAAAATATAAAAGTTTCAGAAACTACTTTTGAAAATGATGAGTTCTCTATTTTCGATTTAATTAGAGAGCCTTCAGAAAATATTGAAGATCAATTAGTAAGCCTTCAGATTCAGGAAGATTTGCTGAAAATGTTGCAGTTTTTACCAGAAAATCAGCAGGAGGTGATAAAACTCAGGTTTTTCGACGGATTGAGTTTTAAAGAGATCGCAGACCATACAGATATGAGTATTAATACGACTTTAGGGCGTGTTCGTTATGCATTAATCAACCTCAGAAAAATAATGGAAGAAAATAATATTGTCTTAACGAGATAATAATTTAATATTTTTCACGTTTTAAAGAAAAAGTAATTTTTGCCTATGAAAAATAACGATTCTTTAAAAATGAAAAGTTTGAAACCTAAAAAACAAACTATTGATTTTTTGCTCAATTTCTCAAAAAATCTTGAAGTAGTAAAGATTAAAAACAATCATTACCATCTTTCAAAAAATTAAAAATCATTAATTTTGTGCTGTATGAAAATTCAGCACATTTTTTTTGACCTAGACAATACGCTTTGGGATCACCGCAGAAATGCCTATTTAACCATCAAAGATCTTTTCGATAAAGAAGAAATTACTTTAAAATATAACATTGATTTTGAAGAATTTCATTCTGTATATCATGAGATCAACGAAAGACTTTGGGAGCAGATCAGAGATGGCGAAATTGATAAAGAATATCTTAGAAAACATCGTTTTTACGATACTTTTAATCGTTTTGGAATTGATGATTTAGAATTGTCGATGTTTTTTGAAGAACATTTTTTGGATAAAATTCTTAATTATAACCATTTGGTTGAAAGCGCACAATATATTTTAGATTATTTAAAAGCTAAAAACTATACACTTCATATTATTTCAAACGGCTTTCAGGAAGTGACAGAAAGAAAATGTATCCTTTCAGGAATTGATCATTATTTTCAAACCATTACAAGTGCAGATTCTGTTGGAGTAAGAAAGCCCAATCCAGCAATTTTTGAGTATTCTTTAGGTATTGCTAAAGCTGTTAAAGAAGAAAGTATTTTGATAGGCGACGATTGGATTGCGGATGTAATCGGTGCTCAACAATTCGGAATGGATGTTATTTTCTTTGATGTTTTAAATGAAAATAAAGAAGTTGAAAACTTAAAAGTAATAAAGCATCTTTTACAGATAAAGGATTATCTTTAAATAGAATGTAAATTTTAAATATTTATACTGAAATAACGGTTTTGTTTTTTGAATTTTCAAAAAAAAGTTTATTTTTGAGAAAAAACAATAATTATGTTCTTCTTATTCGGAACCGGAAAATCTACTTTAAAAAACCAGTATCGGCTTACCAACTGCGAATGCCCAGTTTGTCATCAAAAAAATACAATGATAGCGGGGACTATAGCCAGATATGCGCATTTTTTCTTTATCCCTGTACTTCCAACTTCAAGAAAAAATATTGCGATCTGCTCCAATTGTAACTCAAATTTTGTCTTAGAAGATAAACAATTCACTCCGGAAATGGAGCAAAGTTTTGATTCTCAACAAAAAGTAAACCCAAATCCAAGACCTGTTTGGCACGGATGCGGATGCTTTATCATCTTATTGGCTATCATTTTTTTTATTGGTAGTGCTATTGTTGGATGGTTTACATCAAAAGATGAACCCGAAAAACCTGTAGATAAGCGTAAAGCAATGCTTAAAAAAGATTTAAGAAAAGTTACAAGCAAGCCTACTTTTGAGACCGACAGTACTTCATTCTATATAAAAGAGTGTTTTGATATTATGCTTGAAGGAAAGGTTAACAGCAAAGAAGTTGATTATTATTCGAAATCAAATGGGGATAAAATTCTTATTCTTATAGATATTGATGATTTGAAAAAAGTGGAGTCCTCTTCACGCTATCATCTTATAGAATATGTTACAGAGTGTCTGAATATGCATGACGGTTATGAAGGTAAACAGCTTTATATTGGCGTTGACGGAATGTGGAATATGGTTTTGGTTTCTACTCCAAACGGTTCTGATACTTCAGGGAAATTTGCTGATGAAGAATTACTGTATCCTTTCTATGACCAATCACAAAATACGATTGAAGCTGTAGAAATAAAAGCAGAGAAAAAAACAAGTAAATAATTATTCGTCAATAATAATATAAAAGCCTTTCATTACGAAAGGCTTTTTAGTTCTACTTATCTCAAAAAATTTAAATTCCCAAACTTTCTCTTACTCTTTTAATAGTTTCCGTGGCAATTACTCTTGTTTTTGCTGCTCCTTCCTGAAGTTTGGCTTCCAATTCATCAAGATTGTTCATGTAGTAAGAAAATAATTCTCTTTCTTTTTCAAATCTTGTTAAAATTAATTGTAAAAGTTCCATTTTAGCATGACCATAACCGAAGTTTCCGGCTAAATATTTTGCTCTTAATTCTTCGGTTTGTTCAGGTGTTGCAATCAATTCATAGATAGCGAAAGTCTTGTCTGTAGAAGGATCTTTTGGTTCTTCTAAAGATTTAGAGTCGCTTTCAATACTCATTACCTGTTTTTTTAATTGTTTTTCAGGTAAGAAAATATTGATGATATTTCCTCTTGATTTAGACATTTTATGACCATCAATGCCGGGAACATATTTGGTATCTTCCTGCAACTCGGCTTGAGGTAAAACCAAAACTTCACCCATCTGATTATTAAATCTTGAGGCTACATCACGGGCAATTTCCAAATGTTGAAGCTGATCTTTTCCTACAGGAACTATTTCGGCATCATATAATAAAATATCTGCGGCCATCAAAATAGGATAAGTAAACAAACCTGCATTCACATCCTGCAAACGGTCTGCTTTATCTTTAAAAGAATGCGCTAAAGTCAATCTCTGATAAGGAAAAAAACATGATAAATGCCAAGAAAGTTCACAGGTTTCAGGGATGTCGCTCTGTCTGTAAAAAAATGTTTTTTCGGTATCAAGTCCGCAAGCAAGCCAAGCTGCGGCGATTTCGTAAGTGTTGTTTTTTAGTTCTTTTGCATCTTTAATCTGCGTCAACGAATGAAGGTTAGCAATGAATAAAAATGATTCGTTTCCTGCTTGCTTAGAAAGCTCTACTGCAGGAATAATTGCACCCAAAAGGTTTCCAAGGTGCGGTGTTCCGGTGGCTTGTATGCCGGTAAGAATTCTTGACATTTGTTTAAAATTATTTTTAAAAAATTATTGAATTGCAAATTTAGGTATTATCCCACAGATTACATGGATTTACACAGATGATTGTGAATTTATATCAATAGGAGCGGACTTTAGTCCGTTTTAATAATTAGATGCAGATTGGCTTTAGCCAAAAATTAAAATTTTCTCTCGCAGGTTTTGCTGATTGAGCAGATTTATATTTTGTGAAAAGATCATTTTAAACGAAAAATATTTAAACAAAAAATCTGTGTAAATCTGTGAAATCAGCGGAAAGAATAAACTTAAGGAATCAAAACCTTCTCCCCACCAAACTTAGGTTCTACACCAAACATAAAATCCCAGAAAACTTTAGCTCTTGCCAGTTTTTCTCTCGCATTGGTTTTTAAACCCGCATATTTATTTACGTCTTCAGCATTGTAGCCCCAAGCTTCAATATTGTTTTTTCTGGCAAGATAAACTCCTCTTTCGTTGTGGAATTTTTGGGAAATAATAATGTAAGAATTTTGTCCGAAAATCTCTTTTGCACGAAGCACAGAGTCTAAAGTTCTGAAACCCGCAAAATCTTCAAAAATCTTCTCAGCAGGAACTCCGGCTTTAATGAGTTCATTTTTCATTTCTTCCGGCTCGTTATAATCTTTCTTAGAATTATCGCCACTCACAATGATATTCTGAATTTTTCCGGATTTATATAAGTCTGTTGCAGCTTTTATTCTGTTGAAAAAGTAATCGTTGGGTGCGCCGTTGGAAAGTATTTTACTTGTTCCAAGGAGAAGTCCGGTTTTTTTATGAGGAACTTTTTCGAGATATTTGGTGATAAAATCATTACTGTATTTTCCAATAGACCAATTCGCATAGGTAATAAAAATAATTCCTGCCACAAAAAGTAGCAGGAAAATTTTGATTATATTTTTTATAATTCTTTTCATACATCATAAACCTTGAAGGTTTCATAAAAGTATGAAATCCCTATGAGTTGGCAACATAAAAATCGATAAAGATTTTGGGATTAAATATGTCCTTTAAAAGACAATAAAGATCTACATATTAAGAGCCTGTTTAAATTTTATTGAGTAATAATTTTATGGCAG
>NZ_JAPDKN010000045.1 GCF_026163565.1 Chryseobacterium sp. YIM B08800
AGTATACGTAACTGTTTGCGTATAAGTTCCTGCTGGTTTACCTAAGATATCTGAAGAAGAAGATTTAGCTGCAGGAATCGTGTAATCTAAATTCAATGTTAATGCGCTTCCAAGCGGAGCATTTGTAACTAAATTTTGATCAGTTGCAGATAAAACGACAGCATTTTTTGTTCCGCCCATTGTTCCTGAAGCTGAAGCAGCTTTGATTGTCAATACATTTACAGGAATTAAGTTGGTTCCATTCATGAAATTAGCACCTCCCGCTTTTACCTTAACGTTAAAGTTTTTTGTTGAAGTAACTTTCAAAGAGTTGGCTTTAGTAATGGTTTGATCAGAATTATAGTCTGCTGCAGTAGCATAGTTAAAGTCAACGGTATTACCGATTGCTGTACTTCCGGCATCGATTGAGATCACATCGTTCAGGGTAATGTTTACTGTTGTTGTAGCGGTTGTATTTTGAGCATATACATTGTTAGTTCCTAATAAAGTTGCTCCGATAGTTAAGGCTGCGATTGCTATTAATTTTTTCATGGCAGTAAATATTTGATTTTAATTTTATTTAATTGTTCTCTTTTGTATACTGCAAATTTATAGCGGCGAAAAAATTTTCTTTGTAGTTGAAAATGGAAGTTGATGTAGTAAAATAACTACACGGATTAGTTATTTGGTTTACATAAAAAGCCCTCAACATTTTGAAAATGTTGAGGGCTTTAAAAAAAATAGTTTTTTACTTACAATGCAGTGGCAATGTAAGTTATTTTTTGCGTGTAAGTTCCCTGTGGTTTTCCCAAAAGTACCTTCGAGGCTTTTTCCGCAGAAATAGAATAGTCAATATTTAAAGATTGTTTAGCACCTAAACCCGCATTACTTACCAATACCTGATCAGTTGTAGATAAGGTGACCTCATTCATGGTTCCCGTTAAATTTCCGCCGGGTATTGCTTTTACCTGTAATATATCTACAGGAATTACGTTTGCGCCACTTACAAAGTGTGAACCTTCAGATTTTACTTTTACATCAAAATTTTTGGATGAAATGATGACTAAACTGTTGGGAACGGTCACATTTTTTGATGAATTATAATCTTTTGTGCTTCCGTAATTAAAATCTACAGTGCCTTCTGAAGCAGCACTACCTATATCCATTGCAATAACGTCTGATAAAATAATATTTACTGATTTACTAACCTGATCAGAATTTTGTGCAAAAACCTGGTTGTTTCCTAAAACGATTGCTCCCAGAGACAGCGCAGCGATAAAAATTTGTTTTTTCATGATTTGGATAAATTTAATGGTGCTGTAATAAAATATTGTTATTCAAAATTAATGATATTAACAAATATTATGACAATCAAATCTAATAAGAATATCTGACATGACCAAAGCTTATATTGTTATTGATTAACTAATTATCAGTATGTTGATTACAGATATTTTCAGCAGGAGGTTTACACAAGCATTACAGTATGGAAAAAAATCGTTGGTAACACAAATGGACGTAGGGATTTGTTGGAGAAATTTAAAATATCAAAATAAATATTGATGCTCAGTTTATCTTTCAGTTTAATAATAAATTTGAAAGTAAAAAGCAAAATTTGAAAGTGAAATCTTCAAGTGTCGATTGTAATGCCTACAAACGTTTACGCAAACATTTTTAATAAAGTAAAACCAAAGCAAAACGTTTGCTTTGGTTTAATAAAGATTTATAATTTATCAATATACTTTAAGTAAGAAGCTAATTCTAAATTATTGTAATATATCTGAACACAAAATCTTATTTTTCCGAATATTCTGGCTCATTTCCGTTATTACACCAGTACATAGCATTATAAACATTGTCTTTTGGAAATATCTTAAAATTTTCTGCAGTCTTTAGGCTGCTGATTTTCTGTATTCCTGCATCATCACTTACGATGGCTGCGCGATTACATTGTTTTGTGCTTTCAAGGTTGGAAAGTAAAGCTGTAAGCCAAGCTATATCAGTTTGTGCCACATTTTCATTTAAATACAGTAGATAATTCAGTTCATTAAACTTAGCAAGTTTGTTCTTTACATGAGGAATGACGATATTTTTAAAATCCTTTTGATTGATTTCGCCACTGGCATTAAAGGCCGCTACATTTTCGGGTGCGTCGTTGAGTAAGGTAATCATATAATTGAGTTTTTTGGTGTGAAAAATATTTAGCAATTATCAAACCAAAAATCAATATTTTTTCTAAGTAAGTGACAATTTGTAATTATGTGTATTATTTCGATCAATTTATGATAATAAAATTGAAAATAGTTTTAATTCATCCTGTCAATTACCCGGCATAAAGTTTTGTATTCCTGAAATGCATTTCCAAACTGTTCAGCAAATTCAAAGTTACTGATCTGGTATTCTTCATTTATACCGGTAGAGGATGAGAAGCGAAGTCTTCCATATTGCACAACCGGTATTTGGTAATTATTCTTAAACCTTTTATCAGGTGTTCCGTTTTTATTTACTTTTGCCCATGTTTTTCTGATGACTTTAGAATCCTGAGGAACAGTACTGGTTTCTGTAAAGTTTACTGATGAAAATGTTACGTTAAGCTCGTCAATCCCTATCAAAGCAAAATTTTTATCATTAGTGTACAGCAAGATAAAAGTAGGATAGAGGTATAAGTCAGCTCCGTTTCTATTCTGAAAATATAATGCTTCATAATTTGAATTAATGATGGGAAGTAACCTTAAACCAATCTTAGCATCTCTTCTGTTAACCAATGTACTCGCACTAGAACGAGCAGCTACACGGTCCTGAAAATGTGCTCCCGTAATATCCCAAATACGATGAGAAGTACTTAAATTTTTAAAGACATTATATAAACGGTCATATTTTCGTTTAGTAGGATCATCAAACTGTATATCGATATTAACTGCTGAGTTGTCAATGACAAGTTGGGTTTCTTTTAGTGCTTCTTTTTGAAAACTTATATCTTCATTCAATTTTTGAACGATTGTTTTATATGAAAATATAACTCGCAATTTTTTTCGTTTTACTAAATCTTAAATCTTTTTTTATTTTCTTTAAATCTTTCTGCAGTTGGGCAAGTAAAATGGATTCTTTGATTCCGGCCATATTCTGAGAAGTAATCTCGTGTAAATCAGCACTAAAAATATTATCGGAAAGTTCTGTGTATAATGGCTGTGGATCAGGATTAGATAGAGGGGAAGTTCTTTGTGAGGATGAACCTGAAATCCTGTAAGAATTAGTAAAACCTAATACATTAGTATTTAATCTTGTTCCGGATGAACTGAAATTAAGACTTGCTCCTTTAATTCCTATGCTGGTTGAGATTCCCCTTTTACTGATATTTAAATGAACTCCTGGGATAATTTTAATTCGTTTTCGGTATGACCAAGCCATGATATTTTTTTTAGATATTGTATGTACAAATCTAAATTACCATCAATAATTTTTTTTACGGGAAACCATAATTCGACTATTATTTGCTTCCTTTCTCATTTTGAATTGATCTATGTCACTTTGGTAATCATTAAAAAGTAATGATGATAACTAAATATTTTATGTTTTGCTGTTTTTATTTAATTATTGGTAAAGAAATTGTATAAACAGTTTATATACTAATAAAATTAACTGCCATGAATATTTCTCTTTACGACTTTAAAAACTTACCCTTACAAAACCAATCCGAAATTGTCTTATCAGAAGGACGTTTAATGAATGAACAAGTTATGAGTTCATTCAGGTATGCTCTTTATGAAATATCATCTTTTTCTGTGGAACTGATTTTTCACATAGCGAAAAATAAAGTAGAGGGTTTGAATATTTATCAAAACAGAGCAGCATACAGTAACTGAAATAAAGAAATGCTGTTATAAATTATAGATAAAAGAGAGCTTTGAGACTTTCTCTTTTTCAGGGTTTTAAAGGATTCATTTAAATTTTCACGTCAAAAAAGTCCTATGATTCAGTTGCAAACTGATTAATTACTAATTCGTTGCTGACAAATAATTTTATATCATCTATTTTTCTAAAATTTTTAACATAATAATGTTAGTTCATCGATTAAAATTTGCACTTGTAAAGGTCTTTTCTTTTGATCAACTTCCAGTTTGTTATATAATCCTGTTTTAACGATCACAATCTTTTTTTCAGGGATCATAATAATGAATTGACCTAAAAAACCATAAAAAAACCAACATTGTTTTTCTTTATTATCGGTTTCTCCCGCCCAAATTGTGTAGCAGAAAGCGTCATTTTCTTTGGTAGGTTTGAGCATTCTCTTGCAATACTCAGCGTTGAGCAATTGTTTTCCTTCCCACATTCCGTTTTGCATAATCAATTGTCCTATTTTTGCAAAATCTCTTGCCGTAGCATGTACACAACAGAATGCCTTTTCCATTCCTTTCTCGTCTGTGCTCCATTTAGCAGGAAATTCCATTCCTAAGGGTTTCCATATCTTTTCTGACATATAATCTGACAAGTGTTTCCCCGTTATTTTGGTTAAAGCCATCCCTAAAAGTTGCGCAGAGACGCTTTGATACTCGTATTTTTGACCGGGCATATTTTTTATCTCAATACTGAAAGTTTGTTTTGCAAGATCTTCTACAAAATATTGTTTAGAGTTTTCTGCAAAAGGATGACGGTACTCTTCATCCCAATCAAATCCTGCCTGCATAGTCAAAAGATGTCGAAATGTAAGATACTTTCCGTAAGAACTTTTTTTATATTCAGGAAATACTGTAGAAATTAATTGATCTTCTGATTCGAGATAGCCATCATCAATTGCACAACCAGTTAAAATGGCCAAAAATCCTTTAGCCATCGAAAAAGAATTCATCAGTGATGAAGGTTGATGATCTTTCCAATACTTTTCATAAATCAGTTGATTATCTTTAATTACAAGGAGTGATGATGCACGAGTCTTCTTAAGTTCATCAGTAAGCCGTTTTGATAACTGATGTTTATTATAGTCAATACTTTTTGTCCAAATATTTGGTTTTGAGTTTGCTATTAACCGAGAAGGGAACTTTTCTTCATCATCAATGGACGGAGTAAGAGATCCTTTTTTCAAATTGATCCCGATTGCTTTAAAAACATATCCATAACCTGAAAGGTAAATAAGTGCAATTGATGCTGAAATTCCTACTGTTAATCGTAATAATGCTTTTTTCATAGATTAAGAAATTCTTCTCGATTTATCTATTCAAAAAGTATTCCTCAGAATTTAGAGATACAAAAAGCAAATTGTAAATTATGATTAAGAAGTAATTATGAATAGGAGATTTTTATTATTTCAAAAGCAATTATTATTAAAAAGTAAGAGTCCGTCTCACAACTAGTGAAAACGGACTTTTTTTATGATTTTTCTCGACCTCCTGTCGGAGAATGATTTTCATACAGTCGATTCTGAACCCACATCAATGAGTTGTGAGACTAACTCTTTTCATTAATATAGTGTCTTTTTGTTTAGTAATAGATAGTCTGAAAATTTTTGTAATTCCTAAAAAATAACTAACAAAAGTAAGTATAATCACCAATTCACAAACATAAATTTCTTTTTCCAAGGCAGTTTAACGAGACCGAGTCCCCAACCGAGATTTTTAAGTAAAATATCTTGTGTTTTTTGTTCTACAGTAAGGGTATAATCATGATCGGTGACCACTAATTTACCCGGACGCTGGAAAAACTCGTTTTGTAATAATGCTACAGAAGACTTTTTCATTGAACTCCAGTTGTGCTGAACGCTTTCTATGACATTTTTGGCTTGTGTTTTATGCTTACGAGAAAGTTTAATATGTCGGTTAATAGTTTGATGCATCGGAATATTGCATAAAAATTTTTCAAAAACCATGTCGTATTCAGGGGCGTTGGTTTTTCCGGTGGCGATGTAATGTAATAAATGCGCACACAACTCAGGATTTATAAGTTGTTGGGTTTTTAGATCGATAAGATCACAATGTTCAAAAAAAGTTTTGATGAATGGATGTATTAAAATAAGTCCTGCATTTTGAACATATTGTCCATCATCTTGGGTCAATTCATTATCATCGTTTTGACTTAAGTTTTCGTGGAATTTTTCATGCTTTTGATGAATTGTTTCCTTCAGAGTTTTTGCATTTTCAAACTTTTCAGACTCTTTTTTTGGATTATTTTTGATGCTTTTAACACTTTCAAAAATTTCATCTTCTTTAATAAAAGGGAATATCTTAACTGCTGTTTTCAGATTCTCATGCTTGTTTTTTGTCTTTGAAAAAACGGTTGAAACTAATGTTATTTTTACTATTTGTTGCAGAAGATATTCCCGAAGGTTAACATGTGGTGAACTTAAATACTGCGACAATACATTCAAAATCAAATGCCAAAATATTTGTCTTTCAGTATGATTCAATTTTGAAATATACTGTATGATATCAACATTTAAATTGATTTTTAAGTCCTTATTTTTTAAAACAGATAAACATAATTGCGCAATTTGTTCATCTGAAAGTTGATTGATGATTCGTTCCTGAACATTTGGCTTTGGTAAAACAGAAATCATCTTTTTTTGAAAATTGTTGTTCACAATCAAAGTGTTAAATACCGATGGCTCCAAAAAAGCAACTCCATTTGTACCTGAATTCCACCAAGGCATATTTCCTTTTTCTAAAAAATAGATAAAAGTTTGAATTGCTTTTTCTTGATTGTCAATTAGATATGATTCTGAGTCACTTTCTGTTTCTTGATCTGATTTATCAATGGGCTTCGTAATTTCAGACAGCTCTTCTTTAAAGAGTTGGGCAATTTTATCTTTTAATTCAGCATTTAACGAGCTGTTTTTTACATCCAGATTCAGTTCTAAACGCGGAATTTGCAGAGTATAATCATCTAATTTGTACTCTAAAGCATTGATGTATTTCTCTATTTCCGGGAAAACGTCAATAGACAAAAAACTACTGATATCTTCTTTTATACTAAACGCTTTTTCTTTGTTGTTGATGGTAATTTCAACAAAAACTTTTTGGATGATATGATCTTGCTTCACGCTAAATGGATTTTAATGATAAAAAAATCAGGAATTGTTAAATTGTTTTGTTTTTAGTCGAATTCTCCACCCCAAAAACCAGCCGGACAAAGACTTAATGTTGATCTTTGTTTGGCGCTCAATCTGCACCCGCAACCTCTTACAAAGCCTTCTTTTGGATGATCCAGAACTTCCAGTGTATTCGGATTAAGCCATTTCATGGCATTACAGTTGTTGCCATTTTTTAAAGGACATTGGTTACAGATTTCTTCTCTTACAGAGAAAACATATTCTTCGCTTTGATTAGCCATGCCAATTTTTGAGCGTAATTCATTGAAATGACCGTCAATGATTTCGTTTCGCTTGCTAAAAAGTTTTTTGATATTCATGTGATTAAAGTTTTAAAATTATTGGGGTCAAAATTAAGCGAACAAAAGACATATTTACGAATTGTGAGGCAGCTCTATTCAGTCTTTGCAGTAAAAGTGAAAATTATTTCCTGGATCATGCAGGTTTACAATTATTGGAAATTTTTTGCGGTAAAAAGGAAATTTTATAATCAGAAAAGTGCTGAACTTTGTGCATTTTTTTGGGAGCTTTATCCCGCTTTTCATTACAATCTTTTTTTTCAAAAAAGGATTTTCATTCAATCGGGGCTAAGAGTTTATTCGCCCATTTAAATATTGGGAAACATCCACAAAGTTTTTCAATTTTAATAAATATTGATTTCAAAATCAGGTTTAAAATCACAAAAAAATCATATTCAATTACTCGCCAATTTCCTGTTGAAATAAAATGATTTTTAATATCAAAATCAGACTTAAATAACAAGCTTTAATTTCACTTCGATTAGATTAAAATAATTTCTATTTAAATTTTACATCTAAATTATTATTTTAATTATCTGATTATTAATATTTTATGTATTTTATTTTTTGCTATTCTCATAAATGAGTGAAAATAGTATTTACTGCAAAGACAGGTTAGAGACCCCAAAATATTTGTCTTTTGGTTGGCGATGATTGTATGTTTGCAGCATAATAATTAAGAACAGAAATTATGATAAACGAAGTATTGACCATTTTAAAAAATCAGCTGAACGGCTCAGAAGGTTTACAGGATGTTTTAGGTGATATTGCTGTTGTTGATGACATCGCAAAACATGATGACGACACCTCAGGTCTTGAAAATAAAGTAGTAATTACCCTGCTAAACGTTGAGGAAGAATCTACACTGAAAAACAGATCAAGATACAATAAAGTGCAGATAAGCGAAAACCCGACTCAGTTTGATATGAAAATGGAAAGTCCGCCTGCTTACTTAAATCTCTATGTAATGATTGCTGCTCACAGAGCAACCTATGTGAATGCTTTAGCAAATATTTCAAAAGTTATTGAGGTGTTTCAGACCAACAATGTATTGGAATATCTTGATCCGGATGACGAGAGAGAGAATGATTTTAAATTTAGGATCGAGTTGCACACTGTTCCTTTTGAACAGCTGAGTTACATCTGGGGATTATTGGGCGGAAAGGTAATGCCTTCTGTTTTATACAAAATCAGCGTAATCAAAATTGTTGCTAAAGATGTTACCTCTATTGAATTAATTAATGACATTAATATAGAAAGTATTAAAGTTAATTAACCATAAAAACAAAAACTAATAACCTTTTATTCAAATTTTTAAATCATGCCAAATCCAACAACACCAGGTGTTTCAGTTGAAGAAATTACAAAACTTCCTTATTCAATTGCATTAATAGATACCGCTATGCCTACATTTATTGGGTATACTGATCAAATCCCCGAAGGTTATGATATTAATGATGTTAATAATGAAAATCTTAAAATCAGTTCTCTTTTGGAATATGAAGATAAGTTTGGAAAAGCAAAGCTTGAAAGCATCCAACTAAAAGATACCAAAGATAAAGGAGTAACAGTGGTGATGCCTGAAGTACAATTTCTAATGTACTATTCACTTCAGATGTATTTTGCCAATGGTGGTGGTCCGTGTTACATTGTTTCTGTAGGAACTTATGCTTCGGCTTCAACGGGAGTGCAATTATCTTCTCTGAAAAACGGATTGGATAAAATGGAAACCTTAAAAGCTATTAAAGATCCAATTCTTATTGTCTTCCCAGACGCAGTTTCATTAGACGAAGATGATTTTTACGAGCTTTACAATTATACAATTAATGAAAAGTTAGGATTAGAAAACAAAAACAGGTTTGCCATTTTAGATACCTACGAAGGAAATTCTTCAATTATATCAGATAACCGTAATACAATCAGGAACTTTAGAGCTAAAGTAGATCAAACTAACTACGCCGCAGCTTATTTTCCTCACCTTAAAACCATTTTGAATTATAGTTTTGATGAAGATAAAACAATAACGCATACCGGTTTACAAGAAACAAATCAAGAAAGCGATGATTTTTATGCAGGTGAAATTGCTGCTTTAGAAGTATTAAGAGATTTAGCAACCGCTGAAATTTTAACCATACCTGTAAATGGTTTTGTATTGGCAGATTTATTAGAGCAAGCTGTAGCGATTGCAGAAGAAATTTATGAAACTGCTGATTCTAAAGATGCTTTAAGAGAACCGCTTAATGAGGCTAAAGCTGTGGTAGATGCAATATATAATGGAATAATAGATGATTTTAGAATACCTGAGGATTTGGAGGTAGATACACCTATTTTTAGGGGAGAATTTGATGATTTAATCGATGCAATTCGTCTTTCAAAAGATAAGGTAGGGAATGCTAATGGTTTAACATTAAAAAGCTTACAGTCATCTGATTCTTTATTATATAACCAAATAAAAGAAGCTATAAAATCTTTACAAGTAATTTTGCCCCCGTCTTCAGCAATTGCAGGAGTGTACGGTAGAGTAGACAGTGTAAGAGGCGTGTGGAAAGCTCCGGCAAACGTAAGTCTTAGTTACGTCACAGAGCCAACAGAAAAAGTCTCCGAGAAGGAACAATCAGATTTAAACATTCATGATTCCGGGAAATCAATCAATGCGATTAGATTTTTTACAGGAAAAGGCAACTTAATCTGGGGAGCCAGAACCCTTGATGCAAAAGATAAAAAAGGCGACGGAAAAGACAATGAATGGAAGTATGTGCATGTACGTCGTTATTATGATATGATTAAACAATCAATAGGCGAATCACTTGAAAGATTTATTGACGAGCCTCACACTCCACACACATGGTTACGAGCAAAAACCATGTTAGAAAATTTTCTTAATCAACAATGGATGGATGGTGCATTGGTTGGAAGCACTCCGAAAGAAGCTTACGAAGTAAAAGTGTACGGAAGCAAAGATCCTGTTACTGAAAATATCATCAATCCGATGAATGTAGAAATCAAAATAGCATTAGTACGCCCTGCAGAATTTATCATCTTGAATTTCTCCCACAAACTACAACAATCCTAAAATACAATCGACCACGAATGAAAATTCGAAGTTTTTACTTCGATGAATAATTAATATTAATTTAAAATTTTTTAAAAAATGAATTACAAAACCCCTGGAGTCTATGTGGAGGAATTGGCAAAATTTCCGCCTTCCGTAGCGCAAGTTGAAACAGCTATTCCCGCTTTTATTGGGTACACTGCTGATGGACCAAAAAACAAACCAACAAGAATCTCTTCAATGTTGGAGTACGAAACACTTTTTGGAAAAGCAAACCCTGAAACTTTTGCTGTAGCTTTCAAAGATGGCGTTGCAACTGCAACACAACCAAAAGTAAGCGATTTTAAAATGTACTATGCCCTGCAAATGTATTTTGCAAACGGTGGTGGTGCTTGTTATATCGTTTCTGTAGGAGATTATAGCGGTCCCGTAACTGTAGGAGATTCTACAACCGTAGGAACTTTAGTATACGGTTTTGAGTTGCTGAAAAAAGAAGACGAGCCTACATTGATTGTTTTCCCAGACCTTCAAAATTTAGTAGCTACTTCCGCTGATGTAACAGCAGCACAAACAGCTAAAGATCTTGCTCAAGATGCTTTTACACTTGCAGATGCAGCATTTTTAGCTGCTCAGGAAGCATTTGATGAAGCAGAAGAAAATGGTACACCTCAAGAATTAGCACAAGCTACACAAGCTTTAGCAGATGCAAATTCTGATAAAATGATTGCTAATTCAATTGTTACGCTAACTACCAATAACTTAACAAAGATTACTGCTGCAAATGTTGACGGAGCTATTACAAATGTTTATCAGTTATATAATAAAGCTTTAGATCAGGCAGAATTATTAAAGGACAGATTTGTTATTATGGATGTTCTTGGAGATGAGGCTACTTTTAGAAATAAAGTAATTTCAACAGGTCTAAAATATGGTGCTGCCTATCATCCGAAATTAAAAACAGTTTTGACTTATGATTTTAAAGATGCTAATATTTCCGTTACCGGTGTTTCTGGTGTAACAAATTTAGCAGAATTGAAAACTTCAAACTCAGAATTGTATAACCAGGCAAAAAAAGCAATTGAATCTAAGAGAGTTGTATTGGCTCCTTCATCTTCAATGGCAGGAGTTTATGCTAAAGTAGACTCTACTTCCGGAGTATGGAAATCACCAGCAAATTTAGGATTAAACTTAGTAGAAGCACCTGTAGTAAAAATTTCTGATAGAGAACAAGATGCTCTTAACGTACATCCTGAAACAGGAAAATCAATCAACGCAATCAGAGCTTTTGTTGGAAAAGGAACTCTGGTTTGGGGCGCAAGAACTTTAGACGGAAACAGCAATGAGTGGAGATATATCTCAGTCCGTCGTTTTTTCAACATGGTGGAAGAATCTGTGAAAAAAGCTACAGAGCGTTTCGTTTTCGAACCGAATACTGCCAATACATGGATTCGTGTACAAACAATGATCGAAAATTTCCTTAATCAACAATGGCAAGACGGCGCATTGGCTGGAAGCAAACCAGAAGATGCTTATTACGTAAGTGTTGGTTTAAATAAAACAATGTCTGCTCAGGATATCTTGGAAGGAAGAATGATTGTAGAGATTGGTATGGCTGCAGTACGTCCTGCTGAATTTATTGTGTTGCGTTTCTCACACAAGCTACAAGAATCATAAAATAAACTAAATAACAATTAAATAACAACAATTATGAGTACATATCCATTAGTAAAGTTTGCCTTTGAAGTTGATTGGGGTGGAACAAAAGTAGGTTTTCAGGAAGTGAGCGGATTAAATGCCGAAGCAGCTTTAATTGAATACAGACATGGTGCAAGTCCTGATTTTAGCAAGATTAAAATGCCGGGATTGAAAACTTTCAGCAACATTACTTTAAAGAGAGGAACTTTCAAAAGCGATAACGAATATTTTGAATGGTTCCAGACCATCCAATTAAATACGGTAGAAAGAAGATCAATTACGATCTCTCTTTTAGACGAAAACGGAGAACCTGCAGTAACCTGGAAAGTGAAAAATGCATTCCCTCAAAAAGTAAATGCAACAGATCTGAAAGCTGAAGGAAATGAGGTAGCAATCGAAACTCTGGAAATTGCACACGAAGGATTAACGATCGAAAATAACTAATATTAACTTTAAAATTTTAAAAAATGAATTACAAAACACCTGGAGTCTATGTAGAGGAAATTGCAAAATTTCCACCATCTGTAGCACAAGTAGAAACTGCTATTCCTGCTTTTATCGGGTATACAGCACAAGGTCCAAAAAATGAGCCAACAA
>NZ_JAPDKN010000046.1 GCF_026163565.1 Chryseobacterium sp. YIM B08800
CATGGCTCTTTTATATCCTCCAACTAGTTTCTCTTTTATTGTTAATGGGATTTCAACAACAGAGGGTATTGACTCCAGATTTCAGTCTATATCTGGTTTATCAACAGAAATTACAACTGAAGAATATGCAGAAGGAGGCGAGAACAGATTTACTCATCAACTTCCTTTGCGACCAAAATATCCAAATTTAGTTCTTAAACGTGGGTTAATCGTAAGTTCCGGATTGATAAGCTGGTGCAGAAATGCTATGGAAAACTTCGAGTTTGAACCCAGAGACCTTATTGTTTCTCTTTACGGCGGGCTTCAGTCTACAGCACCTTTAATGGTTTGGAATGTAGTTGGCGCATACCCTGTAAAATGGGAAGTTTCAGAATTCAACGCCGAAGAAAGCAAACTTGCTATTGAAACCATAGAACTGAAATATAGATATTTCACAATACCCTCATCGTTAGCAAGCTTAGGCTTGTAATTTCTAAATCTATCTAAGCACTTTAAAGTGTGTTAGTTTTCATATAACATTCAGCAAAAATTTTCAGATAAAAAAATAAAGGATTGGTCTATAACAAGACTGAACACACTCTTTATGTGCTTAGATTTTTAAAAATAAATATGTTAAATCATTGGTTATTAGTGTTTTGAATATTAATAATTGATTAAAAAACAAACGAAATGCCAATAGAAATAAAAGAGCTTCACATTAAAATAAATGTGGACGAAAAAGCAGCCGCTGCAACGCAAACTGCCACTTCTATAGATGAAGAAAAATTGATGCGGGCAATTAGCGAAAGCGTGGAACAGGTAGTAAATATTGAAAAACGTAAAAAAGAAAGATAATGGGAGGAGCACTTCAAAAATTAACAATAGGAACATACGAAAACTCTGATTATCAAAAAAGAATTGATAACAAGGCTTTTACAGCTTTTATAAATCCTACGGGTTATTCTGTTACTTATAAAACAGAACTTGAACCCGGTCAAGCATTAGGAACAGCTAAAGCCGATTTAAAATATGTTGCATCCCCTTCAACTGATTTACAATTAGAATTTCTATTTGATGGTACAGGAGTTACAGAAACCTATTCAGGAAATAAGCTTATCAATAAAATTAAAGGGAAAGCTTTTGAAAAAACATCTGTAAAAGATCAGGTTGATGCTTTTTATAAGGCTACAGGTCAGGTTGCAGGTCCTATACATAAACCTTACAATGTTATTCTTAATTGGGGTGATTTTGAATTTAAAGGGGTATTAGCAGAATTTACTGTAGAGTATAAGATGTTTGATAATAAGGGACAACCCTTGAGAGCTATAGGAAAAGCAAAATTTAGTGAATCTATAAGTCCTAAACTAGAGGCAGCGGAGAAAAAAAATAATTCCCCGGATCTTACCCACAAAAGAACTGTACAAGACGGAGATACATTACCCTTAATGACCGAAAGGATTTACGGAGATTCTAAGTATTATCTGGAAGTTGCAAAAGCAAATGGTCTTGTCAATTTCAGACAATTAAAACCAGGAAGCACATTATATTTTCCACCCTTAAAAAAATCATAACATGAACAATAGCGGATACATAAAAACAGCAAAAAATCCAGACCTGGTCACATTTAAGGTGATGTCTGGAGGTACAGAGCTGCCGGGAAAATATGGAGTGAAAAGCATCGTGGTAGAAAAAGAAGTCAACAGAATTCCTTATGCCCGCATTGTTATTTTAGATGGAAGTGTCCCGGAACAGGATTTCAAACTAAGTAACGAAGAACAGCTTATTCCAGGAAAAGAAATTGAGATCACTGCAGGATATCATTCTGAAGAAGAAACCATTTTTAAAGGGGTTGTTGTAAAACATAATATAAAAGTGAGAAGTGGCTCTTCTTACCTCATCATCGAATGTAGAGATAAGGCTGTAAAAATGACCTTAGGAAGAAAAAGCAAATACTTCTACGACAGTAAAGACAGTGATATCATCGAAGAATTGATTGGTAATAGCGGTGCAACTGCCGATGTAGAAACGACTTCAAATTCGCATAAAGAGCTGGTTCAGTATCAATCTTCAGACTGGGATTTTATGTTGACCAGAGCACAAGCCAATGGTAAACTATGTTTTGTTGAAAACGGAACCGTTAAAGTTGCTAAACCGGATTTCAGCGCAAAAGAAGTAGAAACAGTAATTTACGGATCATCTGTCCATGAATTTGACGGAGAGATAGACGCAAGAGATCAATTTAATAAAATTACAGCTAAAACCTGGAGCTATACCGATCAGGAACTGACCGAAGTTGAAGCTCAGGATCCTGCAATTAATCTTAATGGAAATCTTTCATCCGGAGATTTGGCAAAAGTTTTCGGAATTGAAGATCTGCAACTTAAACATGGCGGAAATCTTACCCAAAACGAACTGCAAGATTGGAGTAATGCTAAAGCAACTTTCCAGCAATTAGCAAAAACAAGAGGAAGAATACAGTTTCAGGGAATTCCAGAGGTAATACCGGGAGTTACATTAACGGTTCAGGGAGTCGGAAACCGATTCAACGGAAAAATTTATGTTACAGGTGTTCGTCACGAAATTGTCGATGGAAACTGGCTGGTTGATGCTCAGTTTGGGCTTTCTCCAACATGGTTTTCAGAAACTTATGATGTAAGCGAAATGCCGGGTTCAGGAATTATTCCTTCAATAAGCGGATTACACATCGGTGTGGTTTCACAATTAGAATCAGATCCGGATGGTGAAGACAGAATCTTAGTACAAATCCCAATCATCAATAACGAAGAGGAAGGAATTTGGGCAAGAGTTGCAACGCTGGATGCAGGAGAAAACAGAGGTTCATTTTTCAGACCGGAAATCGGAGATGAGGTGATCATCGGATTTATTAACGACGATCCCAATGACGCAGTGGTGCTTGGAATGTTAAACAGCAGTACAAAACCGGCTCCAATTGTAGCTTCTGACGATAATCACGAAAAAGGATTTGTTACCCGAAGCGAAATGAAAATGATCTTTAATGATGATAAAATTTCATACACACTTGAAACTCCAAAAGGCAAAAAAGTGATCTTGGATGAAGATGCCGATGTTATTAAAATAGAAGATGAACATTCTAATATTCTGACTCTTAATAAAGACGGTATCAGTATCGAAAGCGGAAAAGATATCAAGATCAAAGCAAAAGGCGACATTACGATGGAAGGAGTCAATATCAATGTGAAAGCAAGTGCTCAGTTGAAAGCAGAAGGCAGCTCAGGTTCTGAACTTAAATCCGGAGCTGTAACCGTGGTAAAAGGATCTCAAGTAAAAATTAATTAATCATGAAACCGGCAGCAAGAATTACAGATATGCATACCTGTCCAATGGTAACAGGAACAACTCCACACGTTGGAGGCCCCATTATTCCGGCAGGAGAACCCACTGTATTAATCGGTGGAAAACCCGCCGCAAGAGTAGGAGACAAAGCAATATGCACAGGTCCGCCAGATACGATTGCATCAGGATCTTCAAGTGTAATGATCGGTGGAAAACCCGCCGCAAGAATGGGAGATTCTACAGCACATGGAGGCGTAATATCCGCTGGTGAAGCTACTGTTTTAATAGGTGGATAATATTTAAACACAGGTTTATATAATGATAAACTGCATTTAAATAATATTCAACTCAAGTAAAAAGTAAAACATCAATAACAAAACAGTTAGAAAAACTAAAACTCTATGTTACAGATGCAAAATGCTATAACTAAACATAATACAAAATAACGTATGAAAATAAATACAGATTTTTTAGGGACAGGCTGGAGTTTTCCGCCTGAGTTTAATGAGACTGAAGGAAAACTGGCAATGACCTCCGATGTAGAAGACATCAATAATAGTCTTATTATTTTATTGTCAACAAGACCGGGCGAACGTGTAATGTTCCCCGATTACGGATGTGATCTGCAGGAAATGCTCTTTAGTCCTCTAGACTTAACATTGATTACCCAAATGAAAGGAATCATTGAGCGTGCCATTTTATACCATGAGCCTAGAATAAACATTTTAAGTATTGAAATCGACACCCAAGAAGAACTTGAAGGAGAAGTTTTAATAACAGTTGACTACGAAGTAAGAAATACCAATACAAGAAGCAATATTGTTTTTCCTTTTTATAGAGAGGAAGCAACTGAAATATAATGAATTACGGGATGTCTGTAGCCATTTTGAATACTACCAACATTACAATAAGTATTGCATCTGACCATAGAAAGATAAATATAAACAAATGAAAAAAACAGATACATTTTCACATTACCGTGAAGGAAAATCACAAATGCAGCGCTTTTTAGCAGAATTAGATCCGGGCAATCTTGAATTACACGATTTCGATTTGTTTGATTGGCTATTGTTCGCAAATAACTTTGCGAGACGTGTAAACTATTTTGACAAAGATGATAATACAACACCAAAAGGAAACTGGGGAAACTTCTTCCTGGGTGATGATACCGATGCTATCCCACGTAGAGAAAGTGTTGAGTACAAAAGTATGAAAAAACAGGTTGCAGATTTGATGTCCCAGTTTGAGCAAGACAGCAACTTAACACCCCATTTAACATTATTTGTCTGCTTTTTAAAATTATTAGATTTTTCAAAAAAAGCTTTCAATAATTTAACGAAAAGGCATTTGGATTTTTATTATAATGAAATACTTCAAATTGAAAAAAATGATGCCAAATCAGACAAAGTTTATGTGATTTTTGAATTGGCAAAAAAAGCGCTTCAGGAAAAAATTTCAACCGGAACATTGCTGGATGGCGATAAAGATGCTGGTGGAAAAAAACGGGTTTACAAAACGAATGATGACCTTATTGCCAATCAAGCAAAAGTTGTCGAGGTAAAAAGTTTTTTAAACGACGGTAAAGAAAGAGAGCTGAAAATGGCTCCGAAAGCAAATACTGCAGATGGTCTTGGTGATAAATTACCGGAAGAAAGCAATTATTGGTGGCCTTTCGGATACAACGCTAATGAAACAATTGCAGAAAAAAAATCTATTTACAAAGAGCTTCCAAAAGCTAAACTGGGATTCTCGGTGGCGTCATCTTTATTTGATTTAAAAGAAGGTGAAAGAACGGTAACTCTTACAATCGTTTTTGAGGAAAATTCAGCGCAAAAACTGCATGGTATTGAGGATGAAGATATTATAAACAATATCAAAGTGCTTTGTAGTGGAGAAAAAGAATGGTTATCTGGTGTTCCTTTAGAATGTCTTCAAAACGAAGAAGACATATTAAAGCTTTCTTTTACATTACCTAGAGATTTCCAGCCGGTTGTAAAGTACAATAAGGAAGTTTTGCTGGAAACTTTTCAGACCAATTTCCCTGTTGTAAGGTTTATGATTGAAGGAGAAAAGTACTACAATGTTTACGAAGCTCTTTCAGAAACATTAGTAAAAAACATAGAAATAGCGGTTGATGTAAAAGGGGTAAAATCTATTGAGATAGAAAATGATAATGGTGCATTAAATTCAGAAAAACCTTATTATCCATTCACTGCACAGCCGATTAAAGGGTCTAATTTTTTTATTAAATGTCCTGAAATGTTTTCTAAAAAATGGGAAAATGCAGACATCACCATTAATTGGAAAAATACTCCGGAATCTATAGCAGGTTTATACAGCGGGTATGTCATTAACCCTAATCAAAATGTCAGCTTGGCAGATTATCAAAAATTAACAACTTCGATTGTAGGTTCTGATGGTTATTTTAAAGCAGATACAGCATTACTACACAAAGAGATTTGGTATACGAAAGCTAATAATATTGATGTATTTAAAAAAATAGAAGGTGCGGGTTATCAAACTCAATTTTCTATCAAGAATAATGATGATGATAAATCTGGTACAAGTGAATCGATTAGATTAACGTTCAACCAATCTTCATTACAGGATGTGTATCCTAAACTGTATACATTGGCGTTATCAAGTGATTCGAAAGCAGAAAAACTGATTCCAAACGAGCCGTATATTCCTTTTGCGGAAGATATTGAGCTGAATTATAGTGCGAAAGATTCTGTTTATTTGAATTTAAAAACAGGTTCTGAAGGAGAAGTTGTAAAAAGCGAAGACGTACAATTGTATCACGAAGATGTATTCGGACAATACGAAAAAGAGGCTAAAATACAGGAAATTGTTCCGGTTCATAAAAATGGAGGTGAATTATACATCGGTCTGGAAGCAACTCCACAAACAACCGTTTCACTATTGATCCAGATGTTGGAAGGAAGTGAAAACCCTTTAGCTGATACTTTCGATGAAAAAGAGTTTATAGAATGGAGCATTCTTTCCGGCAATACATGGATTGATCTTTCGGGTAATATCCTGCAGAATGAAACCAGAAAATTTTTAGAATCTGGCATTGTAAAGTTTAAAATTTCTAAAGATATCAACACCAGTCACACAAGATTTACTGACGGATTGGTTTGGGTCAGAGCGAGATCACAAAGAAGCTATGATGCAGTTTGCAAAATTCAGGGAATTTATACTCAGGCAGTTTTAGCGACATTCCAGAATCAGGATAATGATTTATCTCATTTAAATAACGGATTAGGTGCAGAAACCATTTCTAAACTCATCACAAGAGTTGCTCAGATAAAATCTGTTGATCAGCCCTACAACTCGTTTGGCGGTAAATACCAGGAAACAGATCCTGAGTTTTACAGACGTGTAAGTGAAAGATTGAGACACAAGCACAGAGCAATCACACAATGGGATTACGAGCATTTGGTTTTGCAGGAATTTCCGGAAGTTTTTAAGGTGAAATGTTTAAATCATACCTCCGAAAAATCTTACATGGCTCCGGGTTATGTAACCTTGATGGTGGTACCGAATATTAAAAATAAAAATGCTTTTGATGTTTATCAGCCAAGAGTAAGCAGAGCAACACTGAATAAAATCCAGAATTATGTAAACGAATTAAATACAATGCATGTTGATGCTCAGGTAATTAATCCAAATTACAAAGAAGCAAAAGTAGAGGCGAAGGTGAAATTCTTTGAGCAGTATGACGAAACATTTTATCTGAAACAATTAGATGAAGATATCAAAAAATACATCTCTCCTTGGGCTTTTACAGATGCAAAAGAAATTGATTTTAATGTGGTTCTGAATGTTAATCAGCTTGTTAGCTACTTAGAGCAGTTACCTTATGTAGATTACATTGATGAAGTGAAGATATCGGTGAATGATGAGCTGCAAAAACAGGCTTTAATAGAAGTAGATCCGAAATCAATTTTGGTTTCTGCCAAAGAACACAAAGTTAGCATTACAAATCAAGTATGTATTTAATTATAAATAGAAGAAAACATAATCATGTCAGAAAATAAGCACATTAGTATACCCAAAAATATAGAAACTGAAGACCAGAATGATTTTCATTTTCTACGCAAAACAGGTATTGAATACATCGAAAAGTTAGGAGGAAAACTCTGGACTGATTACAATTCTCATGATCCTGGTATTACCACTCTGGAAGTTTTAAGCTATGCCATCACAGATCTTGGGATGAGAATGAATCTGAATATGGAAGATATCTTGACTTCTGAAGACGAAAAGAAAGATATTCATACCCAGTTTTTAAAAGCTACAGAAATTCTGCCTTCAAGACCTTTAACAGAGCTTGATTACAGAAAATTATTTATCGATATCAGCATGGCTTCTGGGCATAAAAGACCCATTCGAGATTGCTGGTTGGTTGCCAAAACCGAAACATTGTATGTTGATTGCGAAACCGGAAATCTCGATTTTAAACCTATCGGAAAAAAGACAAAAGATTTTAAGGTAAAAGGAATGTATGATCTTTATGTAGATTATGCCGAAGATATTGATGTTGATACCGTTGTTGATGGTATTGGATGCGAGATATCTAATATCAATACTAAAATATTAGACCGTTATCACGCTAATAGAAGCCTTTGTGAAGATTTAGCGGAAATTAAAAAAGTCGAAATTCAAAAAGTTGCTGTTTGTGCCCGTATCGGAATTGTCAACAAAGCCGACGAAGAATTGGTGCATGCTAAAGTAATCAGAGCAGTCAATAATTATTTGTCTCCGGAAGTTCATTTTTATTCACTGAAGCAGATGCTCGACAGAGGTTTTACTACAGATCAGATTTTTGAAGGACCTCTTTTGGATAATGGTTTTATTGATACTGAAGAACTTAGAAAGAGCCAATTAAGAACAGAAGTTCGTCTTTCGGATATCATCAGCGAAATCATGAAGATTGATGGTGTGAAAGAAATTCATGAAATTTCTATTGCGGGTTGTGATAGTTTGGTAAAACAAAACAACGACTGGCTGATCTGTATTGAAAAAGGCAGAAAACCGGAATTGTGTGAGCTGAGTTCATTTAGTTACAGCAAAGGGTCTCTACCGTTGAATATCAATAAAGAAAAAGTTCAGAATTATATTGAAACTCTTAAAAGAGAAGAAGAAGTTCTGAGAGAAGACGCAAGACAAAATAAAGAATTGACTTTACCGCAAGGAACTTCTTATGATATAGCCAATTATGCGACTATTTTAAATGAGTTTCCGGACACTTATGGAGTCGGAATATCAGGAATTATAGGAAATCAAAATCCTAAAAGGGAAGCTTTGGCAAAACAATTAAAAGGTTATTTATTGTTTTTTGATCAAATTCTTGCCGGTTATTTCAAACACCTTGAGAAAGTAAAAGAAGTATTAAGCGTAAATGGTGATTTAAAGAGAACGTATTTCACACAAGCTCTTAAAAATATCAAAGGCTTTGATGAATTGGTTTCTGATTATGATACCGAAAATGAAGATCAGCTTACAGATTCATTGTACGAAGAGCTTGATAATAGTGTAGAAAGAAGAAACGAAGTTTTAGATCATTTGATTTCCCGTTTTGCAGAAACATTCAGCGATTATACTTTCCTGATGAAATCATTATACGGAAATTCTACTGACGAAATTGTTTTAAGCAATAAAGAAAACTTCTTAAACGAATATACATCATTAAGTAAAGACCGTGGATTAGGATATAATTACACCTTATTTTCAGATACAGATATTTGGAATACGACTAATATTTCCGGTGCACAAAAAAGGATTGCCCGTTTGTTGGGGCTTAAAGATTACACCCAAAGAACTTTATCTCAATCGCCTGTTTCAATTATTAAAACACCTATCGGTAGCAATAAATTTACCTACACCTGGAAGATAAAAGATGCAGAAAGCAATATTGTTTTATCGTCTGTAAATTCCTATAAAATTGAGTACGCTGCAACCAGAAATCTGAATGAAGCAATTTATCAGACCATTCAAATAGATCAGGAAGACCTTAAGAATGCATTAGAACAACTAAAAGAGGATGACGAAAACCTTGCAGATACAATCAATCAATTAAGAGAGTGTAAAAATAATTTCTGTTTAATTGGAAATATCAAAATTCGTGTTTCGTTGAACGATAACTTCTATCTTGAGATTGTAGATGATCCTGTTAAGCAAAATGTAATCGCTACCCACAAAAAAACAAATCCTTATTCTGATTTAGGAGAATTAAAAAAAGGAATTGTGAATCTGGTAGATTATTTAAAATATGGTTTCACAGAAGAAGGAATTTTCCTTGTTGAGCATTTATTATTAAAACCGACAGCTAAAGATTATAAACTCATGGGCGGAATCGGATGTATGTCGATTGGGGAAACTTTTAGAATTGCATACGACCTTCAGGAAGATTCTTCTATTGCAAATCCTTCTCTGGCAGATCCTATAAAATATTCAGAAGCGCTTATGAGTTCTTGTGAAGATTGCGAAATTGATGTTTATGATCCTTATACTTTCCGCGTAAGTGTCGTTCTTCCGGGCTTTGCCTATCGTTTTCAGGATCCTGATTTCAGACGTTATGCCGAAACAGTGATCAGACAGGAAATTCCGGCTCACGTTTTAGCAAAAATCTGCTGGGTTGGAGATCGATTCGAAACTGAAGCCGCTCAAAACGACTTAGCCGATTTTGAAGTTGCATTTAAAAAATATCTTTCAGATAAAGCCAAAAACAACACGGCAACTTTAGGACAAAGTATTCATGATGTAGTAAAAGCTCTTACTTACCTGAACAATATTTATCGACCAGGAAAACTTCTGGATTGTGCGATGGAAGATGACGAAGACTCAGACGGAAAAATAATTTTAGGACAATCAAACATATAAAAATCTAAAAACAATGAATGCTAAATTAAATAATATAACTACCCAATATAGAAAGTTTAACCCTAGTCAGGTTTTAACGGAAGGTCAGTTAAACGAATTTATAGACTATTTCGAAGACCAAGACAGGCTTTCAAGAACTCGTCTGAGCGGAGTAGGTGTGGTGTGCGGTTTCAAATCTACTTTTGTGGATTTAATCGTGCAGCCTGAAGTGATGATGGAAAAAGCAGTGGCACCCGATACTTCTTTGCTTCATACTCTTGAAATTACACAAGGCTCCGGAGTTACCACAGACGGAGACCTAATTACACTTCGTCAAAAAGGAGCTACATCATCAGAAGCTACCATCGACTTTGCTGCTAAAAATTACAAATATTATAGAGAATATATCGATAAATACGAATACAAACATTTTCGTATTGAAGGGCAGCAAGTGCCTCTTTGGGAATTGGTTACCGAGGAAGAATACAAAGCTTTAGGCGCAGATAATGAAGGTTTTAAACTGTTATATGACTTCCGGGATACGATCTATAATAAAGTGATTATTCTGTATTTAGAAAGTTATTCTAATGAAGAAAATCCTTGTCAGGATGCTGATTGCGATAATGCAGGAGCAGAACAGGTTTCTAATCTTAAAGTACTTTTGGCAGATTCAGCCTCGGTAACAAATCTTATTGCGAGTGGCGATGCAAAAGACACTATTTACAAAGCTCACAATGCTTATGAAGAGCTTTTTAATGGCTTGCCTAAAGTAGAAGCGAAAAGAGTTATTTTGGATGCTACTGTTAAATCCGCATTTGATCTGAAGTCGAGATTTCAAAACGCAACCGATACTGCGACACAACTAAGCAATGGTTTTGGTGCAATTGCAAATATGTTTAAAGTGAGCGTCAATCTTGGCGGACAAACATTGATTAATAAACTGAATTCTTTATTTCAAAATACGTCACCCAGATTAGAAGATTACCAATATAGATACGATTTACAAAAAGATTTAATCGATACTTACAACGAAATAAAAGGATTGATTTTACATCTGAATGCCGATTGTTGCCCAAGTGTAACTTCTTTCCCTAAACATCTTTTGTTGGGTCATGCCGGAGCAAAACTGGAATTAGGAGATTATAACCGTCTTCGTCACAATTTTTATAATTCACCTATAACGACAACCGATGATGAGAATTACGAAAAAATCGTAATGCTTGCTAATCGTTTTGTACAGAAAATAAACGGATTTCAGGCGTACGTCGGACCAATTAAAATTACTCCTTCTCGTCTTAATGTAAGATTGGGTGATAAAGCAATTCCATACTATTATAATGTAAATAAACCATTATTGACTCAATGGAATTTCGAAAAAACAAAAACGGATAGAGAAACTTATAATTTAAGCTATCATACAACCAATTTATCCAGAGAAGATTTTGTTCAAAATCCGTTAGATTATAATATTGATGACAACGATTTTTATAGAATTGAAGGTCATTTGGGAATGCCTTTCGAAACGGCATATCAAAACATCAACGATCTTAAAAGACAATATGGGTTGGCTTTTGATGTCATTATACTGCTTTTAAATAAAGATGAAAAAAGTGATACTGTAGAAAAAGCAATTGCTACTGAGGTAAAAACGGTCTCGATAGAAGGACTTAGAAAGCAGCTGATGACGATCTCTAGTGATATAAGTAGAGAAAGAACCGATTCTAAAAGTGCTTTATTAAGCTTATCTAAACTAGACAGTCAGTTAAAATTATTAAATAAGGTCGACTTTACAAGAGCTGCAGATCCAACAAAAGAAGAGGTAACTATTGTAAAAGAAGATCCTAGAAAAGAAGAAATTACAAGTGAACTTTTAAGCGAGTTTTTAGAAAGAAAATCAGGATTAGAGCATTTAGCGGGTGTAGAAAGAGGCGGAGCTTTTGTTTTAATTTGCGGATCAGCTACCAATAATCAGGTTCTTGCAGATTTCTCATTGCCTTACTTGTGTTGTTCTAAAGAAAAACCAAATGTTCCGCCTATTGCTTTGGATGATAAAGCTTCATGTATGCTTGGTAAAACAGTAGTTATCCCTGTGTTGAGTAATGATTACGATGCGGATAATGACATCTTAACGGTTGTTAAAAAATCAAACCCATCTCATGGAACGGTTGTTCTAAACAGTGATAATACGTTTACTTATACGCATGATGGCTCGTCTAATCTTTCAGATTCATTTACGTATTGTGTTAATGATGGTAGAGATGACAGTAATATTGCAACGGTATTGATCAGTGTTAAATCTGCTCCGGTAGCAATTAATGATTTTGCTTCTACAGCAAATGGAGGATTTGTAGATATCGCAGTTAAAGACAATGATTATGATTTAGGAAATACTCCATTAACAGTATTTATAAAAACACAGCCATCTAATGGAACAGCAGTTTTAATGGCTGATGGTAAAATAAGATATACACATAATGGTAGCTTAACAGCTCTTACAGATTCGTTTACTTATTATATTAATGATGGTGAATTAGACAGTAATATTGCAACAGTTACTATTACTATTGCACCGCCTCCATGTGATTCGGGTATGGATGTAGTATTCATATTTGATTATACAGGTAGTATGGGAGGTCAGATTGAAGCAGCTAAATCAGGTGCTACAAGTATTGTTGAAACAATACAAAGAGAATCAAGTAATAATTATAGATTGGGTATAGTATTAGCCGATGAGTATACTTCCAGAACTGTTTCTAGTTATCATACTGCTCCTGCATATACGAGCCTGAATGCATCTCAGAAATTTGTAAACACTGGACTTAATTCTCGTTTCCAATGGATTACGGCAATGGAAGTGATGCCTGCTGTTACTAATAATATCTCCACATTTACAGATCAACTTAAAAAGCTGAATAATCCAGGAGGCGGATTGAGCATTGGATCTGGAGTTGGAGGACCAGAACCAACAGATATGGCATTGAGTAGAGTGGTAGAACACAATTTTGCAGGAGCATTTAGAAATAATGTAGCGAAATATGTGATTATCATTACAGATATTACACCTGGTGGAAATGATGATAATGCTACAGCTGCAGATGTTGACGAAATGAACAGATTAAAAGCTGAATGTATCAGAAAATCTGTTAAAGTTATTGTATTGGGAGCTGGTGTTAATAGTCAAATAAACGGAAAATATATCTGGAGAGATTTGGCTGATGGTACAGGTGGTTCTTGGAACTCAAGTTATAATGCAAGCGCTATTCAATCTGCAATTATAAATGGTTGTGGGGGTACAAAATAATGTGAAAATATCTCACCATTTAGGATTATATATTCTATAGAGATAACATACTTCTTAGGTAGATCACTTCTGCCTAAGAAGTTTATGAAAATCACCTTAAAATCATTAAAAAATGAATCATAATGGATAATCAATTAAAAAATATATCAACCCAATACCGCAAATTCACTAAAGGACAGTACGTAAAATCTCCCCAATTCAATGAGTTTTTAGATTTTTTTGAGGATCAGGATCGTTTGTCTAAAGTATTGTTGCAAGGTGTAGGTATTGTTTGTGGTCTTAAACCACAACCTGTCTACATAGGAGGTCAATTAGACAAGATACAGGTTTCTCAGGGAGTAGCGTTAACTACTGATGGAGATTTGCTCACCTTAAATAATACAAATGAGGTAAGTAAAGAGTTGTATATGAGTGATCTGAAAACGATTAACTTAGAAAATAAACAGTTTACACATTTTAAATCCTACGACAATTTCAAAGTAAGATACCCTTCGTTTAGCATTGAAGCTACTGATCAGATTGAGCTTTGGGAATTAGCAACTGCTGAAGAAGCAAATTCAGATTTTCAAACCGTTAATAATCTTTCAAATTTAGAAGATAAATATTTGTTGCTGTATTTAGAAAGTTATGAAAAAGAAATCAAGCCTTGTAGAGGTGTAGATTGCGACAATCACGGAATACAACAGATTAGAAATCTGAAAGTACTAGTTACTACAGCAGACGGAATTAATTATATTCTTGAAAGAGACCAAATTCAAAAGCATCCTTTGTTTATTGAAAATATTTTGGAAGAAGTAAAACAGGAACGCGTAATTGTAGAACGTCTTATTTTAGACAGAGGAATCGATGCACAGTTTTCATCTTCTGAGGTAAAAGATCTATACCGCGATGTTTTGGTGAGAAATGATTACGGTAAAAATATTTTTGAAAAAATCAATGCCATTTCTAATCTTATAGGAGTTTCAACTGTTGATCATCAAAATTTTAAAAACAAATTAGAAGAATGTTTTGATCAAAAAGCAGGTTTTCAGTATGCTTATGATGTTATAAAAGATTTGTCAGATACCTATTCTGAAATTATAAAGCTGCTTCCTAAAGCGTTTACGAAGTGCCTTCCAGATTTGGTTTCTTTTCCTAAACACATAATGCTTGGCAAATTAACTTCAAACATACAATTAGATTCCACAAGACATCAGTTTTATAATTCGCCTGTTTTGGATGATGATAAAGCGACAAAAAAAGTCATAGTATTAATTAACCGTTTTAAACAACAGGTACAAAATTTCAGATATTCTGATGATTTTGAAAACGAGGCACAAATTAAAATTACTCCATCTCAAAAATTAAATCCTCTTAGCAATAAAGCCATTCCTTTCTACTATCAGATTACAGAAGAGTTTTTAAAAGTCTGGAATTTTGATAAAACAAGCAACCGATCTTCCGGAGAAAATTTAGGATATGACAGTAGTTTGCTGTCATCAGAAATGCATATTCAGAACCCGCTGGATTTTAATATTGATAACAATTCGTTTTACAATATTGAAGGTCATCAAGGGATGGATTATTACGAGGCTTTCGAAAAAATAAAGCAAATCAGAGACAAGCAGCAGCTGGGATTTGATATTATGGGTCTTTCTTTTAGCGAACTAAAAGGGAATAAGGACATGTTTAAAGCTTACTTCAATGAGTATGTAGACAAAAATCCGGGGTTGGAGCATCATCGCGGAGCAGGAAAAGGAGATACTTTTGTACTAGTTTATGACATTATTGGAAGAGCAACAAGAGTAATTGCAGATTTCTCACTTCCATACATCTGTTGTACACCAAAAATTGATGTTAAATTAACTTTACCAGATTCTGTAATCTGTTCTAAAGGCGCTCCTGTACCTTTTACGGTATTTCCTATGAACGGAGATGTAAGTGCCTTTATTGATGGACGTTTAATTGAAGGTGTGGATATAATAGATGGTAAATATTTTTTCAATCCTGCATTAGTAAGTTCAGAATTTTATAATCAAGACATCAGCTTTACCGTAAATGGAAAAATGACCGATTGTACGATCAGAGTGATTCCACAATCGTTTATGAATGTAAATGTAGAGTCTGTTACTTATCCAACTGAAGGTTCAGCGGGAACAACAGTGAAATTTAAAATTTTTGGAACCGGCTTTAGAGATTATACTTATACCTGGGATTTCTGGGATAATGGCAATTGGGTGAATTTAAACCCGGACTCGGAAGGTTTTGTTACGTACGTTTTCCGTGATCTGAATCCGGATGTAATTCCAACGATAAAAGTAGATGTGAGTCTTAACGGATGTATTCAAAACATCATTATAGACGATTGGTACAAAGAAACTCCGGTTGAATTAAGCTTGCCGACTGCTGAAATTTGCTCTAAATCTTCTTTCATACCTTTTACCGTATCTCCTGATAATGGAGTTGTAAAAGCTGATGTTGTTGGTGGAGGTGTAGAAATAAAGGATGGAAAATACGTCTTCAACCCTCAATTAGTAAATGTAAGTTTACACGGTCAGGTAATTAATTTTACTGTAAACGATCAACCAACAAGCTGTAGTATTAAAGTTAATACACAGCCAGAAGTTAGTATCAGTGTTGTTTCTGCGGGTTATTCTACCGGAAGTTCAAATCAAACAGAGGCTAAATTTTATATTTCAGGAGATCCTTATAAAGATTTCACTTACAGTTGGGATTTCTTGGGTAATAATCATTGGGAAATTCGAAATCCGGATGATAAAAGAAATGTGATCTACACATTTTATGACCTGAACAGAGAAAATGTTCCAATTGTAAAAGTGAGAGTAAGTAACGGCGATTGTGTTCAGGAGATTTCGATTAATAATAATTGGTACAATCCACCGGCACCGACAGTTACCATAGATGGTGTAGAATTTTTGAAGGAAAATTGCTGCGAATTAATTACCCCGATTGTTAAAGCTGATATAAAAGGACCTTCAAGGTTCCCTCTGTCTGGTAGAGAATTGTTACTGGAAGGCTTAGGTGACGGACCTTCTACATTAATCTATTCTTGGTCTAAAACAAAAGGTCCAAACGTAACACTTGAGGGTGCTAATCAAGCTAATCTGACAGTTAAAAATTTGGTTGCTGAAAATTATGAATTCCAACTCACAGTTCTTAATCTTGAAAGTGGAGTATTTGCCAAAAAAGCAATAGCAGTGGAAATCTATGCTGATGACAAATAATAATCTTGTATAAAGATAGATAAAGGGGTGATTATTTATAAAAAAATCATCCCTTCAACATCAATAAAAATATAATAACAATAAAAACATAATATAATGGCAATGGCAACAGAGAAATGCAATGTTTCATTTCAAATACGCTATACGTCTTCTATACCGGCAACAGGCGCAAGTGCAGTGTTGAGATATAGAATTAAAGGCTCTACAGGTTCATATGCTCAATATAATATCGCTTCAGTGACAAATGGAGGAACGATAGAGGTACCAAATATTCAATCTTCCGGTGAATATGAATATATATTAGATTTAACTGCAAATGGAGTTTCTGCTCAACAAACAGGATCTTTTCAGTTAGGAAGATGTACTCCTGCGTTTTGCGAAATTCCGGATATTAAGAATGTATATTTGGGAGAAGAAGATCGAATAATAATGGATTATTTTACAGATGAGGCAGATCTTTATGCGATAGAATATCAAATAGCAACAGATGATAAATTTACCAATATTGTTCATGTAAGAGTAATCATGGGAAGTGATTACACACCGATTGAATATATTGAGATGAATGATGGAACTATTGCTAATGAAACTGCTTATTACATCAGAGCAAGAAGGCATTGTTCAGCATCTGTAGTTTCAGCTTGGTCGAATATATTTAGCTTTAGATCCGGAAAATGGAATACTCGAAAAATTCTAGAAGCCTATTGTTTACCGGGTAATTATGATCTGGATAAAAAAGTTATTTGCCAGAGAGGAACTATTTGGAAGAAGGAAGTAATCTTGAATACATTAAACCCACAAATTGGAAGTTTAATTTACCTGAAAGATGGTGTAACTTCTGCTACAATGGGGAATTTAGCAGAATTTGAAAGTGATAATCCTGTAGGATTTAACAGTTATGGAATAAGATGGATAAGATTCGAAGATTCTGAACGAAATACAATTTATAATGTTGAACCAAGAACAGGCAAAATCGATGCAATCTCATCTTATTGTGAGAGCTAACCAAGAATGCTTAAAAACAAATAAAATCCTCAACTTTTTTTGAGGATTTTATTGAATAAATTGGTTATTGTAGTTATCTTCTATTGTTTTTTCTTCTAGTGCTGATAATATTAAAAAGCTTTGCAACATCCTCCAGGTGGATTTCAAAATCTTCGTAGTATTCATTTAGAGAATGAAGGGTGATAATGCCTCTCTCAACATCGTGGTTGACGATTCGCTTTACCAGAATTCCTTTCTCTTTATGAACGATCACAAAATCCCATTTGTCGTAATGCAGTTTGCTCATCCAGTAATCTTGTCTGATGTTTCTGCACAAAATAATGTCGCCTTCCAGATAGCTTTCGTACGATCCGTTGTCCATACTGTCTCCTTTCACTTCAAAACACATGTATTCGCCTCGGTGTTCTACATCGTCGGTAAAAGGAATGGTGGGTAAGCTTTCTATATATTCTTCATCGGCAAAGTTGTGCAAATAGCCGGCTTGTGCATATTGATTGGCAAGAGGAACGTTCATGATTTTTAAATCTGAAAATACGACAGGTGATGCACCGTCATTTAGTTTGTTTTCTTGCTCCTGTAATAGATTGGTTACAAAATAAGCGGTTGTTTCCGGTATTTTTCGTTCGCCTTTTTCCCAGTATTGTACGGCTCTGGTACCAACGCCTATAGATTTTGCTATATCAGCCTGCTTCATCTTTAGTTTCTTCCTGATTTCTTTGAATTCTAAATAGTTCATTTTGATATGTTTATAGTTATTTTATAAAAATATAAGAAAAATGTTCATTTTTTATTTTGAAAAACGAACAATGTTCGTATATTTGTCTCGTCGCTATGAAAGAACAATGCAAATATACAAAATTATATTAAAGATTTAATTTTATTTTAATATTTAGATGTTTTTTAAATAGATATTTAAATATTGATAATCAATGTTTTGTATATTTTGTTTTTCATATTTGAAGCATTTTAGAAGTAAATATTATTTTTTGTTTCATAAAATGATAACTGAACCGGAAATATTTTATTAATCTGAATTAAATTACAAAATATGATTTTTGTGCTTTATTTAATATGTAATATGTTCGTTTTTAAATGATTTTATTAATGAAAAAAATGCGTTTATTTTTTACTCGCTTCAAAATAAAGCAACCATTTAGCTCTTTTGTTTTTTTGAAATTAAAAGACAAACCAAAAAATGTAGAATAATGCTGCTGTTTAGTATATAAAATATCGATTAATTATAGCTAACTGTAAGAATATTAATACATTGGAAGAGCAAACAAATTTTGTAGAACAAGCTTATTTATTTTTAAAGATACTTTAAAGGTAAAATAGAATGTTGTGTTCTTTTACAAACAAATTACAAGGAGTAAATGCTTCTACATCATGTTTATAAAACATCGATTCCTTATAAACAATAGTAGAATAATTTGCCAGAAAGTAAAATTTAAAACAAAGAAGTTGGAGGTATCGTTTCTGTTAGAAAATACCGCGTACCGACTTCTAAAAATCAAAATTAAATAATGTTCAGACATCTGTTTAAAGACTTATAATAAGTCTTTAGAGGCTTTGTTGTCTTATTTGAACAGAGAGAAAAAAATTAGAAAAAAAAACTAACATAAAAACTTTAACCAAAAAATGAAACGTAGCAAAGAATTAGTAGAGAAAAGAAAAAATTTTGTAATTGATTATGTAAAGCGTAATCAGAATAAGCAGATGAAAGTAATTGTAACTGAATTAACAGAAATGCTGTTTTTATCTGAAAGAACAATATATAATATCATTCTTGAGAGCTAGTTGGTCTATACCCATACAAAAGTTCTGTTAATATATTAATGTAGAAAAGAATTCAGAATCATTATCCTGACTTCGGAAACTATCCAAAAATCAGATTCATTAAAGAGATGTTCCAAGCATCTTTCTCAAATGTAAACATGCAGATAAAAGTATAAGGAAAAAACGGTTTTAAACTTTTTCAGTTCTATTGTTTTTAGGCAAAATATGAGCCTGAAAAGAAACCGTTTTGACCTTGTATTGCCAGAGAAATCAACTTTCAAAAGATTAAAAAAACAACCAACCATTTAATAAATTTTAGAAACCATGAAAAAGAAAGACAAGAAAAAGAATAAAAAAAATAAAGAAAGTAAGGAAAAATTGAAGAAACCTAAAAAAGACATCAGCGATCTTATTGACGAATTAGCCTATGTAAATGAAAAGGGAAACATTCGAAAAAGCAAAAGATTTTTGGATGATATGTACATACTTGATGAGGAATAGTTTTACATCTATAATTCGCGAAAAAATAAAATTTTTAATAAATAATATATAAGGAAGAATGAATTTGGATGGTTTAAAAGCCCTATTAATAGGAACTGCAATTGCATTTTCGGGAGGGTTATTAAGAGTACTGGTCTCAATACAAAACAAAGAGAAAAAGAAATTATGGGAACATGTTGTCACATTGGCAATTGTTATAATTGTAGGTTTTACAATGAGCTATTTAATGAATAGAGCAGACCTTCACGACAAATGGTATTCTACAGGAGTATTGTTTGTGCTTGGTTATGGCTATGATAAATTCTTGAAAATGATCACTACCAATCTGCCCAACTGGATTGATACAGCAGTGAATCTTTTTATCGAAAATAGATACGGAGTAAAAACAGAGAGACACTTTGAGGAAGAGGAAGAGAAAAAAGATGAAATTATTTAAAAGAAAAATAAATCACAAAAATAAACTCCTACTGCAACTACAGAATCTCCTACTCAGAAAACAGGCAATTCTCATAAAAATGAGTGAATTTTGAAATTAAGAATTTGAAAACTTGAATATTTAGAAAAGCAAGAAAGTACCAGTAGATAACTCAGCATACCTCTTTCTCATCCCAAAGCTGAGTGCTTCAATTCTTAAAAATTCACCATACACGGTCTGATTCCTCAGATCAACAGGTATATAAAGCGCAATCACATCAATTGCGTTTTGTATGCCTTCTAACTCAATATGAAATAAAAAAACTAAGTCAATGAAAACAGCAAAACCTGTAGAAAAAGACAATAAAGTCCAACAAAGCCAGAGTAAAAATCAACGGCAAAAAGAACCATCGGTTATACCTTTATCTGAGATAGAAGTAGGAGGTGTACAAACCCAAAGATCTGAAGAATCGAAAGCTAAGTCAGGATCAACAAACCTTAACGGTAATGTTTCGGCTGTGCATGGTTCACAGACTATTTACGACCAAGGTTCGGAAATAGCGTACGAAAAACTTCAGGAAAGTTTGACACAAACCGGCGATATCAGTCATCCCGATACCAAAGAAACTGAAAAAGATTATATGTCTAGCCTGAATGTTGATCAGGCTCGTGATTACAATGATCTTAAATCGGGAACTTATCTACCTAAAACAGCGCAAGAGCAAGCGACAATGAATCAGAGCGTTAAAAATAACTCTGAATCTGCCACGACAGAGAGTTCAGAACCTAATGCTTTGAATGAAATACAATCCGCTCAAAATTCTCCTGCAACACCAGAAGAAAGCGAAGGATTGGTTTTACCTGCTGAGCAAGAAGGTGCTGCGGTTAGAACGACACCTACAGATCCATTTAGTGATCCACAATTCAATCAAACGGTAAGTTCGGTTAAAAACACGGCTAAAACAAAACGAACCCACAACACTAAAGAAAAAGCTGAAACCCATGCAAATGCAGCAGCAGCAGTACCTGTTGGAGAACGAAAATCGAAAGCAAGAGGTCAACAAGTAGAAAAGTTGGATCAACAAAAGGCAAACCCTTTCAAACCTTCCGATTTCAAAGCAAAATTAAAAAGCAGAGTAGATAAAATGGAATTGCCGACCAATGAAAAACAGGTCGAAAATTTTGAAGCTCATAATAATATTGCCCAAGTTAATCAGTTGGCTAGTGCAGATGTCGTTGCATCCAAAAATAATGTAACAGGCGGTATTGAAACGGTTGCCAAACAAGAGCCAAATGAATCGAAGGTTCAGCAACGTGTAGCAACAGCATTGCCTGATCCGAAAATAGGCTCAAAAGTGAATGTTAAAGCTACAATACCTGGTAAAAGAGGTGACGCTGAATTAAGCGAACCTGTTACCAAAAGCTACAAAGCAGTTGAGCAGCAATTTGAAAAAAATAATATTACGGATGAGCAGCTAGCAACTTCCAATGAGCCTAGTTTCATCAATGCGCTCAATGCTAAAAAAGCAGCAAAAGAGAATGCCGAAAATACTCCTGAAGAATTTAAATCTGCTGAAAATAAAAAATTGGAATCTTCTAAACAAGAGGCACAAGGTAAAACCAATAATACGATGGAAGGCATGCATCACAGCAGAAAAGAAATGCTGGATGGCGTAACTCAAAAACAGCACAAGGCTAGTGAAAAGAATACAGGCAAACATCAGGACGTTGTTGCTCAGCTAAATGAAATTTATGCTGATACTAAAAAATCTGTTGATGGCGAATTAAATGATCTTGAAACTAAAGTAACTCAGTTGTTTGATGCAGGTGCTAAAGTTGCTAAAGATGCATTTGAAAAATATGTCACTAAGAAAACAGACGAATACAAAGAAAAACGATACGGAAGCTGGTATGATGTTAGTGGATATGGCAAACGTATAAAAGATGGCTGGAACGGAAAATTACCAGACGAAGTAAATGTATTTTTCACTGAAGGAAGAAAGTTATTTTTAGCAAAACTAGACGGAACGATTGATACTATCGCCAAATTAGTAACAGACAGATTAAATAAAGCTAAAGCTGCTATTACTTTTGGCCGTCAAAAGGTAACAACATTTATTAAAAATCTGCCTGCAGATGTTAAGAAAGCCATTAAAGGCGATATTGATGCTATTCAGGGACAATTTAAACAACTTGAAAACTCAATAAGTGAAAAAGAATCTTCATTAATCGATTCTTTGGTAACCAAATACAACAATACCCTGAAAGAAGTTGATGAAATGGTTGAAGAGTTTAAAAAACGTAACCAAGGATTCTTAAGTGCTTTAAAAGATGCAACATTAGGCGTGTGGGAAACCATTCAAAATATCAAAAAAACACTTACCGATTTACTTTCAGGAGCATTAGATGTGATTTTATCAATCATTGCACATCCAATTGATTTCTTGTCAAATCTTATTGCGGGAGTATCGCAAGGATTTACCAATTTCGGAGCCAATATCTGGACACACCTTAAAACAGGTTTCTTCGGATGGTTAACCGGAGCTATGAAAGGTGTTTCTATCACAATGCCTGAAGATGTGTTTTCATTGAAAGGAATTTTCTCAATCACAACTCAGGTGCTTGGTTTAACGTGGGATGGCATCAGAGCCATTGGTGCTAAAGTAGTAGGAGAGCCTGTGATGAAAGTTCTGGAAACAGGTTTTGAAATGGTACAGATTGTTCGTAAAGACGGCGTTGCCGGACTTTGGGAGCACCTGAAAGACCAGTTTGCCGATCTGAAAGAAACGATCATGGATACGATTATGGATATCGTTCAGACGCAGGTAATACAAGCGGGTATCAAATGGATTATGGGCTTAATGACTCCGGTGGGAGCGTTTGTAAAAGCCGCAATGGCGATTATAGATTTAGTAAAATTCTTCATCCAACGTGCAGCACAAATTATGGAATTGGTAAGAGCGTTTACGGAAAGTATCAAAGCAATCGCAAGCGGAAATGTAGGTGCGGTAGCCAAATCAATAGAAAATGCATTGGGCAGAGCGATCCCTGTATTAATTGGCTTTTTAGCTTCCTTATTAGGAATTGGCGGATTGGCTGATAAAGTAGTTGGAGTAATCCATAAAATAAGAGAACGTATTGTGAAAGCAATTACGAAGTTCTGGACTTTTGTGAAGAGTAAGGCTAAGGGATTGCTTGGGAAAGTTGTAGGGAAAAGTAAAAAAGATAATACCCATGAGCCTGAAAAACAAAAGAAAATTGATGCCGGATTTATCTATTTAAAAGAAGAAGAGAAAAAAGTAGATGAAAACCACAATAACAAGCTTACCCTTGAGCAAGCAAATAAAGCTGCTAAAAAAACTAAGGCAAAATATCCTGTTTTTAGTTCTTTGAAAGCTGAAAGTAAAGACGATAAAATTATTTATAGATATACAGCGAGTCCGGAGAATATACATGAGACGGGAACTGAATTAGAAAACACCGAAAAAGTTGATGGACATTTATTAAACAGTAATAGTGCAGATAAAAAAACTGATTTAACTATTACTGAAGAAAGGAAAGGTAAACAACGTATTGGTTACAAAGCTGTATTGCCAAATAGCAAGAATAATGATGCTGATGGAATTATTGTTGGAGATACAGAGAATGCTTATGTTAAAAAACGAAAAGAGAAAAATGATTTTGACAAGAAGTATAAAGAATTATTATCTTTAGATTCTCCTGAAAAAAGAAGGAAGAAAATAACAGCAGGAGGTGATGTACATGATAAGTTTAAACCAGTTATACGAAGAACTATAATAAATGGAGATAAAACAAGTATAGTATATGGTTATGTAGGAGGTTCTGAAACATTTCTTGTTACTTATAATAATAAAACTAATGAAACCGAAAAAGTTATTGCAAAAAACATATCTTTACATGATTTTGGAAGAGGAAAAACAGAAGGAGATACTGTTGAAGGGCTCAATCGAGCACATATTGTAGCTAATGAAGTAAGAGGTTCTGGATATGTTGAAGGACATAATTTGATGCTTACTAGTGATACTTTCAATAAGGTAACAATGAGAGAAAAAGAAGTTGCTATTGGTGAATATTTAGATAGAACAGCAGGTCTTAATGGCGTGAAATCGTTCAATATGACCGTAGAAGTTACACGTTTTGAAAATGATGGGAATTCAACTGCAGATATATTAAGAGAAGGACTTTCTAATCGTAAAAATACTTTAGAAGAAAAAGTAGATGGGATTCCAGAAGATGAAAGAGCAACATCAGAACGATATAAAGAATACAAAACTTTAGAAGCTTTATTAAATATGAATGATGAAAAACTATTAGAAACAATAGGAACTGGTGCAAAGGCAAAAGGAGTACGCAGAGTAAAAAATGTCTTTTATACAATAACTAAAATTACATTTGGGAACAATCAAAAAACTACTCCTGATAAAGAATTTGAAACCGGACCAGATCATTTTTTAGGGACAAAATAAATAGAATATTATGAATTATACATTAGAAGATGTTAAAAAGTTTATTTTAGAATTTACTGAGTTGGAATATCAATTTGGGATAGGTTTTTATGATATTTCAATAACAGATGAAGAATGGAAAGCTTTAGTGATAAAACTTAAAAATTGTTATAGTATAGGTTTTGGTTATTATTCAATTATTAATACTATTAGAGATGAGTCGAGAATGACCCTAAAAAGATTTAATAATAATAAAAATAATCTTAAAAAAAGAAGATTATTTTTAATTAGAAAATATGAAAATCCTAAATTCGGTGAAGGAATATATAAAACAGATTCTAATGTCATTTTTTCTTGTTTTTTAGGTTCTGATGTTGAAATGGGAGCAGAAGTGTATCCCACTAATGTAAGTGTAGGAATTGTCAATGGTGACTTAAAAATTATATCCTCAAGAGAACTTGACTTTGAAAAAAGAAGAAATGAAGAAGTTATCGAATGGGTTTATAACAAAAGGTCTAATGTATATACAGAAGACATCACGATAAAAAAAGATGGAACTTTAGTAGAAACATTAAGAATTATTGAGCCGGAGCATCCTACTTGGATAGCAGATTACAACGAAGGATAATTTTGATAATTTAAAAAAGCAAAACTTCTATTCTTTAGAAGTTTTGCTTTTTTTAGTTTTAAGTCACTAAAAAAATCATGAATTCTACATTAGAAGACGTTAAAAAATTTATTTCGGAATTTACGGAATTAGAATATCAATATGGATTAGGAGCACATGATAATTCAATAGATACCGATAGATGGAATTTTTTAGTTGAAAAACTTGAAAGTTATTATGGTAATCGTTATGGCTATTTCTCAACAATTAGCAAGTATAGAAATGAGTCTTTAATGAATGAAGAAGAATTATCTATTAAGAAAAGAAATTTACGAAAAAGAAAATTATTTCTAATACGTAAGTATAAAGAACCTTCATTTGGAAAAGGAATAGTTAATACGGATTCTGATATAGTTTTTTCTTGTTTTTTAGGTGCAAATTTAGACATGGGAGTTGATGTATATCCAAATAATATAAGTGTTGGAATCGTTAATGACGAACTAAAAATAATAACAGAAAGAAAACTAAATTCTGAAAGAAGACGAAATGAAGAAGTTATTGAGTGGATATATAATGAAAGATCTAATACCTATATTGAAGATATCACAATAAAAAAAGATGGTACATTAATGGAAACATTAAGAGTTGTTGAACCTGAGCATCCTACTTGGATAGCAGATTACAACAAAGGATAATTTAAAAAAACAACACTTCTACTTTAGAAGTTTTGTTTTTTAATGATTTAAAACTAAAAAATCATGAATTATACATTAGAAGACGTTAAAAAATTTATTTTAGAATTTACAGAATTGGAATATCCCCTCCGCTGCCGCACGAATTTTTTCGTGTGGCATTTTTATTATCCAATAATTTTTTTAATTTTTATCTTTATAAAAACATCATTGATGAGTCATAATTATAAGTTCTTAGTGGATGTTTAAAAGATTATGGTTATTAAACCACACGATTCAATCGTGCGGCAGCGGGGGACAGTAATAAAGAAGAAATTGATTTTGCAATATTTGAAATAAAAGAATCAGACTTATTATTTGGAACAAAATAAAAAAAATGAAAGAAATAAAAGAACTTATCGAAAATTATATTGAAGCAGAATTTAAAGCAAATAAAGGCAAATATGATATTCAAATTTCCGATTTACAGTACAATGAATTGGAAAGAGATGCTTACTCATTTTATCATTCAATAAACTCCAACCTTTTTGGAAGAGGTGGTAGTATAGACAGGATTATCGGAGATGAGATTTGGGTTAATAGATATCTGAAAAAATCTGAAAAAATAATCCCACGAACTTTATTTCAAATTAAGCAATACAAAAATCCAAAAGTAGGAGAAGGATTAGAAAGATGGTTAGTTAATGATGAAATTTTTGCTTGCTATACAAGTTACACAGAAAATACTGGAAGAGAATTAGGATATAATAAACTTTTTTATGTAGCTGAAACAAATGAAGGAATGAAAATAATATATGATTTAACTTTTGGTGTTAAAGAACCAGAATGGCGTCACTCACACGATTTAAAAATAAATCAGGTGAAAAATCCAGGAGAACTTATCGTTGTTGAAAAATATCAAGCTCCAGAAGAAGCTAATAGCTTAGCTGATTATAATGCAGAGTAAAACAATTAATAATTAAAATTAAAGCCCCCCCCTGCTGCCGCACGAATCCTTTCGTGTGGCATTTTTATTATCCAATAATTTTTTTAAATTTTTATCTTTATAAAAACATAATTGATGAGTCATAATTATAAGTTCTTGCTGGATGTTTAAAAGATTATGAATATTAAACCACACGATACAATCGTGCGGCAGCGGGGGTAATGCTGTAGATTCAAATTTAACACCTGCTTTAGGAAATATCAATAAAAAGTTTTCTCAAGGTTTAGAACTTAATGCAATTTATTTAGCTAAAAAAGCTCCGAAAGAACAAAGGAAGGTAATATGGTACAAATTTAATATTGAATATTATAATGGAAAAGTTTTTCCTAAATTCTTATTTGCAAGCTATGGAACCTATTCCAGAGTTGGAAAAGATTGGAAGCGGAACAATCCTATCAAAGAATTTCATATGAGTCCGGATTATCCGGAAATGGAATTCCAAGCTTTTGATATGAAAGCTAACAATTGGGATGCAACAGAAATGGAAAAAACATTACGAGTTACAAAAGGTTTTGCTAATGTTTTAAAACAGAATGGGGGATATTTAAATTTAGAAAGCATAGAGATTAAATTAGATTCTAAAATGAATTTAAGCACTATTAGAAATCAGGAAAATTTAGCTATATTGAGCCGAGCCAAATTAGATAATTTAATAACATTTTAGCATAAAAAAAATATGGAATTTAAAATCACTGAAGAGTTTAAAAATTTAGAAACAGCAATTAAATCAGATTATTTAGAAGAGGCAATTATTAATTGTAAAGTTTTCATTCCAGATAATGAAACAGTTGCATTTAGAATTAATAAATTTACTAAACTAGGTTATGAGAAGGTATCTGAGAGATTTGTAGATGTGTTAAATATAGATGAATTTCATTTTCATTCTTGGTTTCAAATAGATGATTTTGCTTCTCAGATAGAATTTAATATAGAGAATCTTTACCCAGGATTATCTCTTTTAGATTATGATGCTAAACTTTGGTTTAAAGGCCAAACCCCTGAAGAAATAGCTCTGTGGAAGACATTTCGTGTTTTAGATACTCGCCCAGAAATTGGCGATGGTAAATTAGCTGTCTACAGTATTCAGAATGGGATAGCTCCACCTAACGAGCCTGTTATTTATTATATTAATAGAACCTTAGCTTATAAAACCAATCTCACTTTTAATGAATATTATGAGGCAGTTTTAGATATGTTGGGTATAGCAGATTGGCAATATCTTTTTACTGAAGTTTCGCTAGAAGATTTAAAAGCAGATGGTATCTATCAAAAATTAAAAAAATCATTAGAAGCTCTGCAAAAAGCTTTTCCAAATAAAGACTACAGTCGTTATTTTAAGCTTTTAGAAGAAAGATAAATAAGCATTCAAATAATAATTATAAAAGCGAAGTTTCTATTTTAGAAGCTTCGTTTTTTTATTCCCCCCGCTGCCGCACGAATCCTTTCGTGTGGCATTTTTATTATCCAATAATTTTTTAAATTTTATCAAAAACATAATTGATGAGCCATAATTATAAGTTCTTGCTGGATGTTTTTATATTCTTGCATCCGGAGATTATATTTTTCAATCCGGAAACTATATTCTTATACCTTGGAGTAATATTCTTGCATCCGAAAGTTATATTCTCCTGTCTGTAAATTATATTCTTGCTTCTGCAAACTATATTTTAACATGCGGAAGTAATATTCTTTCATCCGGGATTAGTATTTTCACACGTTCTTATACAAATCGTTTCGTGCGGGTTTTCATCTTCATCTTCTCAAAAAAATCATTTATATAAAGCATAATTGATGAGTCATAAATATAAGCTCCACAATTCTAAAAAATTCTATTTAATAATGCATTGTGTATTTTGAAGAAGTTTTTAAATACTTGATATTTAAATCATTGTATTTCTTTTTTAAATAAAATGCCTTTGTTTATCTAAAAAAGAAGTTTATCTGAATGAACTTTGTCTTTCTTAGCGATTAAAAAACGCAAGGATAGACAAGGAATTTTAAAAAACTACTGGAATAAGATATACAAAGCCGTTTCACTTATTTCCGAAAAACAAAATTTAAAATGCACAACGGGTATTTAATAAGTTTTGCTATTGTAGATTGTATTCAATAAAACTCATTATCTTTATACATGTTACCAAGGATCTAAATACATCTTATTAAATTTAAAAACCATGAAAAAAACACTATTCATTTGTTCCCTTTTGTTCAGTCTTTCCATTGCAAATGCGCAAACGATAGAATCTGGAAGTCGCAGTACGACAGGTTATATCAAAAGTGATGGTACGATTGAAAACAGCAGCCGTTCTACAGTTGGTTACATTAAAAATGACGGTATAATTGAAAATAAAAGCCGAAGTACGATTGGTTATATCAAAAGCGATGGTACCATCGAAAACAAAAACCGCTCTACGGTAGGTTACGTTAAAAAAGATGGAACTGTAGAAAACAGCAGCCGATCAACGATTGGTTATATCAAAGATGATGGGACGGTAGAAAATAGCAGTCACAGCACGATTGGCTATGCAAGAGGAATTAAAAAAGAATGGGCAGCAGTAACTTTTTTCTTCTTTAAATTAGATTAAAAAATAATATTGTCCCATTTGTGGATATCAGTTAAAACTTAAGGCTCGAATTTTTATAATCCGGGCTTTTTCTTTTTTTAAAACATCAATAACTGAATATAATTTCAATTTGAGATAAACATCATCTTTTCTATACGTTTTTGTTAGTTACTGCAACTATGGAATAGGGAAGGCGAAAAACTTTCATAAGAAGGAAAAAATAATGAATTTTAGGCTTTGAAATCAAACTTCGAATCAATTGATTTTTAATGAAATAAAGCTACTGCAACTACAGACTAGAGAGCTCAAAAAACTTTTGTAAGAATAAAAAAAGTATGAATTTTGAATCTTGAAATCTAATAGTAAATCATCTGGTCTTGAAAAATACAAGCTGCTGCAAGTACAGAATAGACCCATCAAAAAACTTTTAATGGAGATAAAAAAGAATGAGTTTTAAACTCTGAAAAATAAGAATAGTAGGGCAGTTTCAAAAAAATATCCATGAAACTAAAACAAATTTATAAACAAATGCAAAAACAATAAAAATGGCTATAAGAGATAGAAACACATTAAAAACATTTTTTGAAACAGGAGACATTCCTTCGCAAGATCAATTTATAGATCTGATAGATTCTTTCAAACATCAAACCGACACGAATGCCCTTCTTCTCACCGACCGAGAAATCGTATCGATAGCAAATCGTATAGCAACGATTAACAATGGATTTGTTGAATATTATTTTGATAATATGAGCAATTCATTCATTAAATTGAATGTAGCTCAAGAAAATGAAGAAAACCAAGAGATAGAAATCAGATGTGACATTCATGATAATGGCGATGTAAAAAGACAGTATTTTGTTGGTAATGGACCTTATAATGTTGCTATAAAAGAATTTGAAAGCGAAAAATTACAAGCCAATGAATACTATTATCTGTATTATGAAACAAGCCTGTATGATAGCGTAGATAGATTAATCGGGCACCAATTACCAACTACTTTCAATGGTTTTGAATTTGGAAAACTAGATGGAAGAAACTTTCATTTTTACATTAAAAAACAAAATTTTGCAAAAGAATTAAACGTACTGCATACCAATATTAATTTCATTAATAAAACAAATATTCCTATTGAATATAAATGCCAGAGTACCAATTGGCGTGATATCTACAGGACAGAAAATACCGTAACCGCTCATTATGACCAATGGGATTATTTGTACTTCAGCTACAATGCAGACATGACAAAAGCAGATTATACTATTGAGTGTAGTGTTTATGATACCGACACAAATGAATTATTAATCATTGACTATCTGGAGCCCGGCACAAATTATAGACATTTTGGGAACAGTAGTGATGCTGTAGGAAATAGAGCAGATAAAGTGAGAAACATTACGATAGAATGTATAAAAGTATAAATCTAAATACATCAAAAGTTTGGATTTGGAGCTTCACCTCAAGAAGCAATTTCGACGATATTATATAATGGCTCATTTTGCACCAATTAGCCTGTGATTGTATGGTATTGCGGGAAATATAATTTTAATAATACTAAAAACAAAAAATTAATAAACGATATGTCAATACCATTAGATACAATTTACAGTTATTTTGAAACCGGCGATTTTCCAACACAAGAAGAGTTTAAAGAATCTTGGTCTTCGTTTTGGCACAAAGATGAAGCCATTCCGATGATTAAAATTATAGGACTTATAGATCAGCTTCAATCTAAAGTTGATAAAACAGCCTTTGATGGCCATGCTTTGTCCTCAGATTCTCATGCGAATTATTTAGCAAAAAAAGATGCTTCTAATTTGAATTCGCAAAATATAGAGTCCTGGAAAAGTATTTTAGGAGTTAAAGAATCATTGAATAATCTTGCTACTATTGATAATGATAATAACACTGGAAATGTTTACACAAAAGATCAAAGTGATTCCAAGTACATGTTTTTGAAGGATTTTTTGAATGATGAGAATAAAATTTTAGCAGAAAAAATCGAAGCTTTAGGATTAACAACGTTAATCGAAGCTTCGGAGAAAGATATTTCAGAATTTGCAGAACATTCCGGTTTATACAAGTTTGAAGCTAACGATTTTATCGCAGTTCCAGACTCAAAAGGAAACTTTTCATTGTATCTTTTTAAAGGCGGCGACAAACGAAATAAAGCCAATTATTTAGCAACCGGACTTTCAAATATTACGGTTGGAATGGTTGAAGGACTTCAAAGCGAGTTGAATAAAATCCCAGTAATTCAGGAGGAATTAGCAAACTTACATACTAATCTTCAAACTAAGGCAGACAAAGCTACCGTTGAGCAGGAATTCAATAAAATAAAAATTGTTGAAGATGAATTAGTCAATGTGAATAGTGATCTTCAAAATAAAGCAGACAAAGCTATAGTTGAGGAACAATTTAACTTACTAAATGCTGATCTTGAAACTAAAATTGATAAAACTGCAGTTTACACGAAAGATCAGAGTGATTCGAAATACATGTTTTCACAAGACTTCTTGAATGGTGACAAGAAAATCTTAGCAGAAAAAATTGAAGCTTTGGGTTTAACAACCTTAATTGAAGCTACAGAAAGTAGTATTTTAGAGTTTACAGAAAATTCTGACCTGTATAAATTTGAGGATAACGATTTTATCGCAGTTCCCGACTCAAAAGGAAACTTTTCATTGTATCTTTTTAAAGGGGGGGACAAACGAAACAAAGCTAATTATTTAGCAACCGGACTTTCAAATATTACCGTTGGAATGGTTGAAGGACTTCAAAGTGAGATTAATAAAATTGAACTTGTTCAGGGAGAGCTCATCAATGTGAATACTAAACTCCAAATTAAAGCAGATAAAGCAGCAGTTCTTGAGCAATTCGGCACCTTCACAACAAACCTTGAAACTAAAGCAGATAAATTAACACTTCAGCAAGAAGTGAACAGAATAAAATTTATTGAAGATGGATTAATCGATGTGAACGCAGATCTTCTAATAAAAGCTGATAGATCCACCGTTCTTGAGCAGTTTAATACCTTAAACACTAGTCTTGAAACAAAAGTTGATGCAGAGGCAGCCCAAGTAGAATTTAATAAAATAAAAGCTGTAGAAACCGGAGTTGCTAATTTGAATACCAACCTTCAGGCAAAAGCTGATAAAGCGACGGTTCTTGAACAGTATAATACCTTAAATGCTGATCTTGAAACAAAAATTGATATAGAAACAGCTGAAATAGAGTTTAATAAAATAAAAGCTGTAGAAACCGGAGTTGCTAATCTGAATATAAACCTTCAAGCAAAAGCTGATAAAGCGACGGTTCTGGAACAGTATAATACCTTAAATGCTGCTCTTGAAACAAAAATTGATATAGAAACAGCTGAAATAGAGTTTAATAAAATAAAAGCTGTAGAAACCGGAGTTGCTAATCTGAATATAAACCTTCAAGCAAAAGCTGATAAAGCTGCAGTTCTTGAGCAATTCGGTACATTTACAACCAGTCTTGAAACTAAAGCCGACAAATCAACACTTCAGCAAGAAGTGAACAGAATAAAATTTGTTGAAGATGAATTAATCAATGTGAGCGCAGATCTTCTAATTAAAGCAGATAAATCTGCCGTTCTTGAACAGTTTGATACATTAAACACCAGTCTTGAAACAAAAATCGATGCAGAAACAGCTCAAGTAGAGTTTAATAAAATAAAAGCTGTTGAAACTGAAGTCGCTAATCTGAATACCAACCTTCAGACAAAAGCTGATAAAGCGGCGGTTCTTGAGTTAAACGCTAGTCTTGAAACAAAAATCGATGCAGAAACAGCTCAAGTAGAGTTTAATAAAATAAAAGCTGTTGAAACTGAAGTCGCTAATCTGAATACCAACCTTCAGACAAAAGCTGATAAAGCGGCGGTTCTTGAGTTAAACGCTAGTCTTGAAACAAAAGTAGATTTAGATACGGCTCAAGTAGAATTTAATAAAATAAAAGCTGTAGAAACGGGAGTCGCTAATCTAAATACAAATCTTCAAGCTAAAGCAGATAAAGCTACGATTCAGGAACAATTGAGTGGAGTGAATATTAATCTTCAGGCAAAAGCGGATGTAGCTTTAGTTCAAGAACAATTTACTGCAATCAATGCTGATCTTGAAACAAAAATCGATGCAGAAACAGCTCAAGTAGAGTTTAATAAAGTAAAAGCTGTAGAAACCGGAGTTGCTAATCTGAATACAAATCTTCATACAAAAGCTGATAAAGCGGCGGTTCTTGAACAGTTTAATACTGTAAACACCAATCTTGAAACAAAAATCGATGCAGAAACAGCTCAAGTAGAGTTTAATAAAGTAAAAGCTGTAGAAACCGGAGTTGCTAATCTGAATACAAATCTTCAAACAAAAGCTGATAAAGCGGCGGTTCTTGAACAGTTTAATACTTTAAACACCAATCTTGAAACAAAAATCGATGCAGAAACAGCTCAAGTAGAGTTTAATAAAGTAAAAGCTGTAGAAACCGGAGTTGCTAATCTGAATACAAATCTTCAAACACAAGCTGATAAAGCGGCGGTTCTTGAACAGTTTAATACTGTAAACACCAATCTTGAAACAAAAATCGATGCAGAAACAGCTCAAGTAGAGTTTAATAAAATAAAAGCTGTTGAAACTGGAGTCGCTAATCTGAATACAAATCTTCAAACAAAAGCGGATAAATCAGCACTTCAGCAAGAGGTGAACAGAATAAAATTTGTTGAAGATGAATTAATCGATGTGAGCGCAGATCTTCTAATTAAAGCAGATAAATCTACAGTTCTTGAGCAGTTTAATACCTTAAACACTAATCTTGAAACAAAAGTAGATTTAGAAACGGCTCAAGTAGAATTTAATAAAATAAAAGCTGTTGAAACCGGAGTAGCTACTTTAAATACAAATCTTCAAGCAAAAGCTGATAAATCCGCAGTTCTTGAACAGTTTAATACATTAAACGCCGATCTTGAAACAAAAGTAGATGCAGAAACAGCTCAGGTAGAATTTAATAAAATAAAAGCCGTAGAAACGGGAGTTGTTAATCTGAATACCAACCTTCAAGCAAAAGTTGATGCAGAAACAGCTCAAGTAGAGTTTAATAAAATAAAAGCTGTAGAAACGGGAGTTGTTAATCTGACTACCAACCTTCAAGCAAAAGTTGATGCAGAAACAGCTCAAGTAGAGTTTAATAAAATAAAAGCTGTAGAAACGGGAGTTGTTAATCTGACTACCAACCTTCAAGCAAAAGTTGATGCAGAAACAGCTCAAGTAGAGTTTAATAAAATAAAAGCTGTAGAAACAGGAGTTGCTAATCTGAATACAAATCTTCAAACAAAAGCTGATAAAGCGACGGTTCTTGAACTAAACGCTAGTCTTGAAACAAAAGTAGATATAGAAACAGCTCAAGTAGAATTTAATAAAATAAAAGCTGTTGAAACCGGAGTAGCTAATCTCAATACCAACCTTCAGGCAAAAGCTGATAAAGCGGCGGTTCTTGAATTAAACGCTAGTCTTGAAACAAAAGTAGATATAGAAACAGCACAAGTAGAATTTAATAAAATAAAAGCTGTTGAAACCGCAGTAGCTAATCTGAATACCAACCTTCAGGCAAAAGCTGATAAAGCGGCGGTTCTTGAATTAAACGCTAGTCTTGAAACAAAAGTAGATATAGAAACCGCTCAAGTCGAATTTAATAAAATAAGAGTTGTTGAAACCGGAGTAGCTACTTTAAATCCAAATCTTCAAGCAAAAGCTGATAAATCCGCAGTTCTTGAACAGTTTAATACATTAAACGCCGATCTTGAAACAAAAGTAGATGCAGAAACCGCTCAAGTCGAATTTAATAAAATAAGAGGTGTTGAAACCGGAGTAGCTACTTTAAATCCAAATCTTCAAGCAAAAGCTGATAAATCCGCAGTTCTTGAACAGTTTAATACATTAAACGCCGATCTTGAAACAAAAGTAGATGCAGAAACCGCTCAAGTCGAATTTAATAAAATAAGAGTTGTTGAAACCGGAGTTGCTACTTTAAATACCAACCTTCAAGCGAAAGCTGATAAAGCGGCGGTTCTTGAATTAAACGCTAGTCTTGAAACTAAAGTAGATTTAGAAACCGCTCAAGTAGAATTTAATAAAATAAGAGTTGTTGAAACCGGAGTTGCTACTTTAAATACCAACCTTCAAGCGAAAGCTGATAAAGCGGCGGTTCTTGAATTAAACGCTAGTCTTGAAACAAAAGTAGATTTAGAAACCGCTCAAGTAGAATTTAATAAAATAAAAGCTGTAGAAACCGGAGTTGCAAATCTGAATACAAATCTTCAAGCTAAAGTAGATTTAGAAACAGCTCAAGTAGAATTTAATAAAATAAAAGCCGTTGAAACGGGAGTTACTAATCTGAATACAGATCTTCAAGCAAAAGCTGATAAAGCCACAGTTCAGGAACAAATAGGCAGTGTGAGTAGCAATCTTCAAAATAAGGCAGACAAAAATGTATTAGAAAGCCACGTGTGGTCATCAGATTCTCATGTGAGTTATTTAACAAGAAGAGATGCTTCTAATTTGGATTATGAAAATATTTATGCATGGAAAAGGGCTTTAGGCATTTCAGATTCCACAGAACCTGGAAGAAAGTATAAAATTTACAGAGCTTTACTGCATATAGATCAAAAATCTTTTGAGCCTCAATTTATCGTATTAGAAAACACAATTGGAGATATTTACTGGAGACGCGAAGAAACCGGATTCTATACAGGAATGCTGGAAAAAGCTTTTCCCGAAGGTAAAGTTTGGATCAATAGCAAAATTAATATCCCATTTAAAAGATCATCTCCAATAGATTGTATGGCTGTAAGAATGGATGATCACATTGTTGGGCTAAATGTTTTTATGATTCAAAAAGACGAGTCTATTCCTATTGATATGGAAGGAGATTTCGGAAATATTGAAATTTTTGTCTACGATGCAGAAAAATAAGAGTTACTGCAACTACAGGATAGGAAGGGCAAAAAACTTTCATAAGAGCAAAAAAATGATGAATTTTGAGCTCTCAATTAGAAATAGCAATTGCATCTCAAAAGCAATTCAATTATATACTAATAACTAAAAAATATAACCTTAATCGAGTAGGATGTCCTTTAAAAGGAAACCTTTTACTCTTGAAATATTGGAATTTTTTGATGTGTGAACATTAGAATCTCTTCCGAGAAACGAAATAATAGATAATCACATCTGTTGTTTCTTTCAAGAGCAGAAATCAATTCTGTGGAAACGGAGTCTGGTTCTTTAAAAAAGTAGGAAATCCGATGAGAGAGAGACTTTGAAAAAAGAACTGCTTTGGCAGTTTCGTAAGGCTCTTCAATGTGGACAAACTTTCGGTTAAGGTTTATTTTTCAGTAGCAAATGAACATCGTTTTTCAAAAATTTTAAAACGTCTAATTATTCCTTTTAGAGAAAGCAAAAAAATGAAATTTTATCTGAAAAAGATAGGAGGTTGAACTATGAAATTAAATCTGAAATTAATTGATTATTAAGTGGTAAAAGCTATTGCAACTACTGCATAACAAGACCGGAAAACTTTTTTAAGAACAAAAAATATATGAATTTTGAACTTTAAAACATAAAGAAAATTAGCTCCCAGAAAAAGTATATTAAAAACATAAATTATAAAGAAAACTAAAATGTCATGGAAGAAAAAAATAAATTCACGCAAAGAGAGGAGCTGAAAACCTATTTTGAAACAGGTAAATATCCTACACAAACTCAATTTGGCAGATTCATCGATAATTATGTGCATTTAAATGAATTTAATTTCGGGTTAGACGTAAAAGCAACGGGAAATAGTAAGAAAAAATTTTATCATTTCTATCTAGCTGAAGATATCGAAAAATCTGGTAGAGGACATGTAAACATTGAAGATATCGAAGAAAGTGAGCCCAAACAAATAGATAAATATGTACATGTTTTAAGCAGAAATGTAGTTTATAAATGTTTAAATGTAAAATTATTAACCGAATTAGATATCGATAAATATCAACCTAAGATTATCATCAAACGTTACAAACAACAAAAAACGCTTAAAAGCGGTTATGAAAAAAGTGCAGGTTTTTATCAGGAACTTCCGTTGGATGCAGAATTTTGGGGCAGACAATCTGAATACCCTGTAACATCTAATGAAATGGTGATAGACCTTAATCCTATTAATTATTTCAAACCCAATGCAGATTACAGGGAGTTTTCTCCATCGGGAACATTTAGCAGAGCTGGTTCATTTAAATATACAGCACATCATAGAAAACCATTTTCTCTTATTCAGATGCTTTTAGAAATTGATGTTAATGGAACAAAATTGAGATCACATCCGGTGAATGTAAAAATTATTTTAGGAAGAGATGAAAACGATTTGATCAATTATATGATAAACTAATAACATATATATCACTTCATCCGAGTAAGATTTTCAATAACCGGAAGCCTTTTGCCCTTGAAATATTGGAATTTTTTAATGCACAAGCAATAAAATTTCATCCGAGAATAAAATAATAGATCATGGTTGAACTATTATTTTCTTTCAGGCGTAAGATCGACTCTTTAAAAAGTAGGAAATCCAATAAGAGAGAGAGACTTTCTAAAAGTATCTGCATCAGCAGTTTTCTAAGACTCTCTAACGTGAATCACTTTTCGGTTGAGGTTTATTTTTAGTCACAAAAGAAGAGTAATTGTTTATATCAAAAATAAAAAACTAAAAACCAATGAAAAATGAGATGTTACAAAAGTTATTTGCATTCATAAGTGGGCAACTTTTCGGTTGAGGTTTATTAAAACAAACCACAAATAATGTGGAAACATTTTAATAACAATCGAGTAAGATGCTCTGTAACGGGAAGCCTTTTGCTCTTGAAATATTGGAATTTTCTGATGCACGATCATCAGAGTTTCATCCAGGAGGCAGAATGATAGATTGGGTTTTAAAATCTATTATTTTCTTTCAAGAGTAAAGAATGATTTCGTGAAAACGGGAGATCGATTCTTTTAAAAAGTAGGAATTCCAGTGAGTGAAAGACTTTCTAATAAGCTTCGGCAGTTTAGGTAAGACTTTCTATTATGAATGACGTTTACTTTAAGCAACAAACTCAGTAATTGTTTTTAAAAATTATAAAATGTCTAAACACGATTAATCAGCGTATTAAATAAGGCTAGGAGAAAGAATTTATTTAAACAGACGAAGAAGAGTAAATTTTGAATTTAAAAAATAAAAAAGACTAAAAAACCAATGGAACCAGAACAAATACAAAAATTATTTGCTCATTTAGAACAGGTTATTACATGGCGTATCAACAATTCTTCAGAAGATTTTAATACAGGAGCGCCCGAATTTAAAACGAATGACCATGAAGGCTTTCAATTAGGAGATTATATTTCAGGGAAAGAGCTTTCTCATCAGGAAATTGTAATTCTTTTGATGGCTTTATTGCCAAGATTAGATCCGTCATTGTTGAAACGTATTTTTTTAGAATTTCCAGGTAGTGCGCTGTTTGATTATTGCTCAGCCAATGAAAATGGCAGACTTTTTTATCCGACGATTCAGGCGGTTCAATATATTTTAGGCGGAGAAATTATTTCAGAACGATTGAAAGCGTTGGATTATTTTAGTACAAAATCGGTTTTAATTAAAGAAGAACTTATTGCATTTTCAAGTTCAGCTCATGAACATGCGCCAATGAATAGCCAATTAAGCGTTCATCAGGAAGCTTTTAACAATATAATTTTCGGAGTAGAATTATTGCCAAAAATGAGCAACGATTTCCCGGCAGAATTATTACACACCGATAGATCGTGGAATGATCTGATACTTCCTCAAATCACGTTAAAAGAACTTCAAACCATTGAAGACTGGTACAACAGTAGCCAAATTTTGATGGAAGATTGGGGGATGCAGAAAAAACTCAAACCTGGTTTCAGAGTATTATTTTACGGCGAACCGGGAACCGGAAAAACTCTTGCAGCGAGTCTTTTAGGAAAATATACCGGGCGTCCTGTTTTCAGGGTTGATGTTTCTATGCTGGTCTCAAAGTATATCGGGGAAACGGAAAAACAATTGGCTAAATTATTTGATAAAGCAGAAAATAAAAACTGGATTTTATTTTTTGATGAGGCAGATGCTATTTTCGGGAAACGAACGTCTGTAAAAGATGCCCACGATAAATATGCGAATCAGGAGGTTTCTTATTTGTTACAGCGAATAGAGACATTTTCTGGGCTTATTATTTTGGCATCCAATTTTAAAAATAATATGGATAAAGCTTTTACAAGGCGTTTTCACAGCTGCATCAAATTTAATAATCCAAAACATGAAGAGCGACTGCGCATTTGGCAACAAAACTTACCAGAACAGTTGCAGATTGAAGAGATTAATTTGAACCAAATTGCAAAACGATACGAACTTACCGGCTCTAATATTATGAACGTCATACAAGATGTGAGTTTAAAAACAATCGCATCAAAGTCTCCTGATTATAAGGTAAGTGTAGAGATGCTTTTAGAAAGTATCAAAAAAGAATACGTGAAAGAAGACAAAATATTTACGTAAAATAAGCTGGAAGCAGGAAGGGCGAGGTTGGATGTTTTTTTAGTCTATCATTTGTAAACTTTTTATTTAACCATAAAAGCGGCTAAAGATTTAGATATTTCTATTTAAAATTAATGACTACAAAGAAAAAAGAACACAAAAATCTTTAAAAATCTTTGATTTTTTATTCTTTTGAGAACTTTATTATCTAATAATAACTTTATAGTTGTCTTTTGTTCCTTTTGTGGTTAAATTTCAAATTAGTCTTAAACAGACTTTTAATCAAGTCACATTTAAAAAAATAGAAAAACTAGGAATTTTTTTATAAAAACAATAAATCCTCTCTTCCTGTTTCTGGCTTCCTAATTCAATAATTTCAAAAAATAGAACTCATGAAAGCAAAAATTCTGCTGCTGATTTTATTCAGTGGCCTCATATTGTGTTGCCGAAGTAAACATAAAATAACAACGACTCATCAAGAAAATAAAAAAGAAACAGAACAAGTAAAAGCTGATTCTCTTAGCGTAAAAAACATACAATCAGCCCAAAATACCTCTGTTGATGGATTGTTAAAAGAAAAGAAAAACGAAACATCCGGAGAAATATTAATCACGGGAAAATCTGATCCCTCCAATCCTTTTGTTTTTCATAATGTAGTTGGAAAAGACACCATTCAAATTATTTCCATCATTGGAAATGCAGAATACTCGATCAACAATCATTATACAAAGGTTGACAATAAAAAATCGGAGGTTAAAAAAGAAAAATTTACCAATATTATTCAGGATTTGGCTCACAATACTGTTTCAAAGGAAAGAATAAAAGAAGCTGATTCTGCAGTTTTTGAAGAAACAAAAACAATAAAAGCGAATGGTCCTCAAGCCGGAACCTGGATTGTCATTACAATCGTTATCTTTTTTTTAATCTTCATCTTTTTCATCTATAAATATTTTAAAAAATGAAAACATCACAAAAAGGAATCAATCTGATTTTATCATTTGAAGGATTCAGTTCCAAACCTTATTTGGATTCAGCAGGAATCCCGACAATAGGCTACGGAAATACGTATTATCCGGGTGGAAAAAAAGTAACCATGAAAGATCCTTCCATCAGCAAAGAAAAAGGAGCTGAATTATTTGCATCTGTTTTGCCAACGTATGAAAAAATAGTGAAGAATAAAATTAAAATCGCACTTACACAAAATC